>CABRBD010000028.1:0-110237 GCA_902469185.1 uncultured Collinsella sp. | reverse complement strand
GCACCACCAAGATAGCCCTGCGATCTGGTCAGCATGCCCCTTGCGGGAAGTGTCGACTTTATGCTGCCGTTTTTGTCGATTTAGATGTTACGGAATACAGGTGTGTCCGGCGAGCACGCCCGGCGCGGCCCTCCTCCCGCTGTTCCCGTGGGGCAGGACCCTGAACCCGTGGGCCCTGACCGTCCTCGCCCGGGAGCGGGTGAGCCCCGTCCTCCTGCAGAACTCCGCGAGGTTGCATGCCTGCGGGTCGAACCCGTCGCCCTCCTCCGCGGCCATCTCCCGGAGCGCCGCGTCTATAATCTCCTGTAGGTCATCGTGTCTCTCGTTCACCTCAATGGTCCTCCTAACGCCGGCGTGTTGGCACCACCAGCGTAGTGGCGGCGGGGAGGCACGGTGGCCATTATTCGGTGACCGGAATTGGTCAAAATCGTTTGACTATTAGCGGTTAAAATCGCCCGGCGCTAACACAATCTACTTTTCACCAGTTTCGCTAAACAGGCGCGCCGTTCGCGCAAAGGCGGTTTCACCGGTTGCGCTAACGTATTTTCATCGATTTCGGTCACGGCTTGATGGGCCCGTCCCTCGACAGGTCCAACAGCTTGTAGGACCTGTCGATTATCTTGTCCAAGTGGGAGTGGTGGCACACCCTGTCCGCGCTTGCCGCCACGTCGTCCCCTAGCACCTTGTCCCAGCCGCTGATCCCCACGTTGGTGGTGATGATCGTCGAGCGCTGCTTGTAGCGCGCCATTTGGCTAGATCTACAAGTAGTACTCCAGAATTGTAGTAGTAACAGTCCTGAGGCGGATTAAGTCTGTTTCTTGTTTTTTGTGCTACCGTCGGTTTTATACCTGCAGCAATTACTTCAGTTTCGTCTAGTGTCGTACTCCATAGTTTATTTAGGTTGTGTCTTACGATGGTGTCGCAATCTAGGTACAAGATTCTATTAACGTTTTTTGGTAAGAAGCTCGACATGACAAGTCTTGCTAAAATAATGGGGCTCCATGATTTTGTATCAATATTGGGAAATATAAGCTCAATATCTCCTATTAATCTAATTGATATTGATGCTTCAAATCTTTTTGCCAAAGCATGAAGTCGAGTATGGTGTCTTCTTCGATGTTATACAGGCTGCTGCCTGGGATTAAAGCCCTCATTGAAGTTAGTGATAGTTCATTACTGATCCTTTGATAGCATGTTTGCGACGACGTATCCTAACAATGAAAATAGTACAGTACTAAGCCCTATCGATAAATTAAGTCCATTCATGCCTAATCCGCTTACGGCTTTAGGAACTGATAATACACAGCATAAGAATGCGAGTGAATTGATGATTATCTGACTAATTCTGGAGCGCATTATTACCAATACATCATTAACAAAGTAGAGAAGCGCTACTCCTCCGGTTGCGAGTAGAACATATAGAAAAGTGCCAAGATAAGGTTGTATTCGAACTCCATACATCGTTAGGAGTAGATGCTTTCCTGGAATATAAAGTGCTACTGCTCCAACTATCACTATTAGCAACATACCAAAGTATATTTTACGAAGGTATATCTTAAATTCTGAGGAATCGTGTTGGACATAAATTTCAGCTATTTTACCAAGCAGCGGCGAGTAAATATAGCTTATTCCCGCCTGGACTAAGACGGCTGGCGTTGCAATTGATGCGTAAACACCCAAGGCCTCTTCGCCGCTAATAGATCCGTATAGTTGTCGTGATACAGATACGATTGACGTTGCAAGTAGATTTGCCAACATTGGTAAAGTTAAATCTTTGACTAGTGTCTTAACCAGCCTTTCATTAATTTCTGGTTTTGTAAAACCAAAGTGCCTTGTGTATTTGATATCGTATAAGCAAGTGATTACAATTCCACCAAATGCCATAAATAAAACCGCTACTTCAATACTTTGCGTAGCTTCCATTGCTGCTGCAAAAAGGCCTACGCTTAGTAGTCCACGCATAAACTGGGATCGTCCTATGAAATCCATTCTGTACTCTTTTTGGGCGCATCCAAAATTGACGTCATTAAATGATTCGTCTGCTTTAAATAGGAGATAGGAAAAACTTACAAGTAAGGCACGGACACTCGTCGCGGATGCGAATATATATATTATGGAAGCGCACGCCGAAACCGCTATTGTTAAGATGCGAAAACCCACATATTCGTTTTGGGAAAATTCATTATTAACATCTGATACTTGGTATGTTCTGACTTTATATAGTCCTACGGCTGCGAATACATTTCCTGTTGCCATTGCAAATGCCAAGTAGCCCGAATCTAAGAAGTTGTCGGCTAATATCACTACGAGTACCGTAATAATCCACTGACAACCTAGATAGAAAAAACAACCTGCTGCATTCCATAATGCATTCTGCTTTAAATTAAGCTCCTTGGTAAAATTCATTTTAGTAAGCATCTTTCATTTATTTAATATCTAGCTAAATATTACTGCTCCGAATTATCGTAATGAATGAAAGTCAAAGGTTGCTCATCATTTTTACTCCCTTGATTCTCTATATCCTTGCAATAGTCTCGAGACTACCGCGCATCGCGTCGCGTGGTAGTCGTGAGGCGCGAATCCGGTGTTAGGCAACCCTAGAAGGGCCGGAGTCCCCCGGCCCGCGATGGAGGGAGGCAGGCACGTCCAGACCGAAGCCGTCCGGGAGGTCGTACGAGAGGTTCACGAGACGCGAGAGGAGCACGGTCGAGAGGAACCGCAGCGCAACTCGACAGGCCTCCCAGCCAATATAGCCCAGACTACGGCTGACGCCGAGTTTTCGTCGAGGGGGTCCGGGATGGACACGACCGAGCGGGGCGCTGCCGCCAATCTCATGTCCATCAGGGAAAGCCCCGCGCTCGGGCTCTCCCTGATGGACATGGCAGCGAAACCCGGGCTTAGCGCCTCCACCGTCTTCATTTGCATCATGAGAGGTGACGCTTGCTTGTTGCTGGCCTCAACCATGTTGCCTGAGTGCGTCTATGTTTGGTTTGTGGTGCGGAGCGTTTATGTGCGGGTGGGTGACGGCGACTTTTGCGGCACCATAGCGGTTATTCCGATGAACGTAGCTTGCCGATGGTATTATTAGAGTATTGTTTATATGGGCTTGAAAAGCGTTGTGGATACTGTGTCGCCTATAATATCCGTTTCTCACCTGATATATAGCTCATCTTGTTGGTATTATTTTTTATTTTTGCTAAGGACATCGGGCTAACGTTGGAAGGCTGTTTATGAATTATCCTAGTAGGGTATTGGTTATTGTGCCTGCATATAACGAGGCTGAATCAATTCTGTCAACAGTTAAAGCCGTAATTGATGAAGGGTACGATTATGTCGTAGTCAATGATGGTTCAATCGATAAAACGCTTGAGGTCTGCCGCGCAAATCATCTTAATGTGCTTGATCTTCCACAGAATCTTGGCATTGGAGGTGCCGTGCAGGCCGGTCATAAGTATGCTAAAAAATTTGGGTACGAAATTGATGTTCAGGTGGATGGTGATGGACAACACGACCCTTCTTTTATTTCCGATATGGTTGAGCAAATTGGTGCTGGCTACGACTTGGTGATCGGCTCTAGATTTCTCGAACAGACTGGGGGATTTCAGTCTACTTTTTTACGCCGAGTGGGCATTACGTGGCTTACTAGGGTGATTAAGATCTGCACAGGAAAGCACATAACAGATCCTACTTCTGGTTTTAGAGCCTGCGGTCCAAAGGCCATTGATTATTTCTGCAAAAACTATCCGGTTGATTACCCTGAACCTGATTCGATTGTTTCTGTGCTTACTCGGGGGTTGTCTGTGTCTGAGATTCCTGTTGTCATGAAAGAGCGTCAGGGAGGCGCCTCATCAATTTCTGGCTTTTCGAGCGCCTATTATATAATTAAGGTTACTCTTGCAATTATTATTTCTGCCTGTTCAAAAAAGAGGTGTTAAAGTGCCGCTAACTGTTAGAGTTTCCGTTGCAGCTGCTTGCCTTTTTCTCGTTGTATACGTAGTTAAGTTAATCGTGAGCGGTAGACTCCAGTTAAAATATTCGCTTTTGTGGCTGGCGTCGGTGGTTGTCTTGCTCTTGTCTGCTCTGTTTCCGCAGCCTCTATGCCATTTATCGTCGAAGATGGGGTTTGCGACACCTTCCAATTTTATATTTATTCTTGGGTTCGTCTTTGCAATCCTAATCATGCTTTCGCTTAGTTTAATTGCTAGTAAACAAGCCGATGCAATTAAGAATCTGACTCAACGGCTTGCATTGCTTGAAAAGGATTTCGAGCATATTCAGAAGGATCAGTAGTTATATGTTTACGTGTAGCGATCATACATTTGTCGTTTGCGCCTATGGCGAATCGCCTTATTTGAGAGACTGCATATTGTCTTTAATGAAGCAGAAACAACCTAGCAGAATTATTGTCTCCACTTCAACTCCGAATAAGCATATTGATCGGATCGCTTCTAGCTTTAACTTGCCCGTTATTATTAATAATGGCAAGCCTGGAATTGGTCATGACTGGAATTGTGCAATTTCTCATGCGCAAACACCCTTGGTCACAATTGCACATCAAGATGACCTGTATTCCCCCAATTACACAATTAAGATGCTTTGCTCCGTGAACGCCTCCAGACATCCTCTGATTTTCTTTTCTAATTATGGGGAGATTCGTAATGGAGAATATGCTGATGACATCTCCATCCTCAAAGTAAAAAGAATAATATTAAGGAAGCTTGCGAGTGTCGGTTATTCGTCTCTAACCAAAGAGAAGCGACGTGTTCTGCGATTTGGGTCGGCGATTTGCTGCCCTTCGGTTACGTATGTTATTACGAATCTCGAGACACCGTTATTTTCAAGCGATATGAAGTGTGATTTGGATTGGGAAGCGTGGGAGAGATTTTCTCGACTTGAGGGATCTTTTGTTTATTCGTCTGAGATTCTTATGCACCATCGAATTCATGAAGGATCCGAGACGACTTCCTTGATTCAGGATAATACTCGGAGCTCCGAAGACCTTGCTATGCTTGAAAAATTTTGGCCTAAAAGGGTAGCCAAGGTAATTCATCGATTATATTCACTTAGCATGAATAGCAACGCTCTATAACGCTTCTATGCTGAGTGATGTCTTTGGTTTTATTGCTGAAGACATGGTGTTTGACTGAGACCGACAATGAGCCTTCGTTATTGGATGATATTGCATATTGCTTGCACCTATAATTTACGGCGCAATTCTAGATGCAAATTAGCTGGTTGATACTTCGAATACTATTATGAATTGTGCTCGAGTGAATTTTAGATATTTAAGGATTCCATCGTGACGAGTTTTGTTAAATGCAAACCGGTTTTTCTTGTCTTTACCGTATTTTTCACAATCTATTCAGTCTTCTGGTATTTAAGCAATCCTAGGCTTCTTGTTCTGCTAACTATTGCTATATCAATAGTTATATTATTTGCGCTTGGCTGTGCATCTGCTAAGGGAACGAACTGTCTAAAAAGCGAATGGGTTTTTTTGGCGCTTCTCATATCATTTTCTATTATTTTCTGCTTCATCTTCCCTCCATACACTGTTCCGGATGAGGGCCATCATTTTTTTTCAACTTATTGGTTGATCGATAGTCTTCCGTTTAATGGACGAATAATAGATAGCGACACTTTCTTAGTGCGAGATATCGATCTTTCTCTTTATAAAGATTCAAGTAATGCGATTAGCTCCGCCTCATTTAGTTCAATTTTTAATAGTTTTTCACTATTTGGAAACGGAAGTCTGATTCCTTTCAGCGGATTTTCCTTTAGCGTTGGCACTGAGAACGTTTTTGCGAAAATCGGATCCATCGTTGGCTTTCAGATAGCTCTGTTCTTCGGTCTCGGTGCTCTTCCGGCGTTTTATATGGGTCGAATTGGCTCTGTCCTCTTTTTTTCCATTTGTGCTTTCTATGCATATCGGATTGCGCCGAGAGGCAAGACAGTTATTGTTTTTGTTTCGCTGTTGCCTATGACGCTTCATTTAGTTGCTTCATATTCCTATGATTCGGGAATTCTTGCATATTCGCTTTTATTATTTGCTTGTCTGATGCGTGGTTTTTTTGGCGAACAGCGCTCATTAGGAATTAAAGAAATTATCTTTTATTTAGTCATAGCCGCTTTTTTGGCTCCGTGCAAGGTTATTTACTCTGGGCTGGTATTGCTTGGATTGTTTGTGCCCCTTTCGAAATTTCAAGATGAGAGGATTGGGCACTTCAGTAAATTAATTTTGGTACTTGCTGTCGTTGTTTCCGTTTTGGCACTTCGTGTAGTATCAATGACCGGTATGGTTTCTGGGTCTTCAGGGGGAACTCACGGCACCGAGACTGCGCGGTATTACTCTCTGAACGATATCGTTACGCATCCAAAAGATAGCTTCTTGGTTTTCTGCAGGACCCTGGATTCATTAGGAGATTTTTATTGGGAAACAACTATGGGCTTTTCCCTTGGATGGTTTCAGGAAAACCTGCGTTTTCCAATCTTCTATATGATTCCGTATTTGTTGTTTGGCTTTATCTGCTGTCTTGATTCTGAAGATGAGCCTTCATTCCTCAATCCATCTTGTTCCGTTCTATTCATTAGTGCCTTTGCTTTGGCCGCACTCGGTTCTATCGCATCTATGTGGCTGGGTTGGACGTTCAATTACGAGAATGTAATACAGGGTGTTCAGGGTCGATATTTTTTGCCTGCTCTACCTGCATTGTTGTTTGGACTAAGAACTCGCTTATTTAGATTTAATTCATCATCAATCATCTTCATCACTTTAGGCATGTGTCTAATGAATTGCCTGTATCTCATTCGCTTTATTAGTATCGCAACTTGTATGTAGGTCCCTTATGTGTAGAGTGGCTTGGGTTATTTCGCCTCCGATAAAAGGTTCAGGGGGTTTTAGGACCATCTGTTCTAAAGCTATTTATTTAGATCAGCATGGATTTGAGTGCCATTTTTTCATTCTTCCTGGTGCAGAGTCTTATAAGAGTGCCAATCAGGTTGCAAAAGAAATTAAAGACTGGTTTGGGTATGAGCCAAAGACTATCAATGTTGTCGCCTCTATTCCCGATTGTTTTGATGTCGTAATTGCTACTGCATGGAATACTGCTGAATACGTAGCAATGCAGCCGACTTTAACAAAACTATATTTCATTCAAGATTTTGAGCCCTGTTTTTATCCAATGGGGGAGAACTATCTTCGGGCTGAGCAAAGCTATCGACTTGGTTTGATGCCAATTACCATCGGTAGATGGCTGTCCATGAAAGTATCGAGGTATTATTCCTACCCTGTCCCATATTGTGATTTTGGTGTGGACACAAGTTTGTATGCTCATTGCGATTGTAGACGAGATCCTAAATCTGTTTGTGCGATTTTCCAACCAAATAAGGACCGACGTCTCTCTAGCATGCTTTTAGAAGCTATTCATTTGGCTTGCCGCTTTGATAAGAGCCTTAGCTTTAAACTGTTTGGGTGTGAAAGTCGTCTTAATATCGGTGAGAGCCGTGTTGAACAGCTTGGTGTTTTGACTATATCGGAATGTGCAGAGCTTTATACAAGTTGCTCGGTTGGAATATCCCTGAGTGCAAGCAACCCGTCGCGGCTTCCTTTTGAAATGCTGGCTTCTGGGCTTTCTGTTGTAGAAATACTTGGTCAAAATACTGAGTATGATTTCAATTATGGAGGAATGTACTTTGCCGAACCGAGTGCTGAGGGGATTGCTTCCGCACTTCTGCATGCTTTAGATAATCCAACTACAGCCTCTATACCAATGTGTTCAAATAGTAGTGAAAATCAGATGTTTTTTGACGCCATGTTGAAATATCTAAATGGCGATTTAATTGTCGCTAAAGCCCCAACAAAGAACGCGAATAACGTAGTTCCTATTGATAGGGAGCTATATAGGTTGTCGCGTGAAATTAAGATCAAGAACTATCAGATTGAGGCGGAAGCCCAGCAGCCTATCTATTCAAATCATGTGCGATTAGTTATGAACTTCTCTGACGTTTTTGAAGACACAACGGAATATCGGGCTGCTTGTTGGTTGAAATCTAATCAATCTGATTTGGAGTGGTACTCTTTTTCGGTGATTGATGACTGTCTTACTGCCGATATAGATATTCCTGAAATTGATTGCGAATCTCTTCTGCGTATTCACTTATACGCATTTTCGAGCGTTTCTGACAAGCCTATATTCATTGGTGAAATAACCCAATTGCTATGCATGCAGCCCTGTACCGAGGCGAATCTTCATATTCGTAAGATTTCGCTTGGTAATTATAAGTTCCAAATTGAGTTTAACAACAGTCGTCCATATAGTAGCGACCCGGGAACATTCTCTGCGATATCGAGTTTAAAGCGTTTTTTCAATCATTAATCAATGTATTGAATGACTTTTATCCTTATGAGAGGAATCGGGCGATACTCCGATTCCTCTCATCTTTATAAAAATACTGGTGTGCTTTCATGTGTTTGGAAAATGCTTGACATCTTTTACAGATGATAGTAGCGATTCCCAGGTTCTCCCACGCTGAAATTTGGGTTCATGAATGGATCTCCTTCGACATAGTATTTTGCCCAGCGATAATTCATGTACGCGACCTCTTTGTGGAAGCGAATCTGCTTCTCCGTATTGTTTTCAACGCCTCTGGAAATCGACTCGTAGTGATAGAGCTCAACTTCGGGCGTGTATACGATCAGGTCGTTGATCTCGCGAAGTTTTAAGCAAAAGTCAACATCATTAAATGCAACTTGAAGCTCTTCCGTGAAACCTCCGACTTTCTCATATTCGCTACGCTTGGTCATTATACAAGCTGCAGTGACGGCGCTGAAGTCTTGCTGTGCATCGTTGAGTGCAAAGTAGCCCCAGTTATCCTTTGGCATGCTTTGGCAAAGATGTCCAGCCACGCCGCCAGTGACGCATAAGCCCGCGTGCTGAATGGTGTTGTCGGGATAGTAGAGTTTTGCGCCAACTGCGCCAACATCCTCACGTGCGCAGATGCCAAGCATGGTCTCAATCCAATTGGGGGTAATTACCTCAGTATCATTATTTAACAGTAAGAGATAGTTTCCTTTGGCGTGAGCCACGCCAAAGTTCATGAGCTTGGAGAAATTGAATTCGTGTTCCCAAGTTACAAGACGAACGATATCAGGATATTTTGCTTGCAACTTATCGTAATAATCAAATGTTGCCTTTTCCGTGCTGTTGTTTTCGATTATGACAAGCTCGTAATTGTCGTACGTTGATTTCTCAACAATCGACGTAATGCAGTTGTCCAGAACGTCTGCGTGGTCTTTAGTCGGAATGATAATTGACACGAGTGGATGGGAATCTGGCACAGCGTAGGTTACTTTATATGTAAAGGGACGACGCGCTTGTTCGACTTTCGCATTGAGCCCAAGCCTGTCCAAATGACTCTGGACCGCTTTGATACCTGCGATAGTGGCATACGGCTTGCTATCGGCATTTGCTGCGGTGGAGGTCTCGCTTAGGCGCCAGTGATATAGAACCTTTGCAACATGATGAACTTTCCTTGCCTTTTCCACGGCGCGGAGAGTCAGATTATGATCCTGTGCTCCATCGAACTCTTTTGTGTTCGGCTCTAGAGTGTCTAGCAGGGACTTACGGATGGTAAGCATGTGGCAGATATAGTTATTGTTTCTGAGCAGATCGATATTGAAATCCGGCTTAAAGAACGGCTGCGCTAACTTTCCACCGGGCATGAGTTTATCTTCATCACAATAAAGAAGATCGACGCCATTATTGTTTTCAATTGCCTCGGCATATGAGAACAACAAGTCCGGTTCAAGAATGTCGTCATGGTCAAAGAAGCTAACGAAATCGCCCGAAGCTACGGCAACGCCTGCGTTTGTGTTTTCGGAAATACCCTTATTTTCGGTAAGATTAATTGACTTAATTCTGTTGTCGCGGGCTGTTTCCTGCTCAACGCGAGCCTTTAGTTCCTGATTGTCAGGGCTTGCATTAACTAGGAGGAGCTCCCAGTTTGCATAAGACTGGTTTTTTACGGATTCGACCATATCGTTAAAAAACGAAATGGGCGTGTTGTAAAGAGGGACAATGATGCTGAATTTCGGAGCGCTATTGAAGACGATTTTTCTCTGCTTCTCCAGTGCGCCAATGGTTGCCTTATGCTCTGTAAACCATTCGGGGTATTCAGGGTCAAACTGCGCATGGGTAAAGAGGAAGTTGGTCTCCTCAAGAAGCAAGCCTAATTTATCAGGCGTTAAGCAGTCAAATGCACTGAATGAAGGGTGATTTTGATCGCCAATTATAAAGTAGTAACGATCAAACGCCTTTGGCATGCGGATCGAGAGCTGTGTTTCAAGTTGTTTTTTCTCGGATGTAAATCCAACACTCGTTACATTTGAGCCGAAGTTGACTATGCTCAGCTCAACCTCATTGAGGAACCGATCGAGGCAGCGAAGTTTGATTTGCGAGTCGTTGCGGTACGGTGTTCTAACCGTGCACCTCAGGATATACTCGTTTGAATCTTCGATGCACTGCCAAAAATCAATCGTCGCCATCTCAAACTCTGAAACGTCATCGTAATTTCTGAGTTTGCTGCACATGTCAGGTTTAATTTTGTAGTTAAGACGCGACTCCCATTTGATGTTCTTGCAATTGAGCGAAAGGGAGTCGCTGCTCAGGTTACGACCGTCTTTGCCGATTTCGCTAAACTCAACTTTAATGGATCGGGTGTCGGGGTCGGGGATTACAAGAACGTATGAGTCTGATTCGCCGTTATTGTCCTTGAATTTTAGAAGAGACAAAGGTAAACGGCGGTCGTCAACCGTTGCCGCTTGAGCTTTTATGCTGGAGCCTTCATGGATGCCTTCTATTTTAAGCTGCTGGTAGATTTTCCAGTTTCCTCTGCATACTCCGGTTGTTTCGACTCGCATTGTTTGCCTTTCGTTTGTTGGACACTGCTCATTGTACTTATTCACTTCATGTCTCGCTATAAATGCAGAGAGGAGTTCCGTGATTTCTGGCATTCTTAGATGTGTCGCTATGAGTTCGTCAGACGCTCCGTTCCGCTGTGTTAACATCGAAGAGGACATCTACGTACATCACGCTTTCTGTCGCTGTTGAGGTTCAGGTTATGGTCCTCGTGGCGCTCTGCTTCCTAGTCGTTGCTCATTTCGGGTCCATTGACTTCAAGGGGGTTATTATGAAAGTTGTCTTGTTTGTTGGAGGGGCTGCAAGGGTCCTAGGCGGGGGCTGCGCCCAACGAACGGATTGACGTGACGTGCGAGGTGTGTCCTAGGCCCGGGGGTTCGAATCCCCCGGCCCCCTCCGTAAAGAAAGAACCGCCATTGGGGCGACCCTTATCTCCTGGGGTGGCCGATTCGGCCGCCGCCACTCTTTTCCAGGTCTGCGGACCTGTGTTCGTCCTGGAACGGAAACAGGCTCCTCGCTATCACCCAGAGTATTCCGATGATCTCGGCGGTCGTCGCGCCCATCCAGGAAATTATCACCTCGGTAGGGATTTCGCGCTGCAGCCACATGAGACGGGCGGTGTACGCGACGACGAGGGTGTTGCATGCGACCAGCTGCCACTTGACGCACTTGAGCGCGGCCTTTCCGAGTTCGGACCGAAGGTCGTTCTCCGCCTCCATCCTCTTGACCACGCTCTCGGCCTGGGCCGCCTTGGCTCGCCGTTCCCGCTCCTCGCTCGAGCATTCGACCCTGACCTCGTCTAAATGGGCGCTTTCGATGGGGAAGACGTTTGCTCTCCTTTGTGCCGAACCCATGAGGTCGATTGCCTCTTGTGTCCCTTTTGGTGACCTGCTTCCGCGCTGGTCTGCGCTATCGCAGCCCAAGGTTTTCCACCCTATGGCCCACGGCGGTTACGGATACGTCGAGTATGTCCGTCATCTCACCGATGCTACAATTGCCCGCCCAGAGTTTCGCTACGACCTGTGCCGGCATGAGGAGCGCGGCGGCAAACGAGTTCGCCCATATCTCCTCGGGGTCTGTCCCTCGAGACGAGAGGGCGTCCCTTCGCTCAATGACCCCAGCAACCTCCCCGTCTCCTAGGTTTTGGTACGAGTGGATGTAGAGGTGCTCCGTCACCTCGCACGCCGTTATGTGCCCACCGCCTCATCCAGCTCGTCCGCGACCCTGTAGTGCGTGTTTGTGTCAATGGCTAACTGAACAGCGCAGTGGACCAAATATGGTCCAATGGTTGGAGTCTTGTGGTCCGTAAGGACGTGAACCAAAGAGGCTGCATGCTTGGCTCTCTCCGTCCTTCTTTTGTGCAGCTCTGCAACCTAGGTTCGGCCTCGCGTATACTTATATCATCTGTGTACGCCCAACTCTGGAGGTCCAACCTATGAAAGGCATCATCCTCGCGGGTGGCTCGGGCACGCGCCTGTACCCGCTCACGCTCGTCACCAGCAAGCAGCTGCTGCCGGTCTACGACAAGCCCATGATCTACTACCCGCTTAGCACCCTCATGCTGGCGGGCATCCGGGATATCCTGGTCATCTCCACCCCGACCGACCTGCCCAACTTCGAGCGCCTGCTTGGGGACGGCTCGCGCTACGGCGTGAACCTGTCCTACGCCGAGCAGCCCTCGCCGGACGGCCTTGCGCAGGCCTTCACCATCGGCGAGGACTTCATCGCCGGCGAGCCGTGCGCGCTGGTGCTCGGCGACAACATCTTCTACGGCAACGGCCTGTCCCGCCACCTGACGCGCGCCGTCCAGAACGCCGAGTCGGGAAGGGCCACGGTCTTCGGCTACCACGTGGACGACCCCGAGCGCTTCGGCGTCGTGGAGTTCGACGCGCAGGGGAGGGCCGTGTCCATCGAGGAGAAGCCCGCCGAACCCAAGAGCTCCTACGCCGTCACCGGCCTGTACTTCTACCCGGGCGACGTGGCCGCCAAGGCCCACGAGGTGAGGCCCTCCGCCCGCGGGGAGCTGGAGATCACCACGCTCAACCAGATGTACCTGGAGGAGGGGACGCTGTCCGTCGTGACCCTCGGCCGCGGCTACGCGTGGCTGGACACCGGCACCATGGAGAGCCTGCATGAGGCCGCGGAGTTCGTCCGCGCCGTGGAGCACTCCCAGGACCTTCCCGTGTCCGTGCCCGAGGAGATCGCCTGGGAGAACGGCTGGATCACGACCGCGGAGCTTGAGGAGGCCGCCGAGGCCTACGGCAAGTCGGTCTACGGCCGGCACCTGAAGAAGGTCGCCGCCGGCGAGATCGTCAACAGCCCGCGCGAGTATTAATTGCCTGGTGAAAGGGGATGAGTGATGACCGATATTCTGGAGCGCGATGGCCTCTCCGTCGAGTTGCTCTCATCCCTTTCTTATAAAAGCGAGCTGGGGATATCGCTTAAGAAGAACCTACATTATTTTGATCGGGACCTTCTGCTTGCTGAGCTCTTTAGAGCTAATGAGTGGTATCAAGGCCAATCGGCATTGGTTGACTTGCCTATAGACAGTCGAATTAAATCTCTTCAGTCTATCAAGCTTAAGCTGGACCGTTATTGGCCCGATCATCAAGTGCGTAAGGTCTTTAATGACTTGCTCGGCTTTCGATCCATTGTTGATTCTTATGAATCCGTTCTTGCGTTAAGCAGTTCTGATTTTAAAGTTGTTAATCTATCTGCTGGAAAAGCCATAGATGACGGTTATCGTGGCGTTCATCTCTATTATGTGCGTGAAGCTCGCTGTTATCCGATAGAGCTTCAGTACAATACCTTCTTTGATAGGCAGTTAAATAACTGGCTTCACAAGTATTTGTATAAGAAGACCGTTGATTCGTCGATCGGTGCCTTCTTGCGAATGCGTTACGAGGCCGGTTTGATTCATGATGAAGCTGAGTTCAGAGGGGAGTTGGCTGATGCGCTATCTGGTTGCTAAGTGGTTTTCTAAGCAAGGTTCGCTGGTGATGGCCGTTAAGCCGGGCAAGGAGCTTATTGAGATGATGCGAAGGGTGCAGGGTCGTTTTGGCACCTCTGACCTTCAGCTCGTTACCATCAGTCGTCCCTCCGCATATGGCGAGTACGAACCGTTTGAGTTTGTCCATTCCGAAGAGCAGCTTGTGGCGCGCCTTGAGCAGCAAGCTGCGTAAATAAGGAGAATAATGTCTGAGATTTTTGAACCCAAGAACATCATCGTCACGGGCGGCTGCGGCTTCATCGGCAGCAACTTCGTGCACTACGTCGTGGACAACCACCCGGGCGTCCACGTGACCGTCCTGGACAAGCTGACCTACGCCGGCAACCCCGAGAACATCGCCGGGCTGCCCTCGGACCGCGTGGAGCTCGTCGTGGGCGACATCTGCGACGCGGAGTTGCTGGACAGGATCGTCCCGGGCCACGACGCCATCGTGCACTACGCCGCAGAGAGCCACAACGACAACTCCATCGCCGACCCCGAGCCGTTCCTGCGCACCAACGTGGAGGGCACCTTCCGCCTGCTGGAGGCCGTCCGCAAGTACGGCATCCGCTACCACCACGTCTCCACCGACGAGGTCTACGGCGACCTGGCGCTCGACGACCCGGCCAAGTTCACCGAGGAGACGCCGTATCACCCGAGCAGCCCGTACTCGAGCACCAAGGCGTCCTCTGACATGCTGGTCCGCGCCTGGACCCGCACCTACGGCCTGCGCACCACGATCTCCAACTGCTCCAACAACTACGGCCCCTACCAGCACGTGGAGAAGTTCATCCCCAGGCAGATCACGAACATCATAGACGGCGTCCGCCCCAAGCTCTACGGCCGCGGCGAGAACGTCCGCGACTGGATCCACACCGAGGACCACTCCTCGGCCGTCTGGGACATCCTCACCAAGGGCCGCACGGGGGAGACCTACCTCATCGGGGCCAATGGGGAGAAGAACAACATCACGGTCCTGCGCATGATCCTGGAGGCCATGGGCCGCGACCCCGAGGACTTCGACTGGGTCGCCGACCGCCCCGGCCACGACCGCCGCTACGCCATCGACTCCACGAAGCTCCAGCGCGAGCTGGGCTGGAGGCCGGCGCACACCGACTTCGCCGGGGGCCTGAAGCAGACCATCGACTGGTACATCGAGAACGAGTCCTGGTGGCGCCCGGCCAAGGAGGCCACCGAGGCGCGCTACCGCGCACAGGGCCAGTAAGACCGCATCCCGGCGAACCGCACCGCGGGGCGCCCGCGCGGGGCCGCAGGGCATGGGGATGACCCTGCGGCCCCGCGCGGGCGCCCGCAACCTGAACCTCTTCGATAGGAGCTTTTCCCATATGGCAGACATCGCATTCGAGAAGGACCTCTCCGTCGCCGAGACCGGCATCGAGGGCCTCAAGGTCGTCGACCTGGCCGTCCACGGCGACTCGCGCGGCTGGTTCAAGGAGAACTGGCAGCGCGCCAAGATGACCGCCCTGGGCATCCCCGACCTCAGGGTCGTCCAGAACAACATCTCCTACAACGACAAGAAGGGCGTCACCCGCGGCATCCACGCGGAGCCCTGGGACAAGTTCATCTCCGTGGCCCGCGGCTCGGTCTTCGGCGCCTGGGTCGACCTTCGCGAGGGCAGCGAGACCTTCGGCAAGGTGTTCACCTGCACGCTCGACCCGTCGAAGGCCATCTACGTCCCGCGCGGCGTGGGCAACTCCTTCCAGGCCCTGGAGGACGGCACCGCCTACACCTACCTGGTGGACGCCCACTGGTCGCTCGAGCTCAAGAAGACCTACACCTTCGTGAACCTCGCCGACCCCGAGCTCGCCATCGAGTGGCCGATCCCGCTTGCGGAGGCCACCGTCTCCGAGGCGGACAAAAACCACCCGATGCTGAGGGACGTCGTCCCGATGGCGCCCAAGCGCACGCTCGTCACCGGCTGCAACGGCCAGCTGGGCCATGCGGTGCGCGCGCTCGTCGAGGAGCGCGGCGTCGCCAAGGACTTCGACTTCTGCGACATCGACACCTTCGACATGTCCGACCCGGAGGCCTACACCAAGTACGACTGGTCGCTCTACGGCACCGTGATCAACTGCGGCGCCTACACCGCCGTGGACAGGGCCGAGACCCCCGAGGGCCGCGTGACCGCCTGGAAGGCCAACGCGACCGGCCCGGCACTGCTCGCCCGCGCCTGCGCCGGGCACGGCATCACCCTGGTCCACGTGTCCTCCGACTACGTCTTCGACGGCACCGCCGAGGTCCACACGGAGGACGAGCCCCTCAGCCCTCTGTCCGTCTACGGCCAGACCAAGGCCGCCGGCGACATCGCCGTGGCCGGGTGCCCGCGCCACTACGTCATGCGCAGCTCCTGGGTCATCGGCGAGGGGCACAACTTCGTCAAGACCATGAAGGGGCTGTCCGACCGCGTCGCCGACCCGGAGGATAAGCTCACGCAGGTCACGGTCGTTGACGACCAGCTGGGCCGCCTGACCTTCACGCGCGACATGGCCGAGGCCATCTTCCACGTGCTGGGGACGCACGCCCCCTACGGCACCTACGACTGCACCGGCTCCGGCACCGTCAAGTCCTGGGCCGATATCGCCCGCGCCGTCTTCGAGGCCGCCAACGGCAACGGGGACAGGGTCGTGCCGGTATCGACCGCCGACTACTACGCGAGCGCCGAGGGCCCCGTCGCCCCGCGCCCGGTCCACTCCGCGCTCGACCTGTCCAGGCTCGAGGCTGCCGGCTTCCACATGCCCGACTGGGAGGAAGAGCTGGGGGAGTACATCAAGACGCTCTAGGCGCTATTAACTTTTCGAGAGTAAAAGCCGCCGTTCTTTAACGGCGGCTTTTCTTGTTGGTGGCTATCTGCGCAGTGTTGCCAATAGTATTTTGCGGAAGATCTACCTCTCGCTTGGCTTGGAAGTAGGGTGGCCGGGCTGGTCGTCGTAGGCGTATTTGCTGTACACGTTGACCTCCCACTGCTTTTTTTCGACCTTTGCTACAGAATCTAGGATGAAGCCGGTCGCAAGGCTCAGGCCGCACAGGAACATAAACGAGGCGGCGAGCATAGCGGTGGGGAAGCGCGGGACGAGGCCGGTCTGGAAATATTCGACAACGATGGGCATGCCCAGGGCGAGGCCGAATACCGCGAACAGAAGCGCTACGAGGCTGAAGAACTTCAGCGGGCGGTAGTCCTTGAACAGCGTGCCGATCATCGCAACGACTTTAATGCCGTCGCTCACTGTGTTGAGTTTGGACTCGGAACCCTCGGGACGGTCGCGGTACTCGATGGGCACATCTTTGATGCGCCAGCGGTGGTCGACGGCGTGGATCGAGAGCTCGGTTTCGATCTGAAAGCCCTCGGAAAGCACTGGGAAGGTTTTAACGAACGGGCGGCTCATGGCGCGGTAGCCGGTCATGACGTCATCGAAGCTGTAGCCATAGATCCACTTGATCATGGCGCGGACCAGATTGTTGCCAAAGCCGTGGAAGGCGCGCTTGTTTTCCTCGGCGTAGGTGCCGTTTGAAAGGCGATCGCCTACGGTCATGTCGGCCGTACCGTTAAGGATGGGCTCGCAGAGGGCCTTGGCCGCCTCGGCGGGGTAGGTGTCGTCGCCGTCGACCATCAGGTAGCAATCGGCGTCGATGTCGCGAAACATCTGGCGGCATACGTTGCCCTTTCCCTGACGGGGCTCAAAGCGGACCGTGGCGCCGTGCTCGGTGGCGATGCGTGAGGTATCGTCCGACGAGTTGTTGTCATAGACATAGACCGTCGCTTGCGGAAGCTCGCGGTGAAAGTCGTCGATGACTTTGCCGATCGTGGGCGCTTCGTTGTAGCAGGGGATGATGACGGCGATGGATTCAGAATTCACTCAATGCTCCTTATACGTTCAATCCTTGAAAGTATAGCCGTTTGGGCTTGGCATCCTAAGATGTGGGTTAGTTCTCCAGTTTTGTTGCGCGAATCGTTTGCATGGCCGTCGGGTCTATACTGTTCGTTCGTCAACGATTACGAGTAAAGGAGTTGCATCCGTGTCGGATCAGACAAAGCAACAAGAAACTCGCAGTCTGCCTGCGACGTTTGCTAAGAACGAATTTGAGAAGGACGCGTTTATCCTTCGTCAGCTGGTTACCAAGGATTTTAAGATCAAGTATCGCCGTAGCGTTCTGGGCGTCGCATGGTCGGTGCTCAACCCGCTGCTGATGATGATCGTCATGGCCATCGTGTTCTCGACGATTTTTGGCCAGGGTCGCAATGGCTCAATGACGCCCGAGATGTACCCGCTGTACTTGATCGTGGGTAACATTACCTTTGCCGTCATGTCCGAGTCTACGAACCAGGCCCTGACGTCGATCGTGGGCGCTGCCCCTCTGCTCAAGAAGGTTAAGGTGCACCGCTGGGTCTTCCCGGTGCAGAAGGTGCTCTTCTCGCTGGTCAACTTTGCCTTCTCGCTGGTCGCCGTCGCCATCGTCATGCTGTGGTTCCGCGTTATGCCTTCTTGGCACCTGATTCTGCTGCCGGTTTGCCTGCTGCTGCTTATGTGCTTCTGCATGGGCCTGGGCATGATGCTCTCTGCCCTTACGGTCTTCTTCCGCGACGTTATGCATCTGTGGAGCGTCGTCATTACGGCGTGGACTTACATTACGCCCATCTTCTGGACGACTGACTATATTGCGCAAATGCCGCATCTCGTACGTATCTTGATGTATGCGAACCCCATGTTCAACTACCTGCAGTTTATGCGCGATATCTTCCTGTTCCAGACTACGCCCTCGCTTATGACGTTTGGTATGTGCGTTGCCTGGGCGGTTCTTGCGCTTATTATTGGCTATACCGTGTTCCATAAGTCCGAGCGCAAGTTCATCCTCTACATCTAAGGAGTGCTGTGATGACTGAATCTGTTGTTGATTACAGCGAGCAGCCTCTGGCTGTCGAGGTCGACGACGTCACCATGATCTTTAACATGGCGTCCGAGTCGCTGACCAACCTCAAGGAGTACTTCATTAAGCTTGCCAAGCATGAGTTGTTCTTTGAGGAGTTTAGGGCGCTTAAGCATATCTCGTTTGATATTCATCGTGGCGAGGTCGTGGGTCTGGTCGGCACCAATGGCTCCGGCAAGTCTACGATGCTCAAGATTATCGCTGGCGTGCTTGAGCCAAGCGAGGGCAGCGTTAAGGTGCACGGTAACATCGCGCCGCTGATTGAGCTTGGTGCTGGTTTTGACCCCGAGCTGACCGCCCGCGAGAACATCTATCTGAACGGCGCCCTGCTTGGCTATACCAAGGAGTTCATCGATGCCAACTTTGACGGCATTATCGAATTCGCTGAGCTGCAGAACTTTGTCGATATGCCGCTTAAGAACTTCTCCTCGGGCATGGTGGCGCGTATCGCCTTTGCAATCGCGACGATTACCGAGCCCGATATTCTGATCGTTGACGAGACGTTGTCCGTCGGTGATGTGTTCTTCCAGCAGAAGTGCGAGGACCGTATCCAGCACTTTATCCAGAGCGGCGACGTGACGGTTCTGTTCGTTTCGCACTCTATGGAGCAGGTTGAGCGCATCTGCCAGCGTGCCGTTTGGATTGAGAAGGGTGACCTTCGCATGGACGGCCCGGTTGATGAGGTCTGCAAGGCGTATCGCGAGCAGTTCAACTAGGTTATAATTACTTGCGCCTGACAGGCTTGCGCTTGCTTGGGCGTGCGGCTATTTGCTCCATTAGCTCAGTTGGATAGAGCAGGGGACTTCTAATCCCAAGGTCGACGGTTCGAATCCGCCATGGAGCACCATCGTTTATTAAGCCCGGACCGCTTGGTGGTCTGGGCTTTTTTCATCTTGTATGCTGCTGAAGCCGAGCGCGAGCAAGCCGCTGCTGTTTGTTGGGGTTGGCATTTTACTTTTCCAGATGCTCTTTCAGCAGCTCCAGCGCGTGGGCGTAGCCCTGCAAGCCCTCGCCGGTGATGGTGGCGAAGCAGGCAAGGCGTGCATAGCTCACCTGGCGGAAGTCCTCGCGGGTCTCTACGGCGCTGATGTGCACCTCGACGGCAGGGATGGCGACGGCCTTGAGGGCGTCGAGGATCGCCACGCTCGTATGCGTGTATGCCGCCGGGTTGATGACGATGCCGTCGACCTTGCCGTAGGCCTCCTGGATCTTGTCGACGATGCTGCCCTCGTGGTTGGACTGGAAGACCTCGACCTCGTCAAAGCCCTGCGCGGCCCCCGCCTCCTGGCAGATCTGGACCAGGCGGTCGTAGTTGTCGCTGCCGTAGATACCCGGCTCGCGAATGCCGAGCATGTTGAGGTTGGGGCCGTTGATGACGAGTGCTTTCATGGTTGCTTCCTTTGCGATTGGAAAACCACCACAAAGGCGCCTGTCCCCTTTGTGGTGGTTTTGGTTAGAGAGCGGGTGGGAGGGTGTCGAGGAGGGCTTGGGCGGTGTTGACGGCGCAATCGCGCGAGTCGATGATGTAGTCGGCCCAAGCGCAGTAGCGCGGCATGCGCTGCTCGGCGAGCTTGTCGATACCGTCGCGGGCGGTGATGGGGCGGCCCTTGTGGGCGAGTTCGTCGAGCTTGCGGTTGAGCATCACAATCTGGCTGTTCTGGTGGAGCAGCGGATAGTTCTCGTCGCGCGTGACCACGCCGCCTCCGGTGGAGAGCACCAGGCCGCTGCGCTTGGAGATATCGGCCAGCGCAGATGTCTCTTGCTCGCGGAAGGCGGGCTCACCGTGATCGACGATAAAGTCGGCACAGGGCATGCCAAGGCGTTCCTCGATGGCGCGGTCCAGGTCTATGTGCTCTCGCCCCGTGAGTAGGGCAATCTGCTCACCCACGCGGGTCTTGCCCGAGCCCGGCATGCCAATCAGGGCGATGTTCTGCTCGCGGCGTGACAAGCGTTCCGTCACGTCCAGGATGCGCTCGCGCGGGGTGACCTTGCCGGTATAGCGCTCGACGGCCTGTGCCGCTTGGGCCACGAGCATCAGCAGGCCGCCGATGCAGGGGATGCCGCGGCGCTCGGCCTCGAGCATGAGTCCCGTGCGAGCGGGGTTGTAGACAATGTCGATAACGCCTTCGAGTGCATCGAGTCCTTCGAGCGTGCAGGGGGCGTCGGGGCAGTGGGGGTACATTCCGGCAGGCGTGCAGTTGACGAGCAGCGCGGCTTCGGACTGCTGCGCGATGTTGCCGTAGTTGACCTCGCTCGTGCGGCCCACCGGCACGACGGTGGCGCCCAGATCGCCGAGCACCATACTTGCCGTGGTGCCGGCACCGCCGGTGGCTCCGAGCACGAGGACCTTCTTGCCGGCGACCTCTACGCCCAGCTCCTCGACCAGGCACTGAAAGCCGAAGTAGTCGGTGTTGTCGCCGCGCAAGCGGCCGTCAGACAGGCGTGTGATGGTGTTGACGTTGCCCATACGCTCGGCCAGCGGGCTCAGCTCGTCCAGATATTCCATGACGGCGCGCTTGTAGGGGATAGTCACGTTGGCGCCCTCCCACTCGTCGCCCGTCATAAAGGCCGCGAGGTCCTCGGGTTCGCGCTCAAATCGCACGTACTCGAGCCCAGCGAGTTCTTTGTAGATGGTCGGGGTGTAGCTGTGGCCCAGCACGCGGCCCAGCACGCCGTAGGGGCGGGTTGCGGCGGTATCGGTCATCTAGAGCACCTCCGTGTAGCTGCCAAAGTAGGTAAAGCTCTCGCACACGTCGTCGATGGAATCGAGCAGGTCGTCGAGAGCCTTGCTGCCAAAGGGGCAGTCCAGGTCAAAGTAGAACATAAACTCAAAGTCGCGACCGGGGATGGGACGGCTTTCGAGCTTGATGAGGTTGATGTTGAGCGCGTAGAAGCGCTCGAGTACGCGATAGAGCGCGCCCGGCTCGTTGGCCGTGGTGATCATGAGCGAGGTGCGGTTGGCGCCGGGGTAGACGCGCGGCTCGCGGCTGATGACGACAAAGCGCGTGTAGTTGTTGTCCGAGTCCTGGATGTTGGGCTCCAGCACCTCCAGGCCATAGAGTGCCGCGCAGCTGCGCGATGCGATGGCAGCAACATCGGTGCGCTCGGAGCTGGCGACCATCTCGGCCGACATGGCCGTGTTGGGGTACTTGATGGCGTGCAAGCCGTGAGCCTCGATAAAGCCGGCGCACTGCGCGATGGCCTGACCGTGGCTGTAGACCTCGCGCAAGTCGGCGAGCTTGGTGCCGGGTTTGACGAGCAGGTTGTGGTCGATCTTAAGACGTAGCGAGCGCACGATATGGAAGTCGAACTGGGCGAGCAGGTCGTAGACGGCGTTGACCGAGCCGGCGGTGGAGTTCTCGATGGGCAGTACGCCAAACTCGCAGAAGCCGTCGCGCACGGCGCGCATAACGCCTTCGAAGGTCTCGAAAAACGCGATGTCGGGTACGTCGAAGAGCTTGCACGCGGCGATCTGGCTGTAGGCGCCTTCGACGCCCTGGCAGGCAACGGTGGCCGTCTGGGGGAAGGGCGTGTCAAAGGCCACAGCCGTGGCGTGGGCCTTTTGCGAGACGGTGATGCCCTTGAGTTCGTTGATGTAGCGCTGCTGCTCGGCCTTGCTCATGCTCATGAGGAGGCGGAACAGAGTGATGGTCTGCGCCTCGTAGCGCTCGGGCGCGCGGCTGGCGAGGTTGTTGAGCTTGGAGCGCTCGCGGGCGGGGTCGAAGACGGCCTTGCCCATCTCGATTTTTGACTTGGCGACCTCGGTGGCAATGTCCATGCGCTCGACAAAGCTGTTGAGGAGCGTGGTGTCGATGCCATCGATGGCCTGGCGAATATCGGCAAGGTCCATGGAGGCCCCTTTCACGTAATGGCAGAGTTGACGGGCAACTCAGGTGAGTCGGGTTAGAGCTGGCCTGCGTCCTCGAGGAGAGCGTCCCAGATGGCGAGGGCGGCGGCTGCTTCGGCTACGGGGACGGCTCGGGGGACGATGCAGGGGTCGTGGCGGCCGTGGACCGAAAGCTCGGCATTTTCCATGGCGTCCATATCCACCGTCTGCTGCTCGCGGCCAATGGAGGGCGTTGGCTTTACGGCCATGCGCCACATGACGGGCGCGCCGGTCGAAATGCCGCCCAGGATGCCGCCGGCGTTGTTGGACTCGACCGCAATCTCGCCGCTTTCGACATCGATACGATACGGGTCGTTGTTCTCGCTGCCGCGCATGGCGGCCACGGCAAAGCCCATGCCAAACTCAACGCCCTTTACGGCGGGAATGCCAAAGGCGATGTTCGCGATACGGTTCTCGATGCCGTCGAACATGGGGTCGCCGATGCCGGCGGGAAGCCCATAGATGCCGCATTCCACGATGCCGCCGATGCTGTCAAGCTCGTCGCGCGCGGCTAGGATCTCCTCGCGCATGCGGCCGGCTGCGGCGGCGTCAATGCACGGCAGATCGTTCGTAAGGATTGCCTTGCGGTCGGCCTCGCGATAGACCATATCGTCCATCGGCAAGTCGGAGATGCCGCCGATCTGCGCCACGTGCGCCATCACCCGAATGCCGTGGGCCTCGAGCGCCTGCAGCGCGATGCCGCCGGCGATGCACAAGGGGGCCGTCAGGCGGCCGGAGAAATGCCCGCCGCCGGCGACGTCGTGCATGTTGTGATACTTTACGCGCGCCGGATAATCGGCATGTCCTGGACGGGGTTTGCGGCGCAGCTCGGAATAGTCCTTGGAGCGCGTGTTGGTGTTTTCGATAATCGCCGCGATGGGTGCGCCGGTGGTGTGTCCATCGACCACACCGGCAATGATATGCGCGATGTCGGCCTCGCGGCGCTTGGTCGCGGTCTCGTCGCGACCGGGGGCGCGGCGATCGAGGAAGGCCTGCAGCGCTTCCTGGTCAACGGCAATACCAGCGGGAATGCCGTCGAGCGAGCAACCGATAGCAGGGGAGTGCGACTGACCAAAGATGCTCAGATGTAAAACGTTGCCAAAGGTCGAGGACATGTTATTCCTCCTCGAGTGTGACCTTGCCGCCCAGCAGGCGGTAGTGGTCGAAGAAATCGGGATAGGACTTGTTGACCGCTTCGGCGCCGTGAATCACGACCTCGCCGGTGGCACGGCTTGCGGCAATGGCGGCCATCATGGCAATGCGGTGGTCGTTGTGCGAATCGATCTCGCCGCCGGTAAAGGCGTCGACACCCTTGATGATGAGGTCATCACCGGCAATGCGCACCTGCGCGCCCAGCGCGGTGAGCTCGCGGGTAGTAGTTGCCAGGCGGTCGGATTCCTTGATGCGCAGGCGGGCGCAATCGCGGATGAACGTGCGGCCTTGCGCCAGCGATGCCACGGCCGAGATGACGGGCACCAGGTCGGGGATGTCGTGCGCGCTCATCTCAAAGCCGGCGAGCTTGTCGGACTGCACGGTGGCGGCGTTGGTGGAGCGCACGATGCGGGCGCCAAAGCGCGAGAGCGCGGCAAGTACGTTGCGGTCGCCCTGTGCGGAGCTGAGCGAGACGCCCTCGACGGTGATGGGGTCGGTGCCGATGGCACCGGCGCACAGCCAAAAGGCGGCGTTGGACCAGTCGCCCTCGACGGCTACGCTGCCGGGCGTGCGGTACGAGCCGCTGTTCACGCGGAAATTCGTAACCTCGGGCTGGCCGTCCTTGGCCGGAATGCGCTCGACGTTGACCTCGACGCCGAAGGCCTTCATGGCCTGGGTCGTCAGGTTGATGTAGGGGCGGCTTTCGATGAGGCCGGTCACCTGCACGCAGGAGGGCTGGGCCAGCAGCGGGGCCGCCAGCAGCAGGCCGGAGATATACTGCGAGCTCACGTTGCCCGGCAGCACAAAGGTGCCCGGGCGCATGCGGCCGCTCGTCTTGAGCGGAAAACCGCCCAGGCCCTGCAGGTCGCAACCGGCGGCGATGATCTCGTCCGAGAGCGGGGAGAGCGGGCGGGCACCCAGGCGGCCCTGGCCCACGAAGGTGGCATCCGCACCCAGCGCGCAGGCGACGGGCAACATAAAGCGGAGCGTGGAGCCGCTTTCACCGCAGTCGAGCGTGCCGCCGGCAAGGGCCTTGAGCAGGCCAAACTCAACACTCTTCATGGTGGGGTGGACCTGGAAGCCGTCCTCGACAGTCTCGATGCGAGCGCCCAGGGCCGTAAGGCAACGCACCGTGGCCTCGATGTCGGCGCAGGTGGTGTTGCAGGTGACGTGCGTCTCGCCGTTGGCAAGCGCAGCGCAGATGATGAGGCGATGCGCCATCGACTTGGACGCGATGGCGGGAACGGTGCCCTTGAGCGGGGACGGGGTGATGCGGGCTAGCATGCGGATGCGTCTCCCTTCTGGCCGAGGCCCTCGGCAATGAGTTCGTGGAAAGTGGAAAGTGGCGTGCGGTCGATGCTGCAACGGCCAATGCCGTGCGGAATCACCAGGTCGATGGTGTCGCCCGCGCGCTTCTTGTCGTGGAGCGCTTCGGCAAAGACGGCATCGGCGGAAAGCTCGCAGCGGGTCTTGAGGCCGTGGCGCGCGCAGAGCTCCTCAATACGACCGGGCAGCTCGGCATCGCAGGTGCCATGCAGGGCGGCGGCGCGCGTGATGATGCCCATACCGATCGACACGCAGTTTCCATGTCCCAGCTCAAAATGCTCGCAGGCCTCGACGGCATGTCCGGCGCTGTGTCCAAAGTTGAGCAGCTTGCGCTGGTTGGTCTCGCGCTCGTCGGCAACGACTACGGCGCGCTTGATATCGATGTTGCGGGCGATGATGAGCGCTACGCGGGCCACATCGCGGTTGAGCAGCTCCAGCGTGAGCGGGGTCTTCTCGAGCTCGGTGAAGAGTTCCGGATCGGCGATCACGGCGTGCTTGACGACCTCACCGCATCCGTCGGCGAACTGCTCGGGCGTGAGAGTGGCCAGGCACCCCACGTCGGCGATAACCACGCTCGGCTGCCAGAAGGCGCCCGCGAGGTTTTTGCCGGCAGCCAGGTCGATGGCCGTCTTGCCGCCGACCGACGAATCCACCATGGCGAGCAGGCTTGTGGGAATCTGCACGAACTTGCAGCCGCGCATGTAGGTGGCGGCCACAAAGCCCGCCACGTCGCCCACGACGCCGCCGCCGAGCGCCACGATCACGTCAGAGCGCGAAAGCTCGTGCTGGGCCACAAACTCCAGGATGGCAACGTAGGTCTCGGCACGCTTATGGGCCTCGCCGGCCTCGAAGGTGCAGATGCTCACCTCGTAGCCTGACGCCTCCAGGCTCTGCTTAACGGGCATCTGGTAGAGCGGGCCGACGTTGGTGTCCGTCACGATGACGGCTTTGGTGCCGCCGGCAGTGGCGCGCACGAGCGGTCCCGCCTGCTCCAGCAAAAACGTGCCCACATGCACCTGGTAGGGGTGTGCGGTGTCGATATCGATGGTAATCGCCATAAGCTTCGGTCCTTTCGACCTGGCGTGATGAGTGGTCTAGTGGGCGGCCTCGTCGTCGAGTGCGCGCTTGATGCGGTCGCCCTCGGCAAGGAGATTCTCCAGATAGCGCTGGTCGCGATCCTTGAGCGCGCGGCTGTAGGCGCCAAGCGAGTCGATCAGATGGTCGATCTCGAAGGCGAGCGCGTCGGCGTCGTCGATCATGAGCTCGGACCACATTTGCGGGTTGAGGTGCGCCACGCGGGTGAGATCGCGGTAGCTACCGGCCGAAAAGCCGTGGTGGACCTGGGCAGTGGGGCTTTTGACGTAGGCGTTGGATACCACGTGCGCAAGCTGGCTCGTGAAGGCGATGACGCGGTCGTGCTCGGCGGCGCTGGTCACGCTGAACTTGCCAAAGCCCAAGGGGCGCACCATCTCGCGCACCTGGCCCAAAAGCTCGAGCTTGAGCGCATCGTCCACCGCGGGCGGCACGAGCACGAGTGGCGCGCCCTGGAACATGTCGGCGCGGGAGTGCGCATAGCCCGAGTACTGCGTGCCCGCCATGGGGTGCGCGCCTACAAAGTAAAAGCCGTGCTCGCGGGCAAGCTCAAAGGCGCGCTCGCACACGATGCCCTTGACGCCCACCGTGTCGATCACAACGGGGCCCATGATGGCCTCGGTGTCGGTGGCGTCGGCGAGTGCCTGAGCATGCGCCTCGAGCCACTCGATGCAGGCCTCGGGGTAGCAAGCCAGGACGATGATGTCGCATTCGCCGAGTGTCTTGTCGTTGAGCTCTCCGGCGACAGTGCCCATGCTGGCGGCCGTCATGACATCGTCATCGGGGTCCCAGGCCAGCACGCGGACGCCCGCCTGCGCATAGCCGCGGGCAAAGCTGCCGCCGATGAGGCCAAGGCCGACGATGCCGGCGCACTTAGGGCCGCCTTGGTTAACGCGCGCGTTTCTCACCGTACCCATGGGCTACTCCATGGTCTCTTGGCAGACAACTTCGCGGATGGCTCGGATGCGGCGCATGGTGTCGTCGAACTGATCGGGGGTGAGGGCCTGGGCGCCGTCGGACCAGGCGCGGCTCGGCTCATCGTGGACCTCAATCTCCAGGCCGTTGGCACCGCAGGCGGTCGCGGCGAGCGCCATGGGCTCAACGTAGCGGGTGTAGCCGGTGGCGTGGCTGGGGTCGGCGACGACGGGCAGGTGCGACAGGTGGTGCAGCACCGGCACGGCGTTGAGGTCAAAGGTGTTGCGGGTGCGAGTCTCGAAGGTGCGGATACCGCGCTCGCACAGGATGACGTTGTCGTTGCCCTCGCTCATGATGTACTCGGCGGCCATGAGCAGCTCGTCGATCGTGCCGGACATGCCGCGCTTGAGCAGAATCGGGGTCTGGGTCTTGCCGACCTCTTTGAGCAGGGGGAAGTTCTGGGCGTTGCGGGCGCCGATCTGCATGACGTCAATCTTCTTGTCCAAGAAGACCTGCACGTCGCGTGGGTCCATGATCTCGGTGACGATCGGCATGTCGAGCTCGGCAGACGCCTCGCACAGCAGGTCGAGGCCGGCGGGGCCCATGCCCTGGTAGGCGTAGGGGGACGTGCGGGGCTTGTAGGCGCCGCCGCGCAGCATCGTGGCGCCTGCTGCCTTCACGCGGCGGGCGATGCGGATGAGGTTCTCGCCCTCGACGGAGCACGGGCCGGCGATGACCTGGAACTGATCGCCGCCTACATGTACGCCGTGGCCGCAGTCGATGACGGAGTCCTCGGGGTGGAACTTGCGGTTGGCGCGCTTGAACGGCTCGGAGACGCGCTGTACGCGCTCGACGACGTCCATAGACTCGAGCAGGAACGGGTCGATCTTGGTCGTATCGCCCACCAGGCCGATGATCGTCTCGTTCTCGCCGCGCGAGACATCGGTCTTCAGACCCTTTTTCTCAATCCAGCTGACGATATGGCTGACGGCCTCGTCGCTGGCGCTCTGCTTTAAAATTGCAATCATGGTGCGCCTCTAACCTCGATGGATAACCCTTGCAAAAACGGCCCGCATCGCGAGCCGTGTATATATGGTGCATGAGAGTTTATACTATCTGACTCGCTTTTGCCTTATAAAGTGGGCCGTTGCGCCGCGTCTTCCTCGGAATTGCAAAGCTTTTTCTTTTATTTTGATAGCCCGTGGTGCACTTGGGTATAATGCCAAACGTTGGCCCTATTAGCTCAGGGGATTAGAGCGTCTGCCTCCGGAGCAGAAGGTCGTTGGTTCGAATCCAACATGGGGCACCATCGAACGTAAGACCGTCCGAACCTCGCATGGTCCGGGCGGTTTTTCTTATACCGACGCGACGTGATGGGACGTGGTATGGCAGCAACGGATATCGAGCGCGGACTCTCGACCGCCGAGGTCGAGGAGCGCATCGCCGCCGGTAAGATCAACCGCAACATGGAGCTCAAGACCAAGTCGGTCAAAGAGCTCATCATCGAGAACCTCTGCACGCTGTTCAATTTGATCAACGTGATCTTGGCTTTCCTGGTCATTTTGACCGGTTCGTTTAAGAATCTGACGTTCCTGTTCGTGGTGTTCTTGAACACCGCTATCGGCGTCATTCAGTCCATGCGTTCCAAGAAGATGGTCGATAAGCTCACGCTGCTGACCTCCAAGAAGGCCATCGCGGTGCGCGACGGTGCCGAGGTGGAGCTCGACTTGGACCAGATCGTGCTCGACGACATCATCCGCCTGGGGCGCGGCGATCAGATTCCCGCTGACGCCGTGGTGGTTTCGGGCGAGGCGCTCGTGAACGAGAGCCTGCTGACGGGCGAGAGCGACCTTATTAAGAAACAGCCCGGTTCCGAGCTCATGAGCGGCAGCTTTATCGACTCGGGCTTGCTGCGCGCCCGCGTGATTCATGTCGGCGCCGACAACTACGTGGCCAAAATTAATAACGAGGCCAAGTACGTCAAAAAGGTCAATTCCGAGATCATGAACGCGCTCAACGCCATCGTGCGCTTTGCGAGCATCATCATGATCCCGCTTGGTTTGGCGCTGTTTGCTTCGAGTGTGAGCGAGCTGTGGGATGCCGCGGGAACCCCGGGCGATAGCGCGCTTTCGTGGTGCTTCTCCGAGCTGTTGGCTGGTCATGTGCCTTCGTCGGCGCTGCTGTCCACGGTGGGCGCCCTGCTGGGCATGATCCCGCAAGGCCTGGTGCTGCTGACCTCGTCGGTGCTCGCCATCGCCACGGTGCGCCTGGCCCGCCGCAAGGTACTGGCGCAGCAGCTCTACTGCATCGAGACGCTCGCTCGCGTCGACGTGCTGTGCCTGGACAAGACGGGCACCATTACGTCGGGACGCATGGAGGTCGAGGGTACGTATCCGCTGCCTGTTGAGGGTGTTGGCTTTGGCGTGGACTCGGAGGAGGCGGCTGTTCCCGTCGATACCACAGTGCTCGATTTTGCGCTGGCTAACGTGGCACGTGCGACTTCGGCCGATGCCAACGAGACCTGCCAGGCGCTGCTCAACTATTACGCCGATCGCCCGGTCGAGGTGTCTGAGCCGCTGTCGGTCATTCCGTTCTCGTCGTCTAAAAAATGGAGTGGCGCTTCTTTTGCGCAGGGCTCCTATGTGATGGGCGCCGCGCAGTTTGTGCTTTCGGAGCGTGTGTTTTCGCAGGTCGAGAACCGTGTCGCCGAGCTTGCCGATACCTGCCGCGTGCTCGTGGTGGCGCGCGTGGACGGCTTTACGCCCGATGGCGATATGGTGGGCGAGGTCGAGCCCGTGGGCTTTGTGACCATCCGCGACGAGATTCGTACCTCGGCGGCCGAGACCATCGGCTACTTTAACGAGCAGGGCGTGACCCTCAACGTGATCAGTGGCGACGACCCGCGTACGGTGTCGTCGATCGCGCGCGTGGTGGGCGTGCCGGGAGCGGACGCTTATGTGGACGCCACGACGCTCGATACGCCGGCAAAGCTCGATGCCGCAGTGGACCGCTACCATGTCTTTGGTCGTGTGACCCCGCAGCAGAAGCGCGAGCTCGTGCAGGCGCTCAAGCGCCGCGAGCACACCGTGGCCATGACGGGCGACGGCGTCAACGACGTGCTGGCGCTCAAGGAGGCCGACTGCTCCGTCGCCATGGCGGCCGGTTCCGATGCCGCGCGCAACGTGGCCGAGATCGTACTCGTCGACAACGACTTTGCCTCGATGCCCGCCGTGGTGGCCGAGGGCCGTCGCTCCATCAACAACCTGCAGCGTTCGGCCTCGCTGTTCCTGACCAAGACGCTGTTCTCGATGGGCCTGGCGGCGCTGTGCATCGCGCTGCCGCCGTATCCTTTCGAGCCCATCCAGATGACGCTCATTAACTTCTTCTGTATTGGCGCGCCGGGCTTTGTGTTGGGCCTGGAGCCCAACAATGCTCGCGTGAAGGGGTCGTTTTTGACCAACGTACTCAAGCGTGCACTGCCGGCGTCGATTGCGGTCATTTTGGCTGCGGCGCTCGATATCTTTGTGGCGCGCGTGTTTGGCTTTAGCCAGCTCACGCTGTCTACGATGTGCCTGCTTACGTCGTGCGCGGCGAGCGTCAGCCTGATTTGGCGCATCTCGCAGCCTCTCACGCCCTTACGTGTGGTGCTCTTTGTGTTTGTAGTCGCCGGCATCTTGGTGGGCGTTATCGGATTCCCGGAGCTGCTGTCTATTGCCAACCTGTCGATGGGCCAGATGGTTATCTTGGCTGTCATCGTGGTCTTTACCTGCTCGGTGTTCTTTAAGCTCGCCACGATGATGGATTCGCTCAAGCCGCGTCGTCGTCATGCCGCAACTGGTTTTGGCCGCGGTGTGCGCGTCCGCCTGGGTCGCGGTGGCGGCAAGGTGAGCTCGACGGGTTCGACGGCGGAGCGTTTTGCCAAGCGCGTCGCCGCCGACATGGCGCAGCGCCGCGAAGCTCGCACCGTTCGTGAGGCCGAGGCCCGCGCACTCGAGGGCGTGACCCAGGCCCAGCCCAAGAAAAAGAAGGGTACCGGAGCCAAGCGCTCTCGCGTGACCAAGTCCGCCCAAGGCATCAAAGTCTCGATGCCAAGCAAAAAGAAGAAGTAGCTACGCGCCCTGGCGATGTTGAATTGGTGCCTTGTTCCTGTGGGGCCGTGGCGATGTTATGCTCTAACCTCGATTGTTTGAATTGCTTCGAAAAGAGGATGCCGTGATCTGCCCGCATTGCCTTAAGACTATCGAGGACGGCGCCTCGTTCTGCCCCTACTGCAACGCCTATGTGGGTCCGGGCGATGGTCCCGAGCACACCGAGTTTGTGTTCTGTGAGGGCTGCGGTGCCCGTCTTTCTCCGCATGATCGTACATGCCCCAAATGCGGACGCCCCGCTCCTGGTATCCTCTCCGAGGACGCGGCCGCATCCGACCTGGCAGCGGGCCGCACGGCGGGCTTTCCGCGCCTAACGCAAGAGCAGATCGATACCGAGGTGCCGCATGCGCCGGCCTCTGCCGCTGCGGTGCTTTCGGACGCCGCTGACCCCAATGAGACCTGCGTGCTGCCGGCTTTCGATAAGGATTTCGGTATCCCCAAGGTCGATATTCCCACGCCCGTTTCCCTGCATGACGATGCTCAAAAACCCAAGCGCAAGGTGCATCCCGACGAGGACGCCTATCACAAGCACAAGCGTCATATCCCCAAGCCGCTCATCGTCATCGCGATCCTTGCCGTCGTTTGCGGCGGTGCCTATTGGTTCGTGACGACCGATCCCATGGGTGTCATGCCTGGCTTCTACGACCAGTTTGGCCAAGCTGCGCAAACCACCTTCCCCACGCGCCAAAAAGGCGAGGCGACTGAAGACGATACCAAGCAGGACGATTCTGCCGAGGTGGTCCAGGAAGAAACCGTGCTCACAGATGATCAGCTCTATACCAGGCTCGACGGTCTGTATCAGACCATCGTGTCCTACGGTGACGAGGACCAGATCGGCGAGGTCATCGATTCTTTTAACAACGGCTATCTTCGAACGCCACTGTCCACCCGTCAGGAGCTGTCGCAGAGTGCCTACGCCCTGCGTGACCAGATAAAAAAGACGCAAGATGAGCTCAACAACCTTAAGTATCAGGACGATACGGTCTATGCGGACGACATCGCCCACTTAAAGCAGCTTGCCGAGTGGATGTATGAGCGCATCGACGTGATCTGCCAGAGTTGGGACATCTCGCTGGCCATTCCCGATGGCGAGTCGATGAGTTCTCACCAAAGCGAGATCCTGGCGCCCATCGCGCAGAGTGGCAACAGCGCGCTTAATCAGTACGACGCCAACGTGGGCTCCTGGAAGCCGCAGCAGCGTAACTAAAATTAGTTCGCCATAGTCGGCATAACCTACGTGCGCAATTGATGTAAGCGCATGCTTATTGCTACAATTCGTACAAATATGCTTTAAACGCACGAGGAAGGAACCACATGTTTGGTTTTAAGAAAGAGCTCTACACGCCCGAGTATCAGCTTGCCGGCGACGAGTGCGCCGTTATCGAGACGTCGAAGGGTACCATCAAGGTTAAGTTTGACGGCGAGGGCGCTCCCATTCATGTCGCGAACTTCTGCGAGCTTTCCACGATGGGTTTCTATGATGGCCTTAAGTTCCATCGCTATGTGCCCGGCTTTGTCATTCAGGGTGGCGACCCCAATACCCGCGACATGTCCGGCGCCGACGTCGCTGCCGGCCTTGAGGGCCCCGACGGCATGCCCGGTACCGGTGGCCCCGGCTACTGCATCAAGGGCGAGTTTGCCACCAATCCGCGCAACAGCCATGTCGATGGTGCCCTTGCCATGGCACGCTCCATGGACCCCGATTCCGCGGGTTCGCAGTTCTACTTCTGCCTGGGTGCCCAGCATAACCTCGATTCCGGTTACACCGTCTTTGGTACCACGGTCGAGGGTCTCGATGTGATTTCGCAGCTGCGTGCCGGCGACGAGATCGTCCATGTCGAGATCGTTCACGAGTAAAGGGGACTTCCTTGAATAGCCAGCTGATCCAACAGGGCCGCGCCGCTTACCGCGCGGGTGATTTTTCCGCTGCAGCCCAGATGCTTGGGGCGGCAAAGACTCCCGATGAGATTATGGGCGAGGCCGATCACCTTCGTGGCAACGCCTTGATGCACCTGGGCATGTATGCCGAGGCCGCCGAGGCCTACGCCGCCGCCCTCAACGACGGCACCTACGGCAAGCGCGGCGCGCTGCTCACCAACCGCGGCAAGGCGCTCGCCGCCGTGGGCGACTACACGACGGCCGCCCAGGCGTTCTCTGCCGCTACGCAGGATGCTTCCTATGCCACGCCGTTTAAGGCCTATCTGGGCCTGGGCAACGCGCTGTTCCAGTCGGGCGACTATGCAAACGCTGGTACTGCCTTCCGTCAGGCCGCCATCGACGGCGCCAATCCGGCTCCTGCCGCCGCACTCGGCGAGCTCGGTCGTTGCTTCATTAAGCTCGGCCGTCCGGCGGATGCCGTGGAGACCTACCGCACGGCTATCGACTTTGCCGGCCCCCGCGACGACACGCGTGCGCTCAACGCCGGCATGGGTCAGGCGCTTTCTGCCGCCGGCCGTCCCTCCGACGCACTCGACGCCTTTAACGCCGCTACTGCCGATGGCATCTACCAGCTCACCTCCGAGCAGGCCGATGAGCTTGCCCGCGTGCACGATTCGCTTGCCGCGCTGTCTGCCCAGACGGCTATGGCCACGGCTCCGGCGCCCGCGATGGACGCTCCTGCCGTCGATCCGCTCGATCCTACGGGCGCGACCGGTCAGTTTATGCCCGATCCCTCGGACACCGGCTTCTTTACGCTGTCCGAGTCCGAGATGGTCCAGCAGGACCGTCAGGACCGCAAGCAGGCCAAGGTCCGTCGCCGCCATCGCCACACGGGTCTCAAAGTCTTTATCGTGCTGCTTCTGCTCATTTTGATCGCCGCGGGCGGTCTGGGCTTTGCCTACACGCGCGGCTTTGGCTTCCCGTCTCAGGAGTCTGTCGTTACCGATCTGTTCCAGGCTGCCGGCGACGGTGACACCGCAAAGGCCGAGTCTTACCTGGCCTCGAGCCTGTCCGAGGACGCCAAGTCGATGATCATCTCCTCGATTCCGCAGGGTGCCACCGTGTCCGTCGAGGGCATGGATCAGTCCATGACCGAGACGACCGCCAAGGTGAAGGCATCGCTGTCCAAGGGCGGCGAGCAGGAGTACACCGTCAAATTCGTGCGCTCCGACAACCATATCGGCTGGGCCGTTTCCTCGCTCGATATGGATTTCTCGGCTGCTGACAACCAGTAGTGACCTTATGGGATTTAGCTTTGCCCGGCGCTTCACCGCAAGTGAGGTGCCGGGCTTGCGCTAGTATGATGAGCTAGTAGTTTTCCAGCAATCATCCAACACATCAGGAGTTGCGTTGTTTTCTTTGATGGATATGTTCTTCGGTAGCTATGCGGGCGATCTTGCCATCGACCTTGGCACCGCCAATACGCTTGTCTCAGTGCGCGGCAAGGGCATCGTCATTCGTGAGCCCTCTGTAGTCGCCATCGACAAGAATGACGAGCGCATCCTGGCGGTCGGTATCGAGGCAAAGCGCATGCTCGGCCGTACGCCCGGCAACATCGTGGCCGTTCGTCCCCTGAAGGACGGCGTCATCGCCGACTTCGACGTTACCGAGGCCATGCTTCGCTACTTTATCGACAAGGCGTCCGAGAAGCGCTATCCGTGGACTCCGCGTCCGCGTGTTGTCGTCTGCGTTCCCTCCGGCGTCACGTCGGTCGAGAAGCGCGCTGTCTTTGAGGCCACGATCCAGGCCGGTGCCCGCCAGGCCTATCTGATCGAAGAGCCTATGGCTGCCGCCATCGGCGCCGACCTGCCCGTCGAGGAGCCCACCGGCTCCATGGTCATCGACATCGGTGGCGGTACCACCGAGGTTGCCGTTATCGCTATGGGCGGCATCGTCGTCTCGCAGTCCATCCGTATTGCCGGCGACGAGTTCGACCAGGCCATCCTCACGCACGTTCGCGATGCCTACAACCTGGCCATCGGCGAGCGTACGGCAGAGGACATCAAGATCAAGGTCGGCTCCGCCGTGCCGCTCAAGGACGAGCTCGACGTCGAGGTCAACGGCCGCGACGTGATCACCGGTCTGCCCAAGACCGTGCGCATCGAGAGCGAGGAGATTCGTCGCGCACTTAACAAGCCGCTCGACGAGATGGCCAAGGCCGTCAAGGATGCACTCGACGCCACGCCTCCCGATCTTGCCTCGGACCTTATGTACTACGGCATTTTGCTGACCGGTGGTGGCGCGCTGCTGCGCGGTCTCGACGTGCGCCTGCGCGATGAGACTGGCGTTTCGGTCAACGTTAGCCCCACGGCGCTCGATAACGTCGTTAACGGCTGTGCCCGCGTGCTCGAGGCCAATGCGTTTGATGGCGGCTTCGTCCAGACCAATGCTTAATTTCCAAAAGGTGGATTCCATTTGGCACGATCTTCGGGTTTCTCCACAAATCTGAATACCAAGCGACAATCAACGGGTATGCGCCCGTTGATTGTTTTCAGCCTGATTTCGGTGTTGCTGCTCACGTTTTATATTCGTGAGGGCGAGGCCGGGCCGATTCATGCCGTGCGTTCGGGCGTGACGACGATTACCTCGCCGGTGCGCTTCGTCGGCTCGGCTGTGGCGGCTCCCTTCAATGCGATCGGCAACGTGTTCTCTAACCTTACGGCGTCGCAGGACACGCTTGACGAGCTTAAGAAGCAAAATGAGGAGCTGACCTCTAAGGTCGCCGAGCTCTCCGAGGCCCAAAAGACTGCTGAGCGTCTGGAGGGGCTGGTCGGCCTGCAGTCGACCTACAACCTCAAATCGACCGCAGCTCGTATCGTTGGTGCCTCGGGCGATGCCTGGACTTCGACCGTAACCATCGACAAGGGCTCTGCCGACGGGCTTTCCATCAACATGCCCGTGACGAGTTCGGCCGGTGTTATCGGCCAGATCATCGAAGTTTCGGCCAAGACATCGACCGTGCGCCTGATTGGCGACGAGAACTCGGGCGTGTCCGCCATGGTGCAGGACACTCGCGCCCAGGGCATGCTGCAGGGTCAGGCTGACGACACGCTGCGTCTTGAGTACGTGAGCGTCGACTCCGATGTTAAGGTTGGCGACATCATCGTTACTTCTGGCATCGGTGGCGTGTTCCCCAAGGGTCTACCGCTCGGCACCGTCTCGTCGGTTGAGAAATCTGCAAACGACGTGTACTACACCATTGTGGTGCGCGCTCAGACAACGGCCGAGAACAACGAGGAAGTGCTGGTCATTACCTCGCTGACCGACGAACAGTCGGCCTCGGATGAGGACGTGAGCACCGCTAATAGCACGCCGCAGGGAACGTCGCGCGATGCTGCGACCAAGACGAAGGACGAGAGCTCGGATGACAGTTCCGACACGTCCGAGACGACCGATTCCGGCTCGAGCGAATAGGGGGGCATGTCCATGGATCTACACGAGCAGGGGATGAGCTCCCGCACGTTTGTAATCGCCGCCATCGTGTGCGTGCTGCTGCAGGCAGGCCTCGCACCGCAGATCTCCATTGCGGGCGGTCGCGTCAACTTTATGATTATTCTTGTGTGCCTGAGTGTGTTCTCGGGCGACCCGAGCCGTGCCGTCGCGTGCGGTTTTTGCAGCGGCTTGTTTTATGACCTGTCCGCTGCCGTGCCGGTGGGCGTTATGTCGCTCCTGCTGACCGTGGGTTCTTTTGCCCTGGTGCACAGCGCCGCCGGTCAGACGGGCGGTACCCCGAGTGCGCGCGGCATCACGGTGGGCACCTTCGCACTCGTCATTAATGTGATTTACAGCATCATCTTGCTGTTTATGGGTTTGGAGACGAGCTTTGTCGTGGCGATCTTCGGCCATGCGCTGCCGTCTTCGATCCTGACGGGTCTGGTTGCCATTCCATTTTTGATGTCCGGCGTCGTGCCGCAGTCCGGCTATGGATTCTCCGCACGTGGCGGACGCCAGACGGGTATGCGCTTTAAGCCCAAGACCCGCAAGCTCAAATAGGGGAGGCCCGTAGATGTCTTCCCAGATGACGGTTATTATCGCCGGTATCGTGCTGGTCGTGGCCATCGTGGTCGCGCTGGTCATCATGCGTCGTGGCGATTCCCGTTTTACCTACGATACGCAGCATGGAACGGCCCCGCACGCCACCGAGGGCGAGGGCAATACCGCGGCGACCGCCTTTAAGGGCCGCTTTTCCATCCTCACCGCGGGTGTGGGCGCGATGTTTGCGGCGCTTGCCGTTAAGCTGTGGGGCATGCAGATGGTCTCGTCGGACTATTACGAGAAGCAGGCTAATAGCAATCAGACTCGCACCGTTACCACTCCCGCTGTGCGCGGTCGCATCCTCGACCGCAATGGCGTGGCGCTTGTCCAGAACCGTCCCTCACTTGCTGTCGTGGCCTACCGCGACCTTGCCGAGGATGAGGTTCTGGTTCGCCATCTTGCCAACGTGCTTGGAATGCCCTACGTGGCGGTCCTTCGCAATATTCAGGACAATACCGAGGGTGCCCAGAGCCTGCATACCATCGCGACGGACGTCCGTCGCTCCACGGTTGCCTATATCAAGGAACACGCCGGCGAGTTCCCGGGCGTCAAGATTGCCGAGCGTACTGAGCGTCAGTATCCATATGGCGAGACGGCATGCCATATCTTAGGCTATACCGGCACCATTACCTCCGAGCAGCTCGAGGCCCAGAATAAGAAAACCTCTGGCGATGATGATGCTTCTGCTGGCAAGATTACGTACCAGTCGGGCGATATCGTGGGCCAGGCGGGCGTTGAGAGCTACTACGAAAACCTGCTGCAGGGTATTCGTGGTGAGCAGACCGTCAAGGTCGATGCCTCGGGCAATGTGACTGGTCAGGCCGGCGCCGTGCCCGCGAAGGCCGGCTCCGACATTAAGCTCACGCTCGACCTTAAGATCCAACAGGCCTGCGAGACGGCACTGGCGAGCGCTATCGAGCTTGCCAAGACCACTGGCTACAGCAATGCCGGCAACGGCGCTGTGGTGTGTCTCGATCCCAACAATGGCGAGATCCTGGGCATGGCGAGCGAGCCCAAGTTCGATCCGTCCGTCTTTATCGGCGGCGTCTCAAATGACGTGTGGACCGAGCTCAATGATGACAAGGGTTCGCACCCGCTGCTCAACCGCGCCATTAGCGGACAGTACATGTCGGCTTCGACCATCAAGCCGCTCTCGGCACTGGCCGGTCTTGAGTTTGGAACCTACACGTCGGGGCAGACGACCAACTGCACGGGCTATTGGACGGGTCTGGGCAAGTCGTGGGGCAAGTACTGCTGGCTGCATTCCGGCCACGGCACCATGACGCTGCAGTCGGGTATCGCCAACTCGTGCGACCCCGTCTTCTACGACATGGGCAAGGCGTTCTTTTATGACGAGAAACATTCCGAGGGCTTGCAGGAGGTCTTTCGTCGCTGGGGCCTAGGCAAGACCTGCGGTATCGATCTGCCGAGTGAGGGCGCGGGCCGTATTCCCGATGCCGAGTGGAAAGAGTCGTACTTCACCGACGCATCTGCCGAGGACCGCAAGTGGAATGCCGGCGATATGACCAACATTGCTATCGGCCAGGGCGACATCCTGGTGACGCCCCTGCAGATGGCGTGCGCCTATATGGGTCTTGCCAACGGCGGTAAACAGTACGTGCCTCACGTGTTTTTATCTGCCGTGTCGCGCGATGGCGACGGCGATGCCTATAAGTACAACGGCAAGGGCAAGAAGAAGCGCTTGGAGGCCAAGATCAACAGCGATTCGGATTTGGCTCTGGTTCGCAACGGCATGCACGACGTGATTTACACGGCATCGACGTCCCTGGCGGCGCACTTTGGCACCCTGACGCCGCAGGTATACGGCAAGTCGGGCACGGGCGAGAAAAGCGGCGAGGACGAATACGCGTGGTTCTGCGCCTATGCACCGGCCGATGACCCCAAGTATGTCATCGCTACTGTCCTGGAGCAGGGCGGCGGCGGCTCAGATACCGCGATGCATGTCGTGCGCGATGTACTCGGCGTGATTTATGACGAGCCCGATACCTCTTCGGCCTCGGGCGATTCTTCGGTTCGATAGGAGGTTGCGATGGATTTTTCTCCGGCGGATCTGTTCCGTTCAACCAAGACCGGCTCTCGCAGCAGCCTGGACCGCGTCAACAAGCAACTTTCGGCCTCGCGCGGCACGTTTCGCCAAAAGGTGCATATCGGCGTGCTCGTGGCTACTGTGGCGCTCGTTGCCTACGGTGCCATCATCATCTGGTCGGCTTCGCAGTTTAAGGCCGATGCCTCGTTCTCACGCCATCTGCTGGGAATTGGCATCGGTGCGGTGCTGGCGGTGCTGGTCTGGCGTACCGACCTGCGCGGTATTTCCAATTTCTCGACGGCGTTGCTCGTCATCGACCTGATCGTGATCTTTTCGCCTAAGATTCCGGGTCTGTCCTATACGGGCGGTCTGGGCATGACGGGCTGGATCAAGATTCCCGGTATCGGCTTGACATTCCAGCCGGTTGAGCTTGCCAAGCTCATCACCATTTTCTTTATTGCTACGCTTGGCTCGCAGTATAACGGGCGCATCGATACCGTTCGCGACTACGTCAAGCTTTGCGGCATGCTGTCCATTCCGTTTTTGGCCGTCGTTGCCATGGGCGACCTGGGCTCGGGCCTGGTCGTGCTGGTTTCTGGCGCCATCGTCATTTGTATGAGCGGTGCACGCCGCGAATGGGTGCTGTCGACCCTGGCCCTACTCGTGGGCCTGGTGGCCCTCGTCCTAGCGCTCGATTCGGTCTTCGATTCGTTGCTCGGCCACGATGTGCTCATCAAGCAGTATCAGATGAACCGTCTGACGGTCTTTATCGACCCCGATAATGCCGATTCGGACGATGCCTACAACCTGCAGCAGTCGTTGATCGCGGTCGGCTCGGGCGGTTTCTTTGGTAAGGGCCTGGGGCATGCGACGCAGTCGGCCGGCGGCTTCCTACCCGAGTTCCATACCGACTTCGTCTTCGCCTTTTTGTCCGAGACCTTTGGCTTCTGCGGCTCCTTTTTGCTGCTGTGCCTCTACGTGCTGCTGATCTTTTCGACGATTCGCGTCGCCTTTAAGTGTGAGTCGCTGTTCTTGCGCCTATCGTGCGTGGGCATCGTTGGCATGTGGGCGTTCCAGACCTTCGAAAACATCGGCATGTGCATCGGCATGATGCCGATTACCGGTATTCCGCTACCGTTTATTAGCTTCGGTTCGTCTTCGATGATGATTCAGCTGCTGACGGTGGGTATCGTACAATCCATATGGCGGCATCGTTCGGGCGCCGCGTAACCGCTGAAGGGGTTTGCTATGAAAATTCCCGTAGATAAGCTGACCCGCGCTTTTAAGATGGGCGCGTCCGTTAAGAAGGATTCCGATACGCCGGTGCGCGTCTCGGTCTATCTGGATTCGTCCGCCTCGCGCTTTCTGGCCGAGACGGTGCGTGACGCCTTTGTGCCGCAGACGACCTCGGGCATTGTGCGCGTCGAGCGTCTGGGGGAGGAGCGAATTGCTCCAAAGACCGATACCGATGTGGTGCTGGTGCTCTCGTGTGGTTCCGACCGCTTGGAGAGTGCCGTGCAGGAGCTCGTGATCGCCGGCGCGCCCGTGTGCGTGCTTGCCGAGTCTGCTGTGGAGGTGCCGTTTATCGAGGAGTCCACGCCCATGCTCGGCGTGGTAGCGGCAACCGATAAGACGTATCTGCTCGAGACGCTTGCCCGCTGGATTCTCGATCGCACCGACAAGGAAACGGCTTTTGCGGCGAACTTTGCCTTCATGCGCATCGCGGCGGCCAATCGCATCATCACCTCGTGCGCGCTTACCAATATGGCGACCGGTGCGCTGGTGTTTTTGCCGGGCGCCGATTATCCCGTTATGGCGCTGGCGCAGGTGGGCATGCTCTTTGAGCTCGCTGCCGTCTTTGGGCGCGGCATTAAGCCTGAGCGCGGCTACGAGGTCGCGGGCGTGCTTGCCGGCGGTCTTGTAATCCGCGCGGTCACCCGTGCGCTCGTCAAGCAGACGCCGCATATCGGGTTTGCCGTCAAGGCGCTCACTGCTGCCGCGGGCACCTATGGCATGGGCCGTGCGCTCGTTTCGCTCTACGAGCGCGATGTCGACTACAGCCGTGCCAACGAGGTGGTCACTGCCACGTTCTCCCGCGTTCGCGATCTGGTGACCACGGTCGCGGGCGCTACCCGTCCTATGGCGTCCTACCAGGACGCATCCGATCTCGCTGCTTAGGGGTTTTCCGTTGCGCGTTGCATACCAAGACTGTTTTCATTTAATTGAGCCGCTGCTCGCCAAGGTCGAGAAACCGAGCCGCTATATCGATCACGAGTGGGGCACGCTTTCCAAGGCCGATGCCGACTACCGTTGCTGCCTGATCTATCCGGATGTGTACGAGGTCGGTCTGCCCAACCAGGGCATCGCCATCCTCTACAACATCCTTAACCAGGCCGAGGGCATCTCCTGCGAGCGCGGCTATGTGCCGTGGCCCGATATGGGTGACGCTATGCGCGAGGCGGGCATTCCGCTGCTGTCGCTCGAAGGTGCTGCCCCCGTCGCTTCGTTTGATATCGTTGGCCTACATGTGCCGCACGAGATGGCGGTGACGAACTTCCTCGAGGCTCTCGACCTCGCTGACATTCCGCTGTTAGCGGCCGACCGCACTGAGGACGATCCCATTATCATCGCCGGTGGTCCTTCGGTGTACAACCCCGAGCCGTACGCGGCCTTCTTCGATGCCATCCTCATCGGCGAGGGCGAGGAATCGCTGCTCGAGACCTGCCAGCTGCATCGCCGCCTGCGTGACGAAGGGGTCCCGCGCGCGCAGATTGTTGAGCAGCTTGCATCCATTGCCGGCAACTACGTGCCGTCGCTCTATGAGGTCCGTCACGACGAGCCCTGCTCGCCGCATGGCTACACCGTGCCGCGTGAAGGCAAGGATGCGCCGACCGTGGTCTACAAGCGCGTCGTCGAGGACTTTGGTGCCACCAATCCGCTGTCGCAGTCGTGCGTACCCTATGCACAGCTGGTCCACGACCGCCTGTCTATCGAGATCCTGCGCGGCTGCGCCCGCGGGTGTCGTTTTTGCCAGGCAGGCATGACGTATCGCCCGGTGCGCGAGCGCTCGGCCGACCAGATCGTCTCGTCGGTGATTCAGGGTCTGGAAAAGACTGGCTATGACGAGGTGTCGCTGACCTCGCTCTCCACGACCGACCACTCCTGCATTCGCGACGTGCTCGGCAGGCTCAACCGTCGCCTGGAGGATACGGGTATTCGCGTGTCTATTCCGTCGCAGCGCCTGGATTCGTTTGGCGTGGATATGGCCGAGTCGGTCGCCGGCGAAAAGAAGGGCGGCCTGACGTTCGCGCCCGAGGCCGGCAGCCAGCGCATGCGCGACATCATCAACAAGAACGTGACCGAGGAGGACCTGGACCGTGCCGCCAAGGCGGCCTTCGAGGCCGGCTGGAACCGCATGAAGCTCTACTTTATGATGGGCCTTCCCGGCGAGCGCGACGAGGACATCGTAGCCATCGCCAATCTGGCCGATCACGTGCTGGAGCTCGGTCGTTCCGTGGTGCCCAAGGCTCGTCGCGGCTCGATCTCGGTGTCCATCTCGGTTTCGGTCTTTATCCCCAAGGCTGCCACGCCGTTCCAGTGGTGCCCGCAGCTCGACTACGACGACGTCAAGCGTCGCCAGAAGCTGCTTATCACGAGCGTTCGCAACCGTGCCGTCCGCGTGCATTACCACGATGCCGAGACATCGCTCATCGAGGCCGCGCTGTCCCGCGCCGGTCGTGACATGACGCCCGTCATCATCGACGCTTGGCGCTCGGGCTCTCGCTTTGACGCCTGGGTAGAGCATTTCTCGCTCGATAACTGGAAGGAGGCTGCTGCCAAAAACGGCATCGACCTCAATGAGCTCGTACACCTGCCCTACGAGTTGGACTGGCGCCTGCCGTGGGAGCACGTGAGCCCTGGCTGCACGCGCGGCTTCCTCGAGCGCGAGTACCGTCGCTCGCTCGAGGGCGTCACGACTCCCGACTGCACCCGCACGTCGTGCACCGGCTGCGGGATCTGCCCCACGCTCCACGCCAAGAATGTATTGATAGGTGATCGCGCATGAGTGAGCGCCTGACCGACAACCCCACGCTCTTTAGACTTCGTGTTCGCTATGGCAAGCGCGATCGCCTTAAGTACCTGGGCCATCTCGAAGTAATCCATACCATTGAGCGCATCGTGCGCCGTGCGGGACTTCCCTATGCCGTCACGCAGGGTTTCTCTCCGCACATGCGCGTGGGTTTCTCTTCGGCGCTACCGGTGGGTACGTCGTCGACCTGCGAATGGTATGACCTGTTTATGACCGAGTTCGTGGCGCTCGACGAGGCGTTTGGGCGCCTGTCTGTGGCGTCTCCGGCCGATCTGGCGCCTATCGAGGCAGCGTACATCGACGTGCGCACGCCGGCGTTGACGGCGCAGCTCACGCGCCTGTCGTATCGCATCGACCTGCACTTGGATCCCGAGGCGCCCGTAAGCGCCGACGAGGTGCATCGTGCGATCGACACACTGCGCGCGGACCATGGCATCGACTACGCGCGCGGCAAAAAGAGCAAGCGCTTGGATTTGGATCACACGCTCGTGGGCTATGAGCTCACGGCGGGGGAGCGCCCGGACCATTTGGTGCTCATGCTCGACACCCATGCCGACAACGAGGGCTCCATGCGTCCGGAAATTTTGCTTTCCGCTGCTGATGTTTTGTTGCAGGGCTTGACCCCGGGCGTGGATGCACCTATTGTTTCCACCGGTATGCAAGACCTCGTGACCATCTGCTCCTACGATGTCGAGCGTCAGAATCAAGCATGCGAGGACGACGAGGGCCGACTCGTCAGCCCCATACCTGTGCGAACTTGTGGATTTGCTCCACATACTCGTTGACGGGGGTATTTTCGCCTGCTACTATATTCGGCTGTTGCACTAACTGATGCATGAAGGGCAAGTAAACATGTACGCAATCGTTAACACGGGCGGCAAGCAGTACAAGGTCGCCACCGACGATGTCATCACCGTCGAGAAGATCGAGGGCAATGAGGGCGACAAGGTCACCCTGCCGGTTATCTTCCTCAACGATGGTAAGAAGATCGTCACCGATCCCGACAAGCTGGCCAAGGCCAAGGTTACCGCTCAGATCGTTGAGCAGTTCAAGGGCGAGAAGCAGCTGGTCTTCAAGTTCCACAAGCGTAAGCGCTATCGTCGTCTGAAGGGTCACCGTCAGCAGCTCACCAAGCTGAAGATCGTGAAGGTCCAGGCTACGTCCCGCGCCAAGAAGGCTGTCAAGGCAGAGGCCGAGGCTGTTGCCGAGGCTCCCGTCGCCGAGTAGATTACACTCGTAACGAAAGAGTAGGTATACACAATGGCACACAAAAAAGGACTCGGTTCCTCCCGTAATGGCCGTGACTCCCGCGGTCAGCGCCTTGGCACGAAGCGCTATGCCGGCCAGACGGTAACCACGGGCACGATTCTCGTCCGTCAGCACGGCACTCACATCCACCCGGGTGAGAACGTTGGCCGTGGCAAGGACGACACGCTGTTCGCGCTGGTCGACGGTACCGTTGAGTTCCACAAGGGTATCAAGCACAGGGTCAGCGTACGCCCGCTCGCGAACGCGTAATTCACCCTTCATAGAGCACATATGTGGGAGGCACTTGAGTTTTAGGATTCAAGGGTCTCCCTCTTTTTTGTAGGAGGCGATTCTGTTGTCACAGTTCACCGATATCAGCCGCATCAACGTGTGCGGCGGCGACGGCGGAGCCGGATGCATGTCGTTTAGGCGCGAGGCATTTGTCCCCAAGGGCGGCCCCGATGGCGGCGACGGCGGTCGTGGCGGCAATGTCGTCATCCAGGCCGATGCTCAGCTGTCTTCGCTGATCGATTACCGCTTTAAGCATCACTTCCGCGCCGAGCGCGGCACGCACGGGCAGGGTGCCCGTCGTAACGGTAAGAGCGGCGAGGACCTGATTCTCAAGGTCCCTATGGGTACCGTGGTGCGCGAGCTCGACCCCGAGACGCAGACCCCGATGTTCGAGATTGCCGATCTGGTGCACGACGGCGAGCGCGTTGTCGTGGCCCCTGGTGGCGCCGGCGGCTTGGGCAACACGCACTTTGTGACGTCGGTGCGCCGCGCGCCCGCGTTTGCTCAGCTGGGCGAACCGGCAGAGGAGCACTGGATTGAGCTCGAGATGAAGCTTATGGCCGATGCCGCGCTCGTGGGCTTCCCCTCGGTGGGAAAGTCCTCGCTCATCGCGCGCATGAGTGCCGCCCGTCCCAAGATTGCCGACTACCCGTTTACCACGCTCGTGCCCAATCTGGGCATGGTGCGTGCCGGCGAATATTCTTACGTCGTTGCCGACGTCCCCGGTCTTATTGAGGGCGCGAGCGAGGGCAAGGGTCTGGGGCACCAGTTCCTGCGCCACATTGAGCGTACGGCTCTGATCATGCATGTCGTCGACATGACGGGCGGTTTTGAGGATCGCGATCCGGTTGAGGATTACCACATCATCAACCGCGAGCTTGAGCAGTATGGCGCCGAGCTTTCGGAGCGTCCGCAGATCGTTGTCGCCAACAAGTGCGATGCGCCGGGCACGGCTGACAAGATTGCCGATCTCAAACGCGCCGCGCTCGACGATGGACATATGTTCTTTGCCGTGTCTGCCGTGACGGGCGCCGGTCTCAACACGCTGATGCTTGCCGTGGGCGAGCAGGTGGCTAAGCTGCGCGCCGAGTTGGCTGTCTCCGATGAGCCGGTCGATCTGCGTGACGATGAGTGGGAGCGTCGCCGCCTGCAGCGCGAGAAGCGTTTCCGTATTGTTCAGGAAGAGCCCCATGCCTTCCGCGTGGTCGGTCGCGCCATCGAGCGCATGGTCATCCAGACCGACTGGGAAAACGAGGAAGCCGTCATTTACCTGCAGCATAAGTTTGCGCGTATGGGTGTTGACGACGCGCTCGAGAAGGCCGGTTGCCGTGCGGGCGACGAGGTCCGCATTTGCCAGCGCGCCTTTGACTTTGAGGGCGCCGAGGACTTCTCGGAGTACGAGGAGCTCGAGGATGCTGGCGAGGACGTTGCCGTTGAGACCATTGACATGACCGATGCTGCGGATGAGGGCGTCGAGGTTGTCGATGCGGCGGGTGCCGCGGACGATGCCGAGACCCCGGAGGGCGAGTAAGCCATGTCGCTGCGCGGTGGAATCGGTTTGCCCGAGCTGCCTATCAAGGATGGGCAGGAGTTTCGGCTTGGCATTATGGGCGGCACCTTTGACCCGATTCATTACGGGCACTTGGTAACCGCTGAGCAGGCGCGTGAGTCCCTCGACTTGGATGCCGTGCTCTTTATGCCGGCGGGCTCTCCTGCTTTTAAGCTTGACAAGCCGGTGACGCCTGCCGAGGACCGTTATGCCATGACGGTCCTCGCCACCGCTGCGAATCCGGCTTTTTTGGCGAGCCGCTTCGAGATCGATCGTCCGGGCGTGACCTATACGGCCGATACGCTTCATGCCCTTCGCAACTTTTACCCGCCTCAGGTAAAGCTCTACTTTATTACGGGTGCCGATGCGATTATCGATATAGTGACCTGGCACAATGCTGATGAGATTGCCGAACTGGCAACCTTTATTGCTGCGACACGTCCCGGCTTTGATATCGATACGGCCCGGGCGCGAATCAAAGAGTCGGGCCTGCCGTTTGACGTACGGTATATCCAGATCCCGGCGCTGGCGATTAGCTCGACCAATATCCGCAAGCGGGTTGCCCGCGGCATGAGCGTGCGCTATCTTACGAGCGAGTCCGTGCTCGGCTACATTCGCAAGCGCAGGCTATATGCCGATTTGGGCCAAGAAGATTTTGAGTGATGGGGGTCTACGTTGTCGGTAGAGGATCAGTTTGAGGGCGATGAGCGCGCGCTGCTCAAGCGCATTCAAGAGCTGCTCGATGTTCGCATGAAGGATAAGCGCAAGCGCTATGTGCATTCGCTGGGTGTTGCCGAGACCGCACTTCATCTGGCCGAGATCTACGGCATTGACCGCTTTGATGCCGCTGCCGCCGGCTTGATCCATGACTGGGACAAAGTGCTCTCCGACGACGAGCTGGTCACGCGCGCCCTGCATTACGGCATTAAGATTGCCGGCTCTCCGTCTTCCGCGACGCCGCTTTTGCATGGTCCTGTTGCCGCCTATGAGCTTCCGCAGCTTTTCCCCGAGTTGTCGCCTGCTGTTTTCCAGGCTGTCGACCGTCACACCGTTGGCGCCTGCGACATGACGCCGCTCGATATGGTGGTCTTTGTGGCCGATGCCATCGAGCCCAACCGCCATGGTGATTATGCCATCGCGCTGCGCAAGATGGTGGGGGAGTCGACGCTTGACGAGTTGTTCTTCTCCTGTTTTGCGCAGGGTCTGGTCTACGTGATCCAGTCCGGGCGTTATCTTTATCCCACGGCTATTACGATTTACAACCATTACGCCCAGCTGCGCTAGCTCGGGTGTGTCTAGAAAGAGGTATTCCATGGCCGATGAGACCATGACCGACGAGCAGATTCTTGAAGGTGTGGAGCACAAGAGCTTCGTTGCCACGTCCGACCGCACCGCTGCCTCGCTGTCCACGAGCGGTGTCGCCGCCGAGGATGTCGCCCGCGCCGCCGCGCAGGCCGCCTACGACAAGAAAGGCGAGGACGTGCAGGTGCTCGATCTGACCGAGCTCTCCGACGTGTGCGATTACTTTGTGCTCGCCACCGGTACCAATAACCGTCAGGTCGATTCGATCGTCGACGAGATCGAGGAGAAGGTCGCCGAGGCTTGCGGCGAGCATCCGTTCTCCATCGAGGGCCGTGAGCAGAAGACCTGGATGCTCATGGACTACGGTTCGGTTGTCGTCCACGTCTTCACTCCCGAAGCCCGCGACTTCTACCGCCTCGAGAAACTCTGGGGCGACGCCCCCCAGCTCCCCCTCAATCTCCTCTAAATGATTTTTCTGGGACGGGGATAAAATAATCATTGCTACCGTTTGCCGAACCGCTCACCTTTGTTGGGCGGTTCGGCCTTTTTCTTCCTTTCCTTTTGTATGCTGTGACTACTGCATCCTTGGAAGGGAGGGTTTCGATGACTCGTGTTGCCCGTGCGTTGTCCGAACTCGGCCATTATCACGTCATGCTCAAGGGCTGTGCTGGCCAGCTGATCTTCGAAGACGATGACGATCGCCTTGCTTTTCTCAATCTATTGAACAGACGATTTACGTTCGCTCATATTCGTCTTCTTGCCTGGTGCCTCATGGACAATCATGTTCATCTGCTATTTGATGATCTCGATAATCAGATGAGCGTTGCTATGCATGCGATTGATACGGCATATGCGAAACACTTCAATCAAAAAACCGGCCGCCGCGGACCGGTGTTCCAGGAACGATTCAAGAGTGTGATCATTTCTGACGATAAACAGCTGCTCCGTTGCGTCCGATACATACACGACAATCCTGCAAAAGCAGGTATTTCTTCTGCTCCTCTGTATCGCTGGAGCAGCTTCCATGAGTATTTCTCTCATCCCGAAATTTGTGATTGTGAAGGTATTCTCAATCTGTTTGGGGGTACGGAAGCGTTTTATCTTTCGAGTACCGACGGCAAGCCTAATCCCTATTTTATGCCCGAAGGTAAGCATATCTCCGATATGGATGCGCTGGAAGTTGCCCGGGCTCTTTTGGCTCCGCATGAGCCTTATCAGCTTAAAACTTTGCCGAAATCAGAGCGAAATCGTCTTCTGGCAGTGTTGAGGCATCGGGGGTTTACGATTGACCAGATTTCGCGTCTGACGGGAATTGGGACCAATATCATTCAAAGGGCGAAATGACGCTCCAAATGATTAAAAAATCCCCGTCCTAGAATAATCATTCGCAGCTACCCGGCTTTCTTTTTGCCCAAAGGCGGTTAATCGTTGAAGCGGGATTGGCGGCCGAAGGATAGGGCGGTGTCGCCGAATTTGTCTCGGACGGCATCGATAGCTACCGAGAGGTCGCGGCGGTCACTGGATTGGGCTCCGCGGTCGTCGACTTCGCAGAACAAGTCGGTCTGGATGCCGCCCTGATGGTCAAAGTCGCTCATGCCGATGCCTGCTAAGCGAACATGCATGCCTTCCTGCCAGATGTTGTCGAGCAGTTCGAGCGCAATCGCCACAAAGATGTTCTCATCGTCGGTCGGATGAGGCAGCCGGCGCTGTGCCGAGCGACCGCTTCCATACGAATACTTAAGCTTGAGCGTTACCGTGCCGCCCGTCAGTCCCTGACGGCGTAGTCGGCGTCCAACCGACTCACCCAGCAGCGCAATCGCCGCTTCGATGTCCCCGCGCTCAGTTAAATCTTTTGCAAAGGTGCGCTCATTGCTCACCGATTTAACCTCACGCTCTTCATCGAGACTCGTGACTTCGGAGATTTCGAGTCCCAGCGCACGCTGGCGCATGCGTTCGCCGTTGACGCCAAAAATTGCAGCTAGCGTGGATTCCGGCGCGCGTGATAGCTCGCCGAGCGTGTAGATGTGCATACGGCGCAGTCGTTCCTCGGCCGAGCGCCCGATGCCGCTCATGGCAGATACCGGCAGCGCGGCCAAAAAGCGCTGCTCGGTTCCGGGTCGCACGATGGTCAGCCCAAACGGCTTATCCCGCTCACTTGCGATCTTTGCGACCGTCTTGTTGCAGCCCACGCCAATGGAGCACGTTACTCCCAGCGCTGCCACACGGTCGCTTATACGCCGTGCAACCAGCAGCGGGTCCTCGGGCGCAAAGCGACCCGGTGTGATATCGATAAATGCCTCATCGATGGATACGCGCTCCACGCGCGGCGTCTCCTCGGCAAGAATCGCCATGACCTGCGCGCTGACCTCGCGGTAGCGATCGAAATGCCCGTGCGTCCAAATGGCCTGCGGACACAGGCGCCGTGCCTCGGCCGAGGCCATGGCGGAGTGTACGCCAAAGCGACGTGCCTCGTAAGAACAGGTGGACACAACGCCACGAGAATCGGCGTCCCCGCCCACGATGAGCGGCTTTCCGCGCCATTCGGGATGATCGAGCATCTCCACGCTCGCAAAAAACGCATCGAGGTCCATGAGGCCCACCGCCGGACCCGTCCAGGGAGGCGGCGTGACGCCCATGGCATCCTCATAACCGTATGTATGTTCGCGTCTTTCCATGTCATGAGTATACCGCGCAGCTCATGTGGGGTGCGTGTATGTGCTTGCAAATCCCGAATTCTTGTCTAAGATATGGATTTGCCCTCGACTACACCGAAGAAGTTGGTCTCACGGACTTCACCTGCCCGCGTCGATGGCGTATTATGTTCAACTGTTTGTTTGTAGTTGCAGCCTAAAGCTGCTTGGTTGGAGGAGTTTCCTTTGGCAGTCAAGATTCGCCTTGCTCGTCACGGCGCTAAGAAGCGTCCGTACTACCGTGTCGTCGTCGCCGATTCCCGCGCCCCGCGTGACGGTCGTATCATCGAGGAGGTTGGCCGCTACAACCCGATGACCGCCCCCAAGACCATCAACCTCGACCTCGAGAAGATCGCCGACTGGCAGTCCAAGGGCGCTCAGCTCACCGACGCCGTCGCCGCTCTGGTCAAGGCCGCCAACGAGGGCGAGAAGACCGAGACCGTCGTCAAGAAGTCCAAGAAGCAGCTCGCCAAAGAGGCCGAGGCCGCTAAGGCTGCCGCTGAGGCCGCTGAGGGCGCCGAGGAGTAAATCGTGCCTGAGGTTGACGCTGCACAGCTCGAGGGTGAGGCAATGCTCTCAGATCGCATCGCCGATCTCGTCGAATATCTCGTTGTTCAGATCGTCGACGACCCGGATTCCGTGAGCCTTGAGGTCATCGATGGTGACGACGCCTCTACGATTGAGGTTTCGGTCGCCGAGGATGACGTCGCTAAGGTCATCGGCCGTCGTGGCCGTACCATCAAGGCCATTCGCACGCTCGCCCGTGCGCTGGCCGCTCGCCTCGACACTGCTGTCGAGGTAGAGGTTCTGGGCTAGGACCTTGAGGTCCCAGTACAAAAACATCGCCCGTGTGGTCAAGCCGCACGGAAGGAAGGGGGAGGTCCTCGCGCAGCCGCTGCGGGGGCTTCCTTCTGTATTAGAGCCGGGTATGCGCGTCGCCCTGACGCCGCCGGCGCTCAAGCGCGACCGCTTTTGCACGGTCGTGTCCGTCACCGATACGGGCGATGGCGATCTGGTCTCGTTTGAGGGCATTGACGACTTGACGGCCGCCGAGGGCATCACGGGATGCTATGTGCTGGCAAATCGTGACGATTTTGAGCTCGATTCACTCGACGCCGCCTATACCGACCTGATGGGTCGCGAGGTGGTCGACGAGCGTTTCGGTTCACTCGGCACGATCGTCGAGATCATGTCGACGCCCGCTAACGATGTTTGGGTTGTCGAGGGCGATCGGTACGGCGAGGTACTGATTCCCGTGATCGAGCAGGTTGTGCTCGATCTTCCCGACACAGGAACAATTTCCGTCCACGTTATGGACGGCCTGATCGATATGGACAAGTAGGGAGGACAACATGCTGATCGAGACCCTTTCGGTCTTTCCCGAGATGTTTGAGCCCGTCATGTCCACATCGATTTTGGGCCGCGCCCGCAAGGCCGGCCTTTTTGATTTTAAGGCGTATAACCTGCGCGACTGGACTCACGACCGCCATCGTACCGTCGATGACGAGCCGTATGGTGGCGGGCAGGGCATGCTCATGAAGGTCGAGCCTATCGCCGAGGCCATCGAGGCTATTAGCTCCGAGGGCCCCAAGCCCACCGTGGTGTTCTTTACGCCCTGCGGCGAACCCTTTACGCAGCATGTGGCCGAGCGCCTGCTCAAAAGCGAGCGCCTGCTGTTTGTATGCAGCCGCTACGAGGGCGTCGACGAGCGCGCGTATGCGTATGCCGACGAGCGCCTGTCGATCGGCGACTACGTGCTTACGGGCGGCGAGCTTCCCGCTATGGTCGTTGCCGACGCCGTCGTGCGTCTGATTCCCGGCGCCCTGGGCGACGAGATGAGCAACGTGGACGAGTCGTTCTCGACCGCCGAGGACGGAGGCCTGCTCGAGTACGCGCAGTACACCCGTCCCGCCGAGTTCAACGGCGAGGGCGTGCCTCCTGTGCTCGTGAGTGGCGATCACGCAAAAGTTGACGCTTGGCGCCGCAAGAACGCCATCGAGCGCACCTGCCGCTGGCGTCCCGACCTGATCGAGACGGCGCGGCTTACGCCCCAGGAGCGCGCATACGCGCAGGAGATCCTTGACGCTTCGTATTCGCAGAGCGAGGAGTGAGTATGGTTCTTACGCAACATTCCGCGTTGAGGGGCGCTTTTGAGTGGATCGCGGTCATCGCGATCGCGCTTGTGGCCACCTTCCTGATCCGCACCTTTGTGGTCGAGCCCTTTGTGGTGCCCACCGGCTCCATGGAGGACACGATCGAGATTGGCGACCAGATCCTGGCGCAAAAGGTGAGCCTCGAGCTCGGTCAGCCCGTCAAGCAGGGCGATATCGTGGTGTTTCACAACCCCGACGGCACCTCCGAGCATGATATTCTTGTCAAGCGCGTTATTGCCACGGCCGGCCAGACGGTCGACCTACAGGACGGCAAGGTGGTCGTTGACGGCCAAGCGCTCGACGAGGACTATACGGCGGGCATGAGCTGGCCGCTTTCGGTCCAAGCGCCCGGCGTCCAGGTGAGCTATCCCTACACCGTCCCCGACGGGTGTGTGTGGGTGATGGGCGACAACCGAGAGAACTCAGCCGACTCCCGCTATTTTGGGCCGGTCGACCGCTCCGACTTAATGGCCGTGGCACTCGTTCGCTACTGGCCGCTCAACCGCATCGGCGCTATCGACTAAAAACCGCTATAGTACAGTACCTAACCGTGTAATCGTTTCGACGAGGGGATATTAGAGGCATGAACGCTTCATCGCTTTCCTTCCAAGACATCATCCTGCGCCTCCAGCAGTACTGGGGCGAGCAGGGCTGCGTTATTATGCAGCCCTATGACTCCGAGGTCGGTGCCGGTACCTTCCATACCGCGACCACACTGCGCTCGCTCGGTCCCGCCGAGTGGCGCACCTGCTATGCTCAGCCTTGCCGCCGTCCCGCCGACGGCCGCTACGGCGAGAACCCTAACCGCATGCAGCACTACTATCAGTTCCAGGTGCTCATCAAGCCGTCGCCGGTCAACGCCCAGGAGCTCTACCTGGGTTCGCTGGCCGCCATTGGCCTGGACCCCAACGACCATGACGTCCGCTTTGTCGAGGACGACTGGGAGAGCCCGACCTTGGGCGCCTGGGGCCTTGGCTGGGAGGTCTGGCTCAACGGTATGGAGGTCACGCAGTTTACGTACTTCCAGCAGGTGGGCGGTATCGAGGTCGACCCCGTGCCCGTCGAGATCACCTATGGCCTAGAGCGTATCGCCATGTACGCCCAGGGCGTCAACTCCGTTTACGACCTGGTGTGGAGCTACCTGCCCGACGGTACGCCCATGACTTACGGCGACGTGTTCCTCGAGAACGAGCGCGAGTTCAGTGCCTATAACTTTGAGGTTGCCAACGTCGAGATGATGCGTCAGAAGTTTGACGACTACGAGGCCGAGTGCCATTCCTGCCTGGAGCGCAAGCTGCCGCTGCCCGCATACGACTGCGTCATGAAGTGCAGCCACGCTTTCAATCTGCTCGATGCCCGCGGCGCGCTGTCCGCGGTCGAGCGTGCCAATTACATCCTGCGCGTCCGCGCCGTCGCCAAGGCGTGCTGCGAGGCCTATATGGCCGAGGTCGCCGGAGTCAACGAGAATGCCGACCAGGAAGGCGAGGTGGCGTAAGCCATGGCAGACGCTAAGGATTTCCTGTTTGAGATCGGTACAGAGGAAATGCCCTCCGCACCGCTGAACAATGCCGTCAAGCAGCTTGGCACCATGATCGCCAAGGGTCTCGACGAGGCCGGTCTGGCCCACGGCGAGGTCCGCGTGATCTCGAGCCCGCGTCGCCTGGCTGCGCTCGTTGCCGACGTCGCCACCGCGACCGATGAGGTTCACGAGGTCAAGCGTGGCCCTGCGGCCAACATCGCCTTCGACGCTGACGGTAACGCCACCAAGGCCGCCCAGGGCTTCGCCCGCAAGTGCGGTGTGGCTGCCGAGGATCTGGTCCGTCGCGAGGACACCGACGGCCGTGAGTACGTCTTTGCCGAGAAGAACATTCCTTCCGCACCGGCTACGCCGATTCTGACCGCTCTGTGCGAGAAGACCATCGCCGGCCTGCAGTGGCCCAACTACCGTAGTCAGCGCTGGGGCCACGAGCACGCCACCTTCGTGCGCCCGGTCCGCTGGATCTGCTGCCTTTTGGGCGAGGATGTTGTGCCCGTGTCGTTTGCCGACGTGACGAGCGGCAACACCACGCGCGGCCATCGCGTGCTTGGCCCCGGTGACCACGTTGTCGCCAGCCCCGCCGTCTACGAGCAGGTGCTCGAGGACGCCGGCGTGCTTTCTGCCGAGCGCCGTCGCGAGGTGATTCTCGCCGGTATCGCCGAGGTCGAGGCTGCCCGTCCCGGCTGCCATGTCGATACGCCCAAGAAGGTCTTCGAGGAGGTCATCAATCTCTGCGAGTGGCCGACGGTGCTCGTCGGTACCTTCGATGAGGAGTTCCTCAAGGTCCCGCACGAGATCATCTGCGAGTCCATGCTCACCAACCAGCGCTACTTCCCGATCTATGACGGCGAGGGCAAGCTGACGCGTGAGTTCGTGGTCGTCTCCAACAGCAAGCCCGAGAATGCCGAGCGCGTGATCGACGGCAACGAGCGCGTCGTGCGTGCCCGTCTGGACGACGCTAAGTTCTTCTACGAGGAGGACCTGAAGATCTCCCTCGACGAGTTCCGTGAGCGCCTGGCCAAGGTCGCCTTCCAGGAGAAGCTCGGCAGCGTGCTCGCCAAGTCCGAGCGCATTGAGCAGCTCGCGCTCGCTATTGCCCGCGAGGCTCATCTGGGCGCCCATCTTGCCGCCGACGCCGCTCGCGCCGCGCACCTGTGCAAGGCCGACCTGGTGTCCAACGCCGTCGTCGAGTTCACGAGCCAGCAGGGCGTGATGGGCGGTTACTACGCCACCGCGATGGGGGAGAACGACGAGGTCGCCCACGCCATTCGCGATCATTATCGTCCCCGCTTTGCCGGTGACGAGCTGCCTGAGGGCACCGCTGGCTGCATCGTGGCCTGCGCCGACAAGCTCGATACCATCGCCGGTATCTTTGCCATCGGCGAGCCCCCGACCGGCTCCTCCGATCCCTACGCGCTGCGTCGTGCCGCTATCGGTATCATCAACATTCTGCGCGACCGTCTGCCGATCGACCCCACGTCGCTGATTGACTTTGCTCTGCAGCTTTACAGCGAGCAGGGCATTGAGTTCGACGCCGCCGAGGTCGCCCAGCAGGTTCGTGACTTCTTCCATGGCCGCCTGGTGAGCATGGCCCGCGACGAAAAGATCCCGGCCGATACCGTTGCCGCCGTCTCCGCGGTGCACATTATCGCCCCGTCCGTCTTCTTCGCCCGCTGCGCCGCCCTCGACGAGGCCCGCAAGAATGATGCCGAGACCTTTGACAACCTGGCTACCGCCTATGCCCGTGCCGCGCACATCTCCAAGCCCGAGCTGGGTGCGGAGTACGACCGCAGCCTGATGGGCGAGGTCGAGCTCACGCTCGCCGACGCCTCCGAGGCTGCTCAGACCGCTGTCGATGCCGCCCTTGCTGCCGAGGACTACCCGGCCGCATTTGCCGCCCTCGCCGCCCTGCGCGCGCCCATCGACCGTTTCTTCGATGAGGTCATGGTCATGGACAAGGACGAGCAGCTTCGCGATAATCGCCTTAAGCTGCTCAACCGCTTCGAGGCCGTTTTCTCCGGCATCGCCAACATCGGTGAGCTTGCCCGCAAAAAGTAAGCCAGCCTGCGCATAAGCGCAAAAGGAGCCCCGCATGGATTGCCTGGTCACCGCTCGTCCCACCGTCATCGTTATCTCCGACTCGCTCGGTGATACCGCTTGTGAGGTGGTGCTTGCGGCGTCCGGGCAATTTGATGAAGGGGCTTTTCATCTCTTGCGCCTGCCCAAGGTGACCTCGGTGGAGCAGGTTAAATCGTTTGTGGGATCGCGTGTCGATGCAGACCATCGCGATATCGCCGTGTTCCACACCATTGTCGATCCGGCGCTTCGCGCTCGCGTGCTCGACTATTTGGGCATGCTGCATATCCGTTCGGTCGACCTGATCGGCCCGACGCTTGCCGTGCTGTCGTCGCTCCTCGGTGTGCCGCCCAAGGGCGTTGCGGGCGTGATTCACAAGACCGATGACCGCTATTTCCATCGTATCGAGGCTATGGAGTATTTCGTTGAGCACGATGACGGTCGTGGTTGTGACGATCTGTCGGGTGCCGATATCGTGCTGCTGGGTGTATCTCGCACGTCCAAGACGCCGTTGTCGATGTATTTGGCCTATCAGGGCTACAAGGTTGCCAATGTTCCGTTAGCGCATGGTATGGAGCCGCCTAAGTCGATCTACGAGGTCGACCCGATGCGGTTGTTTGGTCTGATTTCGACCGTCGATGTGATTTCCGAAATTCGCGATAGCCGCTTGGGCGATGATTACGCCCGTGCCGTTGCCGGCTCCTATGCCGAACCCGAGAGCGTGCGTAGTGAGCTTGCGGAAGCCCGCGCGCTCATGAAACGCCTGGGCTGCTTTGTAGTGCGTACCGATGGCAAGGCCATCGAGGAAAGCGCTGCCGAGATCATTGCTCACCTCGAAGAGATTCAAGAGGCAAGAGCCCGCCGTGCCGCCCGCCGCGCTCAACAAAAGTAGCTCACTTGGGACAAGGTTGTTTGGGTAGCTAATTTGGGACGGGGCTCTTTTAGCTACCCAAAGAGAATACTTGGAAATAATGCTGATAAACGGTAAAGCGATTTAGCAAAAACATCGCATCCGACCTGCATTTTCCTTGTAGTGGTATCTTCATAAGGTAACCACCTTTACCTACCGTTTACCGCCAGTTTTAGCACGTTTACCAAACCGCGCACCCTCTGCTCAAGCCTGCCCAAAACGCGCCGTATAGTTCCCTCACGGCCCGCATCCGGTGGGTCGATTCGTTACCACGGTCGTGTGCGAGAGCGCATGGAAGGGGAAGTATCGTGAGCGATTGCAAGAGGGTTTACCGTTTTGGAACCGACGCCCAGGGCACCTGTGTCACCGAGGGCGACAAGTCCATGAACTTCGTGCTTGGTGGCAAGGGCGCTAACCTTGCCGAGATGAGCCGTATCGGCCTGCCGGTTCCCGGTGGCTTTACTATTACCTGCCAGACCTGTGTCGAGTACTCCGGTGCCGGCAACGTCTGGCCCGAAGGCGCACTCGATGAGATCGTTGCCGCCGAGGCAGACCTCGAGGCCCGTTGCGGCAAAAAGCTCGGCGACGCCTCCGATCCGCTGCTCGTGTCGGTCCGCTCGGGCGCTCCGTTCTCCATGCCCGGTATGATGGACACGGTCCTCAACTTGGGTCTCAACGACGACTCTGTTCAGGGTCTTATTGCCCAGACGCAAAACCCGCGCTTTGCCTGGGATAGCTACCGCCGCTTTATCCAGATGTTTTCCAACGTCGTCATGGGCGTTGACGCCGACCTGTTCGAGAACGCCCTGACCCAGGCACGCCTGGTCGCCGGCGTTCGCGTCGATTCCGAGCTTTCGGCCGAGGACCTGCAGGAACTCGTCGAGACCTTCAAGGGCATCTTCTCCGAGAACGTCGAGGCTGCCCTGTATCCCGAGCTCGAGGTCGCTGACGGCAAGCCCGTCTTCCCGCACGACCCGGAGCTTCAGCTACGCCTTGCCATCCAGGCTGTCTTTGGCAGCTGGATGAACGAGCGTGCCTGCATCTACCGCAAGCAGCATGGTATCTCCGACGAGCTCGGTACCGCCGTCAACGTTCAGGCCATGGCTTTTGGTAACAAGGGCGAGACCTCCGCGACCGGCGTCGCCTTTACGCGCAACCCGGCCGATGGCACCAAGGAGTTCTACGGCGACTTCTTGGTGAACGCCCAGGGCGAGGACGTCGTCGCCGGTATCCGCAACACCGAGCCCATCGCCGACCTCAAGAACACTCCGGGCCTCGAGTCCGCAGGCGAGGAGCTCGAGCGCGTGTTCCTGACGCTCGAGGATCACTATCGCGATATGTGCGATATCGAGTTCACCATCGAGCAGGGCAAGCTCTGGATGCTCCAGACCCGAGTGGGCAAGCGCACCGCCACCGCCGCCCTGCGCATCGCCATCGAGATGGTCGAGGAGGGCCTCATCACCCGCGAGGAGGCCGTGAGCCGCATCGATCCCGCGCAGCTCGACCAGCTCCTGCACCCGCAGTTCGACGCCTCCAAGAAGTACGAGGCGCTGGCCAGCGGTCTGAACGCCAGCCCCGGTGCCGCCGTGGGCGAGGTCGTGTTCTCGAGCGATGACGCCGTTGCACGTTCCGCCGAGGGGCATAAAGTCATTTTGGTTCGCTGGGAGACCAACCCCGACGACCTGAAGGGCATGGTCGCCGCCGAGGGCATCCTGACCAGCCACGGTGGCAAGACGAGCCATGCCGCCGTTATCGCCCGCGGCATGGGTACGCCCTGCGTTTGCGGCGTTGAGCGCTTCCACATTGACGCGGCAGAGAAGGTCGTGCGCATCGAGGGCAGCGACCGCGTGCTGCGCGAGGGCGATGTCATCTCCATCGACGGCACCCAGGGTATCGTCGTCGACGGCGCGGTCGACCTGGTCTCTGCAGAGCTCACCGGCGACCTGGACACCATCCTGTCTTGGGCCGATGAGATCCGTTTGGACGAGACCGACGGTCACGCCAACCACGTGCGCGTCAACGCCGACAACCCCGAGGATGCTGCGCTCGCGCTCGAGTTTGGCGCCGAGGCCATCGGTCTGTGCCGCACCGAGCACATGTTCCTGGGCGATCGCAAGAACATCATCCAGAGCTTTATCCTGTCTGACGATGAGGCCGTGAAGCAGCAGGCCCTGGCCGACCTGCTCAAGGTTCAGACCGAGGACTTCTTGGCGATGTTCAAGACCATGTCCGGCCGCGATGTGGTCGTTCGCCTGCTCGATCCGCCGCTGCATGAGTTCCTGGATGATCCTCGCGAGCTTGAGGTCGCCATCACTAAGAAGGAAGCCGCTGGCGCCAGCGAGGAAGAGCTTGCCGCCCTGCGTGCCCGCCTGCGTCGTATCGACGGCATGGTCGAGTCCAACCCGATGCTCGGCCTGCGTGGTGTGCGCCTGTCCGTCGTCTTTAGCGATCTGCCGCTCATGCAGGTTCGCGCCGTCGCCACGGCTGCTGCCCGCCTTATCAAGGAGGGTGTCGACCCACGCCCCGAGATCATGGTTCCGCTCGTTTCCATCACGGCAGAGCATGTCCAGACCCGCGAGGTCATCGAGCGTGTCATCGCCAAGGTTTCCGCCGAGGAGGGCGTCGAGCTCAACATTCCCGTGGGCACGATGCTCGAGCTGCCGCGCGCCTGCATGGTCGCCGACGAGATCGCCCAGCACGCCGACTTCTTCTGCTTTGGCACCAACGACCTTACCCAGACGACCTTTGGCTTCTCCCGCGACGATGCCGAGGCCAAGTTCATTCCGCTGTACCTGCACAAGAAGATCCTGAAGGACAACCCCTTCGAGACCATCGACACGGCGGTTCTCGAGCTCGTGCGCATGGCCGTGGAGAAGGGTCGCGCCACCAATCCCGACATGCACTTTGGCGTGTGCGGCGAGCACGGCGGCGACCCCAAGTCCATCAAGGGCCTGTTTAACGTGGCCGACGTGGACTACGTGTCCTGCTCGCCCTATCGCGTGCCCCTCGCGCGCCTGGCTGCCGCTCAGGCCAAGCTCGAGGCCAAGCGCAACGCCTAGCCCCTGCGCATCGACGCCTAGCGTAGCGCCCCTTCATACCGCCCGTCTCATTCGTGAGGCGGGCGGTTATCATGTGCGGGTTTTGTCTTTTTGTCTGCGTAAAAAATTGTTCTTGCAGCAGAAACCCGCGCGTGTATACTCGAATACGTTTGTTCAACTACGTGCCGGCCAAGGTGGTACGGCACCTCTAGAAGAGTAAGGAATTGCACATGGATTACATCCGCGCAATCGAGCGTCAGCAGATCCGCGAGGACATTCCTCAGGTTCGCGTCGCCGACAACGTCAAGGTTCACTACCGCATTAAGGAAGGCGACCGCGAGCGCATCCAGGTCTTCCAGGGTGACGTCATCCGCATGGCCGGCGCCGGTGCCCGCGAGACCTTCACCGTCCGCAAGATGTCCTTCGGTGTCGGTGTTGAGCGTACCTTCCCGCTTCACAGCCCCAAGATCGCCAAGCTCGAGGTCGTTCGTCATGGTCGCGTCCGTCGCGCCAAGCTGTACTACCTCCGCGACAAGGTAGGCAAGGCTGCTCGCATCCCCGAGAAGCGCTAAGAAGATCGCAGCGTCTGTCCACTCGTTTGGACACAAGGGTCACCTTCGGGTGGCCCTTCTTTTTATCTGATTTGCATGCAAGGAGGGCCTGGTATGGCCAATATGACGAGCTCGGTTTCGGCATCGCAGGTTGCCGGAGAGCTGGCGAGCGCAACGTTTGAGGAGATCCCCGCCCTCGTGGAGCATTATCGCGAGGACCCGCGCCAGCAGGTGATCAAGGCTTGTGAACGCGCCCTCAAACGCCATGCCAAAGAGGTTGCCGAGCGCGAGCGCGTCAATGGCATGTACGAGCTTATGCATGAGCTTGGCGGCGATGGGGTGATCGTTGGTGTCGACGAGGTGGGTCGCGGATCGGTTGCCGGTCCCTTGACGGTGTGCGCCGTGTGCCTTCCCATGGAGCCGCGCATCTGGGGCATCAACGATTCCAAAAAGCTCACGCCCGCGCGCCGCGAGCTGCTCTCGGTGAAGATAGCCGAGGTGGCGACTGCCATCGGCTTTTGCCATATCGCTCCTGCGGATATCGATGAGATGGGCATGGCCCGTGCTATCCGTACTGCCGTTGCGGGCGCCGTGGCCGATACGGGACTTGAACCCGACTGCGTCCTCATGGATGGCAACCCCTTGGGCGCCGTTCCTAACGAGCGCGATGTGGTGAAGGGTGATGCCAAAATCGCCTGCATCGCCGCGGCGTCCATCATGGCCAAGGTCACGCGTGACGAGATGATGGTCGAGTACGACGCCGAGTATCCCGAGTACCATCTGGCCGAGTCGAAGGGCTATGCAAGCCCCGAGCATATCGAGGCCATTCGCAAACATGGACTTTGTCCACTGCACCGCGTGAGCTTTTGCGGAAACTTTCTGCAGACTGAGCGCCTTTTCTAGGTCAATTGTGGAGACAGGGACCTCAGGGGTTTTATAAACCTGCTGGTAGCGGGCCGTATGCAACACCATTGCTGCGTACGGCCCGTTTTTTGACGGCATTTGGTCAGCTTTTGGTTTGCTTCCGGTACTTACCCGCATGAAAGGTGCCCTCATCATCGGGGCAATGCAGCGTGCGGGAAAGGAGACCCCATGAGTGCCGCAAGCAAAAAGAGCAAGACGCAGCAGCTCAAGGAGCGTTGGGAAAACGGCGAGCTCGACTGCGGGGCGATGACGCCCGAGTTTATCAAGGGGCTCAGTCCCCGCGAGCTGGGCATGCTGGGCGAGCTGATCACCATCGACTACTTTAACGAGCGCGGTTACACCTTGCTGGAGCAGGGTTATCGTTGCACCGAGGGCGAGGCCGATCTGGTGCTGCTCGATGAGCTCGACGATGTCGTGGTGATGGCCGAGGTCAAGACCAGACGCGTCGCACTGGATTGCAGCACGCGGGTCTTTCCCGAGGAGGCCGTGGACGCCCAAAAGCAACGCCGCTACCGCCGCATCGCAAGTTGCTATCTCATGGATCATTATCCGCTCAAGGCGATTCGCTTCGATGCCGTGGGTGTCACCATTCGCGGCGGGCATATCGCTGAGATCGAGCATCAGTACAACGCGTTCGATTGGCAGGTGTCGTGATGGCGTTCGAGACGTTTGCCGTTCACGCGGCCTGCATCCGTGGCGTCGAGGCGATTCACGTCACGGTCGAGGTCTCGCTTGCCGGCGGCGTTCCGGGCATTCAGATGCTCGGCATTCCGAGTATGGAGGTGATGGAGTCACGCGGTCGTATTCGCTGCGCGATGCGCTCCGCCGGGTTCGAAATCCCGCGCTCGGGCATTACGGTCAATCTGGCGCCTGGCGATATTCGCAAGACCGGTAGCGGCTTTGATCTGCCCATCGCCATCGCGGTTCTGGCGGCCGATGGGCAGATTCCCCGTGACAACCTCGATCGCTGCCTTATCGCCGGCGAGCTCGGCTTGGACGGTACGGTGCTTCCCGTCAAGGGCGAGGTGGCGTTTCAGCTATTGGCGCGTGATATGGGGCTGTCCTTTATCGCCGGCAGGTCCGATCAGCATGTGCCGCTTGCGGGCGTGGATTGCGGATTTATCGATCATTTGTCTCAGCTTGCCCATGGCATGGGCGAGGCGGCTCGGCACTATCTGGATTCCGAGGTCGTCGAGGCGACCTTTGAGCCTGAGCTCGACTATGCCGACGTGCTGGGGCAGGAGGTTGCCAAACGCGGCATGGCGCTTGCGGCGGCAGGAGAACTCGGCTTGCTCATGATTGGGTCCCCGGGATCGGGCAAGACGATGCTTGCGCGCCGTATGACCGGCATCCTGCCCGAGCTTTCCGTTGAGGATCAGCAGGAGGCGCTGTGCATCCATTCGGTCTTGGGCGAGAACATCGATGGCTTATTGGCAGGTCATCGGCCGTTTCGAAGCCCCCATCACAGTATTTCAACGGCGGGCCTCATTGGCGGAGGACGCCCGGTGCATCCGGGTGAGATCAGCCTGGCTCATGGCGGCGTGCTCTTTTTGGACGAGCTTGCCGAGTTTCCCACGGGTGTGCTGCAGACGCTGCGTCAGCCCATCGAACGCGGCTATGTGAGGATCGTACGCGTCGACGGGGCTTTTACCTTCCCGTCGCGCTTTCAGCTGCTGGCTGCGAGCAATCCCTGCCCCTGCGGCTTTTTGGGCGATCGCGAGGTGCCGTGTCGCTGCTCGGCGGCGATGGTTGAGCGCTATCGGTCTAAACTGCGCGGTCCTTTGGCCGACCGTATCGACATGATGATCGATGTGACCCGTCCCGACCCCCAAGTGATTATCGAGGGTGCGGAGGGTATGTCGTCGGCCGAGTTGCGTGACTACGTTGTGCGCGGTCGCGCTTTTCGCGTCTGGCGCGAATCCCGTATGGACGATGCGGATGCCGAGGCCGAGGATGACGAGACGCGGTCCATTGACGGCGTCGTTTCGACCTTTGAGCTCGATGATGCGGCGGAGAAGTGTGTGCTCGGCCTGTCGAAGCGCACGCATCTCACGGGCCGCGGCATCGTACGCTTGGTGCGTATCGCGCGTACCATCGCCGACGTCGCCGAGAGCGAGCAGGTGACGCAGGACCACGTGCTCGAGGCGGCGATGTACCAGGGAAGGAGGGACCAGTGATGGCCGAGGGGACCTTCGAGCTGCATCCAGGTGACGCGTTGTATCCCGAGACTGTTTTGGAGCTTTCTGATGTTCCCCAGACGCTCTATGTGCGCGGCAACCCCGAGATGCTTTCGACGCCTGCGCTCTCCATCATCGGCGCGCGCAAGGCCTCGCCGTATGGTCTTGCCGTGGCAGAGCTTGCGGCAAAGGTGGCGGTCGAGGCGGGCGTGACGGTTGTTTCGGGCGGCGCGGTCGGTTGTGACCAGGCCTCGGGTTGGGCTGCGGTCAACGCCGGCGGCAAACACGTCGTGGTGCTGGGGACGGGTGCCGACGTGGTCTACCCGCGTTCGAGCGCGGGGCTTATTACGCGCACGCTCGATACGGGTGGCGCGGTCGTGTCGATCTCTCCGTGGGGCATGGGTCCGCGCAAGTTTGCCTTTCCGCGCCGCAATCGCGTAATCGCGGCCCTGTCGCAAGCCCTCTTTGTATCCGAGGCGGGTATGCCTTCCGGGACGTTTTCTACAGCCGAGGCTGCTATGGATTTGGGGCGAGAACTTCTTGCCGTGCCAGGGTCGATCCTATCGCCCGAGTCGCGTGGCACGAATTACCTCATTGCGAACGGTGCCTGCTGCATCATCGACGAGGAATCTATCGAGATGGCTATTTCACGCATCTACGGCACCCTGCGCTACTCGCGCCCCGATGCTCCCGGCATTGCCGACCTGGATCAAACACAGCAGACCGTGATGCATGCGCTCATCGCCTCTCCGCTCAAGGTCGACGACATCGCGGCGCTCGTCTCGCTCGATGTCGTCGGCGTACTCAAACTCCTGGGTTCGCTTGAGCTCGAGGGTCTTATCGAGCGCATGATGGATGGAAGGTATGCGCCCTCCAAGTTTGCCCTTCACGCTCAGACACCCTTCGGTCACAATGGAAAACATGTCAATTAGAAAGGTGTTTGCAGATGCTGTTTGATCAGGTGACGGTTATCGGTGGCGGTCTGGCGGGTTCGGAGTGCGCGATTCAGCTGGCAGATCGCGGGTTCGCCGTAAGGCTGTGCGAGATGCGCCCCCAGGTTAGCTCCCCGGCCCACCATACCGATCACCTGGCAGAGCTCGTCTGTTCCAATTCGTTTAAGTCGACCCGTCCGGATTCCGCGGCTGGATTGCTGAAGGCCGAGCTTGAGCGCATGGGTTCAGTCCTGCTCGATTGCGCCCATCGCGCGGCTGTTCCCGCCGGTGGCGCCTTGGCGGTCGACCGCGTCAAGTTTTCCGAGTTTGTCGAGGCCGAGGTTGCCGCCCGTCCCAATATCGAGATCATTCACGGCGAGGTCACGCAGATTCCCGAAGGTCACGTGGTCATTGCCGCCGGCCCCTTGTGCTCGCCGGCGCTGAGCGAAGAGGTCATGAAGCTCGTCGGTGGCGACGCCCTTGCGTTCTTCGATGCCGCGGCGCCGATCGTCGATGCCTCCACGCTCGATATGGACGTGCTGTTCTCGCAGTCGCGCTACGAGGAGCAGGGGAGCGGCGACTATCTCAACGCTCCGCTCAATAAGGAGGAGTACGAGGCCTTTATCGAGGCGCTTACCACGGCCGACCGCGTGGTGCTCAAGGACTTTGAGGGCGGCGATCTGTTCCAGGCCTGCCAGCCTGCCGAGGAAGTTGCGCGCACCGGCAAGGACGCCATTCGCTTTGGCGCCATGAAGCCTGTCGGCCTCACCGATCCGCGAACCGGTCGTCGTCCCTGGGCGGCGATTCAGCTGCGTGCCGAGAATAAGGAGAAGACCGCCTATAACCTGGTGGGCTTCCAGACCAACTTGACCTTTGGCGAGCAGAAGCGCGTCTTCCATATGGTGCCGGGCCTGGAGAACGCTGAGTTCTTCCGCTACGGTGTCATGCACCGTAATACCTTTGTCGACGCCCCGCACGTGCTCGATGGCACCTTTGCCGTGCCCGGCACCGGCGTGCGCCTGGCCGGTCAGATCACCGGCACCGAGGGGTACATGGAAGCCGTGGCGACGGGTCTGCTCGCGGCGCTCAACACCTATGCCGAGGCTATCGGGGCCGCGGGCGTCGAGCTGCCGCGTGTGGGCGCCCTGGGTGCGCTCGTGGGCTATGCGACCGATCCTGCCACCGTGGGCTATCAGCCTATGCATGTCAACTTTGGCCTGGTGCCGCCACTCGAGGATGGTAAGCGCCGCAGCAAGCGCGACCGCTACCAGGCCTATGCGGACCGTGCGCTCGAGGCCCTTGATGCCTATCTGGCCACTCGCCCCGATTTGTTTGGAGGCGACCGGTCATAGCCTTTGACCTGTACGACACCGTCGACTCGTTTATCGCCTATATCTCACGTGTCGAGGGACTTTCTCCCAACACGGTGACGGCCTATGGCTCGAGGCTGGAGCGTTTTGCTGCCTGGTGCGAGCGTGAGGATATAGATGCTTTCGCTGCCGACGTGCGCACCATTCGTCGCTATCTTGCCGAACTTTCGCGTGAGCAGGTGGCTCCCCGAACGCTTGCGGCACACCTGTCTGCCATTCGCTCGCTCTATCGGTGGATGGCTGCCGAGGGGGTCGTGGAGGGCGATGTGGTCTCGGCAATTTCCTCGCCCAAGCTCCCGCGCGATCTACCCGGTGTGCTGACGACCCAACAGGTGGAGGCGCTGCTCAAGACGCCTGATACCTCAACACCCGCGGGACTGCGCGATGCGGCGATGCTCGAGCTGCTCTATGCCTCGGGCGCCCGTATCTCTGAGCTCGCAGCACTCAATGTGGAGTCCATTGTGTGGTCCGAACGCACGCTGCGCCTGTGGGGCAAGGGGAGCAAAGAACGTATCGTCCCTCTGTATCGTCGCGCGCTCGAGGCGACGCGTCTCTATATCGAGGAGGGGCGGCCGGAGTTGCTCGCTCAGGCAAAGCGCCGTGACCCCACTACCGGGCCGCATCCGCTGCTTATATCGGCGCGCGGTAATCGCATGAGTGCCGCCATGCTCAGGCGGCGGTTCCATACTCTGGCGACACTCGCCGGCATTCCGGCCGACATCGCCCCGCATGCGATGCGCCATACCTTTGCGACCGACTTGCTCGAGGGCGGTGCGGACCTGCGCTCGGTTCAAGAGCTGCTGGGTCATGCGAGCCTGTCCACGACGCAGATCTACACGCACCTCACGCCCGATCGGCTCAAACGTGCCGTGGCTCAAGCCCATCCCCGAGGCGAATAGTGGCTGGGACGTCCCGCGCCGCACTCAGGTGTGTGGTTTTGATTGCGGGTTGGCACGAAGATGCATTCCTGCTATCATTCATCGGGTTGCTTCACGGCAACATGTTTTTATCACGCACGCGCGGCTACTTCATACCGTGGTGCCCGGGCTTTGGTAGCACATGTCCGGGTTGGTTTTGGAGGATGACCCCGCGCGGAGGCAAACCACAGGAGGTTTAACATGGCTACCAAGATTAATATCCGCACCCTGCTCGAGGCCGGCTGCCACTTCGGTCACCAGACCCGTCGCTGGAACCCCAAGATGAAGCCGTTCATCTTCGGTGAGCGCAACGGCATCTACATCCTCGACCTCAAGCAGACCATCCTCGACGCCGACCAGGCCTACACCTTCGTCAAGAACGTCGCCAAGGGTGGCAACGTGCTGTTCGTCGGCACCAAGAAGCAGGCTCAGGAGGCCGTCAAGAACGCTGCTGAGCGCGCTAATATGCCCTACATCAACCAGCGTTGGCTCGGCGGTATGCTGACCAACTTCGTCACCATCCGCTCCCGCATCAACCGCATGGAGGAGCTCGAGGCCATGGTCGAGGACGGCCGCATGGCAGTGCTCCCCAAGAAGGAGCAGGCTGTGCTCGGCAAGGAGCTCACCAAGCTCCAGACCAACCTCGGTGGCGCCCGCGACATGAAGGGTCTGCCCCAGGCTCTCTTCGTCATCGACACTAAGCGCGAGGAGAACGCCATCAAGGAGGCTCAGCGCCTGAACATCCCCGTCGTCGCTCTGATCGACACCAACTCCGATCCCGACGAGGTCGAGTACGGCATCCCCTGCAACGATGACGCTATCTCCGCTGTCACCCTTATGTGCGAGCTCATGGCTGACGCCTGCCTCGCTGGCTCCGGTAAGGAGCAGGTCTCCGAGGCCGAGATGGCCGCTGAGCCCAAGGCCGAGTAAATCAGTCTTAGTTAATTCTTTTTCATCTCTTTGAAAGGAACCACAATGGCCCAGATTACCGCCGCTATGGTCAAGCAGCTCCGCGAGATGACCGACTCCCCGATGATGGAGTGCAAGAAGGCTCTCGTCGAGGCTGACGGCGACATGGACGCCGCTGTCGACGTTCTGCGTAAGAACGGCCTTGCCAAGGCTGCCAAGAAGGCTGGCCGTGAGACCAACGAGGGCGCTGTCGCCGCGTTCGTCTCCGAGGATGGCAAGACCGGCGCTCTGCTCGAGCTCTCCTGCGAGACCGACTTCGTTGGCTCCAACGCCAAGTTCACCGGCTTTGCTTCTAAGGTCGCTGAGGTTGTCGCTACCACCGAGCCTGCTGACGTCGACGCTCTGCTCGAGAAGCCGATGGGCGAGGAGACCGTTTCCTCCGAGCTCACCGAGATGATTCACATCATGGGCGAGAACATGAAGATCTCCCGCTTCGCTGCCCGCAAGGCCGAGAACGGCGCGCTCGCTTCTTACATCCACATGGGTGGTAAGATCGGCGTCCTCGTCGAGTTCGCCTTCGAGAAGGCCGAGACCGCTCAGGCTGAGTCCTTCAAGACCTTCGCTCACGACGTTGCCCTTCAGGTTGCCGCCGTCGCCCCGATCTGCGCTACCCGCGATCAGGTTCCGGCCGAGACCGTCGAGCACGAGAAGCAGATCTACATGGCCCAGGCTGCCGAGTCCGGCAAGCCCGAGGCTATCCAGGAGAAGATGGCTGTTGGCCGTCTGGAGAAGTTCTACAAGCAGTCCGTGCTCACCGAGCAGGAGTTCATCAAGGACAGCTCCCTCACCATTAAGAAGTACGCTGAGCAGGTCTCCAAGGAGCTCGGCGACACCATTACCGTCGTTGCCTTTGACCGTCTGGTCCGTGGCGAGTAAATAAGCTCTTGTAGCTGGTAATGAGCAGGCTGTGGGTTTTACTCACAGCCTGCTTTTTCATGGCTCTTATCAGAGCCTTTGATATCATATTGAGAGTCTAATTAAAGGAGGATCGCTTTGTCCGACATCCGATATAAACGCGTGCTTCTTAAGCTTTCCGGCGAAGCACTGATGGGCGACGGCCAATATGGCATTGACCCCAAGGTTACCGACCATCTTGCCAAGCAGGTCAAGGAGCTGCTCGCCGTTGGCCATGAGGTCGGCGTCGTTGTCGGCGGCGGCAATATTTTCCGCGGCATGGCAGGCGCTGCCGGTGGCATGGAGCGTGCTCAGGCCGACTACATGGGCATGCTGGCAACCGTTATGAACGCGCTCGCCCTGCAGGATGCCTTCGAGCATAACGATGTTCCCTGCCGCGTGATGAGCGCTATCCAGATGAACGAGATCTGCGAGCCCTATATTCGCCGTCGCGCTATCAACCACCTTTCCAAGGGCAACGTCGTTATTTTTGCCGCCGGTTCGGGTAATCCGTACTTTACGACCGACACCGCCGCGGCTCTTCGTGCGTGCGAGATCGGCGCCGAGATTCTGATTAAAGCCACCAAGGTTGACGGCATCTACGACAAGGATCCCGTCAAGTGCGCCGATGCCGTCCGTTTTGACAAGATTACCTATCACGAGGTTCTCGTTCGCGGCCTGCAGGTTATGGATTCCACGGCTACGGCTCTGTGCCAGGATAACCGTATGCCTATTTTGGTCCTCAACATCGATGGCGAGGACACCGTCAAGCGCGCGCTCGCGGGTGAGCCCGTCGGCACGCTCGTCTATCAGGAGGATTAAGCATGGCAGAGAACATCACCGCCCATATGGACAAGTCGCTCGAGTCCCTCAAGCATAACTTCTCCAAGGTTCGTACCGGCCGCGCCAATGCCAACATTCTGTCCGACATCACCGTCGATTATTACGGTGTTCCCACGCCGGTCACGCAGGTTGCCGCCGTCAAGACCCCCGAGGCCCACATGCTGCTCATCGAGCCGTGGGACAAGGCGCTCATCAATGCTATCGTCAAGGCCATCGGCGCTTCCGATCTGGGTATTACCCCCAACTCCGATGGCACCGTCGTTCGTCTTCCGTTCCCGGCTCCCACTGAGGAGCGCCGTCGCGAGCTCGTCAAGGAGTGCCGCGAGTACGCCGAGCAGGCCAAGGTGTCTATCCGTAACATCCGTCGCGACTTTAACAACAAGCTCGAGCGCGATGAGGAGCTCACCGAGGACGATGTCCGTCGCGAGCAGGCCAAGGTCCAGAAGCACACCGATGAGTATGTCGCCAAGGTCGAGGAGCTTCTGAAGGAAAAAGAAGCCGAGGTCATGGAGATCTAAGGTGCAATACGACGAGCATAAACTGGTCGAGTACTTTGCCGACGCCCCTGCGGGCGTCGGTTTTTCCGACCTTGACCTCAATAACATTCCGCACCATATCTCGTGCATCATGGACGGCAACGGTCGTTGGGCCACGTCGCGCGGTCTTGCGCGCACTGAGGGCCACAAGGCGGGTATCGTCTCCCTTCGCGAGATCATTACCGCCTGCGTGCGCCTGGGCGTCGACGTGCTTTCTGCCTATGCGTTTTCTACCGAAAACTGGAACCGTCCGCAGCATGAGGTAAACGTCTTGATGCATCTGTTTGCCAAGACGTTTATCGACGAGCTGCCGCTTCTGAAGCGCGAAAATGTGCGCGTTGTCTTTTTGGGTGACATTTCCGCGCTGCCCAAGAAGACCCGCGATGTTTTTGAACGCGGTCTTGCCGAGTGCGCCGATCACACCGGTATGACGCTGGCGCTTGCCGTCAACTACGGCGCGCGTGCCGAGATTACCCGCGCTGTCCGTCAAATCGCACTCGACACTGCCGCCGGTAAGATCGATCCTGCCGCAATTGATGACGACATGGTGGCTTCCCACCTCTATACCGCCGGCCTTCCCGATCCTGAGCTTGTGATTCGCACTTCTGGTGAGCTGCGCCTTTCGAACTATCTGCTGTGGCAGGTGGCTTATTCCGAATTCTACGTCACCGATACCTATTGGCCCGACTTTGATCGTTGGGGCCTTGTCGACGCCATTTTGGCCTATCAGGGCCGTGACCGTAGGTTTGGTGGACTGAGCAAGACCGAGGAGGCTTAATCGTGTCCGATCGTCCCAAGGCATCTGCTCCCAAGACGCCAGTTTCCGCGGCGCCTGCGCGCAAGGCTGCCGCTGCGGGAGCACCTGCAGCAAAGAGCGGCACCGGTTCGTGGCTGGCGGGCTTTATTACCCGTGCCGCCGCCGGTATCGTCTACGCCGTTGTCTTTATCCTGTGCCTGGTTTTGGGTATCGTGCCCACGGCCATCTTTGTTTCTGTCATGAGCGGTCTGTGCTGCTATGAGTTTTTCCGTATGACAAGGCTCGATGGCAAGATGGCTAACGAGCGCATGGGTATCGCTGCCGCCGTACTCTTTCCGCTGTCGGCGTTGGGCGATTCGATGTTGCTGAATGCCCTGCTTTTTGCCTTGATGCTCGCTGTGGGCATTTGGTATGTCTGGTCGCCGCGTACCCGCATCTCTGATGTGGCCGTGACGCTCATGGGTCCCATCTACACTGGCTTTATGCTGTCGGCTATCGTGCTGCTGCGCGATGCCGTGCCCGGTTTTGCCGGCGCCCTGCTTTCAGTGGGCGTTTGCGCGTCCCTTTGGGTCTCCGATTCGTTTGCCTACATCGTGGGCAGCCGTATCGGCAAGCACAAGATGGTTCCCAAGATCTCTCCCAAAAAGAGCTGGGAGGGGTTTGCCGGCGGCATCTTGGGCTCGGTTTTGATTTGGCTCATCCTGTGGGCGACGCACTTCTACAAGCTCAGCCTGCCCTATGCGCTGCTGTGCGGCGTGGTGGTGTCCATTCTGGGCGTTATCGGCGACCTTATCGAGTCGCGTATCAAGCGCGGTGTGGGCGTCAAGGATTCCGGCAACCTTATCCCGGGCCACGGCGGCATGCTCGATCGTAGCGATTCGCTTATCTTCGGCTGCATCACCGCGCAGCTGTTGCTGATGATCGGAGGCGTGCTGTAATGTCCTTCCAGACGACGTATGGCTCCGATGGACGTCTCCGTGTTGCCATCCTGGGCTGTACAGGCTCTATCGGCACCCAGGCGCTCGATGTGTGCCGCCAGCATGCCGATCGCCTGCAGGTGACGGCGCTGTCCGTTAACTCCAGTACCTCTGAGCTCGTTGCCGCTGCCCGTGAGTTCTCGGTTCCGGCGGTTGCCGTAGCCGATGTCGATCATGGCGATGACGCCGTGCTGCAGGAGTTGCCCGAGGGAACGAAGCTCGGCGTTGGCGCGCAGGCGGTTTGCGAGCTCGCGCATCGCGACGATGTCGACTGCGTACTTGTCGCTATTGTGGGCGCCGCCGGTCTCGAGGCGAGCCATGCGGCCTTGACCTCGAATAAGCGCCTTGCCCTTGCCAACAAGGAGTCCCTCGTCGTCGGTGGCGACTTGCTTATGCCGTTGGCACAACCGGGCCAGCTTATTCCGGTCGACTCTGAGCATTCCGCCATCTACCAGTGCTATCTGGGGGAGAACCCGCGCGAGGCCCACTGCATTTGGCTCACCTGCTCGGGCGGTCCGTTCTTTGGCCGCACGCGCGACGAGCTCGATCGCGTGACGCGTGCCGATGCCCTCGCGCATCCCACGTGGGCCATGGGTGCCAAGATTACCATTGACTCCGCCACCCTCATGAACAAGGGCCTGGAGCGCATTGAGGCCATGCATCTGTTTAACTGCGACCTCGATTTCATTAACGTGGTCGTGCAGCGTCAGTCCAAGATTCACTCTATGGTCGAGTTCGCCGACGGCTCCGTGATGGCGCATCTCGGTGCATCCGACATGCGTATTCCCATCCAGTTCGCGTTCTCGTATCCCGAGCGTTGGGATACTCCGGCGCCTCGTATCGATTTCCGCGAGCTGGGGCAGCTCACGTTTGATGCTGCCGACATGGATACCTTCCGCTGTCTGGCACTGGCCGAGCGTGCCGGCAAGACGGGTGGCACCATGCCGTGCGTGCTCAATGCCGCCAACGAGGTCGCCGTCGATGCCTTCCTGCACGATGGCTGCAGCTTTACCGATATCGATCGCATTGTGGAATCCTGCATGGACGCCCACGATATGCAGGTGGTCGATTCGTTTGAGCAGCTTCGCGACACCGATGCGTGGGCGCGTGAAAAGGCTGCGCAGGTGCTCGCTGCAACCCGTTTCTAACCCATAAGGATTGCCTTTTCGTTTTATGGATACTGTTCTGAGCGTTCTCTCATCGGTCTTTTGGGGCCTGCTGATGCTTTCCGTCCTCGTGTTTTTGCACGAGGGCGGCCACTTTTTGGCGGCGCGTGCCTGCGGTGTCCGTGTGACCGACTTCTTTTTGGGTCTGCCGTGCCGCTTTGACATCCATTACACGTCGCGTCGCATTGGAACCAAGTTTGGCGTGACCCCGCTGCTGCTGGGTGGCTACGCTGCCATCTGCGGTATGGATCCGACCGACGTCTCGTGTGCCGATCGCGTGCTCGCGGCCATCTATCGCCACGGCCGGGTGACGGTGGCCGATCTTGCCGTCGAGCTCGAGCTGTCCGAGGAGGATGTGCTCGAGGCCTGTGCTTTGCTGTTGGGCTGGGGCTCTATCGCTCCCTGGTATGAAGAAGGGGAAAAGCCTTCGCCCAGCTACTATCCCACCAAGTACCAGACTCTGCCGCGTGACGCGGCGGGTTATACCACCTTTGACGGCCGTCGGTTCGATCGCGGGCATGCGACTGCCGAGGGCGATGTATGGGAACTGCCGTGCGACGAGGCCGAATTCCTTGCGCGCGAGCGCTCGCACACCTATTTGGGCCAGGGCTTTGTCAAGCGTGCCTTTATGCTGCTTGCGGGCATTATCGTCAATATCCTGACGGGTTTTTTGCTCCTTATGAGCATCTATTCCATCGCAGGTGTCACCGTGCCGGTGGATACCAATGTGATTGGCCAGGTTGACGAAGGCTCGATTGCCGCCTCGGCGGGAATCGAGGGCGGCGACGCGATTCTTTCGGTCGACGGAGTATCGTGCTCTACCTGGATGGACGTTTACGATGCCATCGGCAAGGCTGCCGGTAAGGACGATATCGCCATTGAGTACGAGCGTGACGGCAAGCAGCATTCGACCACGGTCGCGCTCAAAGAGGACGATCGCCTAGGTGTGTATGCCTCTACGCAGGTGGTCCGTTTAGACCCCATCACGTCGGCTCGCCTGTCGTTCTCCTATGTTGTGCAGACAGCGGAGGGCGTGATGCGCCTGCTCCAGCCGCAGCATACGATGGAGATTCTCGATCAGTCCTCTTCGATCGTGGGTATTAGCGTTATGTCCTCACAGGCTGCTGCTGCCGGCCCTGCCACGTTCCTTTCGTTTGCCGCCCTCATTTCATTCTCGCTTGGCTTTATGAACCTGCTGCCCATCCCGCCACTCGATGGCGGCAAGCTAGTCATCGAGATCATTCAGAAGATTGCGGGCCGCGAGCTTCCGCTCAAGGTCCAGACGATTGTGAGCTATGTGGGCATCGCGCTCTTTGCGCTGCTGTTTGTCTATATGCTTCGTTCCGACATCCTTCGATTTATTTTGTAGGGGAGTGTTTGGATTGTCTTTATCCCATCCTTTGCCTCGCGAGCTGACGCGCCCCGTGCATGTGGGCGGCGTGCAGATCGGTGGCGGCGCGCCGGTGGTGGTCCAATCTATGACCTGCACCGATACCGCTGATGCCCAGGCAACGCTTGCGCAAGTGTGCGCGTTGGCGCAGGCTGGCTGCGATATCGTGCGCGTGAGCGTTCCCTCCGAGGCCGCGCTTGAGGGCTTCCGCACCATCTGTGCCGAGTCTCCGGTGCCCATTGTCGCCGATATCCACTTTAACCATAAGCTCGCCATTGGTGCCGTTGAGGCCGGTGCCGCCAAGCTGCGCATCAATCCCGGCAATATCGGCGATTGGGCTAAGGTTGACGCGGTGATCGATGCTGCGGGTGCCGCGGGCTGTGCGATTCGCATTGGCGTGAACGCGGGCTCGCTTGAGCAAGATATTGCCGAGCGCGACGACCTCACGCAGCCCGAAAAGCTCGTGATGTCGAGCGAGCGCTTCGTCAAGCACTTTGAGGATCGCGGCTTTACGAACATTGTGCTTTCGGCCAAGGCCCATAGCGTGCAAACGACGCTCGATACCTATCGAGCCCTGTCACGTGAGATTCCCCACGTTCCGCTTCACCTGGGCGTGACGGAGGCGGGGACCAAGCTTCAGGGCACCATCAAGAGCTCTGTAGGCTTGGGTATCTTGCTTTCCGAAGGCATCGGCGACACCATGCGTGTGTCGCTCACGGCCGATCCGGTTGAGGAGCCGCCGGTCGCCTGGGGAATTCTACAGTCGCTGGGCCTGCGTCGCCGTGGTCCCGAGATTGTCTCGTGCCCCACGTGCGCCCGCTGCCAGGTTAACCTCATTCCCATCGCCGAGGAGGTCACCGAGCGGCTTAAGAACTATTCCGCGCCGCTTTCGATTGCCGTCATGGGATGTGCCGTTAATGGCCCCGGCGAGGCTTCTGATGCCGACCTGGGCGTTGCTTGCGGACGTGGTCAGGCCTTGCTCTTTTCGCATGGCCAGATCATTGGTAAAGTAGCTGAGGACCAAATTGTCGACGCGCTTATGGCAGAGGTCGACAAGCTTATTGAGGAGAAATAAATGACCCGAGCAATGTATATGTCTAAGCTCTATGCGCCGACGCTTAAAGAGGATCCGGCGGACGCTGAGCTCGCCAGCCACCGCCTGCTGCTCCGTGCCGGCATGATCCGCAAGGAGGCCGCAGGTCTCTACTCCTACCTGCCGCTCGCATGGCGCTCGATTCGCAAGATTGAGAACATCGTGCGCGACGAGATGGACGCCGCCGGCGCCCAGGAGCTTATGATGCCCATTATGGTCGACGCCGAGTTGTGGCGTGAGTCCGGCCGTATCGATGCCTATGGCAAGGAGCTTGTGCGCTTTGACGACCGTCATGGTCGCGAGTTCGTGCTGGGCCCCACGCACGAGGAGACCGTCACGGCCCTGGTGCGCAACGAGCTGCGCTCCTATAAGCAGCTGCCAGTGAACCTCTATCACATCCAGGATAAGTTCCGCGACGAGTTCCGTCCCCGTTTTGGCCTGATGCGCGGTCGCGAGTTCATCATGAAGGATGCCTACAGCTTCTCCGCCACGCAGGAGAGCTTGCAGGAGGAGTATGACAAGATGAAGCAGGCCTACGCTAACATTTGCGAGCGCTGCTACATCAAGGCTCTGCCCGTTGTCGCCGACTCCGGCGAGATCGGCGGCGACACCTCCGTCGAGTACATGGCTCTTGCTGACGCTGGTGAGGCTTCACTGGTCTACTGCGACGATTGCGGCTTTGCCGCCGATGACGAGGCCGCGAGCACTAAGGTGGTCGTGGCCGAGGGCCCCGGCGATGGTAAGCTCACCAAGGTCGAGACCCCGGGTATGGGCACCATTGAGGCCGTCGCTAAGTTCTTTGGGTTCCCCGAGAACGGCACGCGCAAGTCCCTGGCGCTCATCGATGCCGAGGGCAAGCCCGTCGTGGCCATCGTCCCGGGCGATCATGAGCTCAACGACTGCAAGGCCGAGCATGTCTTTGGCAAGGGTTATCGCATGATGACGGACGAGGAGCTTCAGACCTACGGTCTGCACAAGGGCTTTATCGGACCGGTTAACTTGCCCGAGGGCATCCGTCTGGTGTGCGACGAGAGCCTGCGCGAGTCCAAGCAGTGGGCCTGCGGTGCCAACGAGGTCGACTATCACTTTACCGGTGCCTGCCCTGAGCGCGACTTTACCGTCGACGAGTGGGCCGACCTGGTCACCGTCGTTGCTGGCGATCCTTGCCCGCACTGCGGCAAGCCGCTCTCTGCTGCTCGTGGCATCGAGGTCTCCCAGGTCTTCCAGCTGGGTACTAAGTACTCCGAGGCCATGGGTGCCACCTTTATGGACGAGGACGGCAAGGAGAAGCCGCTTATCATGGGTTGCTACGGCGTTGGCGTGTCCCGCTCGCTTGCTGCCGTCGTGGAGCAGCATAACGACGAGCACGGCATCGTCTGGCCGGTTTCCGTTGCCCCGTACGAGGTTGCGGTGATTCCGCTCGACCCCAAGAAGGAGGAGTGCGCTACCGTCTGTGAACAGATCGTCGACGGTCTATGCGCCGAGGGTATCGAGGTCGTCGTCGACGATCGCGATGAGCGTCCCGGCTTTAAGTTTGCCGACAACGACCTTATGGGCTTCCCGTATCAGGTGGTGCTCGGCAAGCGTGGCCTCAAGAATGGCACGGTGGAGCTCAAGGATCGTGCTACCGGCGAGCGTGAGGACGTGGCGATCGACGAGGTCATCGCCAAGGTTGCCGAGCTGGTGAAGGCTGCCCGTCGTTAATCTACGATTTCGCTTGTAGTTCGATATACGGGACGGCCCCGCATTTCTCCAGATAGGGGAGATGCGGGGCCGTCCTTTTATCTTGCCTGCGTGTTCAATCGCTAAAAGGAAAACCCCACAGCCCATATGAGCTGTGGGGTTTCTTGTGCCTCCGATGCGAAATAACTCGCTCAGATATTACTGATAATCGACGACGTCGATCCAGTTCTTAAGGAACTCATCGTTCACGTTGCGCTTACGAGCGAGCTCGGAAGCGGCGACGATGCTCGTCCACTGACGCACGACCTGCATGGGCATGTCGGCGCGGTCGCAGTAGAGCTCCAGGTAGGCCTCGGCCTGGTCCTTGCTGTTGAGGGCAAAGAGCAGGTAGGTGGTGGCAACGTCGGCAGCAGGGGAGCCCTGGGTGGCATGTGCCCAGTCGCAGACGTAAAGCTGGCCGTCGTCTCCGACGATGACGTTGGAGGGGTTGAAGTCGCCGTGGCAGACCTTGAACTCCTTGGTCATGCCGTCCAGACGCTCCTGAAGGTTGTAGCGCGTGGTGGCATTGAGCTGATCGAGGCTGTCGATCATGCGGGCGAACTTGTCGCGCTGACGGTTGAGCAGCGGGGAGGTGTAGCCGTGGATCTCGATCTGGAGGTCGACGAACATCTCGAGGTACTCACCAAAGCGCTGGGGCTCGGCAGTCATCTTCTCGGCAAGGGTGGTGCCCGGAACCTTCTCGGTCACGAGCGCCCAGCCGTTGGCATTCTCGAGCTGAGAAACCTCGAGAGCCTTGGGGCTGCGGATGCCGCACTCATTGATGCGGGCAAGATTCAAAGCCTCGTTGAACACGTCGGAGACAGGCTTGGTCTCGTTAAAGACCTTGACGATCTTGTCGCCCAGGTCGTAAACGACCTTGTTGCCACGGCGGACGAGCTCGGTCTTGGAATCGGGTAGCAGCATGGTTGCATCCTTTCAACGATGCGATAGAAGCGACGGCGGGGGTGTGTGAAACACCCGTGCACCCCCGCCGTTAAAAACCGTGCTAAAACTAGCAGACGGCGTAGTCCTGGGGCTCGCGGCCGTAGTAGGCGTCCAGGTAGAGCTCCTTGATCTCGCTCATGAGCGGGTAGCGCGGGTTAGCGCCGGTGCACTGGTCGTTGAATGCCTGCTCGGTCATCTCGTCGAGGGTGTCGAGGAAGTACTGCTCGTCAACACCGTAGTCGGCGATGGTCTTCTTGACGCCGATGAAGTCCTTGAGCTCCTCGAGCTTCGTGATGAAGTTCTCGAAGACCTCCTTGTCGTCCTTGCCCTCGATGCCGCAGTACTTGGCCATCTCGGCGTAGTTGTGCAGCGCGTTGGGGTAAGGATACTGGGAGAACGTGCCCATCTTGACGGGAGCCTCGGCGGCGTTGTAGCGCATGACGCGCGTCAGGATGACGGCGTTGGCGATGCCGTGGGGCAGGTGATGGAAGGCGCCGAGCTTGTGGGCCATGGAGTGGTTGAGGCCCAGGAAGGCGTTGGCGAAGGCCATACCGGCCATGCAGGAGGCGTTGTGCATCTCCTCGCGGGCGTGCGGGTCCTTGGCGCCGTTCGTGAAGCTGGAGGGCAGGTTCTCGAAGACGAGCTTAGCAGCGCGCTCGGAGAGGCCCTTGGTGTAGTCGGAAGCCATGATGGAGACGTAGGACTCGATGGCGTGGGTCATGACGTCGATGCCGGAGGCAGCGGTCAGGCCGCGCGGGGCGGTCATGCAGTTGTCGGCGTCGACGATAGCCATGTTGGGGAGCAGCGCGTAGTCGGCGAGCGGCCACTTGATGCCGGTCTCCTTGTCGGTGATGATGGCGAACGGCGTGCACTCGGAACCGGTGCCCGAAGAGGTCGGGACGGCGACGAAGTAGGCCTTCTTGCCCATCTCGGGGAAGGTGAAGATACGCTTGCGGATGTCCATGAAGTCCATGGCCATGTCCTCAAACTTGCACTCGGGGTGCTCGTACATCATCCACATGATCTTGCCGGCGTCCATAGCGGAGCCACCGCCGACGGCGATGATGAGGTCCGGCTCAAAGAGAGCCATCTGCTTGGCGCCGCGACGTGCGCACTGCAGCGACGGATCGGGCTCGACGTCGTAGAAGCAGTCGTGGGCGATGCCCATCTCGTCGAGCTTGGCCTCGATGGCGCGGGTGTTGCCGTTCTTGAAGAGGAACTGGTCGGTGACGATGAAGGCACGCTTCTTGCCCATGACGTTGCCCAGCTCGTCGAGGGCGACGGGCGTGGAACCCTTCTTGAAGTAGACCTTCTCGGGAGCGCGGAACCACAGCATGTTCTCACGGCGCTCGGCCACAGTCTTAACGTTGATCAAGTGCTTCACCCCAACGTTCTCGGAGACGGAGTTGCCGCCCCAGGAGCCGCAGCCCAGGGTCAGAGACGGCTTCATGCCAAAGTTGTACAGGTCACCGATGCCGCCGTGCGAGGACGGGGTGTTGATGACGATACGGCAGGCCTTCATGACGTGCTCGAACAGGCTGATCTTCTCGGCCTGGGCGGGGTGCACGTACAGAGAGGCGGTGTGGCCCGGGCCACCGGCGAGCACCAGGTGCTCGGCCTTGTCGACGGCCTCCTGGAAGTCCTTGGCGTGGTACATGGCCAGGACCGGGGAGAGCTTCTCGTGGGAGAACTCCTCCTTGGCGGGGTCGGTGGAGGTGACCTCGGCGATCAGGATCTTGGTCTTGGCGGGAACCTCGATGCCGGCGAGCTCGGCGATCTTGGCGGCAGCCATGCCGGGGATGCGGTGATCGAGAGCGCCGTTCTTGAACATAGCGGCACGCAGGGCCTCCATCTCGGCACCCTGCTTGACGAAGTAGCAGCCGCGCTTCTGGAACTCGGCCTTGACCTGGTCATAGATGGTGTCGATGACGGTCACGGACTGCTCGGAAGCGCAGATCATGCCGTTGTCGAAGGTCTTGGAGTGGATGATGGAGTTGACGGCGAGCAGCACGTCGGCGGTGTCGTCGATGACGACCGGGGTGTTACCGGCGCCAACGCCCAGGGCGGGCTTGCCCGAGGAGTAAGCGGCCTTGACCATGCCCGGGCCACCGGTGGCGAGGATGATGTCGACGTCGCGCATGACCATGTTGGTCAGCTCGATGGAGGGGACATCGACCCAGCCGATGATGCCCTCGGGGGCGCCGGCCTTGACGGCGGCGTCAAGCACGAGCTTGGCGGCGGCGATGGTGCACTTGGCGGCTGCCGGGTGCGGGGAGATGATGATGGCGTTGCGGGTCTTCAGGCTGATCAGCGTCTTGAAGATCGCGGTGGAGGTGGGGTTGGTCGTCGGGATGACGGCGCCCACGATGCCGATGGGCTCGGCGATCTTGGTGATGCCGTAAGCCTCGTCGCGCTCCAGGACACCACAGGTCTTGGTGTTCTTGTAAGCGTTGTAGATGTACTCTGCGGCGTAGTGGTTCTTGATAACCTTGTCCTCAAGAACGCCGCGGCCGGTCTCCTCGATGGCCATCTTCGCCAACGGGATACGTGCCTTGTTGGCGGCCATGGCGGCCTCATAGAAGATCTTGTCGACCTGCTCCTGCGTGTACGTAGCAAAAAGCGCCTGGGCCTCTCGCATCTGAGCGAGCTTAGCCTCAAGCGCCTCTACGTTGTCCACAATTGCGGGAGTAGTGTTTTCCGGTGACTTTTTCACCATTTGTGTCTCCTTGCGATCGGAGATTTACCCTACGCCTTGCATGATAGCAAGAAATTATTCGGCGAACGGTAAGATTCCTGTAAAAGGCACACTAAAACGCTTCAACAAACTGAAGCGTTTTAACTAATTATCTGCCTGCTGCATCGCCCCGCTCATTGGGGACAGGCTTACATGGGTGCTTTCACTCATTTGGGACAGACATCGATTTGTCATTTTGTCGTTTTGGGCATGTTTTTGTCGTTCATTGTATATAAATAGGTCACAGGCTCAGCATTTCGCGTTGCTTCTCTCCTTTTAGGTGTTGCCTGTACAGTTTTGAAAGGAGAGATTATGCCCCGATGCGCCCGCGCCGTTTCGCTCACCGGCTATTACCACGTCTATGACCGCGGCAATTCCAAACAGATTATTTTTGAAGATGACTCCGACCGCTATCGTTTCTTATCGGACATCTCGGACAGGTTTGCTTGCCATGACGTGGCGGTGTTGGCCTGGTGCCTTATGGACAACCACTTCCATTTGATGGTTGATGACCCATTTGACAACCTTTCAAAGGCAATGCAGTGCGCGCTGACGGCCTATGCCAAGTATTTCAATGGGAAAACCGGAAGAACGGGCCACCTGTTTGATAATCGCTATTCGCGGGTCGCGGTCGAGTCGGACACGCAGGCGGTGCAGTTGCTCGATTATATCCATCTCAATCCCGTGAAAGGTGCGCTCGACTCGCTTGATGCCTACCGCTGGTCAAGCTACAAGGCATACCAGCTGGGATACGATCCCTTTGATATCTGCGATGCGGCCCCCATGCTCGATATTGTCGGGGGTTCCCGTCGCTATTGCGAGCATCTTAAGGAAGTTGCCGAGCGGATCTGGTCAGTTGAGATTCTTCCGCGTCGACGGATTCCCGACGAGGATGCCCTTACCGTCGCACACGAGGCCCTGCCGAGCATTGATCCTGCGCTGCTCAAGGCCCTGCCACGCCCCGAACGCGATGCCTGTCTGCTAAGGCTCAGGCGGGCCCATCTTACGGTCAAGCAAATTGCCCGTATCACCGGTATCGGCGCTACAAGCGTAACCAAGGCCACCACAGGCTGGAACGAGGCGGCCTGAGGTATGGATTGGGGCCGATCGATGCACTGTGAGCTTAGGAAAGCATTCATCTAAGTCTGTCCCCAATGCGTGAAAACACTCATGTAAGTCTGTCCCCAATGAGTGCAAAAAAGGCGCCCTCCGTAGGGGAGGACGCCTTTGGTAAGTTCTATGTGAACGCGAGGTCTTTGACCCGGAGAGTCCGAGGTACTTGTTGGTAAGACCTTATTTAGGAGCGCGCAACCTTGCCGGACTTGAGGCAGGTGGAGCAAACGTTCATCTTGCGACGGTGACCATCGACGACGACGTAGACGCGCTGGATGTTGGGGCGGAACTTACGGTTGGTGACGCGGTGAGAGTGGCTGATGGAGCGACCGGCAACGGGGTGCTTACCGCAAACTTCGCAAACTTTGGACATAACTGACCCTCCTTGGGCGACAAACGAACATGTCGCGTTAACAAACAAGCCTGAACTATAGCACAGAAGTCGCTCCCTGTGCGCAATCTACACAGAGATATTCCTCTTTTGGCGATAGTGCCCACGCTACGGCCCTGGACGTAGATCCGATTTGCGTGCAGCAGAGGGGATTATGCCAGCTCGCAACAAGGTTTTCAAGCTCGTCCCACAAATATATATAGGTTTATGGAGCGCCTGCGCCCGTTTATGGATTGCTTTGTATTTATGCTCGCAATTACGCTCGAGGTTGGCTACACTATTCGTTGACCATTAAAGGGGTACGAGATACCCACATGGAATTACATAGCTGCCAAAGAGCAGCCCTTCCTGTGGGTGTCTGGTCCGCTTTAAGCGGTCGGGCATCTATTTTTTTGACTGTGTCAGCAGTCAAGACATGTGAGGAAGGAGATCGATGGGCACGACTTCCCCCAAGGCGGTCATCATGGACGAGACCGCCGTCAATCGAGCGATGACCCGCATCGCGCACGAGATTCTCGAGCGCAACGAGGGCTGTGAAGACCTCGCTCTGGTCGGCATCGTCACGCGCGGCGACCTTCTGGCAAAGAAGCTCGCCGAGGAGATCAAGGAGATCGAGGGCGTCGACGTTCCGCTCGGCAGCCTCGACATCAGCTTCTACCGCGATGACTACGCTACCAATTTCGCTCCCGCGATCCACGCCACCAACATTCCCTTTAGCGTCGACGGCAAACGCGTCGTGCTGGTGGACGACATCCTGTATACGGGCCGTACCATCCGCGCCGCTCTCGACGCCGTCATGGACCTGGGTCGTCCGAGCCGCATCGAGCTGGCGGTCCTCGTCGACCGCGGCCACCGCGAGCTCCCCATCTCGCCGGACTTTGTCGGCAAGAACGTTCCCTCGTCGCATGAGGAGAACGTGCACCTATATATGAAGGAAGTCGACGGCCACACCGCCGTCGAGATCAACGACGTCGCGCCGGGTTCCCACGTGGGCTCCGCGCCGCTGGGAGGTGAGTAGTACCGTGGCGTTCAACCATAAGCACCTGATCGACATTACCGAGTACTCCGAAGAGGACATCAAGCTCATCCTCGAGACCGCCAAGGCGTTCTCCGAGGTCAACGAGCGTGCGATCAAGAAGGTCCCCACGCTCAAGGGCAAGACCATCGTCAACATGTTCAACGAGCCCTCGACGCGCACCCGCAGCTCCTTCGAGCTCGCCGAGAAGCGTCTTTCGGCCGACAGTCTTAACTTTGGCGGCTCCTCGACCTCCACGGTCAAGGGTGAGAGCCTCGTCGACACCGTCGAGACCCTCAACGCCTATAAGATCGACTGCATCGTCGTTCGCGATAAGCACGCCGGTGCTCCCTACATCGTCACGCAGAACTCGCCCGCAAGCGTCATCTGCGCCGGTGACGGCAAGCACAACCATCCCACGCAGGCCTTGCTCGACCTGTACACCATCTGGGAGCACAAGGGTGACTTCCACGGTCTGAAGGTCGCCGTCGTCGGCGATATCGCCCACTCCCGCGTGTGCGGCTCGCTGATCCCCGCCCTTAAGATCATGGGCTGCGAGACCTACGCCGTCGCCCCCGGCACGCTGCTGCCGCCGGCGCCCGAGGTCCTGGGCTGCGACCACGTGACGAGCGACCTCGATTCCGTCCTGCCCGAGCTGGACGTCGTCTACATGCTGCGCGTGCAGCAGGAGCGCCTCGAGGGTGCCCCGTTCCCGACCATTCGCGAGTACCACAAGCTCTTCGGCCTGACCAAGGACCGCGAGAAGCTCATGAAGCCCGATGCGATCATCTGCCACCCGGGCCCCATCAACCGCGGCGTTGAGTTCGACTCCTATATGGCCGACCACCCGCAACGCTCCGTCATCCTGGAGCAGGTCTACGCCGGTATCTGCGTGCGTATGGCTATCCTGTATCTGCTGCTTGGAGGTGCCGATAATGGCCTTGCTTCTTAAGAATGCCCACGTCGTCGACCCGTCCGTCGAGCTTGACGGTGTCGTTGACGTCCTGATTGACGGCGACAAGATCGCCGAGGTCGGCGAGAATCTCGCCGTCGAGGGAGCCGAGGTCCGCGACCTTTCCGGCAAGTACCTCGTCCCCGGCCTGGTGGATATGCACGTTCACCTTCGCGAGCCCGGCTACGAGGTCAAAGAGGACATCGAGAGCGGCACCCGCGCAGCTGCCAAGGGCGGCTTTACCGGCGTGTGTTCCATGCCCAACACCGATCCCGTCACCGATAACGGCACCGTCGTGGAGTTCGTCAAGTCCCGCGCTGCCGAGGTCGGTCACTGCCGCGTCTATCCGTCGGGCGCCATGACCCGTGGTCTTAAGGGCGAGGCCATGTCCGAGATGGGCGATATGGTCGCCCACGGCGCCGTCGCCTTCACCGACGACGGTCGCGGCGTGCAGGGCGCGGGCATGCTCCGTCGCTGCATGGACTACGGCAAGATGTTCGGCAAGGTCTTTATGAGCCACTGCCAGGACGAGGACCTGGTCGGCCACGGCCAGATCAACGAGGGCAAGGTCTCGACCCGTCTGGCTCTCGAGGGCTGGCCGGCTGCCGGCGAGGAGCTCCAGATCGCTCGCGACATCGAGATCGCTAAGCTGACCGGTGCCAAGCTGCACATCCAGCACATCTCCACCGCCCATGGCCTGGAAATCGTGCGTGCCGGTAAGGCCGCTGGCGTTCAGGTTACCTGCGAGGCTACCCCGCACCACATGTTCCTGACCGAGAACGACCTGGACGAGACCTACAACACCTCGCTCAAGGTCAATCCGCCGCTGCGCACCGACGAGGACGCCGAGGCCATCCGTCAGGGTGTCATCGACGGTACCGTCGACGTTATCGTCACCGATCACGCTCCGCACACTCCGTGGGAGAAGGCCCGCGAGTTCGAGCTTGCGCCCTTTGGCATGATCGGCCTCGAGACCTCCCTGTCGCTCGTGCTCACCGAGCTGGTCAACACGGGCAAGATGAGCATGGGCCGCATGGTCGAGCTCATGGCCATCAAGCCGCGTGAGATCCTGGGTCTCGACCAGGTTCAGGTCAAGGCAGGCTCCGTTGCCGACCTGACCGTCTTCGACGCGTCCGCCACCTGGACGGTCGGCGAGGGCGGCTACGAGTCGCGTGCCGAGAACTCCGGTTTTGCCGGCCGCACGCTCACCGGTCGCGCCACCGATGTGTTTGTCGGCGGCAAGCAGACGCTCGCCGACGGCTGCATCTGCTAGCATAGCCTTATCGCTTTTGTGCGCGGCGCCCTTGCGGTGCCGCGCTTTCTGTTCGTTTTGACCATGCAATCGCATGGGGGATTGGAGCGTCTATGCCCACACCTTCCACTGCACGCATGCACGACTTCGAGGTCGTCTCGAACCAGGAGATCGCCGACGGCATCTTCTCGCTCGTAATCTCGGCCCCCAAGCTTGCAAGTGCGCTCAAGCCCGGTCAGTTTGTGAATATCGCCGTGCCCGGCGATGCGTCCTCGCTGCTTCGCGTGCCTCTGAGCTTCTATCGCGCCGACGCCGAGGCCGGTACCGTCGAGCTGTGGTACGCCGTCGTGGGCGATGATACCCGCCGTCTGTCGCAGATGGCCCCTGGCTCCACCTCCAACCTGCTGGGCCCTGGCGGCCGCGGCTGGCTTGTTCCCGAGGGCACCAGGAAGGCACTGCTCGTGGCAGGCGGCATCGGCGTTCCGCCCGTGCTTTGCCTCGCTGGCATGCTTGCCGAGCAGGGCGTGGATGTCGACGTGTGCCTGGGCTTTGGCACCGCTTCCAAGGCTGTGGGTGTCGATGAGTTCCGCGCGCTGGGCGCTACGGTCAACGTATGCACCGACGACGGTTCGCTCTGCACGCACGGTTTTTGCACCGATCCTGCCGCCGAGCTGCTCGGCGAGGGCGGCTACGACTACGTCGCTAGCTGCGGCCCCGCTGTCATGATGAAGAAAGTCGCCGCCGCTGCCGCCGAGGCCGGTGCGTACTGCGAGGTGTCCCTCGAGCGCATGATGAGCTGTGGCTTTGGTGCCTGCAACACCTGCAACGTCGAGACGGTCGACGGTATGAAGGGCGCCTGCATGTGCGGCCCCGTGTTCGATGCTTCCAAGGTGGTGGTCTTCTAGTGGGTACCGTGAACATGGCCGTCGATTTCGGCGGCGTCAAGATGCAGAACCCCATCAACACCGCAGCCGGTACCTTTGGCTACGGTTGGCAGTTCCAGAACTTCTTTGATGTTTCCCAGCTGGGCGCCATCACCACCAAGGGTTGCGCTGCCGAGCCCTGGCCCGGCAATCCCGCGCCCCGCATGGCCGAGATTCCCGGCGGTATGATCAACTCCGTGGGCCTTCAGAATCCCGGCGTGGCCGCCTTTGCCCGCGAGTCCGGTCCGTGGCTCGAACAGCTGTCCAAGGACGGCTGCCAGGTCATCTGTCAGGTTGCTGGCCACTCCGTCGATGAGTTTGTCCGCGCGCTCGAGATGTATGTCGAGCTGTGCCCCTGGGCTGCCGGCTACGAGATCAACGTGAGCTGCCCTAATATCGCCGCCGGCGGTGCCGCCATGGGCTCCACGCCCGAGGGTGCCTCTTCCGTTATGGCTGCCTGCCGCAAGGTGACCGATAAGCCGCTGTTCGTGAAGATGGCGCCGGTCAACGTCGCCGAGATCGCCAAGGCCCTCGAGGCTGCCGGCGCCGACGGCCTTTCGGTCATCAACTCCATTCAGGGTATGGCCATCGACGTCCATACCCGTAAGTCCCGCGTGGCCAAGCCCAAGGGCGGCCTTTCGGGCCCGCTGTGCCACCACATCGCCGTGCGCATGGTCTGGGAGGTTGCCCAGGCCGTCGATATCCCCATCAACGGTGTCGGCGGTGTCATGACCGGCGAGGATGCGGCCGAGTTTATCCTGGCCGGTGCCACCTGCGTGTCGGTCGGCATGGCCAACTTTGTCGATCCGTGTGCTTCGCTCAAGATCGCGCATGAGCTCGAGGCCTGGGCCGAGTCCCAGGGCGTGAGGGACATCAACGAACTGGTAGGTGCGTTCGAATGCTAGAGACCGATGCCCGCGACCGTGTTATCGTCGCCCTCGACTGCGACCGTGAGCGTGCGCTCGAGCTCGCCCATGAGCTTTCTGGTCATGCCGCTTGGCTCAAGGTCGGCATGACGCTCTATTACGCTGAGGGCCCCGAGATCGTCAAGACGTTCAAGGACCTGGGCTTTAAGGTCTTCCTTGACCTTAAGTTCCATGATATTCCGCATCAGGTTCGCGGTGCCGCCCGTTCGGCCTCGCTTGCCGGTGCCGACCTGCTTTCGGTTCACGGCTTGGGTTCGGGCGCCATGCTCGCTGCCTGCCGCGAGGGTGCCGAGGAGGCGCGCGAGGACCGCGCCAAGCTCGTCGCCATCACCGTGCTCACGAGCATGAATCAGGATGCCTTGAGCGAGATCGGTGTCGAGTCGCCCGTGGCCGAGGAGGCCGCCCGCCTGGCAAAGCTCGCTCAGGCCAACGGCATCGATGGCATCGTGTGCTCGCCGATGGAGGCTCACGACATGCGTGAGCTGCTGGGTCCCGATGCCCTGATCGTTACTCCGGGTGTGCGTCCGGTGGGTGCCGCTCTTGGTGACCAGTCTCGTGTGGCGACGCCTTCCCAGGCTATCGAGCGTGGCGCAAGCCACATTGTGGTGGGCCGTCCCATCACCGGTGCCGACGATCCGGTTGCCGCCTTTGACGCCATCGTCGCCGAGCTGGTCGAAAACGTCGCGTAAAAGATTCCCCTAAGTCACCACTTTTGGGTTTCATTAGCACAAATTTGCCCCTGTACCTGCGAAAACTTTCCTACCCTTTGTGTGGAATCGCAGGTCAGGGGCTTAACTTTGACCTCCGTATATTGCACTTTTCGCAGGTATCGTCTAATCTATGGAGCCGTCGATTGGGCATTTAGTGCGTTTGACGTGCTAAAATGTCAATTACTGCATCAGATATAACCCAACTATTTGGAGGTACGAATGGCACTCCCTCAGCTTACCGATGAGCAGCGCAAGCAGGCTCTTGAGAAGGCTGCTGCCGCACGTCACGCCCGCGCCGAGCTTCGCGAGCAGATCAAGAAGGGCGAGAAGTCCCTCGAGTCCGTGCTCAACTCCGATGACCCCATCGCTTCCCGCATGAAGGTTTCCACCCTCATCGAGTCTCTCCCTGGTTATGGCAAGGCCAAGGCCGCCAAGATCATGGAGGAGCTCGGTATCTCCGCTACCCGTCGCGTCCAGGGCCTCGGTGTCCGTCAGCGCGAGCAGCTCCTCGAGCAGCTGACCAAATAAGTGAGCGCTCAGGATTCCAAGCTCTTTGTGATTTCTGGACCGTCAGGCGCAGGCAAGGGTACGCTCGTCACTCGTGTGCGCGAGCGCCGCTCGAACCTGGGCCTGACGGTTTCGGCTACCACGCGAGCACCACGCAAAGGTGAGGTCGACGGCGTCAACTACTTTTTTCTGACGCGCGAGGAGTTCGACCGCCGCGTGGCAAACGGTGAGTTTGTTGAGTGGGCCGAGGTCCACGGTAACTGCTACGGCACGTTGGTGAGCGAGGTCACATCCAAGCTCGCCTCTGGTTCGTCTCTGATTTTGGAGATCGATGTCCAGGGCGCCCTGCAGGTGAAGGAACGTTTCCCCGAGGCCGTGCTGATCTTTATCAAGCCGCCTTCGCTTGAGGTGCTCCGCGAGCGTCTAGTCGGTCGCGGTACCGAGACGCCCGAGACGATTGAGCTGCGTATGGCAAACGCCGCCGATGAGCTTGCCCTTGCCGACCGCTACGACGACGTCGTGGTTAATGACGATCTCGACCGCGCGACCGATGAGCTCGTTCGCGTTCTCGATATGCATGAAAGGATCTGAGGTCCGTGTCCGTTGTAAAGCCTTGCATTGACGATCTTCTGGAGAAGACCGATCACAACCGCTTCCTGCTTGCTTCGCTTGCCTCCAAGCGCGCCTGCGACATTAACAGCATGCTGCGTGGCCAGCACAACCGCGTGCTTGCCGTCCAGGATGTCGATGACATCACCATCGGGCTTTCCGGTGCCGATACCATCTCGATGGCTATGGACGAGATTGTCGACGGCGACATCTCTTACGACGAGGCCCGTTACGAGAAGGCGCTCGGCCACAAGGTTGCTGAAGCCTAAATGGCGGCTCGCGTCTGCCTGGTCCACTATCACGAGGTTGGACTGAAGGGTAAGAACCGCGCACATTTTGAGCATATCCTCATGGATAACATCAAGGCGGCCTTGGCCGCCTTTTCCGTGAATGCCGTGTCTCGAATTTCCGGTTATATCCTCGTGACCTTTAACGAGCATCAGGCCGATGAGGCGGCGCGTGTCATTCGCACCGTTCCCGGCGTTGCTCGCGTGTCTTTGGCGTATCACACCAATCGCGACCCTCAGGAGTACTGTGCCGCCGCCGTGAAGGCGCTGCGCGAGTTTGGTTCCTTCGATTCGTTTAAGGTGCACGCCAAGCGCTCCAATACTGACTATGAGCTCACCTCGATTGACATCAATCGTCAGGTGGGCGAGGTGTTGTGTGAGGCCTTCCCCGATAAAAAGGTTCAAATGCACGACCCCGACGCGATGGTGCACGTACTGGTGGTCCAGGGTAGCGTTTATGTGTACGCGCGCTCCGAGCGCGGCGTGGGCGGTCTGCCGGTGGGTTCTGCCGGCAAGGTCGTGACGCTGCTGTCGTCGGGTATCGATTCTCCGGTGGCGACCTGGATGCTCGCGCGTCGCGGCGCGGTGTGCGTGCCGGTACATTTCTCTGGTCGTCCGCAGACGCCCGATACGAGCGAGTATTTGGTGCAGGACATCATCCGTGCGCTTGAGCCGGGTGTCCAGATCGGCCGCCTGTACGTGGTGCCGTTTGGCGACTGCCAGCGTGAGATTTCGGTCACCTGTCCCAGCAATCTGCGCGTGATCATGTATCGCCGCATTATGTATTCGGTTGCCGAGCGCATTGCGCACATCGAGGGCGCCAAGGCCATCGTTACGGGCGAATCGCTTGGGCAGGTTGCCTCCCAAACGCTCGAGAACATCATGGCCGTCAACGAGGCCGTGAAGATCCCTGTGTTCCGTCCGCTCATCGGTTCGGACAAGCAGGAGATCATTGCGCGCGCCGAGGAGATCGGTACGTTCGATATCTCGACTGAGGCCGCTCCTGACTGCTGCACGCTGTTTATGCCGCGCCGTCCCGAGACGCACGCTAAACTCGATGCCGTGCATGAGGCCTGGGAGTTGTTCGATCACGAGGAGATGATCGATCGTCTGCTCAAGCAGACCGAGTACATCGACTTCGAGAGCAACACGTATAAGGCCCCTAAGACCTTAAAGCGCAAACATTCGGAGCTTGCTCCGCGTGAGATTTACCAAGATCACGAGTAATTTTGTGCATAGACCGACGATGCGTCTGCATCGTCGGTCTTTTGCTATCTGGGCATTTTGCGACTAAATGTTCATTTGCTGACGCGTGCTTGAATAAATGGACAGATTTGTGCAAGGTTTTGGTCAGCTTTTGGTTTGACCGCTAAAACCGGTTTTGGAGCGTGGCTGTTGCAGGGCTCTTTTCCTGACACGATGTTGTTGGGAGGTTTTGCTATGGCGCAGCGCGAACAACACGAACGGGTCAAACGGATGGACCGCTTGGCGGACAAGCTGCTCGGTCATAAGGCAGTGGTGATGGCGATACTGGGCGTCATTGCGATGGCGAGCGGCTTGGCGATGGCGAACCTTGGCGGCGGTGCTAGCGGCGTGTCTTTTGAGCGGACTGATGGTTCGGGCTCGTTGGTGGAGCCGGGATCCGGCGATGCTTCGAGCGGAAAGACATCCGGAGGCTCTTCGCCTAAGGCGTCTGCTGCGGCAGAGGTCTATGTCGATGTTGATGGCGCCGTTGTGTCGCCCGGCGTATATCGTCTCAAGGACGGCGCGCGGGTGGCTCAGGCGATTGATGCCGCCGGCGGGCTGGCGCCCGAGGCAGACGTTACGGGGCTCAATCGGGCATCTAAGGTCACTGATGGACAAAAAATCCATGTTCCAACGGTAGGGGAGCAGCAAGCGTCCATTGCGGAAGCCGGTGTTGATGGTGGGGTTTCCGCATCATCGGGCGCGGGTGGCGCAACAGGCCTAGTAAACATCAATACGGCAAGCGCAGAAGAGCTGCAGACGCTTTCGGGCATCGGCCCCTCCATGGCCCAGTCGATTATCGATGAGCGGACAAAGAACGGTGCTTTTTCTTCGGTTGACGATCTGATGCGTGTGTCGGGAATCGGCGAGAAGAAGCTTGCCAAAATCAAAGATTGCATCTGCGTATGAGTGCGACCGAGCGCGAGCACGTGATGCCTCCGCGGCCCCTGATGCCGTGGACGATGGCCCTGTGTGCCGGCATGTGCATGAGCTGCGTCTTGGTGCTCAACATGGTCGCTGATGCGCTGCTGAGGGAGCGGGCTCCGGCGGTCGGGCCGCTATGGGCCATTCCCGTTGCGGCGGCGGTATTCGTTGTGCTGGCTCAATCTTGTGCGCGGCTTGCCCCTTGGAAGCGGTGGCTGTATGCCGCGTCCGTCGGTCTCGTGGCGGGAGCGGTCGTCTCGGTGTGGTGGGCTGTGGGCGCGCTGAGCGCCTCGAAGGCGCTCGATGGTCAAGCGGCAAGCAGCCTCGAGTTTGTCGTGCAGGGTGATCCATCCATAAACGACGACGCGTATTCCTATACCTGCGAGGCACGCGCGGACGGTAAGAACTTGGCAACGGTTCGCCTATCGTGTGACCGCGAGCTCAAGGTCGGGGCGCACGTGCGTGTTATCGGTCGCGTTTCACGTTTTGAGAACGATGTGTATGGACGATCACGCGTGCTCCGAGGCGAGGTGCGCAAGGTTAAAGCCGTTCGGATTGTGTCGGTCGATGAGGGCTCTCCGGGGCCGCTGCTTTGGCTTCGAATTGGGCTGCTTGCGTCCATCGCGCCTGCGACCGACCCGGCGCGTGCGCTCATAGCCGGTGTCGTCTGCGGTCGTTCGGCCGAGCTGCGCGCCCAGCCGGCGGGCGAATGGTTTTCGGTGACGGGAACTGCGCATCTTATCGCCGTATCGGGCAGCCATTTGGCTATCGTGGGGTTTGTAATCGAGGGTTTATTGCAAAAGACTCGGTGTTCACGTGGTCTTCAACGGGCGATATTGGCGATAACGCTTGTGGGTTACGCTGTCTTTACGGGCGCATCTCCCTCGGCCGTGCGCGCGTGCTGCATGGTGTTCGCGACGCTTGTCGTAAACGGCGCGGGGCGTCGCCGACATGGCGCATCGGCACTCTTCGTAACCATGTCCATCTTTGTGCTGCTCCGCCCAACGGTGCTGTTCGATATGGGTTTTCAGCTCTCGTGTGCCAGTGTCTTTGCCATCCTGTGCTTTTGCCCGTACGCCACCTACGCTTTGGGTGAGCTGGGTGTGCCGACGGGCGTTGCCAGCATGCTTTCCGTCACACTGTGCTCACAGTTGGCGACGCTGCCCATCACTATTCCTGCTTTCGGTACGTTCTCGCTCATTGCTCCGCTGGCGAATGCGGTCATCGGTCCGGTGGTGAGTCTTCTGCTCGCTGTGTCGATCGCGCTGGTTCCCTTTTCGCTCGTGGCGCCGTTGCAAGCTTGGGCACTCGTTGTGCCCATGATTACCGCCCGTTGCGCGCTGTTCTTCGAGCAGCTGTTTGCTGCCGTTCCAGGTGCATCCGTGAGTGTGCCGCCCGATAGCATGTGGATTTACCTGGTGCCGTGTTTGCTGGCGGTTTTGCTGGTCTGGTGGCCGCGTCCCCGTGCACGCCCTATGGCGGTGGGGCTTGCGTGCCTGGTGCTCTTGGCTGCGATTCCGTACGTCTACTGGGATCGATTCGCGCCGCCTTCGGTGACGGTGCTCGATGTGGGCCAGGCCGATGCGATTCTTATCCGCCAAGGTGGGACCGTGGCGCTCGTCGACTGTGGGCTTGATGAGCTCGTGGTGAGCGCGCTGGTCCGCAATAACGTGCACCATATCGATGCCGTCTTTGTGACGCATTGGGATGAGGATCACTGGGGTGGTCTGCCTGCCGTGCTCGAACAGTTTTCGGTCGGGACGATTGCCGTGGCGGCGGATGCGCTGGAGGATGCTCCTGCCGAGGTATTGAACCGACCTGGCGTGGAGTATCGGCAGGTGCGCCGTGGGGATACGGTCGACATCGGCTCATTTTGCGCCCGCGTGATGTGGCCATTCGAGTCCGTGGATGGCGAGGGCAATGAGGACTCTCTTGTTTTGCTGCTCTCCTATGCTCAGGAAGGCAAGAGTCTGCGCGTGCTCCTCACTGGTGATGCCGAGCTCGATCAAGAGCGCGAGTTTGTACAGGAGGTGGGTGATATCGATGTGCTCAAGCTAGGGCATCACGGCTCAAAAGTTTCCGTCGACACAGACCTGCTGGGCACACTTAAGCCCGAGCTCTCTATCGCGAGTGCGGGCGAGGGTAACCGCTACGGCCATCCATCCGATGCCTGCATCGATGCGGTTCGCGATGCGGGCGGCGCTTTCGCTTGCACCATCGAACAAGGAGACATTACCGTCTCGCCGACCGTAACCGGTTTTGCCATGCGATGCCAGCGACCGTGATGACAACGTTGGCGCGCGGTGTGCCCCTGGGCTAAAATGGCACGGTACGAATTCGAGTGTGTGCGAGAGGGGAGCGCAATGTCCGAAACCGGTCTGCTGCCGGCATATCTGATCGTCGGTACCGATGGAGTCAAGCGCGACCACGCCGTCTCGCGTATGAAAGCTCGCTTGGAAAAGTCGGGTATGGTTGAGTTCAACCTCGATGAACGCGACATGACGAAAGATCCCGATATCGAGTCGATCATCGGCTCGCTCAATACCTTTCCCATGGGTAGCGAGTTTCGCCTGGTGATCCTCGACGGCTGCTCCAAGCTTGCCAAGGCGGTCTCGGAACCGCTCGTCGAGTACCTCGCAAGTCCCAGCCCTACGACGGTCTGTCTCATTATCGCCGACTCACTTGCCAAGAATACGCGCCTGTATAAGGCAATCGCCAAGATCGACAAGAAGGCTATCGTCGATTGCGCGGGTACCAAGCGCTGGGAACTGCCGCGCCGCGTTCAGCAGATGGCGACGCAGCACGGTAAGTCCATCTCGACGGCTGCTGCCGAGGAGCTTGTCTCGCGTTCGGGCGAAAACACGCGCATGCTCGATAACGATCTGGCAAAGCTCGCCCAGATGGTCGAGGCGTCCCAGATTGAGCTTGCCGACGTGGAGCGTTGGATCGTGCGTACGGCCGAGGTTCAGCCCTGGGACTTCCTCAACGCCGTCTCGGCTCGCGATATGCGGCGTTCGCTCGAGCTCTTTAAGCTTCTGCCCTCCAAGAGCTACGTGTGGACCTATACGCTGCTATGCGGTCGCATCCGTGAGCTGATCGTCGCCAAGGCGCTCGATGGGCGTGGGCAGGGGCGTGAGCTCGCCGCGACGCTCAAACTTCAGGCCTGGCAGGTCAAGAATCACCTTACCTGGGCGCGTCGTTTTTCGATGACCGAGCTCGTTGCCGCGCTCGAGGGTGCCGTCGATGTGGAGCTCGCGCTCAAGGGTTCGGCCGATTCTCAGACCGCGCTTTTGCTTTGGATTACGAACATCTTGAGAAAATCGTGATGATACCTGCCTATTTGACAAATTCGTTCTATCCCTTTGAGAGGGAGCGTGCTATAGTAGGCGCTTGCATGACCTCACCGTGTCTCAGAGGTGTCATACATTTTTTGCAAGGAACTCGAAAGGAACTCCAGAAGTGGCAAACATCAAGTCTCAGAAGAAGCGTATCCGCACCAATGAGGCAGCTCGCATGCGTAACAAGGCTGTCAAGTCCGAGCTCAAGACGCTGACCAAGCACGTCCAGTCCGCCGTCGCCGAGGGCGACGCCGAGAAGGCCCAGGCTGCCCTCAAGACCGTCACCAAGCGTCTCGACATGGCTGCCGCTAAGCATGTCATCCACAAGAACCAGGCTTCCAACCGCAAGTCCGGCCTTGCCAAGCTCGTGAACAGCATCAACGCTTAAGTTGTAAATTTCACACCACACAGATTACGCGCATAAATGGAGCCTGTTTTATGGAACAGGCTCCATTTTTTGTACCGCTCGGGTAAGATAGTCCACATGAATACTTCAATTGACATTTCCCACATCCGCAACTTCTCGATCGTTGCGCATATCGACCATGGCAAGTCCACGATCAGTGACCGCATCCTCGAGCTCACCCATACCGTCGATGAGCGCGACATGGAGTCGCAGCTGCTTGACACGATGGATATCGAGCGCGAGCGCGGCATCACGATCAAGTCCAATGCCGTCCGCGTGTCCTATGACGCCGACGATGGCGAGACGTATCAGTTCAACCTGATCGATACGCCGGGCCACGTGGACTTTACCTACGAGGTCTCGCGTTCGCTGGCCGCCTGCGAGGGCGCGGTGCTCGTCGTGGACGCCACTCAGGGCGTCGAGGCGCAGACCGTTTCCAACGCTACGCTCGCCATGAACGCCAACTTGGACATTGTTCCGGCCATCAATAAGATCGACCTTCCCTCGGCGCACCCCGACGAGGTCAAGACCGAGATCGAAGACGATCTGGCCATTCCCGCCGACGATGCCGTGTGCGTGTCGGGCAAGACCGGCGAGGGCATCCACGATCTGCTGGAGTCCATCGTCTTTTTGATCTCGCCTCCCAAGGGCGATGCGAACGCCCCTCTCAAGGCACTTATTCTGGATTCGTACTTCGATGAGTACCGCGGCGTCGTCGCCACGGTGCGCGTCTTTGACGGTTCCATCAAAAAGGGCGATACCCTGCGCATGATGCAGGCCAAGGGCGACTTCTTGGTCGACGGCGTGGGCGTCAAGCGCCCTGCCGAGACGCCGGTCGATTCTCTGACCGTCGGCGAGGTTGGCTATGTGGTCACGGGTCTGAAGGACCCCGAGGCTGTGCGCGTGGGCGATACCCTTACGTGGGCGTCGAACCCCTGCCCCGAGCCGCTTCCCGGTTATCGCGAGGCCAAGCCCATGGTCTATACGGGCCTGTTCCCGATCGACAACAAGGACTACGAGAACCTGCGTGACGCGCTCGATAAACTGCACGTCAACGACCCGTCGTTGGTGTGGGAGCCCGAGACCTCGGTGGCGCTTGGCTTTGGCTTTCGCGTGGGCTTCCTGGGCCTGCTGCACATGGAAGTCGTCAAGGAACGCCTGGAGCGCGAGTTCAACCTGGACCTCATTGCCACGAGTCCCTCGGTCGACTATCACGTCTACAAGACCGACGGCGAAATGATCGATGTCCGCAGCCCGCAGGATCTGCCCGAGGCCACGCGCATCGAGCGTATCGAAGAGCCCTACCTCAAGGCAAAGATCATCTGCCCGCCCGAGTATACGGGTGCCGTCATGCAGCTCGCTATCGAGCACCGTGGCGTCACGACCGATATGATCCACCTGACGAGCAAATCGGTCGAGATGCGCTTCGATATGCCGCTCGCCGAGCTCATCTTGGACTTCTTCGATCAGCTTAAGAGCCGCACCAAGGGTTACGCCTCGCTCGACTACGAGTTCAACGAATATCGCCCCTCCGAGCTCGTTAAGCTCGACATCCTGCTTTCGGGCGACGAGGTGGACGCGCTGTCGTTTATCGTCCATAAGGACAAGGCATATGGCCTGGCCCGTGGCTTGTGCGACAAGCTCAAGGAGATCATCCCGCGTCAGCTGTTCGAGGTGCCCATCCAGGGTGCTATCGGCAACAAGATCATCGCCCGTTCCACCGTCAAGGCGCGTCGCAAGGACGTTCTTGCCAAGTGCTACGGCGGCGATATCTCGCGTAAGCGCAAACTGCTTGAGAAGCAGAAAGAGGGCAAGAAGCGCATGAAGGCCATCGGCTCGGTCGAGGTCCCGCAGGAGGCGTTTATGGCGATCCTCAAGGTGGACGAGTAGGTCTATGGCTCTTTCCGAATATAGTCTGCGGCTGCTGGGCGCCTATGCCGAGCAGCCGTTCCTTATGGCTCCCATGGCGGGCGTTACCGACCCCGCCTATCGCATCATGTGTCGCCGCCGCGGTGCCAACCTTGCCTACAGCGAGATGGTGAGCGTGGCAGGCCTTGCCTATGCCAGCAACAAAACGTGGCGCCTGGTGCTGCCGGCCGACGAGGAGCAGCAGATTTGCGTACAGCTCTTTGGCTCCAAGCCCGATCAGTTTGCGAGCGCCGTCGCCGCCGTCGAGGAGCGCGTTGGCGATCGCCTGTCACTCATCGATATCAATATGGCATGTCCCGCCCGCAAGGTCGTTACCAAGGGCGAGGGCTCGGCGCTCATGCGCACGCCCGACCTGGCCGAGAAGATCGTCGAGGCCACGGTGGGCGCGGCGCACGTGCCCGTGACCGTCAAGATTCGCAAGGGCTTTTATGCCGAGGACCGCAATGCCGCGACATTTGCCCAGATGCTTGAGAGTGCAGGGGCTGCCGCAGTCGCCGTGCATGGTCGTTGCGCCACACAGCTCTACACGGGCCAGGCCGATTGGTCGGTCGTCGATGAGGTTGCCGACGCTGTCGAGATTCCCGTGATTGGTTCGGGCGATGTGTTCTCGGCCGAGGAGGCTGCTGAGCATCTGCACGGCTCGGGTGCCAGCGCGGTGTTTATCGCGCGCGGCATCTACGGCAATCCGTGGGTGTTCGGCGATGCCCGAGCCCTTGCACTCGATGGCACGCCGGTTCCTTCTCGCTCCTCGGTCGAGCGCCTGGAGGCTCTGCGCGAGCACCTGACGTTGACGCATGAGCTTCTGCCGCTCATGTCGCGTGCTCGCACGTACGCAAGCTGGTACTTAAAGGGCATGCCCCATGCCGCCGCCTGGCGCGCTCAGGTGGTGCGTTGCTCTACGTACGAGGAGTTTATGGCGCTGGTCGATGATATCGAGCGCGACGTGGTGGCCTGCGAGGCCGCGCTTGCCGCCGGCGAGTCGGTGCCTGCTCATCCGCTGGAGGCCTAACGGTGGCCGTTACCGCGCTGTACGTGCACGTGCCGTTTTGCGCCCAAAAGTGCCGGTACTGCGACTTTGACTCGCGCAGCTTTGCTGCGTGTGATTTGGATGCCGCGCTCGATTCGTATTTTGAGCAGTTGTATGCGCGCCTCGATTCCTTTGGCGACGCCGGGGCGCTTGCGCAGGTCCGCACGGTCTATACTGGCGGCGGCACGCCGTCACTTGCTGGGGAGCGCCTGGTGGAACTTGCCCGTCGTATCTCCATGTGGTGCAAACCCGTTGAATTTACTTGCGAAGCCAATCCTGAGTCCCTGACCGCTGAGCTCGCCACTGCGCTTGCCGAGGCGGGTGTCACGCGCATCTCTCTGGGCGTGCAAACCCTCGACAATACCGAGCTGGCTGCTATTGGCCGCATTCACGATGCCAATCGGGCACTTGCGGCTATCGCGACGGTGAAGGACGCTGGCCTCGATGTGTCGTGCGACCTGATGTGCGGCCTTCCCGGGCAGACGGCCGCAAGCTGGCGGAGCACGCTCGATGGCGTGCTGGCGGCGGCGCCTCATCATGTGTCGATCTACCCGCTCACGCTTGAGGAGGGGACGCCCCTTTATCGCATGGCGTGCCGCGACGAGTCGCTCGAGCCCGACGAGGATTTTCAGGCTTCGTGCATGGACGCGGCGCGTGAGCGCCTGGGTACGGCCGGCTATCATCCGTATGAGGTTGCAAGCTACGCGCTCGACGGCCATGAGTGCGCCCATAACATTGCCTACTGGACTGGACAGGGCTATTTGGGTCTAGGACGCTCTGCCGCGGGCATGCTCGATGCTGAGGATTTCGATCGCCTGGCTAAGTTGTTCCCCGGCGTGTCTTCTCGAGGCGATGCGTACCGCGTGCGTCTGGTGCAACGTGACGATGACGCGACGGCGTTCGAGGCCGAATATCTGTCGCAGCGCGAGGCTGTCGCCGAAGACTTGATGCTCGCTTGTCGCATGACGCGCGGTGTCGCGTCCGACCTGTTGGTTCGTGCAGCGTGCGTCATCCCAACGGGCGAGCTGGCAGCTGCCTGCGATCGCTCGCTCGAATTGGGTCTTGCCACGTGGGTGCCCGAGACACTCTGGGGTCATGAGGGACCCTTCACTTCGGCAGATGTCGTCGCGGGCCATGTTCGAGCTCGTCTGGCGCCGACCCATCTGGGCTGGCTCGATGGAAATGTTCTGTTCGAGCTGTTTTGGGATCTAGCTTAGGCCGCTCGGGTAGAATTACCGGAATATATACGCTGCTGTGAGCAGGAGGTTGCCGCGCATGGCGACGATGAACGAAAAAGATTACTACGAGATTCTGGGTGTCTCCAAGGACGCCACCTCGCGTGATATTCAAAAGGCCTTCCAGCAAAAGGCCCGTAAGCTCCATCCGGACGTCAATAAAGAGCCGGATGCCGAGGAAAAGTTTAAAGAGGTTTCCGAGGCCTACGCCGTGCTTTCGGATGAGCAAAAACGTGCGCGCTACGACGCCATGCGTTCTGGCAATCCCTTTGCCGGTGCTCCTACGGCTTCGCCCTATGGTGGCGGCTACGCCGGCAGCACGGGCTATGGCAATCCCTTTGAGGGCGGCTTTCCCTTTGGTGGCGCCTGGGGCCAGCAGCGTCGCGGCCAGGCTGCCTACAATCCCGAGAACGGCGCCAACGTGGTCGTCGATATCAAACTCGACGCCAAGGAGGCCAAGGGCGGTGCCCGCAAGACCGTCCGCTACACGCGCTTCGATACCTGTGGTCACTGCGGCGGCTCGGGCTCTGTTTCGTCCGAGCATGCACATACCTGCCCGAGCTGCGGTGGCCGCGGCCACATCGACGTCGACCTGTCCTTCCTGTTTGGTGCGGGCACGTTCCAGTCGGTCTGCCCCGAGTGCGGCGGTTCCGGTAAGGTCGTGGCCGACCCCTGCCCCGATTGCGGTGGCAGCGGGCGAACCCGTGTGACCTCCGAGCAGACGATTGAGTTTCCTGCCGGCACGCACGATGGCGACGAGGTCCGCATTAGCGGCATGGGCCATGCTGGCACTAACGGTGCCGCGGGCGGCGACCTGGTCGGCCGCGCCCATGTTGAGGCCGAGCGCTTGGAAGGCAAAGCTCGTACTGGCTTTTACCTGATGGGCATTGTGGCGCCGTTTTTGGTGCTGTCGGCCATCTCGGGCGTGTTCTCGGCCTTTGCCGTGATGTGCTTTATTCCGTTTACCATGGGCCTGTTCATGGTGCTTTCGGACGGTGTGCTTCATCGCAGCCTGCTGTGGTGGAAGCGCGGTGCGATGCAGTTTGCCAACGGTTTTGCCAACGGCTTCATGTTCGCGCTCGTGTCGGTTTGGTTCGCGAGCTGCTCGCAACGGGCCATGCTTTCGCCGTACCAAATGCAATAACATCAAACCCTCTGTTTGCGGTCGGCCCAGCATGGGTATAGGACGCACTGTGACAATAATGAAAGTCGGAAGGATTCGGTCGTGTCGGAAAATAGGGATTACTACGAGGTGCTTGGCGTCGACAAGGATGCCGACGCGCGGACGATTAAGCGTGCGTTTCTAAAGAAGGCCCGTACCGTACATCCGGATGTTTCGGACGACCCCGAGGCCGAGGCCAAGTTCAAGGAGCTCAACGAGGCCTATTCCGTTCTTTCCGATGAACAGAAGCGTGCTAACTACGACCGTTACGGCACTGCCGACGGCCCTGGTGGTTCGGGCTACGTCGATATCAACGATATCTTTGGTGGCATGGGCATGGACGACTTGTTCTCGTCGTTCTTTGGCGGCGGTGCCGGCGGTGGCGCCCACAGCCGTCGTGAGCGTCGTCGCGGACGTGACATGGCCATTTCGCTTTCGGTGACGCTCGAGGAGGCGGCGCTCGGTTGCAAAAAGACAATCAGCTATGACCGCCTTGCTCCTTGCGAGGACTGCAATGGCACCGGTAGGGCAGAGGGCGCACAGGAAAAGCAGTGCGGCCGCTGCCACGGTACGGGCTACGTCACGACGGTTCAGCGTTCGTTCCTGGGCCAGGTTCAGTCTTCCTCGCCTTGCCCCGATTGCCATGGCGAGGGCACGGTTATCGACCATCCCTGCGAGACTTGCGACGGTCAGGGCCGCACGCCTTCTCATGAAAAGATCGACATCGATATTCCCTCCGGCGTTTCGACCGGTCGCCAGCTGCGTGTGAGCGGCTTTGGCGAGGCCGGCCTTCGCGGCGAGCCTTCGGGCGACTTGATTGTCAACGTGCGCGTTGCCGACCATGAGCGCTTTAAGCGCAACGGTGACGACCTGTACCTGGTGAGCGATATCTCGATTGCACAGGCTGCGCTCGGCTGCGAGATCGAGGTCGAGGGCATTATGCCCGACGAGGTCGTTAAGGTGACGGTTCCCGCCGGCGCCCAGTACGGCGACACCGTGAGCGTCAATAATTACGGCATGCCGCGCATTGGCGGTGGCGGTTCGCGTGGCCGCCTGATCGTGCAACTGCGCGTGGTCGTTCCCACCAATCTTTCCAATAAGCAGCGCGAGCTGCTCCGTGCTTTTGCCGATGAGATGGGCGACGACGTCGCTTCCGGTAAGAAGTCGGTGACCGACCGTATCAAGAGTGCCCTCGACGATATCCTCGATTAAGGAGCCCGCGTGCTCGCACCCCATATTTCCGTCGTCAACCTCGGCTGCCGTGTCAACCGGGTTGAGTCTGACCGTATCACTGCCGATCTTATGCGCCTGGGCTTTGCTATGGTGGAGCCCCAGGATGCCGATCTGATCGTCATTAACACCTGTGCCGTTACGGGCGAGGCCGAGGCCAAGACCCGTAAGGCCGTCCGCCATGCGCTGGCCCATCAAAACGAGCCCTATGTGGTCGTGACCGGCTGCGTGGTCAACCTGCATCCCGAGGAGCTGCTGGAGCTCTCCGACCGCGTGATCGCCGAGCCGTCCAAGATCGATGTCGCCGAACGTGTCTGCGAGGTGCTGGGCGTTGAGTCCGATAGCGTTCCCGCCTGCAGCGATGGCGAGGTGGTCGATGCGCTCGGCCGCTCTCGCCTGGGCGTGAAGATTCAGGACGGCTGCAACCACCGCTGCACCTATTGCATTGTGTGGAAGGCACGCGGCCCCGAGCGCTCCGTGCCCGTCGAGTCCGTGCTTGAGCAAGTTCGCGAGGCCCAGGAGGCCGGCGTGCCCGAGGTGGTGCTGACCGGCGTGAACCTGGGTGCCTACGATGGCAAGAGCGCGACCGACGAGCATGTCGAAATCGATGAGCTGCTCGAGGTCATCATGGAGCGCACGTCCATTCCGCATGTGCGCATTTCCTCGGTCGAACCCATGGATATCTCTGAGCGCCTGCTTAAGGTTATGGCGCGCTATCCGCAGCGTATTGCCCCGTTTTTGCACCTGCCTGTACAGTCCGGCTGTACGGCGACGCTGCATCGCATGGGTCGTCCCTATAGTGCCGAGGCCTTTGAGGACACGGTGCGCATGATTCGCGCCATCCTGCCGCAGGCGTCTCTTTCGTGCGACGTCATCGTCGGTTTTCCTGGTGAGACGGACGAGGAGTTCGAGGAGTCGCTGGCGCTGTGCCGCCGCGTGGGGTTCTCGCGTATGCACGTGTTCCGCTATAGCAAGCGTCCCGGCACCCTCGCCGCCGATATGCCCGACCAGGTACCGCCCGAGGTTATGGCCGAGCGCAGCCGCCGTATGCGGGCCGCGGCGCAGGAACTCGCTATCGCCGACGCTCGTCGTCGCGTGGGCACCGTTGAGCGCGCCGTGCTCGAGTATGGTGACAACCTGACGCTCGGCTCGTTCCATCATGCCCGTCTTGACGATACCTGTGGACTTACAGCCCCGTGCCTGCTCGATGTTGCTATCATCGAAGTCGATGATTCCGGCTTGGTCCATGCGCGCAGGGAGGTTCATGGAAGCCTCGAAGATTAGACTTACCGTTCCCGAGGGGATTGATCCCTCGCGCGTTTTGGGCGCCGGCGACGGCGTCCTTCGTGCGCTCGAGAGCTTGGTTCGCGCCCATGTGGTCGCCCGTGGCGATAGCATCGCCGTGAGCGGTGACCCGGACGAGGTCGAGCTCGTGGCGCGCTTTTTCGAACATGCTTTTCGCGAGGCGGCGGCCGGCCGTGCCCTTTCTGCCGACGATGTCTCGCGTTGCCTGGCCGTCTTACGCGACGGCGAGCATGAGGCCACATCGCTTCGCGATGACGTGCTGCTTTCGTATCGCGGCCGCGTCATTCGCCCCAAGACGCTTGGGCAAAAGCGCTATGTGGATGCCATTCGCTCGCACACCATCACATTTGGCCTGGGTCCAGCCGGTACCGGTAAGACCTATCTGGCCATGGCGCTCGCCGTTGCCGCGCTCAAGCGCCATGAGGTGGGCCGTCTGATCTTGACGCGCCCGGTTGTCGAGGCGGGGGAGAACCTGGGCTTTTTGCCCGGCACCCTCGAGGAAAAGATTGATCCCTACATGCGTCCGCTCTACGATGCCCTTTTTGACATGATGGATCGTGAGCGTACCGACGAGCTTATGGAGCGCGGCGTGATCGAGATTGCGCCGCTCGCCTACATGCGCGGTCGTACGCTGAGCGATGCCTTCGTGGTGCTCGACGAGGCGCAAAATACCACGCCCGAGCAGATGAAGATGTTCCTGACACGCCTGGGCTTCAACTCCAAGTTCGTGATTACCGGCGACTTGAGTCAGCGCGACCTGGTGGGTCGTCGTGGCGGCTTGGCGGATGTCGAGAAGATTTTGGGCCGTGTCGACGATGTGGCATTTTCTCACCTCGAGCGTGCCGACGTGGTGCGTCATGCCCTAGTGGGTTGTATCGTCGAGGCATATTATGCTTATGATGACGTGCGTGAGCAACGCTCACGCGACCGAAAGGAGTCCCGTTGAGTGTATTGATCAGCAACGATGCCGAGCTCGATACGCTGCTCGATGCTCAGGAGGTGGAGCACATCTGCGAGGTCGTGCTTGCCGCCGAGGGCGTTGAGCGTGAAGTCGAGATTTCCCTTTCGTATGTCGACGAGGACGAGATGCACGAGCTCAACCACGAGTGGCGCGGTATCGACCGCACCACCGATGTGCTCTCGTTTGAGTGCGATTCGGCCTTTGACGATGACATTCCCGCCGATGAGACGCTCGAGCTCGGCGATATCATCTTGGCCCCGCAGGTTATTGCCCGTCAGGCCCCCGGTTTTGGCAATAGCCCCGCTGACGAGTGCCGTCTGATGCTCGTTCACGGCATGCTGCACCTGCTGGGCTATGACCACATCGAGGACGACGAGGCCGAGGTTATGGAGGCCCGCGAGGACGCTATCCTGCGCGATCTGGCGCTCGAGCGCGGCGAGGATCCCAAACTCGTTCACGTCGGCCCCATCACCAATCATGCCCACGACTAGGAGCCGTTTATGATTCCCGGATCGAACAAGGACCATCCGTCCTTTTTAAAGTCGTTCTCCTACGCCATGGAGGGCTTCGTCACCGCCGTCAAGACCGAGCGCAACATTAAGGTCATGCTCGTGGCGGGCGTGTGCACCGTCATTGCCGGCTGCATCGTGGGGCTCGACATTGCCGAGTGGGCCACGATTATCATCTGCTGCGGCCTGGTGATTCACGGCGAGCTGTGCAATACCGCCATGGAGGCCATTGTCGATCTGGCGACCCAGGAGCTCCATCCGCTGGCAAAACGCGCCAAGGACATCGCCGCCGCCTCTGTATACGTTCTTTCCATCACCGCCGCGATTGTGGGCTTGCTGGTATTTGCCCACGCGCTCGGCTTTATTTAGAAAGGGATTCCCATGTCCGACAATATGCAGCCTGCCGATGAGATTTTGGACGACGAGTCCCTGGACGCGGTGGATACCGAGGAGCTCGAGGATTTCGAGGAGTTCGACCCGTTTGAGGGTATGAGCGACGAGGAACTCGATGCCCTGTGCGACGAGGACGACAACCTCGCGGGCTTTGGTGACGTTGAGCCCGGTTTCCGCAGCGGCTTTGTGGCCCTGGTCGGTCGTCCCAACGCTGGCAAGTCTACGCTGCTTAATGCCTGCTATGGCAAAAAGGTCGCCATCACCTCGCCGGTGGCCCAGACGACCCGCCGCCGCATGCGCGCCGTCGTCAACCGCCCCGGCTATCAGCTGGTCTTTGTCGATACCCCCGGTATTCATAAGCCCAAGGACGGCTTGGGATCCGAGCTCAACAAGAGCGCGTTGTTCGAGCTGAACGATGTTGATGTTGTCGCGTTTTTGATTGATGCCACCAAACCGATCGGCAGGGGAGACGCCTGGGTTGCCGAGCGCGTCAAGAACGCTCGTTCCAAGAAGGTCCTGGTGCTCACCAAGGCCGATGAGGCCGACCCCGCACAGGTCATGGAGCAGCTTAAGGCAGCCCACGAACTCATGGAATATGACGACGAGATCGTGACGTCGTCGGTCAAGAACTTCAACGTCGATGCATTTATCGAGACCGTTGCGCACTTTTTGCCTGAGGGTCCGCGTTGGTTCCCCAAGGACATGGGTACCGACGCTTCCGATGAGACGCTCGTTGCCGAGTTTGTGCGCGAGAAGGTCTTGCGCCGCACCCGTGATGAGATTCCGCACTCCGTTGGCGTGATCTGCGATGCGCTCGAGCAGACCAAGAAGGTGTTGCGCGTGCACGCCACCATTTACGTCGAGCGCGAGGGCCAAAAGGGCATCATCATCGGTAAGGGCGGCGAGATGATCAAGCATATCGGTATCGACGCCCGTCGCGATCTTGAGCGCATCTTTGGCACGCAGGTCTTTTTGGAGCTGGACGTAAAGGTCAAGGCCGGCTGGCGTGACGACGAGGCCCAGATTCGCCGCTTTGGCTACAACGCCGAGGACTAAGGACGCGCGGCGCGCATGGCAGGCTCCCGGACATATCGCACCAAGGTGCTCGTCCTCGACAAGACGAAGCTCAAAGAGACCGACCTGATCTTGACGATGCTTGACGAGCGGGGTCGGCAGGTTCGTGCCGTGGCAAAGGGCGCCCGCAAACCCGGTGGACGCCTGGCTGCGCGCTGCGAGATGTTCTGTACCGTTGATCTGCTGCTTGCGCATGGACGGTCGCTCGACGTGGTTTCCCAGGCCGAGCTTATGGAGGCGCCGCTCGGCGCTGCTCCCGATTACGAGATGACATGCGCCGCAAGCGCGATCGCCGAGGTCGCGCGCGTGTGCTCGTTCGAGGACGCCGAGGACCCGTTTACCTTTGCCATCACGCAGCGGGCGCTCACACTTGTCGGCAGCGGGCTCGACGCGGCACATATGGACCTGCTCGTGGCGGCCTTTGTCTTTAAACTGCTGTCGCACGTTGGCTACCGCCCCGATTTCTCGGCATGCGTCTCGTGCGGCGATCCCATGCTCTCGCATTTCTCGGCCCAGGCCGGCGGGCTTCTGTGCGGGTCGTGCGCCTCGAGCGTGCCTGGCGCCGAGTTGGTATCGGTCAGCGAGGTCGCATGGCTGCGCGCTCTGATGTCCATGACGTTCGATGCCCTTATGGACGAGCAGATCGATCCGCATACGGCTGCGTTTTTGCTGGGGCTTTCGCATGTTTGGGCCGCCACGCACACCGATCAGCGGCTCCGTGCGATGGAATTCATGTTGGGTCGGTGATGATGCGCAGGCGCGCGCCGCTTGTGGTAACATACCGACCTGTTGGTACCTCGACCTTGGATGTTCGCTCCACCGGCGGCTTCCCAGTCCGAGGCGAATGGAGTCGCCCACAGGCGACGCGAAACGAAAGGTGAAACAATGACTGTTTCCAAAGAGCGCAAGGCGGAGCTGACCGCCCAGTTCGGTAACTCCCCGGTCGATACCGGTAACCCCAAGGTTCAGGTCGCCATCCTGTCCGAGCGCATCAAGGAGCTGACCGAGCACATGAAGTCCCACCAGAAGGACTTCCACACCCGTCGTGGCCTGCTCATGCTCGTCGGCCGTCGTCGTCGTCTTCTCTCCTACATCAAGAAGAACGACATTGTCGAGTACCGTGAGCTCATCAAGGCTCTGGGCATCCGCGACAACATCCAGTAACGGATTTGTACATGCTAAGAGCGTCCTGCGCAGCGGGGCGCTCTTTTTGTGTAAGGGCGTGAACAATCACGCTCTGAAGCGTGGCGGGGGCAGGGGGCCCGCGTCACATGAGAAGCCCGCAGGCAAGGGGCCTGTGGGGTAAAGGAGAACAATGACACTCGTATCCAAGACCTTTGAGCTGTACGGCAAGACCTACACCTTTGAGTCCGGCGAGCTTGCCAAGCAGGCCACCGGCGCTTGTCTGGTCAAGCAGGGCGACACCACGATGCTCGACACCGTGGTCGTCTCCAAGGAGCGCAAGAATTACGACTTCTTCCCGCTGACCGTCGACTTCAACGAGAAGATGTACGCCGCCGGCCGCATTCCGGGTGGCTACCTTAAGCGCGAGGGCCGTCCCAGCGAGAAGGCCACGCTCACGGCTCGCATGATCGACCGCCCGATCCGCCCGAGCTTCCCGGATGGCTTCCGCAACGAGGTGCACATCGTCGCTACCTCGCTCGTCGCCGACCAGGTCAACCCCTTCGACGTCATCAACGTCATGGGTGCTTCGCTGGCCATGACGCTCGGCGGCGTGCCCTTCGAGGGCCCGCTAGCCTGCGTGCGCATCGGCCGCAACGTGGAGACCGGCGAGTTTATCGTCAATCCCACCTATGAGGAGCGCGAGAACTCCGATCTGGACCTGGAGCTGGGCGGCTCTGCCGACTTCATCTCGATGGTCGAGGCCGGCGCCGAGGAGATCTCCGAGGACGACATGCTCGCCGCTATGAAGTTTGGCCAGGAGGCCCTCGCTGCCTTCTGCCAGGCCCAAGACGAGTTCGTCGCCGAGTGGGAGCAGGTCAACGGCGCTATCGTCAAGAAGGAGTACCCGCTCGACCAGCCTGTCGAGGAGGTCCAGGAGCGCATCTTCGCCCACTACGACGAGATGGCCGCTGCCCTGCGCGACGCCGACAAGCTTTCCCGCATCGGTAAGGTCGAGGCTCTGAAGGAGTCCATCCGCGCCGAGTTCACCGACGAGGAGCAGGCCGCCTGGGAGCGCGAGATCCCCGTGGCGCTCAAGAAGCTCGAGAAGAAGGCCATGCGCACCATGGTCGTCGAGACCGGTGAGCGCGTCGACGGTCGTGCCGCCGACGAGATTCGTCCCATCATGGTGAAGGACAACTACCTGCCGCTCGTTCATGGCTCCGGCCTGTTCCAGCGTGGTCAGACCCAGGTGCTCTCCGTCCTGTCGCTCGGTATGCTCAACGAGGGCCAGCGTCTGGATACCATCGAGCCCACCGAGGGCAAGCGCTATATGCACCACTACAACTTCCCGCCGTTCTGCACCGGCGAGACCGGCCGCATGGGCAGCCCCAAGCGCCGCGAGATCGGTCACGGCAACCTGGCCGAGCGCGCCCTGCTTCCGGTGCTCCCCGACGAGAACGAGTTCCCTTACGCCATCCGCGTCGTCTCCGAGGTCATGGAGTCCAACGGCTCCTCTTCGATGGCTTCGACCTGCGGCTCCACGCTCGCCCTTATGGACGGCGGCGTGCCCATTAAGCGCCCGGTCTCCGGTATCGCCATGGGCCTGATTCAGGAGGAGGGCAAGACCGTGGTCCTGTCCGACATCCAGGGTCTCGAGGACTTCCTGGGCGACATGGACTTTAAGGTCACCGGTACCACCGAGGGCATCACCGCCCTGCAGATGGACAACAAGGCCACCGGTCTTACCTTCGATATCTTGGCCCGCGCCCTGCAGCAGGCCAAGGAGGGTCGCGCCTTCATCCTACAGAAGATGCTCGATGTGATCCCCGAGCCGCGTCACACCACGCGCAGCACCGCTCCGCGCATCGTCTCCATCCAGGTTCCGACCGATAAGATCCGCGACGTCATCGGTTCCGGCGGCAAGGTCATCCGCGGCATCCAGGACGAGACCGGCGCTTCGGTCGACATCCAGGAGGACGGCACCGTCTTTGTCGGCGGCACCGGCGAGTCCGTCGACCAGGCCGTCGAGCGCATCAAGCTCATCATCAAGGTTCCCGAGCCGGGCGAGGAGTACACCGGTCGCGTGGTCTCCATCCAGCCCTTCGGCGCCTTCGTGAACCTGTTGCCCGGTAAGGACGGCCTGCTGCACATCTCCCGCGTCGCCAAGGGTCGTGTGGAGAAGGTCGAGGACGTCCTCAACGTGGGCGACGAGGTCAAGGTCGTCGTCATCGAGGTCGACGATCGCGGCAAGATCTCGCTCGATCGTCTGGACAAGCCCGAGGCCCCGGCTCGTGCCGAGGGTGCCTCCGAGGGCGACGGCGAGCACTTCCAGCGCCGTGAGCGTCCGCGTCGCGAGCGCTCCGAGCGCAGCGACCGTCCGCGCCGTCCCGGCGACAACGGAGGCCGCAAGCCCCGCCGTCACCACGACGCCGAGTAACAGCCGTACATAACCAGCACCGCAAGGGCGACTCCGGACAGGGGTCGCCCTTTTGCTTGCGCCCGGGAGGGCCGCATATGAAGTTT
>CABRBD010000027.1:0-15617 GCA_902469185.1 uncultured Collinsella sp. | reverse complement strand
GCACCCAACGGGCCCTCTCGGGGGCAGGGACGTTCGGCCGTGCGCGGGCGCCCGGTCGGCGGCCCGTTCTGGGCGCGCCTCAATCGTAGCCCGAGACGGGCCCGGGCTGACAATTTCGACTGTAATGGACGTACTTAAATGAGTGGTCTCGTGAGTTTGTGGGCGAGGCGGGCGCTCGATACAAGGTGCGTGTCGTGGACACATGAGGCATGACGGAGGAGGAGCTTCCCGGAACCTTTGAGGGCAAGTTCCGCATCGATCTCCCAAGTAAGCAGTATATGATGCTTCGCCTGACCAAATTAGAGGCGTAAAACAGAGATAATCGGCTCCGGGTGTGACTTGCTGCACGACCATCGCAGGGGGGTGGCCCCTGTGATGGTCGCGGCGATGCGCGTCCGGGGCTACGCTTGTAAGGAGTGAACATGCAGGAGTTTTTTGGAATCGATGTGGGCGGTACGGCCGTTAAATGGGCTGTGCTGGGCGAGGATTTTTCCATCCGCGAGCGCGGAAGCCTGCCGACGGGCTTTACCACGGCTGATGAGACGGTCGCGGCGCTGATCTCGCTCGTCGAGCCGTATCGCGAGCGCGTGAGCGCCGTGGGCGTGAGTGCGCCCGGCGGCATCTACGAGGGAGATGTCACAGGAACGATCCATCGCGGTGGTGCGCTCACGTTTATGGATGGCTGTCCGCTCGGAAAGCTCATGCGCGAGGCTCTGGGGGTGCCGATTGCCGTCAATAACGACGGTAGGTGCTGTGCACTCGGTGAGTATGCGGCTGGCGCTCTGCGCGGGACGCGTTTTGGCGTGGTGCTCGCTATCGGCACGGGCATCGGCGGCGGTATCGTCATCGACGGCAAGGTCCTGCGCGGCGCGCACTGCTTTGCAGGCGAGTTTAGCTTCTTGCGCAACGATGTCACGACTGCTGCGAGCATGGAAAACTCCTTTGCGGGTTCGGGCGGTTGGCGTGCGCTCCGCGATGCCGCCGTTGCCGAGAAGGGCCTGCCTGCGGATTCTCCGGTGGACGGCCGCCGCGTCTTTGAGTGGATCGCGGATGGCGACATGGCGGGGCAGCGCGCGCTCGACCGCTACGCTCACGCATTTGACGGACAGCTCATCAACCTGCAGGCCGTGCTCGACCCCGAGGTCTTTGTGATCGCAGGCGGCATCTCGTGCCATCCCGAGCTCGTCGATGCCCTGCGTGCGCAGATGCCGCTGGCCCTCTCGAGTTACGAAGGGACCCTTGCCGGCATTCCTGTGCCGCAGATAAAGGCGGCCGAGCTCGGCAACGACGCCAACCTTTACGGTGCTGTCCAGGAGGCCATGCGCCTGGTGTAGCGCATTGGACATAATCATTGGGGACGTTCTTGTTTGACTAGTCGTTTAAGAACGTCCCCAATGGCTACCCACAGAATGAGAGTGGATAATCTCCCGTTTTTGGCCTGCATACAGGCTCAAAGTGGGAGATTATCCGCTCTCGTCATTTGATTGGCACTTGCGTCACTTGCACTCATTGGGGACGTACTTAAATGAGTGGCAGTTGGGGACACTCCTTGCCGAGCTGCAAGCCGTGCGCGCCCCTTCTGGGCCTTGCGGCTCAAAATCGGTTTACGCCGTGGGCTGTTGGGGTCAAATTAGCGACATTTTGAGGATAGGTTCGATATTAGGACTGGTTCTCTAATAGAATGAGTTTGCAGGCCATTAAGCGACTGCGGGGGGGGGTATTCATGAAAGGTATGGGAGACACAACAGCGTATTTGCGTTGGGGCATTCGGGAGATTATATGCCTGGCGCTGTTCTATTTTACGTTTTTGGCTGGCGAGTACCTCTTCGACATGCGCGTGGCCGAGTTTGTGCCGCCGAGCGAGGTTGCTACCTACGAGACCCTCATCGTCGGTGCGAGCGTAATCGGCTTTTTTGTGCGTCCTATTCTGTACTATCGCCGCCCCCGCGCGATCGATACGACGAGCGACATCACGGGCGTGCTGCTGGTGTCGGCATTGCTGCTGATGATTATGGCGGTTCGGTTTGAGGTGGTAATTGCCGGCGGTTTGATGGCGTGTTGCACGCTGGGCTACTGCGGATCGACCGCTCACGCCAACTTTGCGCGGCGCTTTGCGCGGACGCCGTACTTGGCGCGCGCGGCGGCGCTTTCATATGCTCTGGGCGTCCTGCTTCAGGTGTTCAGCCACATGGTGATACCCGCGGGGATTCCGCAGCAGTTTGTTTTTGTTGCCTGTGCGGTCGCGCAGGTGGCGCTCCTCCACGGCGTCCGCCGTGCCAAGCTGCGCGGCGAATCTGAGTTTGGGCCTGAACCCGATATCTCCGAGCTTTCGGTGGATGCATCGGAGTTTGGCGCCAAATGGCGAAACGATCCCGAGTCAACGGCGGCTTTTCGGCGCGCCGTGGTGCGTCTGACGATTGCAACCGCCTGCCTTACCGGGGTGTTTGCCGCCCTCAATGCGGGGCTCACGATCTCGCACGCCGCCGGGTCCGTTGACTTGGGCGATTGGTCGCGCTTGCTGATGGGCGTGAGCGCTCTGCTCGCCGGCGCCCTATTTGACCTGCGCGGGCGCTCGTGTATGAACATCATCATGACCTGCGCCGCCATGTTGTCCACGCTCTCATTCGCTGTGCTTATCACCGATGCCAACGGCGCCAACATACTTGCCGCCACCGTCATCTTCTATCTGGGTGCGGGCTTCTTCGTGGTGTTTTTCACGGCGAAGTTTGCCGCCATTTCGGTGTATGCGCATTGGTCGTATCTGTGGCCGTGTATGGGCCGCGTCATCAATAACGTTTGCGCGATGCTCGTGACGGCACCGGCGGTGGCGATTGTCTCGAGCCAGAACGTGCTGTTGGCAGTGGGCGTGGGGCTTGTACTGCTTGTGGGCATTGCGATCTCGCTGCTGGGACAGTCTGGGCATCAGGTCTATGACGTTGAAGTGCGCGGCGACCTGGCGTTTGCTGCTAGCGACCTTGGCACGGATCCCGTATCCGCCCAGAGCGAGCCCGCCCCCGCAGAGGTGCCGGAGTCCACACTCGACGAGCGTCTCGATACCTTCGCCGTCGCCTTTGAGCTTACGCAGCGCGAGCGCGATATTTTGGAGGCCTTGGTCGCATCGCGCGAGAGTGTTCAAGACATCGCCGCAACGCTCTTCCTTTCGCGCTCCACGCTTTACCGTCATATCGCCTCGATCAACAAAAAGACCGGCGCCTCCTCACGTGTGGCCCTCATCAACTTTTTCTGGTCCTGGGCGCCCAAGGACTAGCCCATTTGGGACGGGGCTTTTTTAGCTGTTTTGGGCAGCCACTGCCAGCGCGAACCACCACAAAGGGGACAGGCACCTTTGTGGTGGTTTTGACGGGAGCGCCTGTGGAGTTACAGCAGTTCGCCGTGGCGGGCGATGTAGCGGCGCTTGGCCAGCTGGGTGAGTGCGATGTAGGCGGCGACGATGCTGACGAGCAGCGCGAAGAAGCTCGGCGGCAGCGGCATGAGGTCTAGCGCATCGGCGATGGGGCTTGCCGGCAGCCAGGTGACGAGTACCAGACCCAGCACGGTGAGAGCGCACAGTGCCGGCGCGGCGTGGTCGCGCGCGCTCGGCAGGCGCGGGGAGCGCAGCATGTGGATCACGAGCGTCTGCGACCACATGGACTCGACAAACCAACCGCTCTGGAAGAGCGCCGTAAAGGCCGCCATGCCTGCGACGTCGCCTACAGCGGCAAGCTCTGCCCAGCTTGAGCCCACGGCGGCGGGGCACACCACAAAGAAGAGCACGGCGAAAGTCACGATATCAAACAGTGAGCTCACGGGACCCAACTCGAGCATAAAGCCCTTAATGGACGCGGCATCCCAGGCGCGCGGACGGGCGGTCCAGGCGTCGTCGACGGTGTCCCACGGCAGCGCGATGCACACGATCTCGTAGACCAGCGACAGCAGCACCAACTGCAGAGCACTCATGGGCAAGAACGGCAAGAACAGGCTCGCGACGGTCACGGATAGCACGTTGCCAAAGTTGGAGCTCACCGTGGTCTTGAGGTACTTGAGTAGGTTGCCGTAGGTGCGGCGGCCTTCGATGATGCCGCGCTCGAGCACGCCCAGGTCCTTCTGGAGCAAGATGATATCGGCAGATTCCTTGGCAATGTCGACGGCCGAATCGACCGAGATGCCGCAATCGCTTGCACGCATGGCGGCGGCGTCGTTGATGCCATCGCCCATAAAGCCCACGGTGTGGCCGAGCAGCTCGCGCATGACACGCACCAGACGCGCCTTCTGCAGCGGCGAGAGCTTGGCGAAGAGGTGGGTGTTCTCGGCGCGCTCGGCAAGTTCGGCGTCATCGAGCGCATCGATCTCGGAGCCCAGCAAGACGTTGCTCGCGTCGATACCGATCTGTTCGCAGACGGTGGCCGCGACGCGGTCGTTGTCGCCGGTCAGGACCTTGACTGCCACGCCCTTGGCCTCGAGGGTGGCGATGGCGCCCACGGCACTTGCTTTGGGCGGATCGAGGAAGGCCAAAAAGCCCATCAGCACCATGTCGCACTCGTCGGCAATGCCAAACTCGCCCACGCAGCGCGGATTGGTCTTCTGCGCCACGGCAATCACGCGCAGGCCCTCGGCATTGAGCCCGGCGACCTGCTGGCGAATCTGGGCGAGCTTATCTTCGGTGAGCGGCTGGGCGGCACCATCGACTTCGACAAAGGAGCAGATCTCGAGCATTTCCTCGGCAGCTCCTTTGGTAACCATCTGGGTTTTACCCTGGGCGTCGGCGACAACTACGCTCAGGCGACGGCGCGAGAAATCGAAGGGCACCTCGTCCACCTTGGTATAGCGGTCGCGCAGGCTCTGGCCCAGCATGGAATCGGGTGCTGCTGCCGAGGGCGTCACATCGGCGCGGTCGATGACGGCCAGGTCGATAAGGTTCTTGAGGCCAGTCTGGAAGAAGCTGTTCAAAAACGCATGGCGCAGTACGCGCACGTCCTCGTTGCCGTCGGTGTTGAGGTAGCGCTCGAGCACGATGCGGTCTTCGGTGAGGGTGCCGGTCTTATCGCAGCACAGGACGTCCATCGCGCCGAGGTTTTGGATCGCCGGCAGTTCCTTGACGATAACCTGGCGACGGGCGAGGTCCTTGGCGCCCTGCGACAGGCTCGTGGTCACGATGACGGGGAGCATCTGCGGCGTGATGCCCACGGCCACGCTCGTGGCGAATAGCAGCGCGTCGATGACGTTGCCCTTGGTGGCGGCGTTGATGGCAAAGACGGCCGGCGCCATAACGAGCATGAGGCGTACGAGCAGCATGGAGACGCTCGAGACGCCGCGGTCAAACGCGCTCTTCTCGCCGCGCCCGTTGAGCATCTTGGCGATGCCGCCCAGGTAGGTGTCCGAGCCGGTGGCAACGACGAGCGCCATGGCGGTGCCGTTTTGCACGGAGGTGCCGGTAAAGACGATGTTCTTGCAGGCAGAGAGTGGCAGCGCGGGGCCGTCGGCGCCCTCGACGGCCGTGGCGGCAGCGGTCTTCTCGACGGCCTCGCTCTCGCCGGTGAGCGCGGATTCGATCACAAACAGATCGCGCGCGGTGATGATGCGGGCGTCGGCCGGCACCATATCGCCGGCAGAGAGGCGGATCACATCGCCGGGGACGAGCTCGTCGAAGGGGATCTCGAGGCGCTCGCCATCGCGCAGGGCACAGCAGGTGTTGGAGACCAGGTCCTTGAGGGCCTCGGCCGCATTGCCGCTGCGGGCTTCCTGGATAAACTTCATGCCGCCCGATACCAGCAGCATGATGCCGATAACGATGACCGTGGAGGGGTCACGCTGCAGCTCGGGCGCGGCGAGCACGTCGATGTAGAGCGAGACCAGCGCGAGCGCGGCGAGGATGCCGGCGAAGGGGTCGATGAACGCGTCGGCGATGCGGCGGGCGAGTGTCTTGGTCGGCGCATCGATGGTGTTGGGGCCGATGGCGTCTAGGCGCTCGGCGGCGTGCTCGGTACCGAGTCCGCCGGCCCTGGCGTCAAGCAGCACGAGGGCGTCCTCGGCGCTATGGGTGGCGGCGAATATGGTGTTCTTGGACAGGCCGGTGTGAGCGGCAGGGCGCGCCGTGCGGCGGCGCTTGGAGATAGCTTCGAGTACCGTGGCGGTTTTGAGCATCAGCATAGGGTCCTCCTTGATGAAGGGAGTTAGCGTACGTGTCGTATTTGCTTCAAAAAACCTAGATGTCGCTCACGTCATGCTCTCGAACCACCACAAAGGGGACAGGCACCTTTGTGGTGGTTTTGACGATCGGTTCGTGGCGCTTATGCGTGTGCGGAATCCTCGCGGCGTGCCGAGGGCGACATGCAGGTTTTTCGACTATGACTGCCTTCCATGGCACACCTCCTTAAGGCCGAGCGCTGCGCGTTTTGGGTATCTCGTACCCGTTACAATCCGCCCGTATTCTTGATGAGGGGGTTTGCCGTGTCAACCCCAATGTTTGGAAAACCATTGCCCCTGACAAAGCCTTTACAGAATGCCGAGGCCCCAAAGCGCGCCCGCAACGCGCCCTGCCTGCGCTAAACTGGAAGGCACGTACGCGATTACGAGAGGAGCCCGCATGGAGGCTTACAAGCAAGAGTTCATCAAGTTCATGGTTGAGTCCGACGTTCTTAAGTTCGGCAGCTTTACGCTCAAGAGCGGCCGTCAGTCCCCGTTCTTTATGAATGCTGGCGCTTACGTGACGGGCTACCAGCTCAAGAAGCTGGGCGAGTATTACGCCCAGGCAATCCACGATAACTTTGGCGACGACTTTGACGTGCTGTTTGGACCGGCCTACAAGGGTATTCCGCTGGCCGTCGTGACCGCAATTGCCTACCACGAGTTGTACGGCAAGGAGGTCAAGTACTGCTGCGATCGCAAGGAGGCCAAGGACCACGGCGCTGACAAGGGCAACCTGCTGGGCTACGAGCCCCAGGACGGCGACCGCGTGGTCATGGTCGAGGACGTCACCACCAGCGGTAAGTCCATCGACGAGACCTATCCCAAGGTCAAGGCTGCTGCCGATGTCGAGATCAAGGGCCTGATTGTGTCCCTCAACCGCATGGAGGTCGGCAAGGGTGGCGTGACCACCGCGCAGAAGGAGATCGAGGCCAAGTACGGTTTCCCCGTCGCGAGCATCGTCTCCATGGCTGAGGTCGTCGAGACCCTCTACAACCACGAGATCGACGGCAAAGTCGTCATCGACGACGAGCTCAAGACCGCCATCGACGCCTACTACGAGCAGTACGGCGTCAAGTAGGTTCCGCCTCCGTTAGTTACGCGGTTTTACCAAACCGCGTAACGGCTCGACGCTGCAAACCCGCCAGAGCGGCAATCTGCCTTTCAACTTCGGCGGCATGACCAGAAGGTCAATGCCGCCTCGTTTCAAGGCACCTTGCTCGCTCTGGCGGGTTTTCGCTGTCGCTACCAAAACATCGGCGTTGTCCTGGTCCAGATGCGGCACTTGGGGACGTTCCTTTTCTGCCGACACCTGGGGACACTCCTGATGTAGTCGTTGGGGACGTTCTTAAACGACTAATCATTCAAGAACGTCCCCAATGACTACCCGCAAAATGAGCGTGGATAATCTCCCACTTTGAGCCTGCATCCAGGTCAAAAACGGGAGATTATCCACGCTCGTTATTTGAGTGTCCAATAATCCTCGCTCGTTGTTACTTGAGTCCGGGGAGGCGGGTGTAGGGGAACGAGCGCTCTAAGAACTCGGAGCAGCGGGCGTAATCTTTGGCAAAGTAGCTGCTATAGAGCGAATCGAGTACGTATTGCACGGCGATATGGCTGGCGAATTGCGTGATGCGGTGCGTCATGCTCTCGTGGTCGCTTACCGTGAGATAGGCGGCAAAGCCGGGGTGAATGCGGGCACAGTACGGCGTGCCGATGACGATGACCGGGACATGTCGACTGCTAAGGATCGGCAAGATCTCCTTGAGGTTGGGGGCAAGGCCGCTGTAGGAGATGACGATTGCCACATGGTCGGGACCCGAGGCGAGCGCCGTGCGCACCTGCGCCTCGACGCTGTCGTGGCACGTCGCGCTTTTGCCGGCGGAAAGCAGGCGATCGCGGAACATTCCCGCTGGATACAGGTTATGCGAGCCCGTGTAGATGTCCACGGTGCCGGCGCGCATGATGAGCTTGGCGGCGTGGTCGAGCTGTGCAGGGTCGAGCAGCTCCTGCGTTTCGGCCAAGGTGGTCTGGTAGAGCCCCTCCATGCGCTCCATCACCTGCGCAGGGGCGGAGGTGGCATCGAAGGGAAAGTTGATGTCCACGTCGCGCCGGTTGCCCGCCTCGGTCGCCTGGCGGATGAGCTCGACCTTGAGGTCTTTGAATCCCTCGAGGCCGAGCTTTTTGCAAAAGCGGTGCACGCTCGCGACCGAAACGTTGGCGCACGCGGCAAATTCCTTAATGGAAAGCCCGCGCACATCCTCGCCCATGGCGAGGGCCGTTCGCCCAAGTTGTTGCTCGGTGGGGGTGAGGCTTTTGCCCTGCGTGATCTTTCGCCTGATATCCATATGGCTCCTATGCGTTTGCGTCGCGATAAACCAATCATAGCGATAAATAAAACGTTCGGCTTGGCTGGGAGTTTTGGTCCGCCGGTCTATGAACGACGGACCGCTCGACGCTGTGCGGGCTCAACATAGGGGCGCTGTCCTTGTTGGGCCGTTTGCGCCCGGGGCGTTACCCGAGCACGCGTACGGGCCCCAAGAGACCGCTGGGCTCGGAGGGCTCGGTCATGCCGAACACGTCGGGGACGGCGTGGTCGAGGGTGTTGATGATATCGATCGTGAGCGCGTGCTCACCGGCTAAAAGTGCGGCGGCCTCAAAGCGGTAAGGCGGACAGATGCGGGTGCCGAGGGATTTGCCGTCGAGGGTGACGGTTGCGGTCTCAAAGACCTCCCCAAGGTCGATGACAGCGCGGCTGGCCGCTTCGCCCAGGACAAAGGAGGCCTGGTAGCGGAACGTGCCGGCCTTGCCGGGGAACTCGGCCGAGGAAAGGTCGTGCAGGTCTGCAAGCTCAACAGACTCGCCAAAGGCATCGGTACCAGGGGCAGAGAAGGCAACCGCCCAGGGCTCGTCGACGCATGTGGCTTCGTCTCCAGCAGTTGCCGCGCCGGCGGAACCTGTAGCCCCAAGGACCACGATGCAGCTCTCGTAGGGAGCCAGCTCGAGCGTGCCGTCAAAGGCGGCGGGATCGGTGCCGTTGAGCAGGTCGAGGCGCGCGCCTGCAACGGGTATGCCGTCGGCAAGCGCAATCTGAGTGGAGATACCCTGCTTGGGATGCTCGTTGACGAGCATCAGATAGGTCTCGCCCGCCCGCTCGTAGCGCAGTGCGCGCAGCCAGGGCTGGGACTCGGCACAAACCACGGTCTGCATACCGGCGTCGGCAAGCGTGCCTGCGAGCTCGGCGGTTGCCAGGAGCTTGATGCCGGCGACCGCGGCTGCATCCACGGAGGCAAAGCCCTCGCGGGCTGCAATATCACCGTCGTAGCGCTTGCTCGGCAACTCATCCAGCGCGTACACGGCAACACCTGCGGCTGCGGCGCGCGCGGCAAAGTCGAGCACGGCTCCGCCGACAAACTCGGCTCCGGGCATCACCAGGCAGCGGTATGCCTGGCCGTTCACGCCAAAGCCGCTACCGTCTGCGGCAATTTCAACGGCATAGCGCCCTGCGTCCTCAAATGCCTCTGCCGGCACGATGTCAAAGTCGACCTGCGCGCGCATAAGCTCGGAGGCGGCATGCTGCATAAAGTTCGCCTCGCCTGTCCACTCGGCGTCCGCATGGTAGAGAAGCGCCACCGGGGTCGTTGCGCGCCCGCCGCTCAGCAGGCTCGCCGTACGGTTCATGTAGCTCATGAGCTGCCCAAAGTGTGCAAACTGGGGGTTTTGGCCATGCGCATAGAAATGCGGCGGGCAGTCCCAGTCGGGGAAGGCGGCCATGCTAAAGGCATGCGGCACAAACCAATTGACGCCGCGCACCAAAAAATGATCGGCGATCCACTTCATCTCGCGTAGGCCTTCGTGCCATCCAAATGCGCCAAAGACCTCGGCCATGCAGCGCCCCTGCTTTTTGGGGTCGAGGTGTGCTGCCGAGGAGCCCAGCTTGGGCAGCACGTAGTTATAGAACTCGAGGTTCCACACGCCGCGTCCGTAGCTGTGAAGGCCGCGGTCCATGCCGGGTACCAGCTGGTTGATCACGATGTCGACGCCCGCCATGTCCTGACCGCCCACGGCGCGGAAGTAGTGCCCGGCGCCCACGCCCAGGCGCGCGTGGCAGTCCTTGTCCTCGATAACGTGGCCGATGTACTGCACGCCGCGCGCGCGGCACCAGTCTCCGAGCTGGTCGCAGAAGCACTCCTTATAGAGGGTGCTCGCGATGTCCATATAGACGTGGCGTACGTGCGCGCCGGCCGGCTCGCGGTCCCACAGGTGCGGGAGCTCGGCCAGGTAGCGCTCGCCCAGTGCCGCGCGTAGGCGACGCTCAAGCTCGGCCGACCAGGGTAGGGGCGCGGTGGCCTTGCCGATGAGCGTGTCCGAGATGCCATCGGGGCCCGTGGTGCCCTTCTCGTTGGCAAATCCGGGCTCATCGGAGAAAAAGCCCAGGATCGTCTTGCCAAACTCATCGCCCAGATGCTCAAAATGCGGCTCGTAGACAGCATCGATGAGCTGCGCCACCGAGGCGCGGTCGACCATATTGATGTAGTCCTCGTTGTAGGAGGTCTTGCCGCTCGTGAACATCACGCATGCCTGCGTGAGGCCCGCAGGTGCATCGAAGACCAGGCGGCTGGGGTTGCCGTCTGCATCGTCGATTACTCGGTAAGCGACGTCGACGGGGCTGCCGTCCTGCATAAATGTCACGCCGTAGAAGCGCTCCGTTTTGTCGAGCATGTTGGCGAGCGCGATGCTCGCGGCGGACGTGGGGCCCACGATGTCGAACGTGCGGTGCGTGAGCACGATCTTGCGGAGCTCGGGCACGGCCTCCTTGACGGCGCCGTTGGCAAAGCCCGTGGGGAAGTGCGCGTCGTCCAAGATCCAGAGCTTAAGGCCCAGCTGCTTGCACTCGTCAATGACAAAGCGCAAGTCGCGCCACCAGCCCTCGCCGCAAAAATCGGGGTGTGGGCGGCTTTCGAGACAGACCTCGTGGATGTCGGCGCCGGCGATCTTTTCCAGATACTCGGCAATGGTCTTATGGCTCTCGCCCTTCATCCACAAAAACGGAAGCACATGGTTGTCGTATGTACCCTCGAGCACCTGCTGATAGTGCGCGGTCATGGATCCTCCTTGGCTCGATCGATCTGCTGCATAGCACAGATTATGGACGCGTCGGCGCGTTCTGCTAATATCTGAATCACGACGAACTATGACTAAATCAACGATTGGCAAGCCATGGAGATCGACGAGCTCGAGCGTAGGCTCAGCGAACTGAGCGCCAGTGAGATCGCTTATAAAGACGGCATGGCATTTGATTGGTCGATTATGACCGAGCATGTCGAAATCGACGGATGCCCAGTGCGCAAGATTGGGCAGCCAGGGTTTGCCTATGCCCAGCCCGGCATGCCGCGTGGCCTGACGATAAGGAAAAACTCGCGCTTTAATGCAGTTCCCGAGCACGTGCATGATTACGTGGAGATGAGCTATGTGTATCGCGGGCGCTGCCCGCAGACGGTGGCGGGGGAGAGGCTCGAGTTGCGCCGCAACGAGGTGCTTTTGCTCGACGCCCTTTGCCCTCATGCCGTGGCGGCGCTCGGCGAGGACGACATCATGCTGAGCATGACCGTTTCACGCTCTTTTTTGCGCCGGAGTCTCGAGTCGAGCCTCTCGCGCGAGAGCGCGGTCTCGCGGTTTTTGTTCAACGCGCTCAACAGCGAGACGGACCATCGGGGCCATGTCCGTTTTTACTGCGGCGAGAGCCGTCGGATTCGGCGCTACATGCAGGAGATGCTCTGCGAGCTGTACGACCCGAGCCCCAACGGTCCCGAGATCGTCTTGCGTCTGTTTCAGCTGTTTTTGGCCGAGCTCATGGATTGCTACGAGCGCGAGCTGGTGCGCGGCGCGGCGGACGGCACGGCGGGGCCCACTGCCCTGGTGACGGGAATGCTTGGCTATATCGATTGTGAATTCGCTGCATGCTCCCTCGAGGGGATGGCGGCGGAGTTTGGCTTGAGCCCTAATTATGCGACGGCGCTTCTCAAGCGCCATGTGGGCAAGACCTTTAGGCAGCTTGTGCAGGAGCGACGCCTGGTACGTGCGGCCGAGCTTCTGCGCGGCGGCGCCACGGCCGGGGCGGCTGCGCATGCGGTGGGCTATGAAAACATGAGCTTCTTCTACCGTAAGTTTCACGACAAGTATGGCTGCACCCCCGCGGCATACCGCCGGTAAGCGCGGGGCGGATCGTCTTCGCTCCTTCGGTGTCAAAAAGTTTCAGCTGCAGCGCTGTTGCAGCGCGCGTCTGCGAAAAGAAGTGTCGGGTTTGGCACCCCTGCCCCTGCCTGTCGCGTGCGTGGGCGATACTCGGCCTATCGACCCGCAATGCAAAGGAGATGCTCATGGCAAACATCAAGTTCCCCGAGGGTTTCTATTGGGGCGGCGCCACGGCCGCCAATCAGTTTGAGGGCGCTTGGAACGTTGACGGCCGCGGTCCGTCGGTCGACGACCACTTCTTGGGTGGCAGCTACAAGGAGCCGCGCCAGATTACGATCGACATCGACCCTAACCGCTTCTACCCCAACCATGACGGTATCGACTTTTACCATCACTACGAGGAGGACATCGCGCTGTTCGCCGAGATGGGCTTTACCATGTTCCGCATGTCCATCTCTTGGAGCCGCATCTTCCCCAACGGTGACGACGCCGAGCCCAACGAGGCCGGCCTCGCCTTCTACGACCGCGTCTTCGACTGCCTGCGCGCTCACAATATCGAGCCGCTCGTGACCCTGTCGCACTACGAGATGCCCTATCACCTGGTCGAGAAATACAACGGCTGGGCGAGCCGCGAGCTCATCGGCTTCTTTGAGAAGTACTGCCAGACCGTCTTCGACCGCTATCAGGACAAGGTCAAGTTCTGGCTCACCTTCAACGAGATCAACTGCGGCACTCAGGACATGGGCAACCTCTTTGAGACCAGCATGATTCAGGGCTTTGAGGGCCCGGCTTCGGCGGTCCATGCTACGCCGCAGGCTCGTATGCAGGCGCTGCATCACCAGTTTGTCGCCAGCGGCCGCGTCGTGCGCTATGCCCACGAGCATTACCCGCAGTTTAAGATGGGCAACATGGACTGCTTCATCCTTTCCTATGCCGCCACGTGCGATCCGGCCGACGTGTTCGCCGCGCAGCAGGAGATGAATACCATGAACTGGTACTGCTCCGACGTGCAGGTGCGCGGCAAGTATCCGTTCTATGCCAAGCGCTTCTGGGCCGAGAACGATGTCGAGCTTGTGATGGAGGACGGCGACCTGCAGGATATCGCCGACGGCAAGGTCGATTTCTACACCTTTAGCTACTACATGTCCGGCACCGTGGGCACCCACAAGGATCACGAGATGACCGAGGGCAACATGACCTTTGGCGGCAAGAATCCCTATCTGGAGTCCACCGACTGGGGCTGGCAGATCGATCCGCTGGGTCTGCGCATCGCCCTCAACGAGATTTACGCCCGCTACGAGATTCCGCTGATGGTGGTCGAGAATGGCATGGGCGCCTACGATGAGGTCGAGGAGGACGGCTCCATCCACGACCCGTATCGTATCGCCTACTTGCAGAGCCACGTCAAGGCCATGGGCGAGGCCATTGCCGACGGCGTCGACCTGATCGCCTACACCTGGTGGGGCCCCATCGACCTGGTTTCCGCCGGCACCGGCGAGATGCGCAAGCGCTACGGCTTTATCCACGTCGATAAGTACGATGACGGCACCGGTACCTACGAGCGCCGCCGCAAGGACAGCTTCTACGCCTACCAGAAGATCATCAAGTCCAACGGTGCCGAGGGCCTGGATTAATCGACAATATGAGTGCCACCGGGGAAAAGCGTTGGGATGGGCTCGCGATTCGAGTCCCCACCTTAGCATTTGAACCATTTGGCACTATAATCACCATAGGCATGCGCACAACGTTGCGCTTAATCAAGAGGAGAAAACGTATGGGTCTGTTTGACATGTTCAAGAAGAAGGCTGAGCCCGCGACTGCCGCTGCTCCGTCCTCCATCTCTGCTTCTGCCGGCGCCGACGTGCTGTGCTCGCCCGTCAAGGGCAAGGTCATCAAGATGGCCGACGTGCCCGATCCCGTCTTTGGCGGCGAGGTCCTGGGCAAGGGCTGCGCCGTGTGGCCCGAGGGCGATCTGGTCTACGCTCCCTGCGACGGCAAGGTGACCGTCACCATGGGCCACGCCGTGGGTCTGCAGTCCGATAGCGGCATCGAGGTTCTGGTGCATGTTGGCGTCGATACCGTCAACATGAACGGCGATGGCTTCGAGGGCTTCGTCAAGGCCGACGACGTCGTAAAGGCTGGCCAGCCCATGCTCAAGATCGACCGCGCCAAGATCGCCGCTGCCGGCTACAAGGACTGCGTCGTCGTTGCTGTGTCCAACACCGCCGAGTTTGCCGATGTCGAACTCGCCGTCGAGGCCGACTCCGCTGTCGCCGCCGGTGACGCCATCGTTAAGGTCGTCCGCAAGTAAACTGCGGCATCCAAAGGATGTGCAAGGGTGGTCGGGTTTTCCGGCCACCTTTTTTATTGCACCGCGGGGAAGCGTTTTATTGCACGTTGGGCGGGCTTGCAAACCGTTCGGACGCTAAAACGAACCGACCGCGCCTTCGCGTTGCCGAGGGCGTTCATAAGTGGATAGAATGGGCTTACTTATTACAACGTGCGCCGCGTCCGGGAAGCGCGGTGCCGCTCATTGGGAGGAACAACATGAAAAAGAAGCTGCTGCTTGCGCCCCTCATGGCCGTCTTGGTTGCATGCGTGGTCGTGCTTTCCGGCTGTGGAGGTCCTTCGGTTGAGGAGCTCATCACCGAGGATCTTACGACGCAGTTTGACGAGGTCAAAAACGGTGGCGACGACTTCCTCTCTGGTCTGGAGGAGGCTTCGGGCGACGAGTTCGAGCAGCTGGGTATCGATCCCAAGGAGTATGCCAAGACCTATCTCGAGGGCTTTGACTACAAGATCGGCGACGTGACGGTCGACGAGGACAAGGGTGTCGCGACCGCCGAGGTTTCTATCACATGCAAGTCTATGAACAAGATCGTCGAGGACTTCTCCACCCAGTATCAGGAGAAGGTCGCTGCGCTTGACACGGTTCCTTCCGATGACGAGCTGTACAAGATGGCCGGTCAGGTTATGGTCGATGTGACCAAGGCCACCGAGCCCAGGAAGACCACGGTTATCTTCAAGTACACCTGCAACGACGACGGCGAGTGGTCTGCCGACGACTCCGTCAACTCCGAGATGATGGATGCAATGCTGAGCTAGTTTGTTGCGGCGTTTTACCAAACGCCGCAACTGCTCGACGCTGCGCGGGCACCAGAGCGACAACTTGTCATTCAAAGAGGACGGCATGACCAGAAGGTCTATGCCGTCCTCTTTTCATGCCAATTTGTTCGCTC
>CABRBD010000026.1:0-72992 GCA_902469185.1 uncultured Collinsella sp. | reverse complement strand
GCACCCAACGGGCCCTCTCGGGGGCAGGGACGTTCGGCCGTGCGCGGGCGCCCGGTCGGCGGCCCGTTCTGGGCGCGCCTCAATCGTAGCCCGAGACGGTCCCGGGCTGACAATTTCGACTGTAATGGACGTTCTTAAATAACTAGTCGTTTAAGGACGTCCCCAACGACTGCATAACGTGAGAGTGGATAATTTCCCGGTTTGGGCCTGTATTCGAGCTCAAAGTGGGAGATTATCCACTCTCGTCTATTAAGTGTCCGAAAATCCGCGCTCGTTTCGATTCCGCCTACATTTGTAGGAACAGTTCGTGGAGGCGGGTGTCTTCGTCGAGTTCGGGGTGGAAGGTTACGCCGAGCTGATTGTCTTGGCGGGCAGCGACGATGCGGCCATCGACTTCGGCCAGGGCCTTGGCGTCGCCGTGGACCTCGACGATGCGGGGCGCGCGGATAAACGTCAGCGGCGCTTCGCCGTCGATGCCGGCTACTTGCCCCTTGGTTCGAAAGCTGCCGAGCTGCCTGCCGTAGGCATTGCGCTCGACAAGTACATCCATGGTTGCCAAACGCGGCGTGCCTTTATCGTCATGGGCGGCAAGGTCGTGAGCCAGTAGAATCAAGCCGGCGCAGGTGCCCAGGACGGGCATGCCTTCAGCGATACGGGCGCGAAGCTCCTCGAGCATGCCCAGCTCATCAAGCAGCTTCCCTTGAACGGTGGACTCGCCGCCGGGAAGTACCAGACGGTCAAAGTCCTGCATCAAATCAGCCGCCTGCCTCAGCTCAATACAACGTGCGCCCAGCTCGGATAGTCTTGTCTCGTGCTCGGCAAAAGCGCCTTGGACCGCCAGCACGGCGACCGTCTGGCCTGCATAATCGCTCATGTGCGATCCTTTCTGCTGGACTAGCGTCCGCGCTCCTCCATGATGATCTCGATCTCGTCAGCGTTGATACCGACCATGGCCTCGCCCAGGTCCTCAGAAAGCTCGGCAATGAGCTTGGCGTCGGTGAAGTTTGCCACAGCCTTAACGATGGCGGCGGCGCGTTTGGCGGGGTTGCCGCTCTTAAAGATGCCCGAGCCGACAAAGACGCCCTCGGCACCCAGCTGCATCATCAGCGCGGCGTCCGCGGGGGTTGCTACACCGCCGGCGGCAAAGTTCACCACGGGAAGCTTGCCCGTGGCATGGACCTCGCGCACAAGCTCGACTGGAACTTGCAGTTGCTTAGCTGCCTCAAAGAGCTCGTCATCGCGCAGAGCAGCAACGTCGCGGATTTGCTTTTGAATCTTGCGCATGTGGCGCACGGCTTGGACGACGTCGCCCGTGCCCGGCTCGCCCTTGGTGCGAATCATTGTGGCGCCCTCGGCAACACGGCGCAACGCTTCGCCCAGATCGCGGGCACCGCAGACAAACGGGACGTCAAGCTGGGTCTTATCGATGTGGTAGACATCGTCGGCGGGGGAGAGAACCTCGGACTCATCGATGTAGTCGATCTCGATGGCCTGAAGGACCTGCGCCTCGACGATGTGACCGATGCGGCACTTGGCCATGACGGGGATGGAGACGGCCTCTTGAATGCCCTTGATCATCTTGGGGTCACTCATGCGCGACACGCCGCCGGCGGCGCGGATGTCGGCCGGGATGCGCTCGAGAGCCATGACGGCGCAGGCGCCTGCCTCCTCGGCGATACGTGCCTGCTCGGGCGTGGTGACGTCCATGATGACGCCGCCCTTGAGCATCTGCGCGAGCTCGCGATTGAGTTTGACGCGATCGGCCTTGCTGGTCTGTTCTGCCATTGTTGCTCCCTTGGTTGGCATGTGCATTGCTTGACGGAACATCCTATCGGGGAGCTGGGTATGGCGAAATACTCAGTTTTCGAGATAATAACAAGACCAGACTAATACCAGATTGAATGATTCGATAAGGTCAGGTGATAGGCTCGTGCTTGACTACAATTTGGAAAAACGCGGCGAAGCATCGCTCTATGAGTATGTTTACCAGCAAATTCGAGATGATATCGTAGCTGGACGCATTGCGGCGGGGGAACATCTGCCGTCTAAGCGAGCCTTTGCCAGTCATCTGGGAATTAGTGTCATTACAATCGAAAATGCATATAGCCAGTTGCTTGCCGAGGGCTATATTTGCTCAAAGCCGCGCCGTGGTTACTACGCGTGCGAGCTTCCCGATGCACCGGTTTTGGCTTCGGCTGCGGAGGGCATCGACCGAGATGACGCCTCCGTGGGCCCCAGCGCGCATGATGTCAACGGACAAGTCGAGCGATTCGACGCACTTTCTCCTTCCGCCTTGGAGGCGGCGCGGCTTTGGCAAAGCGCGCTACGGGCGACGCTGACATCCGAAGATGAACGTGAAATCTTTTCGACCGCGCCGGCACAGGGCACCGCTCGGCTACGACGCGCTATCGCTCACCATTTGCGTGGGACAAGGGGCATGAATGTCGACCCCGACAACATCGTTATCGGTGCGGGCGCCCAGTTGCTCGATACCATGTTGGTTCAGTTGCTTGGAGCCGACAAGGTGTATGCCGTTGAGGATCCGGGCTATCTGCGCCTGACGCGCATCTATCAGGCCATGGGTTGCGAAGTGCGGCATATCCCGTTGGACGGTGAGGGCGTGGACTTGAGCGCTCTGCAGAAAACTGGGGCGGATGTCCTTCACCTGATGCCGTCTCACCAATATCCGACCGGCCTTGTGACGAGCATTGCGCGTCGCTATGCCCTGCTGAGCTGGGCCGCCGAGCAGCCGGACCGGTATCTCATCGAAGATGACTTTGATTGTGAGTTTCGCCTTGCCGGCAAGCCGATTCCCGCGCTCGCGTCGATCGATGCCGCCCAATCGGTCATCTACACCAACACGTTTTCGAAGAGCCTTTCATCGGCGTTACGTTTGGCGTACATGGTGCTGCCCGATGAACTAATGGAGAGGTTTAAACGCAACCTTGGTTTCTACGCCTCGTCGGTAAGTTCTGTTGACCAGGTCGCTTTAGCGCGCTTGCTGGAATCGGGTGATTACGAGCGGCATGTGAACCGCGTGCGCGTGCGTGCTCGCGAGGCACGCGATGGCCTGGCAGCGCTTGTACGGAAAGCGTTTCCGGCAGGGGAGGTCTCGATCGAGCATGCAGACGCGGGCCTTTACTGCACTGTTGCCCTGGCCGAGGACAAGGCAGGGGAGAGTTTCGCGAAGGCTCTCGCTGACGCTCGTATTTCCTATGTCAACATCGCCGATTGCCTGTGGACGGGTGATCGGGCATCGACTAAGAACGCTCCATCTCGCGTCCTCATACAATACGACGACCTGAGCTCTCAGTCGCTCAGTGTTCTTCAGGAGCAACTGCAATAAGCCAACGAAAAGGCCCGAACCAATACGGTCCGGGCCTTCTTCGAGCTAGAGGTTATGTCTCAGGCAGTTGGCTTAGCCAAAGTAGCGCTTGAGCAGGCCAGCGAAAGCCTTGCCGTGGCGAGCCTCGTCGCGAGCCATCTCGTGCACGGTGTCGTGGATGGCATCGAGGCCAGCGGCCTTGGCGCGCTTGGCAAGATCGGTCTTGCCGGCGGTGGCGCCGTTCTCGGCCTCAACGCGCATCTCGAGGTTCTTCTTGGTGGAGTCGGTCACGACCTCGCCCAGAAGCTCGGCGAACTTGGCGGCGTGCTCGGCCTCCTCGTGGGCAGCCTTCTCCCAGTACAGGCCGATCTCGGGATAGCCCTCGCGATGGGCGACGCGAGCCATGGCCAGGTACATGCCGACCTCAGAGCACTCGCCCTCAAAGTTGGCGCGCAGGTCGGCAACGATGTCCTCGGAGACGCCCTCCATCTTGGCGACGCCCACGACGTGCTCGGCAGCCCACTCGAGCTGGCCCTCCTCCTGCTTCAGGAAGCGAGAGCCGGGAACGCCGCACTGGGGGCACTTGAAATCCTCGGGCAGCTGGTCGCCGTCGAACTCTTCCACATAACCGCAAACGGGGCAAACAAACTTCATGATTCGATCCTTTCGATCGATGGCGATGGTGCGCTCGTCCGGTCCCGTAAGGGCCCTCTCCGGACGTGCGTCTTGACGAGTTCTATTATCCATAAATGAGACCGAATGTGAAGCCTATTAGGAATGATTTTTAATAAAACAATTTAAGCATGTGTAGATGTTGATTGATTAACGATTGCTAGACCTCGTGCGACCTCCGATGAGTACAATCGGTCGAGCAAATGTTGACCAATCAACAAATGAAGGAGCTTCCTTTATGCATCTAGCCCGCCGCGCCTGGTGCCGAACGTATCAAACGGTTTTTCGCATCGCATTGCCGGTGCTGCCCTATACCGAGCCACGCATTTTAGAGCACGCTGAGGAAGTGCCCGCAGTGCTTCAAAAGCGTTCAATACACCATGTTCTTATCGTGACAGATCCCGGCATTGCCCGTCTGGGGCTCACGGCACCGCTCGAGACAGCGCTCGCGTCCAAGGGAATTAGCGCTGCGGTCTATGCCGAAACACGTGCGAACCCCACGGTCTCAAACGTGGAGGAAGCGGCATCTCTGTATCGAGAGAGCACCTGCCAGGCCATTATCGGCTTTGGCGGCGGTTCGGCCATGGACTGCGCCAAGGGCGTGGGCGCGCGCATCGCGCAGCCAAAGAAGCCCATCAACAAGATGCGCGGCCTGTTGCGTATCCATCGTCGCCTGCCGCTGCTCATCGCCGTTCCCACCACGGCGGGCACGGGAAGCGAGGTCACGCTTGCAGCGGTAATTACCGACGACGAGACGCACTACAAGTATCCCATTAACGACTTTGTGCTGATCCCGCGCTTTGCGGTGCACGACCCCGAGTTTACGCGCGGCCTGCCCGCCTCCATTACGGGGCAAACGGGCATGGACGCCCTGACGCATGCCGTCGAGGCCTTTATCGGGCGCAGCACCACGCCCTATACGCGCAAGATGGCGCGCCAGGCGGTGCAGCTCATCCACGACAATTTGCTCGAGGCCTATGAGTGCGGTGGCAACATGCGTGCGCGCCGCAATATGCTTTCGGCGGCGTATAAAGCGGGCGTTGCCTTTACGCGCTCTTATGTTGGATACGTCCATGCCATCGCGCACAGCCTGGGCGGGCGTTACGGGATTCCCCACGGCTTGGCCAACGCCATCATCCTGCCGCACATGCTTCGCGCCTATGGCGAAGCTGCTGCTCCCAAGCTCGCCGATCTCGCCCGCATGGCCGGCATTGCGCCGGCTAATGCGCTGGACAACGTGGCTGCTGAGGCCTTTATCGATTGGGTCGACCGCATGAACGCCGCCTTGGGCATACCCAAATATGTGACGGGCATTCGCCGCTCCGATATTCCACAAATGGCGGCCCATGCCGATGCCGAGGCCAATCCGCTATACCCCGTTCCGCTTCTAATGGACCGTTTGGAGCTCGAGCGTATGTACGAGGTCGTCGCGGGTGGTATGTTTGAGGGCGAGAATTAGGAGGGTCCATGAACACCGAGGAAATTGCGCGCATCGTCGGCGATCAGCGCGCCTACTTTAAGACACACGCCACGTTTGATGTCGATGCTCGACGTCGTGCGCTCGTGAGTTTACGCGATGCGGTGCGGGCCCACGAGGCCGATATTGCCCATGCGCTCAAGACCGATTTGGGAAAGTCGCATGACGAGGCGTATATGTGCGAGATCGGCACCTCGCTTTCCGAGATTCGTTATCAGATTGTGCATGCGGCTCGATGGAGTCGCTCGCGCCTGCGTCCGTGTGACCTCGCCAACGCCGTGAGTGTGTGCAAGACGCAGTCCGTGCCCTATGGCGTCACACTCATCATGGCTCCGTGGAACTACCCGTTTTTGCTAACGCTCGAGCCGCTTGCCGGCGCCCTTGCCGCGGGCAATACCGTGGTCATCAAGCCGAGTGCCTATGCTCCGGCATCGAGCGCGGTGCTCAGGCAGATTTGCGAGGAAGCATTTGATCCGCGCCTGGTGACGGTTGTAGAAGGCGGCCGTGCCGAGAACGAAGCACTGCTCGATGAGTGCTGGGACAAGATTTTCTTTACCGGTAGCGTTCCGGTCGGCAAGCTCGTCATGGAGCGCGCAAGTAAAAACCTGACGCCCGTGACGCTTGAGCTGGGCGGAAAGAGCCCCTGCATTGTGGATGCCACGGCAAACTTAAAAGTCGCGGCACGGCGCATCGCCTTTGGTAAATGGCTCAACGTGGGGCAGACCTGCGTGGCGCCCGACTACCTGCTGGTCGATACGCGCGTACACGATGAGCTGTTGGGCCTCATCAGGGAGGAGACCCGTCGCATGTTTGGCGAGCATCCGCTCGACAACGAGGATTACGGTCATATCGTCAACGCCAAGCATTTTGCGCGCGTGCGCGGGCTGATCGATCCCTATAAGGTTGTGCTTGGAGGTACCGCGCGCGAGTCGTCGCTCAAGATTGAGCCGACGATTCTAGACGGCGTGACCCCCGATGACGCCGTAATGCAGGAGGAGATTTTCGGCCCCATCTTGCCGGTGCTGACGTTTGAGAGCCTAGACGAGGCAGAGACGTTTATTGCGGATCGTCCGACGCCGCTAGCTCTGTATATCTTTAGCCAGGACCATGCGGCTCAGCAACGCTTTGTGCGTTACGTGCCCTTTGGCGGCGGCTGCGTCAACGACACGATCATGCATCTGGCTACGAGCCATATGGGCTTTGGCGGCATGGGCGCGAGCGGTATGGGGCAGTACCATGGCCGCGAGAGCTTCGATACGTTTAGTCACAAGAAGAGCATCGTGAACAAGGCAACCTGGCTCGACGTGCCATTCCGCTATGCTCCTTACGCAAGCTGGAAGCACAAGTTCGTGCGCATGTTTGTGCATTAGAATCAGATGACATAGGGATAAACAAAGTGGCCGTCCCCGCGTAAGCGAAGACGGCCATTTCTCACGATGAAAACGTGTATCGGAGTTGGCAAGACCCGCTGTCACGGGTGCCATCCGTGTTCCTATCTTATCTGCAAGCGTTCCGTTGCGCAAGCGTTGCGGCAAACGATTGAAAGACACGGACGGGGTGAATTTGTGTCCGCACGAACCCGTAGACTTCTCAACTATGTGGTGGATACTCGCTAATCGGTGATGGAGGCGGTCATGTTTGATGACGATGACCTGTTCAATCTGGTAGACGATCCGTTTGAGTGGGATTCGCTGCTCGATGACGATGAGTTGGAGCAGGACCGCAAAAAGCAAAAGGATAAGAACGCCCGGGGTAAAGGTTCGAATAAAAAGGACAAGCGCCGCCGAGGTCTGTTCGGTGGGCTCTTTGGGTAATTGTCGCATCGCTGCGTCTGTATACTAGACAGGTCTTATACGCGTTGCGAAATGAGGACAGAGACGATGATGTGGTTTACCGCCGACCTGCACCTGGGCGATACGAATATCCTGCACGACATGGATCGACCGTTTGACTCGGTCGAGGAGATGAACCGCCGTGTCATCGATGCCATCAACGAGTGCGTGGCTGTGGACGACCGCCTTTATGTCCTGGGAGACTTTACGTATCGATTGCCCATGGTGGAGGCGGTGCGCCTGCGCGAGCGCATCGAATGTCAGAACGTAACGCTCATCTGCGGTAACCATGACGGCGACTGGGAAGATCCAGACGCGCCGCACATTTGGGATGAGGTGCGCGATTATCTGGAGGTCGCCCCCGGTTACGCTAAGGGCCATCGCCTGGTAATGAGCCATTACCCCATGCTCAGCTGGAACGGCAAGGCGCGTGGCGCCATCATGTTGCACGGGCATATCCACAGCAGGGGAGACCGCACCAACGCGCGCAACCGCGATCGCGAGCGCCCCATCTTTCGCTATGATGTCGGCCTCGATGCCAACGAGTACAAGCCCGTAAGCCGTGACCAAATCCTAGGCTTCTTTGGACTGTAGCTGTAAGTGCAGGTAGAATGAACGCGCCGCGCGGATGGTCTGTGCGGCGCGTTTCAGTAGGAGCGATGAATCCATGAGGGCTATCCAGCGCATTAACCATAACGCTGCCATCTGCGAAGACGGCGCGGGGCGTCAGCTTATCGCGCTGGGTCGTGGTATCGGCTTTGGCGATATGCCGCATGAGGTCGACCTGGATGTCATCACGCGTACCTTTTACGGCATTGATTCAAAGTACCTGGCGTTTATCGATGAGGTCGATCCCGAGGTGCTGGAGTTTTCTGCTCAGCTGGCCGATATCGCGACCGGACAGCTTTCGTACGAATTGAGTCCTAACCTTCCCATTACATTGGCAGACCATATTCAGTTTGCCATTAAGCGTGCCCGCGAACACATGGTGGTGTCGTTGCCGCTTGAGCGCGATCTTGAGCAGCTGCATCCCATCGAATACCGCTTGGGCGAGCTGGCTGTTCGCGGTATCCAGAAGAGCTTTCATGTGCGCATGCCCCGAAGCGAGGCCGCGGGCATTGCCATGTCGATTGTCAACGCATCGGTTAAGCCGAGCGAGCGGCGCGTGCTTGCCGAGCAGCACGAGGAGCGACTGCTCGATATGACGGTCGCGATTATTCAAGAAGAGTTGGGTGTGACGGTCGATCGCTCGTCGTTCGCCTTTGCCCGCTTTGCCACTCATGTGCGCTATCTGCTCGACCGCGTGGCAAAGAAAGAGCCGATCGATACCGAGAACTCCGGTCTTTACGACGTGCTCGTGGAGCAGTATCCGGCGGCATCGCGTTGCGCTCACCGTGTCGACGATCTGATTCAAGAGACCTTTGGCGAGCCATTGGCCCAAGAGGAGCTCGTCTATCTGATCATGCATGTGAATCGCGTGGCTTCTGTCCACTCGGATAAATAGGCTCTCTGGTATTTCCTTTCCGTCATGGCGACCGTTCGCGGGTCGTTTGCTACCGTTCGTCGGTAATCTGAGCCGCAACGAACGCATCTGCCGCATATACTCGCCGTGTGTTGGGTGTTACTCACGGCGCAGCTCCGAGAGGCACTACCGATTCTGCCGAGGCCATAATTGGGTCTCTGTCGGTTGTGCGCGGGGCTTTTTCATGTCGATCCACCCGGGAATCACATGCAAATCAATCTCTTGCCAACTGATGTCGCGCGCTGCGCAGGCGCGAGCGGAATTGTGCGTCTTGGTGCCGTGAAGTCCCACGGCCTTTAGTTGGAAGAGAAGGGATTCGACATGGCTGTCGATAACAAGAAGATTGCCGAGGACGTGCTTGCTGCCGTCGGCGGCGCCTCCAATGTGACGAACGCGACGCACTGCATGACCCGCCTGCGTCTGAACCTCAAGGATCAGTCCATTCCCAATGACGATGAAGTAAAGAAGATCAAGGGCGTGCTGGGTGCACAGTGGTCTGGCGGCCAGTATCAGGTCATCATTGGCCAGAACGTGCCGAAGGTCTATGACGCCGCCATTGCGCTGGGCGTCAAGGGCGAAGGCTCCATTGACGAGAACCTCGATGACGGCATCAAGGAGCCACTGACGGTCAAGACTGCGGGCAAGAAGGCCCTTAACTACCTGTCCAAGACAATGTGCATGACGATCCCCATTATCATGGGCGCCGCCATGTTCCGCACACTTGCCGTACTTTGCGGCGACGGCATGCTCGGTATCTGGTCTGCTGATTCCGACATCTACAACTTCTTCTACAACTGGATTTACAACGCAGGCTATTATTTCCTCCCTGTTTATCTGGGTTGGGCTGCCGCAAAGCAGCTCGGCTGCAGCCAGCCGCTCGGCATGATGCTCGGCGGCGTGCTCATTGCCCCTGAGTTCATGACGCTGGTCAACGCTGCGGCGGATTCGGGTGCTACGACCACGATGGTTTACGGCGCGCTCCCGGCTCAGCTGAACAACTATTCTGCGACCGTGCTCCCCATGCTGCTGTCTATGCCGGTGCTGATGGTCGTCGAGAAGTTCATGAAGAAGATCATCCCCGACATGCTCTCCACGGTGTTTGTGCCCGTGTGCACCATGGCTGTGATGACCCCCGTTTCCCTGTGCGCCCTAGCTCCGATTGGTTCCATTCTGGGCGACCTGGTCGGCAACTTTATGTTCGGCCTCGGAAACGCTGGCGGCATCGTCACGATCCTCTCCCTCGTCGCCATTGCTGCGCTTTGGGAGTTCCTGGTTATGACCGGTATGCACCAGGTTCTGATTGCCCTCGGCATTGTGCAGGTGCTCACCTCAGGGTCTGACTCCTGCGTTATGGTCGCGGGTGCTATCGCTCAGTTCGCCACGTGGGGCATGGCCTTCGGTGCCTTCCTGCGCCTTAAGGAGGTCGACGAAAAGGGCGCTATGCTTGGTTTCTCGCTCTCCGGCATTGTCGGTGGCGTGACGGAGCCCGCGCTGTATGGCTGCGGCTTTAAGTATACTCGCTGCCTGGGTGCCATGGTCGCGGGCGGCGCTATCGGCGGCCTGATCGCGGCTCTCACTAATGTGACCACGTATGTTTTGGGCGCAACTAATATCCTTGGTATTACAGGTTATGTTGCAGGCGGAACTGCTAATCTCGTATGGGGCTGCGTTGCATCGGGCACTGCATTTGTTGCCGCCGCTGCCATCGCCTACTTCTTTGGCTTTACCAAGGAGCAGCTCGACGAAGACGCTGCTGCCGCCAAAGCCTAAAGCATCCGTTCGGTAGGACAATTATCTGGGGCACTTGGCTGCGCTTCAAGTGTCCCTTTCCGTAGATGGGGGTCAATATGAAGCAATTGCTCATTCGTGCCGACGATATCGGTTATTCGTATGCCGTTAACCTGGGGATTGCCCGCAGTATCAATGAGGGCCTGGTGCGCTCGGCGGGACTTATGCCCAATATGCCCGAGGCCGAGCGTGGCTGGTCGCTCGTGGCGGATGTCGGCATTGCGGTGGGTCAGCACACCAACGTGTGCCTGGGCAAGCCGTGTGCCGACCCGGCGCTCATTCCGAGCATGCTCAACGAGAACGGCGAGTTCCATAGCAGCCGTACCTTCCGCGATCATTTTAAGCGCGGCGAGGAGTTGATAGACTTCGACGAGGCCTGCATCGAGATCCGCGCGCAGCATGACCGCTTTGTCGAGATCGTGGGCCGCGAGCCCGATTACTTTGAGGCCCATGCCGTCATGAGCAAAAACCTTAACCGAGCGATCTCGGCGGTTGCTCAGGAGCTGGGCCTTAAGGAGCAAAAGGCGAGCTTCGACCCCGCGGCTGTGGTGCATTGCGGAGATACTGATCTGCGCATGGTGATGCGCTCGATGGAGCCGGGCTACGAGCCCAAAGAGGCAATCATGCAGACGGTTCGCGAGATGGTGGACGGCGAGACGGTCGTCTTTGTGTGCCATCCGGGCTATCTCGATCGTTTTATCCTGGAGAACAGCTCGCTCACGACCGACCGCACCAAGGAAGTTGATGCGCTGATCGACCCCGAGCTTCGCACTTGGCTTGAGTCTCAACCTGATCTTCGCCTGATCGACTACCGCGACCTGTAAGGACCCAAGTCACCACAAAGGGGACAGTCGCCTTTGTGGTGGTTCTGGCGCCGTTGCCATTATGGCGGCGGCGTCTTTTTTGTCCGTGCGGCGCGGTAGAGTGTAGGCGGTTGAAATTTGCGTCCATCGAGGAGCTGCCATGAACGAGATCAAGTGCCCGCATTGCGGCGAAGTGTTTAAGGGCGATGCGTCCGGCTATGCAGATATCGTCAAACAGGTGCGCGATGCCGAGTTCTCGCGCGATCTTGATGAGCGTGTGAAGGCGGTCCAGCGCGAGGGCGAGCAGGCGCTGGAGCTTGAGCGTTCGCGTTCGACGGCTGCCTTGCAAAAGGCAGAGTCTCAGCGCGACGCTGAGCTCGTAGAGCAGAAGAACGCTGCGGCTCAACAGCTGGCGCAAGAAGTCGCCAAGCGCGATGCCGAGCTTGCCGAGCTGCGCGCCAAGCTCGAAGGCGCTACTGCAGAGCGCGAGAGTGCAAGCCAGCGCGCGGCGGTTGAGGCCCGCGCCGATGCTCAAAAGGAGAATGCCGAACTGCAGCGCGAGATCGACAACCTGCGTGCGCAGTTGGGGCGCAAAGATGATGAAGCCAAGCTTGCCGAGGCAGCGGCACGCAATGCTGCTCAAAACGACCTGTCCGCACGTGATGCCCAGATTGCCGAGCTGCAAGCCAGGCTCGCCGCGGCGGACAAGGCCCAGGAGATGGCGCTTGCTGCTGCTGCGGCCGAATCGCAGCGTGAGCTCGAGGCCGCTCGCAGCGAGGCCGAACGTACGCTTGCTGACTATCGCGCGAAGGTTCAGGAGAAGTTTTCCGTCGCAAAGGCTCAGTCCGAGCAGGAGGCCGAGGGTCTGCGTGCTCAGCTGCGCGAACAGGAACTGACGGCCAAGATGAACCTATCGGAGGCGGTCGCCGCGGCGGAGCGTGAGCGTGACGAGGCCCGCGCCAAGCTCACGAGTGAGCTGGCGGTGCGCGATTCACGCGAGGAGCAGGCCAAGGCGGCACACGAGCTCGAACTTGCGCAGACCAAGCGCGCGAACGAGGAACTGATTCGCTACAAGGATGAAGAGATTGAGCGCCTTAAGGACATGAAGGTCCGCCTGTCCACCAAGATGGTGGGCGAGTCGCTCGAGCAGCACTGCGAGACCGAGTTTAATCGTCTGCGCATGACGGCGTTTCCCAACGCGTACTTCGAGAAAGATAACGATGCGTCCGAGGGCACCAAGGGCGACTTTATCTTCCGCGAGTGCGACGCGAGCGGCAACGAGATCATTTCGATCATGTTCGAGATGAAAAACGAGAACGACGAGACCGCGACCAAACACAAGAACGAGGATTTCTTTAAGAAACTCGATCACGATCGCCGCCAGAAAGGCTGCGAGTATGCGGTGCTCTGCACCCTGCTGGAGCCCGAGAGTGACCTCTATAACGCGGGTATCGTCGACGTGAGTTACCGCTATGAGAAGATGTACGTGATCCGCCCGCAGTTCTTCATCCCCATGATTACGCTCCTTCGCAACGCCGCTATGGGTTCGCTTCGCTATAAGCAGGAACTGGCGGAGTACAAACAGCAGAATATCGATGTCACGAACTTCGAAGCCAAGATGGAGAAGTTCAAGGATGGCTTCTCGCGCAACTACAACCTGGCGAGCAAGCAATTCGAGTCGGCAATCAAGGAGATCGATGCCGCCATTAAGCAGCTCGAGAAGACCAAGGACGACTTGCGCTGCAGCACCGAGAACCTACGCTTGGCCCACAACAAGGCCGATGAGCTTACCATTCGCAAGCTCACATGGGGCAACAAGACCATGAAGGCAGCGTTTGACGAGGCGCGCGAGGCTGCGCCAGAGACAAACGAGGAGCCAGCCGAGGCGGATTCGTATGAGGTCGAGGATGCCGAGTAAGGCATAGCGGATAGTGAAAAAGCGGGGCTGCTGGCGATGTTGCCAACAGCCCCGCTTCGTTTCGTCCCAATATGCTTGGCTAATCCTCGAGCAAATCCTCGATAAAACCGACGCGGTAGTTCTTGAAGATGACCTCGCCACCGTCTTGCGTGGCGTCCAGATCGACATCGCCCATGATGCCAAAGTCGTGGTCGCCGTCCTCGTCGGCAAAAATCTGGTGCACGTGCCACACGTGGAGCGCCTTCTCGTCGGACTCGTCGATCGAGAACATAGCAGAGGAGCGCGCGTCGCCGTCGGTGAGAATCTCCTCGTGCTGCTCGTGGTAAGCGTCGAGTGCTTTTTGCCAGCGGATCTCGCTCATGCCCCAGTCGTCGTCGAGTTCGCCCAGGTCGCGCACATGCTCGCGGGCGGCAAGAGTCACGCGGCGGAAGAGCGCGTTGCGCACCAACAGCGTGCAGCCGCGACGGTCCGCCACGACCTCGTCGATGCCCTGCGGCGGCGTGGCGTCGAGGGCTGCCGGGTTGCCAGCGTTCTCCCACTCGTCTACCAAGCTCGAGTCGACCGAGCGCACCACAAAGCCCAGCCACGAGATAATGTCGCGCAGGCGCTCGTCGCGCTTCTCGATGGGTACGGTGCGGTCGAGCGAACGGTAAGCCTCTGCCAGGTAGCGCAGCAAAATGCCCTCGGAGCGGGCGATGCCGAGCTTTTGAATGTAGCCCTTAAAATCGCTCGCGCTCTCCAGCATATCGCGCAGAACGCTCTTGGGAGAGAGTTGGTAGTCGTTTGCCCAGGGTACTTCCTGGCAGTACTTGTCAAAGGCGGCGTCGAGCAGGTCCTCAAGCGGCTTTTCGTACGTGACGTCCTGAATACGCTCCAGGCGCTCCTCATACTCGATGCCGTCGGCCTTCATCTCGGCCATAGCGCGATCGCGCGCGGCACGCTCCTGTGCGCGCAGCACCTGTTTGGGGTCCTCGAGCGTGGCCTCGACCATCGAGATCAGATCCATGGTATAGGTCTCGCTCTCGGGATCGAGCAGCTCCAGCGCGGCAAGCAAAAACGGTGAGAGCGGCTGGTCGAGCGCAAAGTCCTCGGGCAGGTCGACCGTCAGCGCGTAGTCGATGTCCGGCGCGGCATCAGCCGGAGCGTCGGATGCGGGCGGTACCTCGGTGCGCACGACGACGCCGGAGTCGATGAGCGTGGCGAAGATTTCGTCGGCGCGAACCTCGAGCTTAGCCTTTTCTTCGGGAGTCTGCAGGCTCGTCTCGATGAGGTCGTGTACGCGGGCGCGGGCGTCGCCGCCCTGCTCGACCACGCTAATCACCATGGAGTGTGTGATGCGAAGGCGCGGCTTGAGCGTTTCGGGCTGCGTCTCGATCAGGCGCTCAAAGGTCTGCTTGTTCCAGGTGACAAAGCCCTCGGGGGCCTTCTTCTTTTTAATCTTGCGGAGCTTCTTGGGGTCGTCGCCCGCCTTGGCCATGAGCTTGGCGTTCTCGATCTCGTGCTCGGGTGCCTCGGCAATCACCATGCCCTCGGTATCGAAGCCCGAGCGGCCGGCGCGACCGGCAATCTGATGAAACTCGCGGGCGCGCAGACGACGCATCTTGTAGCCGTCGAACTTGGTGAGCGCGGTGAGCACCACGGTATGGATGGGCACGTTGATACCGACGCCGAGCGTATCGGTGCCGCAGATGACGGGCAACAGGCCCTGTTGTGCCAAGCGCTCGACCAGCAGACGATAGCGCGGCAACATGCCAGCATGGTGCACGCCGACGCCGCATCCGAGCAAGCGCTTAAGAATCTTGCCAAAGGCCGTCGAGAAGCTCGTGCCCTTGGCCGCCTCCTTGATGGCCCCACGCTGCTCCTTGCTGGCAATACCAAAGTTGGCGAGGGATTGCGCCGTCGCAAGTGCGGCGTCCTGGCTAAAGTGCACGATGTAGAGCGGGGCCTCGCCGCGGCGCATTGCGAGCTCGACCGTGCCCTCGAGGGAGGTCGTCACGTAGTCGTAGCTCAGCGGCACGGGGCGTGGGGCATCGACGACCAGATCGCACGCGGCGCCGGTGTGCTCCTCGAGTGAGGCGGCGATCGCGGTGACATCGCCGAGCGTGGCGCTCATGAGCATGAATTGTGTGTGAGGCAGGGTGAGCAGCGGTACCTGCCAGGCCCAACCGCGATCGGGGTCGGCAAAGTAGTGGAACTCGTCCATGGCGACGCAGCCCACATCGGCATCTTCGCCCTCGCGCAGTGCGTCGTTAGCAAGGATCTCTGCCGTGCAGCAGATGACGGGCGCTTTAGTATTGATATGCGTGTCGCCGGTGATCATACCGACGTTATCGCGGCCGAGCACCTGTACCAGGTCGAAGAACTTTTCGCTGACCAAGGCTTTGATGGGGGCCGTGTAATAGCAGCGCTTGCCCTGCGCCATGCCCATAAAGAGCATGCCCAGCGCGACGAGCGATTTGCCCGATCCGGTCGGTGTGCCCAAAATGACGTGATCGCCGGCAGCCAGGTCCATGAGGGCCTCTTCTTGGTGATCCCACAGCTCGATGCCGCGGTCGCTCGTCCATTCAAAGAAGCGTTCGAAGGCCTGATCGGCCGTGAGCCACGGTTCGGGCTCACTGCCGTCTTCGGGCTCCCACCAGGTGGGGGAGAGCGCGCCGAGCGAGCCGAACTCGGCCTCGGTTCCCGTGCCGCCCGAGAATGAGCTGGCGGCGCCGGCGCCCGAGACGGTGCTGGCGGCGGTATCTGTCGTGGTCTGTGCCATGTGTGGTTGCTTTCTCTCGCGATTGTCCGCCAACTATTATGGCGTAGCGGCGGCGCGGGGTGCCAGCGCGCGAGAAAATGCAGGAAATGGGCGTTCTGCCCAGCCGTTTGGTGCAGTAGCCAGCTAAGTGAGTAGACTTTTTGCGATATCGCGAGCACATGGCTTTTGCGCAAGGGCTCTACCTGCGGTTTTAGTTTTCGCTATGCGGGTTGTGCTTGGCTATTGCTAAATAGTCTACTCACTTAGGTTTGAGGACCGTTCGCTGGCGCTTATTTGCGCTTGTTTGCCGATGCCGCGACCATCAGAAGCCCCTAGGACTCCTGCGGTAAGCGCTTCTTGCCCTTGCGGGCGCGGTTTCTAAAGTTCTCGACGGCTTCTTCCATGCCCAGAGGCACATAGGTGAGCTCATCGAGGTTATCGGGCAGGTAGCAGGCAAGACTTTGCTCCTGCATGTGACCCGCCGTGAGCACATCGTCACTGGGATGTGCGCCGGGTGTGGCGCAAATGCCATAGACGACGGCACCCATCTCGCGCGTGCGGCGCTCGTATTCGGTCTCGGGGTGCTCGGGATGGTCGCGGCGGACGTCGTCGCTTACCCAAAGCGTGTCGTAGCCTGCCGCAGCAAACTGCCCCAAGGCGTAGTCGCGCAATGGCTTACTGTCGGTTCGCAGTGTGACGGTGGCACCGGCTGAAAAGAGCGGACGGTACAGCATTAGGTGGTCGACATGGACGAGTCGCTTTTTGGCGTACTTGGCCTTGGGCTGCGGCGTGGGAAAGTTGATGGTGATGGCATCGAGCTCGCCTGCGGCAAATAGCTGCGACAGCGATGCGGCACCTCGGGGCAGGACGAGTGCGTTGGACAGCCCCTGCTCGCAGATTTTCTGTGCGGCATAGGCGATGCAGATGGGCTCCTGGTCCATACCGATAAAGAGCGTGTCGGGCTCGTGGGCCGCGCGCTCTACAAGGTACGTTCCCTTGCCACAGCCAAGGTCCAGGTGAAGGTGTTCGAAAGGCTTGCTGCCTGCGGGCGCACAGGCCTTGCGCCAATCTCCGGCATAGGCCTCGGGGTTCGTCTCAATCGCATCGGCATAGCGCTCCAAGCGCTCCTCGAGCACAAAGTTCTTAGGGGTGCGAGCGTGGACGGCTCCCATGAGGCTCCTTGGTCATAAGTATGGAACGCATGGCTGCGCGTTCCGGCGATGGGTTAGAAGGGGGCGATTTGCCCGAACGCTGCGGTGCGGCTCGGCGGCGAGTCGTCGGTGCCTACAGACGCTTGAGAATCACATAGCGGTTGAGCTCGCCGCTGCGACCGTCGGCGTGGAAACGCTCGAGCTCGCGTACGGGAACCTCGCCGCTCTTGTAGAACGTACGGACGCCGCGCACCAAGTCGGTGATCTGCTGATCGTCAAAGTGATGGCAATAGCGGTAGGCGTGGCGGTCGTTTTGCCAGCCAATGAGGTGGTCGCCGGCTTCAAACTGCGCGGAATCGTAACCCTCAAACGGCGGGGTGAGCTCGGCGCGGGCTTCGGCTCGAACGGCCTTGCGCGCCATGCGCTCGTCATTCATAAACTCCCAAAAGCTGATGGCGATGATGCCGCCCGGGTGCGTCTGGCGCACCAGGGCGTCGAGCACGCGTACGCGGTACTCGCATGACGGCACGTGGTGCATAAAGCCAAAGCAGACCGAGATGTCGGCGAGCGGGGCGTCGAAAAGCACGTCGGGTGTCTCGGCGGGGTTGAGCTTCATGAGGGCGTCGAGCACGTCGAGTTCCTGGAAGTGCAGGTTGGGAATGCGCAGGGCGTGGCCGTGGGCGTCTATTGCCAGATCTTGGCACGAGTCGACACCATAGAACTCAAACGGGCAGCTGGCATCTGCCGAGGGGTTTGCGCCGTCGACGCCCTTGGCGGCAAGTGCCCCGCCGGCGGCAAAGTTCTCGAATCGCATATTGCCGCAGGCAAGGTCGAAGACGCGGACGGGATGCTCGATCGTGGCCACATCGAGCTGATCAAGCGCGATGTCCATGGTGCGCACCCAGCCGGGCCACGGGGCCTGGCGCGTATCGGAAAAGGAAGCGGAGTGCTCGCGATAGAACGTATTGTTGAGCTGGATGAGCGATGATGCGAAATCGCGGTTCACGGCGCGGAACTCCCTCCGTTGGCGGTGCGGAATAAACAGTACGACCATACTACCGTTAACGCCGCAACGGGGACAACCGAGCTGCGGGTCATTGCTTTGTTTGGACACATTTCCGCAGCTCATATGCGCCCGCAACCTCCGGTTGTCAAAAATCTCACTAGAATAGGTGGCATGCTTTTGGCGGTGGCGGATAGATTTTTAACTGTGCAAGGCGCCTTAAGAACAAAAACGGTCCGGCGGCACGGCTGGCATCGCATAGGAGGAACCATGAATGTAGAAACTGCTCAGCGGCTCGCCGACCTTCGCCGCAGCAAGGGCTTTAGCCAAGAAGGATTGGCGCGAAAGCTGGGACTGTCGCGCCAGGCGGTCAGTAAATGGGAGCGCGCGGAGAGCTCGCCTGATACCGAGAACCTGATCTCGCTTGCCAAGCTCTATGGTGTGAGTCTGGACGAGCTACTCAATCCGAGCGACGAGATCGAGGACGATATCGAGTTTGAGAACGAGGACCGTGCTCGCCAGCGCGAGGCCGAGGCGGCCGAGCGCGCCCGTACCCACGAGGCGGCAGCGCGCGCTACCGAGGTGGCAACACAGGCGAGTGATGCTGCGGCCAAGGCGGCGCAAGCTGCAAGTTGGAGCGCACAGGCGGCTAACGCCGCGACGGCGCAAGCGACGAGCGCTGGCGCGGTCAATCCGACTCCAGTGAAAGGTCCGTTCCAGTCGTTTCCGTATTGGGCCGTGTGCTGGCTGCTGTTCTTTTTACTGATGTTCCTGTTTGGTGGTGCCCCCTTTGCCGCACTGATCTTCTTTACGATCCCCATCTATCACTGGGTGGCGCGTGCGCTCGACGGCGATTGGGCACGCGGGAATATTCAGGTTGGTCCGGCGCCGGTGGCATCCAGGGCTCAGGATGATTCCCCTGCGGTTGATACCGACGTGGCTACCGCGACCCCCGTTGATCCGAGCGCCAAAGAAGGTGATGAATAATGAAACTCTCGCATGAATCGAAGGTGCGTCTGGGCGTTGGCATCGGAGCGTTTGTGCTTATTGTTGGGCTTGTCTTTGGCGCTTCGCGGACATGGATTCATTTTGATGGTCCGTGGGATCTCGGCACTATTGCATCCGGCTTGTCCGGTAGGGACGATGCGGTTGACGCCGATGTTTTGAACGATGGCGGTAAGTATTCCGCTCAGCCTCAGCAGCTTTCGAGCACGACTTTTGATGCCGATGAGTTCCGCTACCTCGATTTCGATATCAATGCGGCTTCGGTGGACGTCAAGGTTGTTGATGGCAACAAGGCTCGCGTTATCGAGCGGGGGCGCGTTGCCGAGGGTATGGATGCCTCCAAGGCCGCGACGCAAAACATCGCATCCGTCGAGGACTCGACGCTCAAGGTTTCCCAGTTTGGAAGTGACGACGGTAAGGCAATCGATCGCTCAGTTACGGTCGAGCTGCCGCGCCGTGTTGCCGAACATCTGAAGGGAGTCAACGCGCACGTGGGCTCGGGCGATCTGCAGATTGCCGGTGTCATCTGTGATGGTTTCGACCTTTTCCTGGGTGCGGGAGATGTAGAGTTTACGGGCAGCGTGACTGATGCGCTCAGCGCTGAGGTCGGTTCGGGCGATGTGACGTTCGAGCTTTACCAGGCCCCCGCGAAGTCGATGGACGTGAGTGTGGGCTCGGGCGATGTGGAGATGACGGTTCCGAACTCGACGGGCTTTAAGGCGAGCCTCACCTTGGGCAGCGGCGACTTCGAGAGCGATTTCCTTCCGCTTGACTACGACGGCGAGACCATTTTGAATCTTGAATTCGATAACGGCGATAAGTCTGCTACGTATCGTTTTGAGGTCGGTTCGGGCGACATGTCGTTTGATCCGGAGTGACATGCGGTTTTCGGAGATCGGTGCATATAGGCATGCTCTTTGATGGAGGCGCCGGGGCCGTGACGGGCTCCGGCGCCTTTGCCTTTACAATGGGGGCATGGAACAGATTATTTTGAACATACTCGAGGCTCTGCGTCGCGGTGAGACCGTGGACGACAAGGCGCTCGTCAAGTTGATACATGCCGAGGCGCGCCGCGAGGGTGCCGACAAACGCGATTTGGCCAAGCGCCGTCTGCTGCCGTTCTACCAGCGGGTGAAGCGTGAGGAGCCGGCTCGTTGGGCTGGGTGGAATGTCGATGCCGAGCTGGAACGTCGACTGCTGCAGGTGCTGCGTATGAAGCCGCGCCGAACGGCCTCGGGCGTGGCGACCATTACCGTCATTACCAAGCCGTGGCCCTGTTCGGGCGATTGCCTGTTTTGCCCCAACGACCTGCGCATGCCCAAGAGCTATCTGCACGCCGAGCCGGCATGCGCCCGTGCGGAGCAAAACTGCTTCGACCCGTATTTGCAGGTGAGCGCTCGTTTGACCGCGCTTTCGCAGATGGGGCATGCGACCGATAAGATCGAGCTCATTGTGCTCGGTGGTACCTGGAGCGACTATCCGCAGGGGTATCAGGCATGGTTTATGTCGGAGCTCTTCCGTGCGCTCAATGAAGACGCCGTGGCGGGCGTGGCGGCTAACCCCATGCTGGCACGTCCGGGCATCAGCCGTGCCGAGGCGGGGCGCCTGCTCGATGACGCTCCCGCCGATGCCCTGCCGCCGGTGGTGGCGGAGCGTCGCGAGCGCTATAGGGCTGCCGGTATTGCGACCGATGAGGCCGAGCTTGCCGCCGGCGTTGCCGGCGTGCAAGGGCGTGTGGATGCTGCCGAGGGTGGCTATAACCGCGCGGTGCGTCGTCTGTACGGCCCCGGCACGCCTTGGGGCGCAGTCGCCGAGTGGCAGACGGCAACGATGGAGGAGCTTGAGCAACAGCAGCGCATCAACGAGACGGCGAAGCATCGCGTGGTGGGACTCGTTATCGAGACGCGCCCCGATGCCGTAACGCCGCAGGCGCTTACGCTTATCCGCCGCCTGGGCTGCACCAAGATTCAGATGGGTATCCAGAGCCTCGACCAGCACCTGCTCGATATCAACGAGCGCCGTATTACGGTGGCACAGATCGAGCGAGCGTTTTCGCTTGCGCGCCTGTTTGGCTTTAAGATTCACGCGCACTTTATGCTCAACTTGCTGGGCGCCACGCCCGAGGGTGACAAGCGCGACTACGAGCGCTTTATGACCGAGGGCGCCTTTATGCCCGACGAGGTCAAGGTCTACCCGTGTGCGCTCATCGAGGGTTCGCGCCTGGTGGGCTGTTACGAGCGTGGCGAGTGGCGCCCCTATACCGAGGAAGAGCTGCTCGACGTACTGGCCGATGACATCGTGGTGACGCCGGCGTTCTGCCGCATCAGCCGCATGATTCGCGACTTTAGCTCCGACGACATTATGGTGGGCAACAAGAAGCCCAACCTGCGTCAGCTCGTTGAGAACCGCCTGGCTGCTCGGGGTGACGGTGCGACGGTGCGTGAGATTCGCTATCGCGAGATCAGCACGGCGGGTGCCGACCTGAACGAGTTGGCCCTTGACGAAGAAGTGACGTACGAGACGCCGGTGACGCACGAGCGCTTTTTGCAGTGGGTGACGCCGCAGGGCAAGATTGCGGGCTTTTTGCGGCTGTCGCTGCCCGATCGCGCATTTGTTGCCGCGCATGCGGACGAGTTGCCGACGATGCCGGACGAGGCGATGATTCGCGAGGTACACGTGTATGGCATGGCGGCGCGCGTGGGGGATCAAGGCCAGGCAGCCCAGCACCATGGATTGGGGCGTTTGCTCGTAGAGCGTGCGTGCGAGATTGCCCGGGATGCGGGTTATGCACGCATCAACGTGATCAGTGCGATCGGCACGCGTGAGTACTATCGCCATTTGGGTTTTTACGACCATGGACTCTATCTGCAAAAGGAGCTCTAGATGAACAAGCCGAGTGTTTCTGCCGGCGTCGTTGCCGGCGTTGCTCTGGGAGCCGCGGCGCTTGGTGCGGCCGCCGTCGCTGTTCGCGCCGCCTGCCTGCAGGTCGCGAGGACCCGCAATGGGTTGGCGCGTGTGAAGCGCGTGCACGATGAGAGCGGTGAGGAAGTCCGCGTGTTGGTGCAAGGCAGCGTCTACCAAAGCGCGACCTACGTTGGCGAGCGTTGGGCAGAGCCCGTCTTTGCGTACTATCGTGCGTTTGACGATGTGTTTGAGGCCGAGGATGCCATGCGCGATGCTTATGGTCATGGCATCGACCGCATGCTTATGCTGGGCGGCGGAGGGTTTGCCTATCCCAAGTTCGCGCTGATGTCGCACGAGAGTTTGCGCATGGACGTCATTGAGTACGACGCCGAGATTACACGTCTGGCGCGTCGTTGGTTCTACCTAGACGAGCTGGAGCACGCGGTGGGCGATCGCCTGCGGGTGATTACCGCTGAGGCTCGCTCGTATCTGGGCGTGACGAGTGTGGGGCATCGTCGCTACGATGCGGTCGTGAGCGATTGCTTTGGCGGTGCCGAGCCCGTGCGCGAGCTGGCGACGATTGAGGCGCTGCGTTTGGTGCGGGGCAGCCTGAACCCCGGCGGTATCTATGCGGCCAATATCGTGAGTGCGAACGAGGGGAGCGATGTGACGTTCCTGCGCGGTTGCGTTGCCACGGCGCTCGAGGTGTTTGCGCATGCCTGGGTGGTTCCCTGCGGCGACGCGGAATTTGGCGGCGAGGAGAACTACCTGCTCATCGCCAGCGACGGCGACTATGTCTTCGCCGAAGCCGTGCCTTTTAACGCCGACTTCCTCGGCACCGTCCTTCACGACAAGTAAGTCTCCCCGTACCAAAAAGACTGGTTTTATGTGTGGTCGCACCAGCCGAGAACGCGCTGCTTCATGCCTTCGATGTCGAGCACGCCTTCGGCAAAGCCCTTACGCACGAGCTCTTCGGGAACGAACTCATCGTAACGATCAAAGTAAGGCACTTCGCCGGGATAGACGAGCTCGATGGGATCGAAGTCCTTCTCGGCCTCGGCGGCGAGCACCTCAAAGAACGTCTCCTCGTCGGCCTTCATCTTAAACTGCATAAAGTACGGGCGTGACGGGTCAAGTCCGCGAAGGCCCAGTTCCGCGGCACACTTAATTTTGAGCATGCGCTCGAGCGCCAAAAAGGCGTAGCTGCCCAGCCAGGGGAAAAGTGCCCAGGTATCGCCGCCCAGGTTGATGAGCGGCTTAGTTCCCGCACCCGAAATATCGGCCGTATGACGAGCCTGCGCCAAGCGGGCTCTCGCGTTGCCCATAAGGTACGGATATGTCGCGTGCTCGTTGAGCGCCTTGCGCATGCGCTCGAGTACGTGTGTATTGATGTCACCGGGGCAGTCGCCAAAGTAGGCCGGCACCCGGCCCTTGACCTGCGTGGCAAAGACGGTATGACGCTTCCAGTCCACTTCCTCGACAATCCAGCAGTGTCCGGCGATGGCGATGCGCTCACCGGGCGGTGGCGGATTGACGATCGTGCCCAACTCGGCCGACTCGCTGCGAACGGTGAACTCTTCGTTTTCCTGGAATACGGCGTAGAACTTAAAGTTGTTAATGATGCGCTCGCCCGCGAGACCCACGATGAGCCCGCCACCCTCGGTGACTTGGATATGGTCGATGGTAATGAGGTGACGCAGCAACACGCGATAGTCATCGGCCGAGATGCGATGGAAATAGCTGAGTGTGAGCACGCGCTGGGCAAGCTCTGCCGGCGTGAGTTCGCCGGTGCTGGCAAGCGTCGACATAGTCTGGTGATAGAGCAGACTGTAGGGGAGTCGATCGAGCTCGGGCGGCTCGACCCACTTTTCCTCGCGATAGAGTTGTACGAGTGCGATGCCCTGGAGGAGCTTCCAGGGAATGGTCTCGGGCATCATCGTGCGCGGCTCGGGTTCTTCCTCGCGCATGACGAACCACATCTCGGGCGGAAGATCGCGGCGTCCCGTGCGGCCCATACGCTGCAAAAAGGAGCTGACGGTAAACGGCGCATCGATCTGGAACGCGCGCTCCAGACGGCCGATATCGATGCCGAGTTCCAGCGTAGAGGTGGTGACGGTTGTCTGTGCCTGCTCCTCATCGCGCATGAGTTCCTCGGCCGTCTCGCGCAGCGATGCCGAAAGATTGCCATGGTGGATGAGGAAACGGTCGGGCTCGTGCCGGCTCTCGCAGTAGCTGCGCAGCATGGAGCACACGGCCTCTGCCTCCTCGCGCGAGTTGGCAAAGACCAGGCATTTGCGGCCGCGCGTATGCTCAAAGATATAACCCATGCCGGGGTCGGCGTTGTCGGGCGCCGTGTCGGTGGGGTTGAGAAGCGCCTGCTCGGTCGCACGTGGGATGTCGACTTCGCCCTCGGGGGCCGAGGAAGTGCGACGGTCTTTGGGAGCGGCCTTGCCCCGCGCCTGCTCACGACGTTGACGGTGTTCTTCCTGTGTAAGCTGTCCGCTGTGGCACATGTCTTGTCCGGATGCGGGCAGCGCCGCGGGCGCCGCCGTCTCAATACGCTCGCAAGCAAGCACCTCGGCTTCTTGTGGACCTGTGCCTACGAATCCTCGCTGCTGAGCCTGGGGGCCCGAGTTGTAGAAGTGCTCCATGGAGATGCGCCACACGCGGCGCGGTTCCTCAAAGCGGGGGATGATGCAACCGCGTCCCGTTCCCTGTGAGAGAAAGGCGCCCGTGCGCTCGGGGTCGCCGATGGTGGCAGAAAGGCCAATGCGGCGAGGCTGCACGCCGGCCATGCGCGAGAGTCGCTCGATAAGACAGAGCGTCTGACCGCCGCGGTCGCCGCGCATGAGCGAATGAACCTCGTCGATAACCACATAGCGCAGGTCGCAAAACATGCGCGGGATTGCCATGTGCTTATGGATCAGGAGCGCCTCGAGCGATTCGGGCGTAATCTGTAGGATACCGCTCGGCTTTTTGATGAGTTTGGCCTTGTGTGATTGTGAGACATCGCCATGCCAGTGCCAGACGGGGATATCGGCTTCTTCGCACAGGTCGTTGAGGCGGACGAATTGGTCGTTGATGAGCGCCTTGAGGGGGCCAATGTAGAGGGCGCCCACGCTTGCGGGCGGGTTCTCCCAAAACTCGGTCAGGATGGGAAAGAAGGCTGCCTCGGTTTTGCCGGAAGCCGTTGACGCCGTCAGGAGCACATTGTCCTGTGTGTTGAAGATGGCATCTGCCGCCGCAACCTGGATAGAGCGCAAGCTCTCCCAATCGTGGGAGTAGATGAAGCCTTGGATAAACGGGGCGTAGCGGTCAAAGGCGTTCACGGGGCCTCCTTTCAACAACGAATTTCTCAACGCGGCTGGCAACGGCTTGCTGCATTACTGCTTCAACGTTTGCCCAGATAAAACCTGCCAAAATAAACCTGTCCCTTTTTGGTAGGTTAGATGGTGAACTCGGCGAAGTTGCGGTCGCCGCCTGCGGTGCCGGTGTCGCCTGTTGCGGCTGCCGGCGCCAGCGCGTCGCCGCCGACGCTTTGCAGCAGCTCGGCCACGTTGGCGTCGGGGTTTTGGCATAGGATGTCGAGCAACTCGATAAAGTCACGAATGACCTCGCGCGGCGTCAGGTGCGTGTCGGCTCCCACACGACCGAACTCAATCTTGAGGAAGTCAACCAAGTCGTTTTCGGTCAGCGTGGGCGTCCAGCCAAAGTAGCCGGCGTGAATTTGCATGAGTTTTTCGATCAGCACCAGCAACTCCTCGTAGGTGAGTGGTTGCAGGCGGATGATGGGCGCAAGCATGTCCTTAAGGTCCTCGCGCGCAAAGCGGCCCTGGGCGAGTCGGCTGCGTAGGGCCTCGTAGGAAAACACACCGCGGCGGCGGTCCTCGATGGAGGTCGGCGTGCCACCCATGATCATGCCCAGGTACTGCGCCTTGCCCTGAAGTGTGTCGTTGTACATGGTCAGGATCTTCTCGTAGTTGTACTGGCGCGTGATGGCGTTGGGAATCTTATACAGATTCACGAGCTCGTCGATGAGCACCAGCATGCCCTTGTAGCCGCTGCAAACCAAAAAACGCGCGATGAGTTTGACGTAGTCGTACCAGTCATCGTCGCTGATGATGGTTGAGGACCCCAGTTCGGCGCGAGCCTCGCTCTTGGTGCGGTATTCGCCGCGGATCCATTTGGTCACGCGGCTCATGGCCTCTTCGTCGCCCTCGGATACGGCCGTGCGATAGCGGCGAAGCATGCGGGTGAAGTCGAAGCCGTGGACCATCTCCTCGAGCGGGGTCAGTTGGGCATTGACGACCGACTCGTCGACGTTGGCACACGAGGCGACCCAGCGATCCAGAATAAGGTTGAGCGCACCGCCCTCGGGGCGCGTCTTGGTCGATATATTGCGGATGAGCTCGCGGTAGGTGGCAAGGCCCTGCCCCTGACCGCCCTGCAGGCGTCGCTCGGGCGACAAGTCGGCATCGGCGACGACGAATCCCTCGCCCATGGCGTGCGTGCGGATGGTCTGGAGCAAAAAGCTCTTACCGGCGCCGTAGCGACCGACTAAAAAGCGGAAGCTCGCGCCGCCATCGGCGATGAGACTTAAATCGGTGAGCAGGGCGCGGATCTCGACCTCGCGCCCTACGGTGATGTAAGGAAGGCCGATGCGCGGGACCACGCCGCCCTTGAGCGAGTTGAGAATGACGGCAGCGACGCGCTTGGGCACGCGGGGTGCTGCGGATGCGGTATCACTCATGGTCTAGGTATCCTCTCACGTCTGCTTCGTAGTCCTCGATAATCTGCGGCCCTGCCGCGCCGAATTCGATAACGGTGTCTCCCACCAGGTCAAAGAGCGCCTCGTTGATGGTATCGACAAGCATGTCCTCACTCTTGCCCGACTGCGCCACCGCCGATGCCGTCTGCGCTGCGTTTTGCTCGAGTAGTGCTCGAAGATAGGCGTCTGCGGCGGGATCGAGTGCGGACGCGGTGTCAGCGGACGTGGGTGCTGGTGCGAGGAGCGGGGCCACGACGCCAAACTGCTCGGTGGAGATGGTCGGCTCGCTAGCCTCGTCCTGCTGCATGGTCGTCGCGACTGGTTCGGCGATCGTGCCGGCCACGGGCTTGGCTTCCCGTCGTTCGGCAACTGTCACCTCGGCATCCGCAAGCGTGCCGTCCTCGCGTTCCTCGTCGATCAAAAGCGCTTCGCGCGTTTGTGCGGCAGCGCTCCGAATGTGCCCCAGCTGGCTCAAATCGATATCGATCTTGACGGGCTGGTGTGCGGCGTCCCACGAAAGCCATGCCACAATCTCGTCATCGATAATCTTGGCCAGATATTTGGGGACCTTTTCTTCCTTAAGGGGATGGGCGGGGTCCAGCGCCAGGCGCAGGCGTTGGTCGCAGGCGCGCATCATTTCACCGAGCTTGCTGCTCTTTTGCCTGCTACCGTGAATCCGCATGCATTCCCAAAAACCGTTTTGGCAACGGTAGATATGGATGGGGTCCAGACGGTATTCGCAGTCCTCGTGGCGCTCGGGCGCAAAGAATACGGCCGAGGCAAACATGGTGTAGGGCATGGCCGTCTCCTCCCCAAATAAACTTGCCACGATGCCGGTCTTTCGGTGCGTGTCATAGTAGCGCGCCATGCGGACATACACGGCGCACGCCACGTGGCGCAGATCACGGTGGTGGCTGCGGTCGAGCCGCGAGCTACTTAGGTTGTACGTGGAGAGGGCGTTGATGGCGGCCATGAGTCGCTCCTCGCGCACCTCATCGGGCGGAAGGGGGAGCGTGGGCTCGGAGGTTTTGCGACGCTTAGGGGTCTGGCCGGACGGTGCCGGTACAAGGTCTCGTGCCGCGCGCCGCAGTTCGATAAGGGCGTTATCGAACATGACGGTTTTAGAGTCGCGAAGCAGCTTGGGGTCGAGCCCGTGGAACACGGCGTAATCTTGCAGCCACACGCGCGCAAACCGGTCGATGCCGGGCTCGAAGGCGCGATAGACATCCCAAAAAGCCTTGATCTTGTTAAAACCATCGAGTGGATTATCTACGCCAATGCCGCAGATCAGCTCATAGAGATACAGAAAGGCAAAGGACGTAGACGTTTCCTCGACGGTTCCGCGGCGCACTTGGGCACGCCAGGTAAAGTAGCCGCGCAGTTGCCGGTCGCTCATGGCGTTGTAGGTGGGAAAGTACGACTTAAAGGTGCCGTTGTAGGGACAGTCGTCCTCAAAGTCGGCCATCAGCAGGCCCTGGCGGTAAAAAAGCTCGGCTTCCGAAAGCCAGCGGCCCGCACCGCCCTTGGGGTCATCCTGCCAGCGCGATATCTCGCGCATTTTACGGTACTGGTCGGGGAGGAAATTCTGCATCTGTCGGCCGGTTTTGAGAATCGGCTCGTCTGCGTAGGTTTCGTTTGAGAAGCGGGCGGACTGATGGGTCCGGGCCTCGGCCATAATGCGCTCGATGAGCATCTTGATGTCCTGGTCGGCCACCGCTCCTCCTCTCGAACGCAGCTACGGTGACCTCATATCATAGCACAGCATCAAACAGATGTTCGAGATACCGCTGCGTTGCTAGATTTAGAACAGGAGGGCGTATATGACGGCGATGACGACGGAGGGAAGCATATTGGCCGTGCGGAAGGTCTGAGGACGGATGAGGTTGACGCCGACGCAGAAGATGAGCATGGAGCCTACGAGCGAAAGGCTGTTGAGGGCTGCTGTGGTCATGATGGGGGAGAGCGCGCCGGCAAACAACGTGATCGTCCCCTGGAACACGGCGACGGGCAGGGCGGAGAAGATGCAGCCGCGGCCAAGCGAGGCCGTCATGGTGCAGACGATGATGCAGTCCAGTGCGCCCTTGAGGGCAAGCGTTGACCAGTCGCCGAGCAGGCCGTCCTGGATCGATCCCACAATGGCCATGGCGCCGATGCACACGGTGAGTGAAGTCGAGACAAAAGCGTTGGTGAACTCGTTATCGCCCTCACTGCCAGTCTTGCGCTTGAGCCATTCGCCAAGGTTCTCGATGGCGGCCTCCAAGTTGATGGCCTCGCCGATGAGCGAACCGAGCGCAAATGAGACGATGAGCATGGTGGTACCGGTGGTCGCTAGCGCCTTTCCATCGATGATGAGCATCTTTTGCATGGTGCCGCCCAGGCCGATAAACAGGACGCACAGCCCCGATGCTTTCATGAGCGTGTCTTGGATGCGCGGTGTAATGAAGCGGCCGCCCGCTAATCCCAAAAGACCGCCCGCAACTAAAAGCGCAACGTTGATGATTGTTCCCAAGCCCGGCATGAGCCCTCCTGTATTGATGCCAACGTGGCAATCGTAGCAGAACGAAATGCGAGGCACATCGCGACTCATCTAATACGTTATATAAGTGGTATTAGGAATGATGCGCAGCATTTAAGCCTCAGGTGGTTGTCGGGACATAGGGGTAGTAGTCAAAGCGCAGTGTCATAAGCCGCTGCGGGGATTCAATAGCCGCGGCGATGATATTGGCATCGCGGGCACGATCAAACCCTTCGAGTTCGATCTGATACGAGACGTCTTGCATAATGTCCAGACGTCGCCAGGCTAGAAGTGTGTCGCCATCGAATTCCAAGGTCTTGCCTCCGTCTGGGGCAACGGCGTATAGACGCAGTTTAGCGGTGGTTGCAGGGTCGACAACCGTGACCTTTTTAATTTCGTTTCGAGTATTCTTGGCGCCCAACAAGGTGAGCAGTGTTGGGGCCACGACCTCGCCCGATGGCAAAAAGACGACTTCGATGGATTCGGGAAATGCGATGATGGCCGACTTGCGGACGGGCTGATTGGCGGCGGCAACTTCGATGTTTGCAGCATCGATGACCTCTGTGTGGTCGAGGGCGGCAAGCACGCAGCAGTTACCTTCATCGATCTCCTGAGGATCAGCAAGTCCCAGACTGTCCGCGAGCTCGGGATCGTTTGGACCGGTAGCGGGCTCATTCGGTGCTTCGAAAGAAGCTGGGACGCTGTTTGTCGGCGACGGCGTGTCGCCCGCACCTGCTTCTTTGTCCGTGCTCTCTTCTTGTATGGTTGCGTTGATGGGTTCGTCGTTTGAGGGGAGCGTCTTGGCGTCAAGCGCGGAGGGGACAATCCCGATGGCTCCGGATCCGTTCCACTCCATCTCGAGAAGCGCCGGGTCGGCAAGAATGCGTTGCCTGCCTAGCGTGTGGGTATCGATCGCAATAGGGCCTGCCTCCGTCCCGCGCGTAAGGCTGAGCGATCCGGCCGGCTTCTCGAAATGAATGTCTGTGTCTTCGGTACTGGCGGCGTAGAACAGCAGGGATGCTTCTCCCGCCGCGATGGCATCGGTGCCCGCCTTGGTCAGCCGCAGCGATGCCGTGAATGAGAGGGTGGGCTGCACATCGTCTGCATTCGCGGCGGCGCAGCCCAGACATATACCGCCTCCTTTCTCGAAAAACGCACCGTCGAAGGCGACCTTCGCTCCGTTCGCCGAGTCATCGACCGAAGCGATATCGATGCGCAACCCCAAATCGCACGGATCGCCATCTGCATCGAGCACAATCGAGCGCCATGTGCAGACGGCGCACCCCGCCTGGGAGCCGTTTGCCTTGTTCGAACGATTGATATCCACGACTATCGAGCCGTCCGTATTACGACGAAGGCATCCCGAGGTTGAGATTGCGGCCTGTGCGAACGAAAAACGCTTGCACGCAATGGCGCTCGACGGATTTGGTGCGGAGCTTAGGGCTGCTGGTAAGGAGTCTGCCATGACGGGAGTCGCCCAAGCGGCGACAGGCGTTCCGGTTGCGAGCGCGCCGCAGAGTGCGACGACGGGCAAAAGGTTCTTCGATGCCATGGGGTCTCCTTAGCTAATTTAGTGCGGCCTGTCCGTGTTTCGTTTCTGGCTGCGTTTGATGTGCAGACCGAGGCCGGCGGTTCCCGCACCTGCTGCCGTGGCGCCTGCTGCCAAGAGCCATCGTCTGTCGTCTGTCTGTGCCAACGGTTCCTTGCAGTTGCCGCGGTCGAGCTCCGAGAGGTCGACCGTCACTTGCGTGGCGGCCTGCGCCTGTTCTTGCTGGGCAAAGGCCATGGCTGGCCCAAACGCTAGGATACTGACGGCGGCCAGGGCGACGGCCTTATGCCGTGTGCGCACCGGGCTCGACCGTCCAGGTGATCGTTGCAACCTGATCGCCTTCGCCGGTTACGCGGAAGATGTCGCGCGTGACGCGGGCGACGTTTCCGCTTGTCTTGAGCTTAATTTTGTCCGTGCCGCCGGCAATGCCCTGGTAGCCCATGTCGAAGGCTGCATTCTTGGAAAGATCGAGGCCCGTCTCCTGCATTGCGGCGCTGGCGTTCTGGAGTGCGCCGTCGGGGCCGACCTTAAAGTCGATGGAATTCTGCGCGGTTCCGGCCTTGGCGTCGGCGGCAATGGTCCAGGTGTTCATGGCGTCGATCTTCATGTTGGTGACATGGATGCCGTAGGCCGAATGATTGTCGATGGTGGTCGCGTCTTCTGAGGGGCCCTGAAGCGTGCCGTCGGCCTTGGCGACGAAGGGAATAACCGTCGGAACTTTGAACTCTACGTTGTCGATCTCGGTCCTGACCATTACTTTCGTGGTTCCAACGCGCCCGGCTGCCAGAGCTGGCGTCGGGGCGGCGCCCATTGCGAGCGCGAGCGCGAGCCCTGCGCCCACGACGAGCGCTCTGGCTCCGTTCATGTTCCTGGTGATGTCCATGGTCGTTCCTTTCTATTCGCCGCGGGCCGTCCCCGCGATGATTGGACGAATGCTGGTGAATTGCGTGCGGTGTCGCGTCGGCCGAAAAAGCTAGTTCTCGGCTTGCTCAACCCGTACCTTGACACGTGTCGGATTGCCGTGGCTGTCGAGGGTCTTGGCATCGAGTGCCTGGATCTCGATGTATGCCTCTCCTTCTTTGATGTCGCCGGCGGGGCACGTCTCGATTGTCTTGCCGGTCTCGACCACACCGGATTCGTACATGGTCTCGTCGTTTTGGATGACGCGGAATCGCTGGGGAAATTTATTGTCTTGGACGTTTTGCACGTTGACGCGCAGCTTGCCGTCCTCCTGTAGCTGAGCGACCGGCGCGACCGAAATCGTCATCATGTTGTCGCGGACGATGGCATCGAGCTCATCTTGGATTTCTTGTCGCGATTTACCCTCTGCCGTCGTGACTGAGGCGCCCGCTTCGGGCACGGGCTGCGACTGCCAGGCGTATAGCCCTACGGCGATGAGGGCGCAGGCGATAGCCAGGCAGACAACGACGAGTTTCTTGCGACGCCCCAGTCCTGCGAGGCGGGGCGGCTTCTTCGCACTCATGCGGCGTCCTTGGTGGTGTAGACACGTGCGAACGTGGACGGGTCCGCTCCAAAGAGCATGTGAAGCATCAGGCGGCGCGAGTAGATGAGCTCGTCAAAGTCGTGAGGGAGCTCGATGTCGTGGATACGCGCGATGTGGTGGGCGAGCGCCGAGAACGACTCGGGGTCGCAGATAACATCGGTGATGACGTGGTAGACCGCCGTATCGGGGAACGCCTCTTCGTCGAAAGGCAGGAGATAGGGATCGTCGTCGACCTCGATGGCGACGCCGTACTGGGGCCAGTAATATGCCATGGGAACCTCCCTGCTTCTGGGGCCAAAACTTCTATCGGTTTTGGCTGTCGACGCCGACCGTATCAGCCGCTACTTGACCAATTTCTGACCAAATGCTTGACGGATTGACATCTCCGCAGGTAAAAGGTGGAAAAATTACTTCAACTTTTTTCGAGCGACAATCGAGCGGTCGGCGACGGCGGGGCGATATGTGTCAAAAGCATCGTCTGCCGAGGAAGCCTTGCCGTTCGCCGAATTGCACAAACGTAAAAATCGCCAATTATGGAGACGGTCTCGAACACGTCGACGAAACGATGCGGTAACATCTCCCTGCAAACACTGTAGTTAGCTAAAGGGGGAGTTCGCGTGTCTGCAACCATTAAACCCTTCACCGATGAGTTCGAAGAGTATGGCCGCGATGAATCTCGTGCATCGGGCGAAGCATCGAGCATCTCGTTTCCGACAACGGAAGACGAGGTCCGTGCCATTTTGGAAACGCTCCATGCCGAGCGTGTCCCGGTAACGGTTCAGGGCGCCCGAACCGGCCTTGCCGCCGGTGCCGTGCCCCACGGTGGGCATATCCTCAATACTTCCCGTATGAATCGCTACTTGGGCCTTCGCCGCGATGAACAAGGCCAATTTCTGCTGCGCGTGGAGCCGGGCGTTGTGCTCTCGGAGCTGCGTAAGCAGCTGAGCAAGAAGGTACTGCCGACCGCTGGTTGGGACCAGGCATCGCTTGAGGCCTACGAGGAGTTCCAAGAGTCCCCCGAGCAGTTCTTTCCCACCGATCCCACCGAGGCATCTGCCTGTCTGGGTGGCATGGCGGCATGCAACGCCTCCGGCGCCCGCAGCTACGCTTACGGCCCCATGCGCCCGCATATCACGGGACTCCACGTCGCGCTGGCTGATGGCGATTTGCTTGAGCTTCAGCGCGGCGAGGCTTTTGCCCAGGGCCGCCACCTGTCGCTCGTGACGGCAGAGGGTCATACATTCGAGCTTGATCTTCCTGACTACACCATGCCCAAGACCAAAAATGCCTCGGGGTATTTTGTTGCGGACGATATGGACGCCATCGATCTTTTTATCGGTGCGTGCGGCACGCTCGGCGTCATTACCGAGCTCGAGATCGCCCTGCAGGCGGCACCTTCGGTCGTATGGGGTGTGAGTTGCTTTTTCGATAGCGAAGACAAGGCCGTGTCCTTTACCGATTCCGTGCGTCCCGTGCTGTCCCATGCCGCCGCTATTGAGTATTTCGATGCTGGCGCCCTGGATATCCTGCGTCGCCAGCGCGAGCAGTCGACAGCGTTTGCCTCGCTGCCGGCGCTCGACGACGAGGCAAAGGTCTGTGTCTACGTGGAGCTCGACTGCGATGACGAGGCGCAGGCGACCGAGGAGCTGTACCACCTTGGATGGGTGCTGGAGTTTGCGGGCGGCCGCGACGATGCGACATGGGTCGCCCGCACCGAAGTCGATCGCGAGTGCCAGCGGTTCTTCCGCCACGCGGTGCCCGAGAGCGTCAACATGCTCATTGACGAGCGTCGCCGCACCGACCCCACCATTACCAAGCTGGGATCGGATATGTCGGTGCCCAATGCACGCCTTGCCGATGTCATGGCCCTCTATCGCCGCACGCTGGCCGAAAGCGGGCTTGAGTCTGCTGCCTGGGGACACATCGGGAACAACCATCTGCATGTGAACATCCTGCCGCGCGATGCGCAAGACTACCGTCGTGGTGGAGAGCTCTTTGCCCAGTGGGCTTCCGAGGTCACGGCCATGGGCGGTGCCGTTTCTGCCGAACACGGCGTCGGCAAGATCAAGGCGGGCTTCTTGGAGACGATGTACGGCCACGAGGCCATGGTCGAGTCGGCGCGCCTCAAACTCCAGCTCGATCCTGCCGGCCAGTTGGGTCGCGGCAACCTGTTTACGGAGAAGCTCTTGGATGAACTCGTCCAGAAAGGGGGCGCGTGAAGATGAGTGATTTCCATATGGTGGTGTGCGTCAAGGCGGTGCCCGGAAGCACCGAGGTCAAGATGGACCCCAAGACCAATACTATCGTGCGTGATGGCAAGCAGGCGGTCATTAATCCCTTCGATGCAAGTGCCCTCGAATGTGCGCTAGCGCTGAAGGACGACTTTATCGGCTTTGGCATGGACGTGCGTGTGACGGTGGTGTCGATGGGCATCCCCGCGACCGAATCGCTGCTGCGCGACTGCATCGCCCGCGGTGCCGACGACGCGCTGCTGCTGACCGATCGCGCCTTTGCGGGCGCCGATACCCTAGCCACCACCTATGCCCTCAAATGCGGCATCGAGGCACTCGATGAGGACTTTGACCTGCTCATCTGCGGCAAGATGGCGGTGGACGGCGATACGGCCCAGATCGGCCCCGAGCTGGCCGGCGCCTTTGGGGTCCCCTGCGTGACCGACGTGAGCTGTGTGCAGAGCGCGGGATTTACGACGTGTGGCTCGCTGGCGCTCGTTCACGGCTGCGATGCCGGCGAGGAGACGGTGTACCTGGAGATGCCGTGTGCGATGACGACTGCCAAGGAGATTGGCCAGCTGCGCATGCCGAGTATTGCCGGTATTCGCGCGGCCGAGGATGCAGACGTGCGCGTGGCCAGCGCTGCCGACGTAAACGCCGACCCCTCGCGTTGCGGCCTTGCCGGATCACCGACGCAAGTCGTGCGCTCGTTTGTGCCCGACCGTGACCAAACGTGCGAGGCCGTCGAGGGAACGGCGTCCGAGCAGGCGGTAAAACTTGCCAAGATTATCGAGGGGATGGCATAGATGAGCGGGCTGATTATCGATAGCGAAGCCTGTATCGGCTGCGGTCGCTGCGTTCGCGCCTGCGCCTCGGGCGGCATTGTGGTGGAGGGTGAGCGCCCCAATCGCTGTGCCCGCGTAACCGACGGCTGTATCCTGTGCGGTGGGTGCGTCGACGCCTGCCCCGTCAACGCCATCTCGATTGAGCGCGACGGGGCCGCCGGCGCGGCAGACCTTGACGCATATCGAGACATCTGGATCTTCGTGCAGACTGACGAGCACGATGCCGTTGCATCCGTGGCCTTCGAGCTCATGGGCAAGGGGCGCGAGCTTGCCGATGCCCGCGGCTGCCGTCTGGTGGCACTGGTCGGCATGAGCCCCGAGGGCTCACTCGGGGACCTGGAGCATCTGATTTGCGCCGGTGCGGACGAAGTTCTGGTCTGTCGTGACGAGCGCCTGCGTCAGAACGACGCGGAGGTCTACGCCCGCTTGATCTGCGATTTGGTAGCCGAGCGCAAGCCCGAGGCCATTCTGTACGGCGCGACCGCCTTTGGTCGCGAGCTGGCGCCCAGTGTGGCCGTGCGCTTGCAGACGGGCCTTACGGCCGATTGCACGGTGCTTTCGATGGATACGGAGACGGGTCTGCTGCAGCAGACGCGCCCGGCGTTTGGCGGCAACCTGATGGCCACCATTATCTGCCCCAACCACCGTCCTCAGATGGCAACGGTGCGCCCCGGCATCTTTAAGGCGCCCGAGTTTGACTATAGCCGCTCCGGCACGATTGCCCAGGTAGTGCTAGCGGATGACGTTAAGGCCCGTGTCGAGATCTCGATTCCCGCCGAGGAGTGGGGACAGCAGGCCTCAATTGCCGATGCCGAGCGTCTAGTCGTGGTGGGCCGCGGCATCGGCTCCAAGAAAAACCTACCGCTGATGCGAAAGCTTGCCGAGGCTCTGGGTGCCGAGCTTGGCTGCACGCGCCCCGTGGTGGAGGCCGGCTGGCTGGAGTATCGCCACCAAATTGGCCAGACGGGTGTATCGGTCTCGCCCAAGCTCCTCGTGAGCATCGGTGTCTCGGGCGCTATCCAGCATCTCGCCGGCATCGGTGGGGCGGAGTGCATTGTCGCCATCAATGAGGACCCGGATGCCCCCATCTTCGGTGCCGCCCGGTACAAGGTCGTCGGCGATGCCGTTGAGATCGTTGAGGAACTGCTGGCTCAGCTCGAGTGCTAAGCGCTTGCCAGCCAGCGGCGCAGCTCGTCCTTAAGGCGGCTCCAGGTTGCCTGCGCGGCGGGGTCGGTAAAGGGTCGCGTAATGCCAAAGGGCGCGTCGAGCAGGCGATAGATATCGCCTTGCTCGCGCGCCAGTGCACGGCTTGCCGGATGGACGAGCTCAAACATAAAGCAGATGAGCCCCACCAGGTAGTCCGCCGGCTCGTTGCGCTCGTCACGCGCGACGCAGCGATGCTCGTCAAAGGCGGTAAGCGCCGGTGTCGAGAAGTGGCTGGCGAGAAACGTGTCCTCATCCACCTTGAGGATGGTGTCGACGGTGCTGTCGGCGATGGTGCGCATAATGTCGATCTTGTCGCCATCGCGCACGATATCGCAGAAGCGCCGCGTGCGCTCGTCGAGCTGCGCGGGTAGACGGAAATCGCTGTGATAGGCAATGCTCGCTCGGATGAGCTCATCTTCTGCCGGGTCATCGATAAAGTCGCGGACGCTCGTCACGGCGGGTGCATCGGCGGGATTCTCGCCAAAGAGGACCTCGATGCCCAGCGCTGCATGGCCCATGCTCTCGGCGTCCTTAAAGGTGTCCCAGCGTCGCAGCTGCTCAAAGCGGCCTATATCGTGCAGCAGGCCGCAAAGCCATGCCAAGTCAATATCATCTGACGACCAGCCCTGCTCGCGCGCTACGGCATCGCATGCCTCGGCCACGTGGTACGTATGCTCGATTTTGAGCGCGATGCGTGGGTTGGTGGCGTCGTAGGCATCGGTGTAGCTTTTGAAGGCTGCGCGCGCCCGGTCTCGATCGATAGCTGTCATAATGACTTCCTAAAAAGTTGTGTCTTTCGATCCGGTGGCAATTGTAGGCGAACTTTATTGCCACCGGTTGATATTTCTGCTGCGTTGCGAGGTGCGCTGCAGACGACTTACCAGAATGGGAATGGCATGGTCCTTAGGATCTTTAAAACCGTCTGGCCGGTGATGCTTACCTATGTTGCAATAGGCGCGCCGTGCGGAATGATCATGGGGCAGACGGGAATGGAACCCTGGATGGTCTTTGCCCTGAGCAGCACGTTTGTGACGGGCAGCGGCCAGTTTATGATCTGCAACCTGTGGCTGGCAGGTGTGCCTGCGGCGTCGATCGTCGCGAGCGTTGCTGCCATCTCCTCGCGCTTTGCGCTTTACTCGGCATCGATCACGTCGCATCTGACGGGTGCCTCGAAGAGTCAGACGCTGGCTGTTGCCGCGACACTTACCGAGGAGGCATATGGCATCTCGCTTGCCAAGTTGGTTGAAGGGGAGGATTGGGGCCCGCGCGAGTCCTTTGTGCTCAACGTGATCCTTATCGCAACATGGGGCGTATCGTGTACGACGGGCGCCATCGTCGGCGCCGTTGTCGATGTTCCCACCGCCATTGCAGCCTTTGTCTGCACCTCGCTCTTTATCTGCCTGCTCTTTTCGCAGCGGCTGTCGCGCGGCAACGTTGTCGCGGCGGTTTCGGGCGCGGTGTCCGTCGCCGTATGCAAGTTCTTGGGCCTCGTGAATATTGCCGTGCCGGCAAGCGTCGTGGTCGGCATTACCATTGCGCTGGCGTGCGATGCTGTATTTGACGGAAGAGGTGCCCGCGATGCCCGTTAACGAGTTCTTGGTTCTGTGGCTGTCGTCGTGGGCTGCTATCGCGTTCTTTCGCATCGCGCCGGCGTTCGCCTTGCGCGGGCGGACCCTGTCGCCCCGTATTACCGAGGCCCTGGGCTATATCCCGCCCGCTGCCTTTGCCGCGCTGGTCGCCAACGACTTGGTGAGTCCCGGCGCGTTCGACGCGGGGCTCTGGCCTGCCTTGGTTCCCTGGATTGCGGCCGCCGGCGTCGTGGTCGTGGCGGTCAAGACAAAATCGATGCTGTGGTGCTGCGTCTCGGGCATCGTACTCTATATCGTCTTGAGCCTTATATAGGGGTGGCGTCGCGGGCGCCGAATCTCGTTCCATCCCAACTTGTCGAGTTTTTCACCGAGCTGGTCTATTTCTTCTGGTACCATGGTCAAACTTTACTGTAGCAAAGCGTGACGTGGGCTTTTGTACCTCGTCAGCGGAAATGGGGGTTTCATGGCACAGGAAGCAACCGCCAACGAGCAAAAGAAATTCAAGGTCCCGCGCATCCCGGGCGACATCATGATTTATCCGATGATCGTCGGTCTTTTGCTCAACACCTTCTGCCCGCAGGTTTTTGAGATCGGCGGATTCTTTACGGCTGCCTGCCGCGGTGGCTCCAATACCATCGTCGCCGCGATCCTGCTGTTTGTGGGCGCCGGCATCAGCTTTAAGTCCACGCCGGGCGCTATCAAGACCGGCATCGTCGTGCTGATTCCCAAGCTGGTCGTCGCAGCGGCTCTCGGCCTGGGCGTGGCATATTTCTTTAACGACAACTTCCTGGGTCTGAGCTCCGTGTCTATCATCGGCGGCATCACGTTTTGCAACATGGCGCTCTATACGGGCATCATGGGCGAGTTCGGTGATGAGTCTGAGCAGGGCGCCGTCGGTATCCTGTTCTTTACGGCCGGCCCCGCCGTCACGATGATCATCCTCGGTGTTTCCGGCCTCGCCAACATTCCCATTGGCACCATTATCGGCTCCATCTTGCCACTCGTTATTGGCATGGTTCTGGGCAACCTGTTCCCGTTTATCAAGAACCTGCTGGTTCCCGGTGCCAATCCCGCGATTGCCGTCATCGGATTTCAGCTCGGTGCGTCCATGAGCCTGTCGAGCTTTATCACCGGCGGTATTTCCGGCATCTTGCTGGGCCTTGTCACGCTGTTTGTCGTCGGTCCCATCACCTTTGCGTTCGAGCGTCTGTGCGGCGGCAATGGCAAGGCCGCTGTGGCTTGCTCCACCATTGCCGGCACGGCTATGACCACACCGGTTGCCCTCGCCGAGGTCGCACCGCGCTACGCCGAGCTTGCGCCCACCGCGTATGCGCAGATCGCCACTGCCGTCATCATCACGGCAATCATGGCCCCGATTCTGACCGGCTGGGTCGATAAGAAGTTCTGCCAGAGCAAGGAAGACCTGTCGCCTGCCGGTGTCGAGGCCATCGAAGAGGCTGTCGCGACCGACATCGATGGCGAGTAGCAATCGATATCCATCAATGATTCCGGCGTGCAACTCGCGCCGTTTGAGCGCCCGAACGAGAGCTGTCTTGCAGTGACGTTCGGGCGCTCTGCTATTATTCCCCTTACCCCTGCGGAGTAGGGGGTGTTTGTTGCCCAGATTCGAATTGGGCGATTCTGGCCACTTGGATATTGAAGGGAGGGCGTCTAGTGGTAAAGGCACTCAAGATCGAGATATTCCTGCTGTGCATGATTATTCTTATCGGACTTGCCGTACGAAGCCGTCGCTCCCTGTTCTCGAGCACCCAGCAGCTTTTGTTTAGCATGCTGGGCTACACGTCTGCTGCCTACATTTTCTTCGATATGATCTGGACGCTCTCGGACGGCGTGAGCACTCCTGTAGGCATCACGGCCAACTGGATTTCCAACGCGGTTTCGTTTTCGCTGTTCGCCATCGCGTGCCTCATTTGGTTTTTCTATTCCGAGACGATGCAGGGCTCACGGCTCCTGACCACGCCCTATAGGGTGGTACTTTTAACGTTGCCAACCGCATTGGTGGTCGTTCTGGCATTTACCAGCTACTGGACGCACGCTATGTTCTATATCGATGCGCGGGGCGTATATCGTCGCGGAGCGCTTTATATGATTCAGCCTATCGTTAGCTACTGCTACGTCATATATACGTCCTTGCATGCCTTTATTCAGGCTCGAAAAGTCGAAAGCCTGCAAAAGAAGGCCATTTATCGCACCCTCGCCTTTTTTGCGGTTCCCGCTCTGGTGGGCGGTACCTTTCAGATCGTATACTCGGTGCCTGGCCTTTGTGTCGGCATAATGATTAGCATGTTGCTGCTCTATATCATCTGCCAGGAGCAGCTCATCTCGACCGACCCGTTGACTGGCCTCAACAATCGCAACCGTTTTGAGACCTATATGCTGTCGCTCTTCTCAAATGTGGATCAGGCCGAAGATGTATATCTGCTTATGATGGACGCTGACGGCTTTAAGCAGATTAACGATCGCTATGGACATGTGGAGGGTGACCATGCTCTTCAGGTAATATCCGCTGCGCTCAAAGAGGTCTGCTCGGCGTCTGGTGGCTTTATCGCGCGTTATGGTGGCGATGAGTTCGTGGTGCTCCAAAAGGCAGCGGCGGAACAGGACATCATACGTCTGTGCGCGGCAATCAACGACGAGCTCGCGCGCGCCGAGGTGCCGTATCTGTTGCGGATGTCCATCGGCTACGCACGGGTCGGTGACGGCGTCGATACCTGGCAAGACTTGCTTCGCGCTGCCGACGCGGAGCTCTACCGCGTCAAGGCCGAGAAAAAGAAGGCCGGCGTCCAGATACGCTAGGAAAAGGGTCGCACGCTTGCGTGCGTGGCGGCCCTCAGCTCATCGATGTATTCCATTAAGCTAAAGTGTGCGAACGCCCTCCCTAAAAAGGCGAGCTTGCTAGGCTTTTTTGGGTTTGTTGACGATGATGATGCCGCCGCAGACCAACAACAGGGCAACGATGACGGTAACGGGGCTCGTGCCAGCGCCCTCGCCGAGCAGCAGTGCGCTCAACAGCACGCCAAAGACCGGGTTCATAAAGCCAAAGACCGACACGCGGCTGACGGGGTTGACGGCGAGCAGGCGGGACCACAGCGAGTAGGCGACCGCGGAGATAAGCGCCATGTAGATGATGAGCGCGATGGCGGGGGCGATTTCGGTGGGGGACAACGTGCCGCCCATCAAAAACCCGATGGCGGTAAGGACCACGCCACCGACTAAAAACTGCCAGCCGGCGAGCAAGACGCCGTCATGCTCGCGCGAGAAGATGCCAATGAGGCAGGTCGACAGGGCGCCCGCAACAGTGGAGGCCAAGATAAATCCCTCGCCGTCGAGCGTAAAGCCAAAGGTGCCATCCGCGCCCGAAAGGTTGACGAGCGCGACACCGGCAAAGCCCAGTACGCAGCCGAGCACTTTGGCCGCATCGAGCTTTTCGGTGCGAAACGCCAGGGCGGCAAAGAGGATGGCTAGGAAGTTGGCGCTGGCCTCGATGATGGAGCTCGACATGGCGCTGGCGCGCGAGAGGCCCAGATAGAAAAAGAAGTATTGACCGATGGTCTGAAAGAGCGACAAGATAAAGATGGGCTTGATATCGCGTACCTGTGGGACGAGCGGGCGGCGCTGGGCCGCACTCATACCGGCGATAACCAGGATACCGGCAAGCGTGAAGCGCAAACCTGCAAAGAGCAGTTGCGAGGCGCTATCGTGCGCCGGGATACCAAAGAGTGCGTAGCCGATCTTGATGCAGGGAAAGGCCGATCCCCAGAGTGCACAGCAAACAAGACAGCCCAGGATGAGTCCGGGCAGGGTGGCGAGATACGGCTTGCGGCTTTCCATGATGTCCTTCCTACATGCGCGAAGTAAAAAAGAACCCGCCACCGGATGTGTCGGTGGCGGGTGTTGTTACCCGAAGGGATTGTACCTGATGGGAAAGGTTTAAGCGAAGTAGGCCACGCCGCTCTCAAAGATCGGCATGAACTTATCGCCGGGGACATGCTCGGGCACGTTACGGTACAGGTTGTCGCCGCGACGCTCGGCATGGCCCATCTTGCCCAGGACGCGGCCGTCGGGGCTCGTGATGCCCTCGATGGCGAGTGCGGAGCCGTTGGGGTTGACGGAGAGATCCATGCTGGGCTTGCCGTTCTCGCCCACGTACTGCGTGGCGACCTGGCCGTTGGCGATCAGCTGGGTGAGCACTTCGTCATTGGCGACAAAGCGGCCCTCGCCGTGGCTGATGGCGACGGTGTAGGGGTCGTCCAGGCTGCACTGCGACAGCCACGGGGACAGGTTGGACGAGATACGGGTGCGCACCAGACGGCTCTGATGGCGACCGATGGTGTTGAACGTAAGCGTGGGCGCATCAGGCGTGGCGTCGACGATGTCGCCGTAGGGCACCAGACCGAGCTTGATCAGGGCCTGGAAGCCGTTGCAGATGCCCAGCATCAGGCCGTCGCGGGCCTTGAGCAGGTCGCGGACTGCCTCGGTGACCTCGGGAGCGCGGAAGAACGCCGTGATGAACTTGGCGGAGCCATCGGGCTCGTCGCCGCCCGAGAAGCCGCCGGGGATCATGACGATCTGGCTTGCACGGATGCGGCGGGCAAGCTCGTGGGTGCTCTCGGCGACGGCCTCGGGCGTGAGGTTGTTGATCACGAAGGTGTCGGCCTCGGCGCCGGCGGCGCGGAAAGCGCGGGCGCTATCGTACTCGCAGTTGTTGCCGGGGAACACGGGGATTACCACGCGCGGGCGGGCGATCTTGGCGCCGCCGTACACGTGGATATCCTTGGCACGGAAGTCGATGGTCTCGACCTCGGCGGACTCGCCGGCGCTGCGGTAGGCAAAGACGCCCTCGATGCCGCTCTCCCAGGCTTCCTGGAGCTCGGAGAGCTCGATGACTTCGGAGCCGGTGTCGATGACATAGCCCTCGACGGTGGTGCCCAGGGGCTCGACGACAACGCCGTTGGCGACCTCGGGCAGCTCGGCATCCTCGGCGAGCTCGACGATAAAGCTGCCGTAGAGCGGGGCGAAGAGGCTCTCCACGTCCACGTCCTCGGCAAGCTCGATACCGATCTGGTTGCCGACACACATCTTAAAGAGGCTCTCGGCGCCGCAGCCGTAGCCGGGCGTGGAGACGGCCAGGGCGTCGCCGGCGGCGGTGAGCGCCTCGACGGCGTCAAATGCGGCGAGCAGCTGCTGGGCATCGGGACGGTAGTCCTGGCCATAGGTGGCGGGGGCGATGCGGACGACGCGGTGCGTCAGGCCCTTGAACTCGGGGGAGACAGCGCGGGCCGCCTTGCCCACGGCGACAGCGAAGCTGATCAGGGTCGGCGGAACGTTGAGCTCGCCGGCCTCGTCCTCAAACGAGCCGCTCATGGAGTCCTTGCCGCCGATGGCGCCGGCACCCAGGTCGACTTGGGCCATGAGGGCGCCCAGGACGGCTGCCGTGGGCTTGCCCCAGCGCTCGGCCTCGGTGCGCAGACGCTCGAAGTACTCCTGGAAGGAGAGATAGGCGCGCTTGTGCTCAAAGCCGGCAGCCACGAGCTTGGCGATGGACTCGACCACGGACAGGTAGGCGCCCGCAAACTGGTCGGCCTCCATCAGATAAGGGTTGAAGCCCCATGCCATGGCACTCGCCGTGGTGGTCTCGCCGTCCACGGGGAACTTGGCGACCATGGCCGAGCTGGGGGTGAGCTGCGTCTTGCCGCCAAAGGGCATGAGCACGGTCGCGGCGCCGATGGTGGAGTCGAAGCGCTCGGAAAGGCCCTTGTTAGAAGCGACGTTGAGGTCGGTGACGAGCGAGGTCATGCGCTCGGCGAGCGTGGTACCGGCCCAGCTGGGCTGCCACACACTGCGGGCGCAGACGTGGACGACCTGGTGCTTGGGCGCACCGTTGGAGTTGAGGAACTCGCGGGACAGATCGACGATGGCGACGCCGTTCCAGGCCATGCGCATGCGCGGCTCGGCGGTAACCTCGGCGATAACGGTCGCCTCCAGGTTCTCCTCGGCGGCGTAGCCCATGAACTCCTCGACGTCACCGTCGGCGACGGCGCAGGCCATGCGCTCCTGGGATTCAGAGATGGCGAGCTCGGTGCCGTCAAGACCGTCGTACTTTTTGGTCACGGTATCAAGGTCGACATACAGGCCGTCGGCAAGCTCGCCTACGGCGACCGAGACACCGCCAGCGCCAAAGTCGTTGCAGCGCTTGATCAGACGGCAGGCATCGCCGCGGCGGAACAGGCGCTGCAGCTTGCGCTCGACCGGGGCGTTGCCCTTCTGGACCTCGGCGCCCGATGTCTCGATGGACTCGGTGTTCTGGGTCTTGGAGGAGCCGGTGGCACCGCCGATGCCGTCACGGCCGGTGCGGCCACCCAAAAGGATGATCTTGTCGGTGGGGGCGGGGCACTCGCGACGCACGTGGTTTGCCGGGGTAGCGCCCACGACGGCGCCGACCTCCATGCGCTTGGCGACGTAGCCGGGGTGATAGAGTTCGTTGACCTGACCGGTGGCAAGGCCGATCTGGTTGCCGTAGCTGGAGTAGCCAGCGGCAGCAGTGGTCACGAGCTTACGCTGCGGCAGCTTGCCCTCGAGCGTCTCGGACACGGGGACGGTGGGGTCGCCGGCGCCGGTGACACGCATGGCCTGGTACACGTAGCTGCGGCCCGACAGCGGGTCGCGGATGGCACCGCCCACGCAGGTGGCGGCACCGCCGAAGGGCTCGATCTCGGTCGGGTGGTTGTGGGTCTCGTTCTTAAAGAGGAACAGCCAGTCCTGGTCCTCGCCGTCGACATCGACCTTCACCTTGACGGTGCAGGCGTTAATCTCCTCGGACTCGTCGACATCGGTCATGACGCCGGTCTTCTTGAGGTACTTGGCGCCGATGGTGCCCATGTCCATGAGGCAGACGGGCTTGGTGTCGCGACCGAGTTCGTGGCGCATCTCCATGTAGCGGTCGAAGGCCTGCTGCACCACGGCGTCGTCGATCGTCACGTCGTCCAGGACGGTGCCGAAGGTGGTGTGGCGGCAGTGGTCGGACCAATAGGTGTCGATCACGCGGATCTCGGTGATGGTGGGGTCGCGATCTTCATCGCGGAAGTACTGCTGGCAGAAGGCGATGTCCGCCTCGTCCATGGCAAGACCGCGATCGGAGATAAAGGCGGCAAGACCGGCCTCGTCGAGCTCGCGGAAGCCGTCAAGCACCTCGACGGGCGCAGGCTCGGGGGTCTCCATGTGCAGCGTCTCGGGCAGGTCGAGCGAGGCGATGCGCGCCTCGACGGGGTTCACCACGTAGTGCTTGATGGCCTCGATGGCGGCCTCGTCCAGGGCGCCCGAGATCATATAGACCTTGGCGGAGCGTACGGCGGGGCGCTCGCCCTGGCTGATGAGCTGCACACACTCGCTGGCGGAGTCGGCGCGCTGGTCAAACTGGCCAGGCAGGAATTCGACGGCAAAGACGGCGCCGTCGCTTGCGGGGAGCTCGTTGTAGGTCACATCGACCTGGGGCTCGCTAAAGACGGTCGGCACGCAGGAGCGGAACAGCTCCTCATCGATGCCCTCGACGTCGTAGCGGTTGATAATCCTCAGGGCCTCGATGCCCTTGATGCCGAGAATCTCGGTCAGCTCGCCCTTGAGCTGCTGAGCCTCGACGTCGAACCCGGGTTTCTTCTCCACGTAGATACGAGAGACCATTGGTTCCTGCCTTCCTGATCGGTTGGGCGTACGGTGCGGTATGCGGCAGCGGTCGGTTTGCGGGGCAAGCCTCGCGGTCGCCTTGAGCCGCATACTTTTAAACCTCACTATGATACGACAGCTCGTGGCGCGTTGAGGACGGCGAGGGTGCTACAGTGGAGCGCAAACAAGAGAAAGGCATCACATGGCATTTGTTTCGCTCGCCATCATCGCACTCGTGGCCTTTGCAAGCCCCTTCATCGCCTCGGCGATTCCCGGAAAACCCGTTCCCGAGACGGTCTTTTTGCTCGTGTTTGGCGCGGTGCTGGGACCTCATATGCTCGGCATTATCCATGTGGATGCCGAGGTCTCGCTCGTGTCCGAGCTCGGCCTGGCCTTTTTGTTCCTGCTTGCCGGCTTTGAGATCGATCCCAAGAACATCACGGGCATCGAGGGGCGTTACGGCATGGCGACGTGGGTCGTCACGTTTGGCATCGCCTGGCTTGCCGTGCGCTTTACCCCGTGGTTTTCGGTCAGTCATTTTGATGGCATCGCCGTGACGCTGGCGTTGACCTCGACGGCGCTTGGGGCGCTCATGCCCATCTTGCGCGAGCGGTCGCTTGCCGGGACGCGCGTCGGCGATTCGATTCTTGCCTACGGTACGTGGGGTGAGCTTGGCCCCGTGCTCGCCATGTCGGTGCTGCTGTCTGCCCGTGCGGGTATCGAGACGTTGCTGATCTTGGGCCTGTTCGCCGTGGTGTGTGTGCTGCTTGCCGTGGTCCCCAGCCGCTCCAAGCGTATCGGCAGCCGCTTCTTTGCCTTTATTCAGGAGCGCGCCGATACGACTTCCCAAACGTTCGTGCGCCTTACGGTGCTCATCTTGGTCACGCTCGTGGCGTTTTCCGCCATATTTAGCCTCGATATCGTGCTGGGCGCTTTTGCGGCGGGCTTTGTCCTGCGCTATATCATCCCCGAGGGCAACCATACGCTCGAGCTTAAACTCGATGGCCTTGCCTATGGCTTTTTAATCCCGGTGTTCTTTACCGTGTCGGGTGCCAAGATCGACCTGACGGCTGTAGCATCGCGCCCTGGCCTGCTCGTGGGCTTTATCGTGGCGTTGCTGGTTATCCGCGCCGTGCCCATTCTTATTTCTATGAGCATTTGTCCTGCGACGCGCGATGTGTCGGCGTATGGCCGCATTACCGTGGCCCTGTACTGCACCACGGCGCTGCCGATTATCGTCGCCGTGACGAGCGTCGCTGTCAACGCCGGCGCATTATCACAGGGCGTCGCTTCGGTTATGGTGGCGGCCGGCGCCATCACGGTGTTCCTGATGCCACTGCTCGCGCAGCTCTTCTACCGCGTGGTCGATGCCGCGCCGGTTGCCGCCGTGGCAGAGGTTGCCGAGCATCCATCCGATGCGCTCGACATCCTGCGTGCCCATCACGATTTGGCGAGCCTGCTCGCACGCGAGCACGAGCTGCTGACCTCGCATGGTCACGGTCGCACGCTCGACGGCATACCTACCCTTGATTCCATTGCCGACCGCCTCTCGGCCGAGGCGGCAAGCGGGCACATCGATGCCCGTATCGTGGACGCCGCCCATTTGCTGGCCGAAAAGACTTACGGCGACGAGATCGACCCCGGCAAGCTCACCCCGCGTGAGCGCCGCCGCCTGGAGCGCGCCAAGCTCGCCGTGCGCGAATACCGCCGCCGCATGCTGGAGCTTTACGCACACGAAGAGGCCCAGGACGACGACGGCAGGTAGCCAACGTCGCCGCGGAAAATGCATCCCGGAATTGGCGTCTAGAGTGGGATGCGCTTTCCACGAGAAGTCCGTTGCGGAAAGCGCATCCCGGAATCCGGACCCAGAATGGGACATAGTTTCCGAAAGAAGGCTCTGGGGGAAGCTGCGCCCCGTTCTGAGCTGAAATACCGGGACGCAGTTTCCCATACAAACAGAACAAAGGCGCGCCGCCTGCAGTTGATGCAGGAAGCGCGCCTTTTAGTTGAGCAATGTTGAGGCTGGGAGCTGAGGCTTGTGGTCCCTTAAGAGCGGGCAGCTCCGTCGACGGGGAGCACAGCGCCCGTAACGTAGGCGGCCATGTCGCTCGCTAGGAAGACAAAGGCGTTGGCGACATCCTCGGGCTCGCCCATGCGGCCGAGCGGGATGGTAGCGATGATGGGCTTGATGACTTCTTCGGGCAGGTTGGCGACCATGTCGGTCCTGGTTACGCCGGGGGCGACGGCATTGACGCGAATGCCCACGGGGGCGAGCTCGCGTGAGAGCGACTGGACCATGCCGTTGACGGCGAACTTGGACGTGGGATAGCCAACGCCGGAGGGCTGACCGTACTTAGCGACCATCGAGCTCGTGGTGGTGATGGTGCCACCGTGGCCGGCTTCGGTCATGATCTTGGCAGCGGCCTGGTGACCATTAAAGACGGCGACGACGTTGAGGTCCATGACCTTGGCGAACTCCTCGGCCGTGTAGTCCAAAAGGGGCGAGCGCTGGGAGATACCGGCATTGTTGACGACCGTGTCGAGACCGCCCATGTCGGCTGCGGCCTGCGTAAAGGCCTCGGTTACGGCCTCGAGTGAGGTGAGGTTGCACGAACGCCCCCAGATCTTTGCCTCGGGATAGGCGGCGGCGAGCTTCTCAACGGCCGCGTCGGCGGTTTCCTGACGCGAACCAAAGACGGTGACGGCGGCGCCTTCCTCGATAAAACGGCAGGCGATGGCATAGCCGATACCGCGCGTGCCTCCGGTGATGATTGCTTTCTTACCCTCGAGCAACATGGTGCCTCCATTCTTCGGGGGTGGACATACGCAGCACAGCATAACGGCGCGCAAAATCAACTTCGTTCGCATATCGGTAAACGGCACCCTCGGTTGTCAGCGAATGGCCAAGTTGTTCAAACTTTTGCTTGATGAACGCAATGGGCGGTTTCAAACAAAGGGGCTCCCATCCAAACGGACGGGAGCCCCTCAGGTGCTATGTTGTGTGCCAAGGACTGGACTAGTTCGCCATGACGCCTTCGGTCCAGGCCTCGACGTCCTCGATGCGCAGGACGTTGGCGACCTCGGCCACGCAGTCGACGCTGGCAAGCTCGGCGGCGGCAGCCTGGACGTCCTTCTCGAGTGCGCGGTGCGTCAGGAAGATGACCGAGCAGGCATCGCTGACGCCCGACTTGCCGTCCTCGACCTGGTTGATGAGCGAGATCGAGATGTTGTGCTTGGCAAAGATGTCGACCGTCTCGGACAGGGCGCCCACGCGGTCGGCGACCTTCAGGCGCACATAGTACTTGGTCTGGAGCTCGTCCATGGGCTTAAAGGCGAGGTTGTGGCCATAGGGCTCAATCTCGGGCAGCGGAGCCACGCCGCGGCTGATCTGCTCGGAGAGCGACAGGATATCGCCCACGACGGCGCTCGCGGTGGGGAAGGAGCCTGCGCCGGCACCGTAGAACATGGTCTCGCCCACGGCGTCGCCCACCACGTAGACAGCGTTCATGGCGCCGTTGACCTTGGCAAGCATGTGGTCGGCGGGGATCAGCGTGGGATGCACCCGGACGTCGACGCCGGCGTCGGTGTTGCGTGCGATGCCCAGCAGCTTGATGGTGTAGCCGAGCTCGCGGGCCTGGGCAATGTCCTCGGCGCCGATGGTACGGATACCCTGCTGGTAGACATCGTCGGTGGTCACGCGGGTGCCAAAGCCGATGGAAGCGAGGATGGCCGTCTTGCTGGCGGCGTCGAAGCCGTCGACGTCGGCGGACGGGTCGGCCTCGGCATAGCCCTTTGCCTGGGCGTCGGCGAGCACGTCAGCGTAATCGGCGCCCTCGGCGTCCATGCGCGACAGGATGTAGTTGGTGGTGCCGTTGAGAATGCCAGCGATGGTCAGGATCTTGTTGCCCACCAGGTCGTGCTCAAGCGTGCTCACGATGGGGATGCCGCCGCCGCAGCTGGCCTCGCACTTAATCTGCACGCCACACGCGCGCGCCTTCTCGGCAAGCGTCTCGACGTGACGGCCCAGCAGAGCCTTGTTGGCAGAGACGACATGCTTGCCGTGCTCAAAGGCGGTGGTGAAGATCTCGGTTGCGGGATGCTCGCCGCCGATCAGCTCGACGACGATGTCGACGGCGGGGTCGGTGACGACATCGTGCCAGTCACTCGTAAAGGCCTCGCGCTCAATACCGGCTGCCTCGGCCTGCTCCCAGGCAAGCGCGCAGGCGCGGGTCAGCTTAAGGTCGATGCCGTAGGCGGCCAGGTACTCATCGTGGTGGCTCTTGATCAGACGGGCCACGCCGCCGCCGACGGTCCCCAGACCGATCAGACCGACGTTCACGGTGCGCAGGGATTCGCTCATAGATAGCTCCTTCGTGCATCTTATGGATGGATTAACCGCTTAAAGGTTGAGTGCATTCTAGCGTGAACCGAGGGCGCATGCTCGCCAGGCAACAGGAGTCGCACAAAACGGCACCCCCGAAACGCTGCGGAAACATTGGAAACATGCTCGCTACAAATGAACTTCCGTAACAAACTGTCAACGTTTGCGCCATAAGGTTTGCCCCGTACCGCAAAACAGCCGCACCGCGGCCAGCGAAAAGGGGGACACCATGTTTAGTATCAACAACGCACTGAGCCGTAGGAGTTTCTTGGCAGGAGCCGCGGCGCTCGGCAGCACCGCCGCGCTCGCTGGCTGCTCTTCGAGTGGCTCTGACGGCGGCTCCGCCGATGACGGCAAGACCTTCAAGATCGGTGTTATCGGCCCTCTGACCGGCGCCGCGGCAACCTATGGCGTTTCGGCCGAGAAGGGTGCCAAGCTCGCCGCCGAGGATTTCTCGACCAAGGACCTCAAACTCTCGCTTAAGTCCGAGGACGACGTCGCCGACGGCGAGAAGGCCATCAACGCCTTCAATACCTTGTGCGACTGGGGCATGCAGGCGCTTGTCGGCCCCGTTACCACCGGCGCCGCCGTCGCCGTCTCGGGCGAGATCGCCGACGATATGCTCATGGTCACGCCTTCGGCCTCGTCGCTCGATGTCACCAAGGGAAAGACCACGGTCTTTCAGGTTTGCTTCACCGACCCCACCATGGGCGCCAGCGCCGCGAAGTTCTTGGCCGAGAAGTACGCGGACGCCAAGATCGCCCTGTTCTACAACTCCGGCGATACGTACAGCTCGGGCGTTGCCGACGCCTTTGCCGAGCAGGCCAAGGCATCCAAGCTCGATGTCGTCGATACCGAGACCTTTAAGGACGACTCTTCCACGAGCTTTACCAACCAGCTCACCAAGGCCAAGAAGGCCGGCGCCACGCTTATTTTTGCTCCGATCTATTACACGCCGGCGTCCGTCCTGCTCAAGAACGCCAAGGACATGGGGTACGACATGACGCTTATGGGCACCGACGGCATGGACGGCCTGCTCTCCGTTGAGGGCTTCGATACCTCTCTTGCCGAGGGCGTGCTGCTCATGACCCCGTTCTCTGCTGACGATGAGAAGAACGCCGACTTCGTCAAGGCCTATAAGGACGCCTACGACGAGACGCCCAATCAGTTTGCCGCCGATGCCTATGACTGCGTCCATGCGATTGCCGAGGCTATCGATAAAGCGGGCATCGACATTACGGCTGACGGTGCCGACATTGCCGACGACCTTGCCCGCGCCATGCGCAAGATCAAGATCGAGGGCCTGACGGGCGAGCTGACGTGGAATGACGAGGGCCAGGTCGAAAAGCCCGCTACGGCCTATGTGATCCAGGACGGCAAGTACATCGCCGCCTAAGTGCGCATAAAACGCTACCGGTGAGGCTGTTTTATTCAGGGCGGGGACGCCTGTAACAGAATGGAAACATTACTTTTACACAATAAAGTGGCATTACTGCATAAAATAATAGAAATACGCAGAAATATGGATAAATGAACAAATCCAAAGAAAAGTTGAAATAATCGCCACTTTTCCTAACTAAAGCGTCTACTATTTTGCGAACGCCGAACACGGCGAAGGATGGCCTGTCGGGCAACCAAAACCCGACGAGATTTGAGAGGAGAGCCGCATGTCGAGCCTCACCGGTAAGTCATTGAACCCTGTTATGAATCGCAGGAGCGTTATCGCGAGCGCAGCAGGTCTGGGGGCGATGTCCATTCTAGCTGGCTGCTCCTCCAACGGCGGCGACAGCGGTTCCGCGTCGGGCGACGCTTCGTTTAAGATCGGCACCATCGGCCCGCTGACCGGCGCCAACGCGTCCTACGGCAAGTCCGTTACACAGGCTGTCGAGCTTGGCTGCAAGGATTTCTCGACCAAGGAGCTGCCGCTTGTCAGCAAGGCCGAGGACGACCAGGCTGACGGCGAGAAGGCCGTCAACGCCTTCAACACCCTGCTCGACTGGGGCATGCAGGCCCTCGTCGGTCCGACCACCACGGGTGCGTCGGTCGCCGTTGCCGCCGAGTGCGGCAACGACCCCGAGACGTTCATGATCACCCCGTCCGCGTCCTCCGAGGACGTTACCAAGGGCAAGGATTGCGTCTTCCAGGTTTGCTTTACCGACCCCAACCAAGGTGTCAACGCTGCCAAGTTCCTGGCAGAGAAGTATGCGAACGAGAAGTTCGTGCTGTTCTATAACTCCGGCGATGCCTATTCTTCGGGCATCGCAGATTCCTTTAAGGCCCAGGCCGCTAAGTCTAAGCTTGAGATTGTCGACGAGGAGACCTTTAAGGACGACTCCGCCACGAGCTTTACCAACCAGCTGACCAAGGCCAAGCAGGCAGGCGCCACCATGATCTTTGCGCCGATCTACTACACGCCGGCGTCCGTCCTGCTCAAGAACGCCAAGGACATGGGCTACGACGTCAAGATGATGGGCTGCGACGGCATGGACGGCATCCTGGGCGTTGAGGGCTTCGACACCTCTCTTGCCGAGGGCCTGCTGCTTATGACCCCGTTCTCCGCCGACGACGAGAAGAACGCCGACTTCGTCAACGCTTACAAGGATAAGTACGGTGATACCCCCGACCAGTTTGCCGCCGACGCCTACGACGGCGTGCATGCTGTGGTCGAGGCTCTCAAGGAGGCCGGCCTGGGCGTCGACGCCGACCCCACCGAGGTTGCCGAGAAGCTGCCTAAGGCTATGCTCAAGATTACTGTTGACGGCCTGACTGGCAAGCTCTCCTGGAACGACAAGGGTCAGGTCCAGAAGGACCCGACGGCGTACGTCATTACCGACGGCAAGTACGTACAGGCCTAATAGGCCGCCTTACATAGAGCGGTTTTGATCCCAAGCAGGGGAGGTTTTGGCCTTCCCTGCTTGCTTGGTATCTAGGGACGATGTAACGTCCCTGTTTCATACATCAACTGGAAACCTATTCGAAAGGGGGATGTGGAACATGACGGTCTTTATCCAATACCTGGTCAACGGCCTGTCCATGGGCAGCGTCTACGCCATCATCGCGTTGGGCTACACCATGGTCTACGGTATCGCCAAGATGCTCAACTTCGCTCACGGCGACGTCATCATGGTCGGTGCCTATGTCTCGTTCTGCGCCACGTCGTATCTCGGCCTCCCGGGCTGGGCATCTGTAGTTCTCTCTTGTGTGGTCTGCACGGTTCTCGGTGTTCTCATCGAGGGTCTGGCATACAAGCCGCTGCGTCAGGCGGGCCCGCTGGCCGTTCTGATCACGGCCATCGGCGTGTCCTACTTCCTGCAGAACGCCGCGCAGCTCCTGTGGGGCGCCACGCCCAAGAACTTCACTTCGCTCGTCACCTTCCCGGTGCCGGAGTTCTTGGCCAAGTTCAACGTAAGCGCCGTTTCGCTCGTCACCATCGTCGCCTGCCTGGTTATCATGGCCGGTCTGATGTTCTTTACAGGTAAGACCAAGATGGGCAAGGCCATGCGCGCCGTGTCCGAGGACAAGTCCGCCGCTCAGCTCATGGGCATCAACGTCAACCGCACTATTTCGATGACCTTTGCCATCGGCTCCGCCCTTGCCGCCATCGCCGGCGTGCTCCTGTGCTCCTACTCGCCGGTCCTGCAGCCCACCACGGGCGCCATGCCTGGCATTAAGGCCTTCGACGCCGCCGTCTTCGGCGGCATCGGCTCCATCCCCGGTGCCTTTGTCGGTGGCATTCTCATCGGCATCATCGAAGCGATGGCGCAGGCTTACATTTCCACGAGCCTTGCCAACTCCATCGTCTTTGGTGTTTTGATCATCGTCCTGCTCGTCAAGCCTGCCGGCCTCTTGGGCAAGTACGTCCCCGAGAAGGTGTAGGTGAGCGTTATGAAGTTCCTTAAAGACAAGCAGACGCGTCACGACTTTGTCACGTACGCCATGTGCATCGTGGCATTCGCCATCGTGTTCTTTATGCAGTCCAACCATATGATCCCGCGCATGATCGCCGGCCAGTTGGTTCCCATCACGGCCTACATCGTTATGGCCATCTCGCTCAACCTCGTTGTCGGCATCGCGGGCGACTTGTCGCTGGGCCACGCGGGCTTTATGAGCGTCGGCGCCTATACGGGCATCGTTACCGCGGTTGCCCTCGAGAGCGCCGTCCCCTCCGATCCAATACGTCTTGTCATCAGCATTGTGGTCGGCGCTATCGCCGCTGCCATCTTGGGCTTCTTGATCGGTATCCCGGTCCTGCGCCTGAGCGGCGACTATCTGGCCATCGTGACCCTGGCTTTTGGCGAGATCATCAAAGAGATCGTCACCTGCCTCATTGTGGGTGTCGACTCCCGCGGCCTGCATGTGATCTTTAACATCACGGGCAACTCCACGATCGACGACCTGCACCTGCTCGAGGACGGCACCGCCATCATCAAGGGCGCCCAGGGTGCCTCGGGCGTGTCGACGTACTCGACCTTCCTCGCCGGTGCCATCCTGGTCATGGTCGCGCTCGTGATTGTACTCAACCTGGTGCGCAGCCGTACCGGCCGTGCCATCATGGCCGTGCGCGATAACAAGATTGCAGCCGAGTCCGTAGGCATCTCCGTCACCGAGTACCGCATGATCGCCTTCGTGGTTTCCGCTGCCCTCGCCGGTGCTGCCGGAGCTCTCTTCGGTGGTAACTTCTCGCAGCTCTCCGCCACCAAGTTCGACTTCAACACGTCGATCCTCATCCTGGTGTTCGTGGTCCTGGGCGGTCTGGGCAACATGCGCGGCTCCGTCATCGCGGCGGCGTTGCTCACGGTGCTTCCTGAGCTGCTCCGTCAGTTCTCGGACTACCGCATGCTCATCTACGCCATCGTGCTGATCCTGGTCATGATCTTTACCAACAACCCGCAGCTCAAGGCGTTCTTCGGTCGCGTCAAGGACCGTTTTGCTTCCAAGAAGGAGGTGGCAGCCGATGCCCAGTAAATTTGAGTTCAACAAGGGCAAGATGGTCCCGTATCCTTCTGGCGCCATCGTTCCCGATCGCGACCTGGGCCAGCGCCCGGCGCTCGAGTGCATCCACCTGGGCATTGAGTTCGGTGGCCTTAAGGCAGTCGACGACTTTAGCCTGACTATCGGCAAGACCGAGATCGCCGGCCTGATCGGCCCCAATGGTGCCGGTAAGACCACGGTCTTCAACCTGCTCACCAAGGTGTACCAGCCCACGCACGGCACCATCCTGCTCGACGGTGAGGACACCTCGGGCAAGTCGGTCTACCAGGTCAACCGCATGGGTATTGCCCGCACCTTCCAAAACATCCGCCTGTTTAACACCATGACGGTGGAGGATAACGTTAAGGTCGGCCTGCATAACCAGGAGCGTTACTCCGGCTTTGAGGGCGTGCTGCGCCTGCCGATGTATTGGAAGCACGAGAAGGCCGCCCACGAGCGCGCCATGGAGCTGCTGTCCATCTTTGATATGGAGCATCTGGCAAATGAGCAGGCCGGCTCGCTGCCTTACGGCGCTCAGCGTCGTCTGGAGATCGTCCGTGCGCTTGCCACCAACCCCAAGCTGCTGCTGCTCGACGAGCCTGCCGCCGGCATGAACCCGTCCGAGACCGCCGAGCTCATGGAGAACATCGTCAAGATTCGTGACACCTTCGGCATCGCCATCATGCTTATCGAGCACGACATGTCGCTCGTTATGAACATCTGTGAGGGCATCTGCGTGCTCAACTTTGGTAAGGTCATCGCCAAGGGCACGGCCGAGGAAATCCAGAACAACGACGCCGTTATCGAGGCGTATCTGGGCAAGCAGGATAAGGGGGAGAACTAAATGGCAGAGCCGATGCTTTCCGTCTACAACATCAACGTCTGGTACGGTGCCATCCACGCCATCAAGGACATCTCCTTTAACGTCAACGAGGGCGAGATCGTGGCTCTGATCGGTGCGAACGGTGCCGGCAAGTCCACAACGCTCAAGACCGTCTCGGGCCTGCTGCGCTCCAAGACCGGCTCCATCAAGTTTATGGGCGAGGACATTACTCATACGCCCGCCGATAAGCTGGTTGGTAAGGGCCTGGCCCAGGTGCCCGAGGGCCGTCGCGCCTTTTTGCAGATGACGGTCGAGGAGAACCTGGAGATGGGCGCCTACACGCAGCCCAAGTCCACGGTTGCTCCGGGCCTTGAGCGCGTCTACGAGCAGTTCCCGCGCCTGAAGGAGCGCCGTCGCCAGGTCGCCGGCACCCTTTCGGGTGGCGAGCAGCAGATGCTCGTTATGGGCCGCGCCCTTATGAGTAACCCCAAACTGCTTATGCTCGACGAACCTTCCATGGGTCTGGCGCCGATTCTGATTGAGCAGATCTTCCAGATTGTCGAGGACCTGCACAAGGCCGGCACCACGGTGCTTCTGGTCGAGCAGAACGCGCAGATGGCGCTCTCGATCGCCACACGCGGCTACGTGCTCGAGACCGGCAAGATCACCATGACCGGCACCGGCCAAGAGCTCCTGCACGACGATAACGTCCGCAAGGCCTATCTCGGTGGCTAGGAGGTTCCGCCGTTCTACCGAACGGCGGACCGGCCGACGCTGCGCGGGCACCAGAGCGACAACTTGTCATTCAAAGAGGGCGGCATGACCAGAAGGTCTATGCCGCCCTCTTTTCATGCCAATTTGTTCGCTCTGGCGCCCGCTCGCTGTCCGTCCTCTGCCTGCGGCGTTGCTTTGGTTCTGACATTTGGGGTAGTCGCTGCGGACGTTCTTGAATGACTAGTCGTTTAAGAACGTCCCCAGCGACTAGGTCAAAAGGCTCCGAGCGCGGCGTGCTCACGCCCGTCGTGGTGTGCCCGAAGGGGGATGGCCGCTACGAGCTCGATCATTTGCGAGGAGAAGACGAACCAGCCGTTGCAGATCCAATATGGATCTCGCCGACCTCGGCAAGCTGCTCGATGAGCGGAAGCCCTGTCGGGTCGTCTATTTCAACACCACCCAGAATGATGGTGTCATCGCGCAGGTCAATCTGTGTGTTGAACACAGCGAGGTTAAAGCCGGAGGCCACAAATCCGATAGCAGCCAGGACGAGCCCCGTGGCAACAAGCCCACCCGCTACGGCAAGGTAAATCTTTTTTACGCTGGACATGTTTGCACTCCTTCCTATGCCGTAAGCGGCGCCGCTTCAGCGCCCCTGCGGCTCTTATTGCCTCGATCTTTCCAGAAGGGCGAAACGGCTTTCTTCGCCCAAAGGGCAGAGAGGCACGCGATCTGCTTGGACGCCGTCCAGGCACCGGCTCCCGCGAGGAGCGCCACACCGATGGAAACGAATCCCATTCCCATCGAGGTTAAAACGTACGGAACATGCCCGATAATGATGCCGTCCGCGGTGAACAGGAGCCCCACCACGCCCGCGCCCCCGAATGCCGCGGCCACGATCCACACGCAGAGCGCAAGAACCCAAATGCAGATGTAGACTGTAGCGGCAACGGCGACGAACGCGAGCAGCAGCGGAATCCATACCGGAGAGCCCACGATGGCGAGCGCCCATAGAAGCGCCGTGCTCTTGCGCTTGGTCCTCGCAATTGCGCGCGGCACGGCGGGCAGTTCGTCGAGCGTTGCCTCGGCGACCTCACCGAGCGTGCCCATGGCGGCCACAGCCTCGGCCTCCGTCATGCCGTCCTCCATACGGTCGGCGATGGCCTCCGCGTAGAACTCCTGCGTTTCCCTTACCTGATCTGCCGGCAGGCAGGCCAGAAGCTCGCCCAGCCGGTTCAAGAACTCATCGCGCGTCATGGTGCGCTCCCTTCACGTAACGGTAGATTTCCTGCACGGATGGCCATTCGGCGAGGAACTCGGCGATACGCTCATGCCCGGTTTCCGTGATGCGGTAGTACCTTCGCAGCCGCCCGTTGTGCTCGGCGGAGCGCGCCGTGATGCACCCCGCTTTCTCCAGGCGCTTGAGCAACGGATAGAGCGTGGACTCCGTGAGCCCCATGCTCGCGGGCACGTCCTTCACGATCTGATAGCCGTAGGATTCCTCGCCCGAGACGGCCGCGAGCACGCAGGCCTCGAGGAAGCCGCGCTTCATCTGTGCCTCCATCCGCACACCTCCTTTCGTAGTATACTGTGCAACACCTACTATATGACACATAGTATATGATGTCAACAGTTGTCGTATAGGGAGTCCGGTCTGTCTGTCCCCGGTATAGCGACGAGTGTCGGTTGACGCATCGCGCGAAACACCAACCAGTGCTCCTTTGATGCAACTCTCATTCGACCACATTTCTGAGCAGCTACCTTCCCGCACCAAAGCGTGCCTCATCCCGGGATAGTCGTTGGGGACGTTCTTGAATGAATAGTCGTTTAAGAACGTCCCCAACGACTACTTCTATACAGCAAAAAGGGGTGCTGACCATTTCGGTCAGCACCCCTTTAAGTTGCGGTGAAATAGGGACTGAATACGGGCTCCAGAGGCCAAAACAGTCCTTATTCCACCGCAACTTCATGGGGGTGTGTGACAATGCCCGTCGGAAAACATCTGCTGTCTTCGGGGGTCTATCTATGCTGTACGAGTTTTGTGCCGAGAACTTTGAGCGTGTGCCGGCGGCTATCGATGCCGGTGCTAAGCGCATCGAGTTGTGCGACAACCTTGCCGTCGGTGGTACCACGCCCTCGGCCGGCGTTATCAGCACTACGGTCAGCTATGCTCACGAGCATGACGCGCGAGTGATGTGCATGATTCGCCCGCGTGGCGGTGACTTTCACTACAACCAGGACGAGCTGCGCATGATGGAGATGGACTTGGGTCTTGCCGTGAGCGCCGGCGTTGACGGCCTGGTCTTTGGCTGCTGCAAGCTCTGTGCCGGCGGCTGGGCGCTCGACGAGCTCACCCTCGGCGCCCTCGTGATGGCTACGGGCTGCGCGACCGAGGAGTGCAAGCGCGGGGCCATCGATATCACCTTTCACATGGCCTTTGACCAGCTCTCGCTCGAGGCTCAGCTCGATGCCATTGACACACTCGCCGACTGCGGCATCACGCGCATCCTGACGCATGGTGGTGCTGCCGGAACGCCGATCGAGGACAACCTGGAGCACCTGTCGCGTCTTGTCGAGTATGCGGGCGACCGCCTGACCATTCTTCCCGGTGGCGGCATTTCCACGGCCAATCGCGATACCGTGGCGGCGGCACTGGGCGTCTCCGAACTCCATGGCACCAAGATCGTGCCGCTGGAGGTATAACCCGTGGCGCTGGTATTTGACGTTCAGCAGGCGAACGGTAAGCCCGACGACAACCGTCGTCCCGGCACCGCGTGCCCCTTTTGCGATACCGAGGAACTCGCCAATATCATCCGGCGCGACGGTGGCTGCATCTGGCTCGAGAATAAGTTTAAGACCTTGCGGGCCACTCGCCAGACCGTATTGATTGAGTCGTCCGACCACGACGCCGAACTGGTGACCTATGCGCCGGACGAGCTGCATCATGTTATGCGGTTTGCCCTGGATTGCTGGCAGCGGATGATTGACTCCCGACAGTATCGCAGCGTTCTCATGTACAAGAACAAGGGCCCACTTTCGGGCGGCAGTCTGGTCCATCCGCACATGCAGATTGTGGGTTTGGAGCAGGAAGACGGCTATGCTTCGCTGGCTTCCGCCAATTTCGAAGGCATCAATGTCTGGCAACAGGGGAGAATCTCGGTCAATATCTCAGCCGAACCGATCATGGGGTTCTTTGAGATCAACGTTTCAGCCCCGCAGGGAATCGCCGCCAGCGATGACGCACGAGACCAAGCCGAGGCGGATCTCTTTGCCGATGCGATCCAGGTAGCTCTGCGCTATATCCTAAACGAGCACCACGGTGGTCGCGCAGAGTCGTACAACTTGTTCTTCTATCACCTGGGCGGTCGGACCATTGCCAAGGCGCTGCCGCGTTGGGTGGTTTCGCCCTACTTTGTCGGCTATCGTTTGGCCCAAGTCAATGCCGAGACGACGCTCGATATCGATGCTGAGCGTCTGCGTGCGCATCTGGAAGCGCTCGAATGGCAGGACTAACACCCGCGTAATGCGGGCAGTCTAGCGCGCCATGGCGTCGCGACCGGCCTCGACCCGCTTGCGCTGGGCGGCGCGCTCCTCGCCGGTCAGGCGCTCAAAGAGATGCCCGATAATTGAGGCCAACACCTGCTGAAACAGCGTTCCGCACATGACGGGAAACACAACTTCGCCCGGAAAGTACTGCGTGGCGATGACGGCACCCGAAGAGATGTTGCGCATGCCGCAGGTAAAGCACATGGTAGTCGTCTCGCTATACGGCAGATGCAGCGCACAGGCGACCAGAAAACCGACGACAAAGCCGCTGATGGCGAAGATCAAAATAAAGAGGGCGACTTCCAGGCGCACCGCGTTCATGTGCAGTACGTACTCGCTCATGGCGGTGGAGTTGGACGCGATAACGCCCATCATCATGAACTTGCAGGCGGGCGAGAGTGCGGGAGAGAGTTTCTCGTGTCCCCATCCGCGCGTGAGTTCGTTGATCACGATGCCGAGCACGGCGGGGAAGGCGATCATAAAGGCCATGTCTTGCATCATGCTCGGCACATCGATCGAGACGGTGGCGCCCAGCAGGAGCTTGAGCGTAAGCGGAATCGTCACAGGTGAGATGACCGAGGACGTCAGGATGATGGTGAGCGCGAGCGGGCCGTTGCCGCCGAACATGCTAATCCACATAAAGGCAGTGACTGCCACGGGCACGCTGTACTCGAGCACGATGCCGCAGACAAGGTTGGGGTTGGAACCAAAGAACAGTGAGCCCACGGCATACGCCGCGATGGGGATGAGCACAGCCGAGACAAATAACGCCAAAATCAAATGTAGCGGACGGCGGAACACCTCGGTTACCTGGTGGAAGGTGTTGCTGAGCGCACCCTGAAACGTCATAAAGGCAAACAGGGCGGGAACGATGGGCTTGAGCACGCCGATCTGCTGGGGAAAGAGCACGCCGAGCGCCACGCAAATCGGAACGATGATTTGCATGTGCCCCGCGAGAAATTTGCCCAGTCCAACCCACTGTTTCATATGCGCTTGCGACTCCCTTTGCTCGTGAATTCGTTTTGAATGGATATGCTAGACGCTCGTATGCGTCCGTGTGTCAGAAACGCTTGATTATTTCGAGGCTATTACCGACATCGTTTATCGAAACCGCGGCGTGCTGCGGCGATTGGCGTCCGCACTGCACGGTATAATAAATCCGTTCAACAGATCTGCCTGCCGAAGCGGGCATACACAGAGGACTCATCGCTATGAACCGTGAGAGGTATCGCGGCGACCTGCCCCTATCGGGGGTGGGTGCCTATGTCATCGCTTAAGACGACGCATCGCTGGGCGGTCGCTCAGCAAAACCCCGAGCTCGAAAAGGAGCTTTCGGCTGGCCTGGGCATACCCGGGCTGGTGGCGCGCATTATGGTTGCGCACGGCATTACATCCATCGAAGAAGGCCAGCTGTTTTTGACGCCTTCGCTCGATCGCGACTGGGCGGACCCGCTCGTTATCCCGGGCATGTCGGTCGTTGCCGACCGTGTCGAGCGCGCTATCCGCAACCGCGAGCGCATCGCCGTCTTTGGTGATTTTGATGTTGACGGTATTACGTCGACCTGCCTGTTGACCGAGGCACTGCGCACGTTTGGCGCCGATGTCACGCCGTTTATTCCGCATCGCTTTGACGAGGGCTACGGCCTGTCGCGCGCGGCGCTCGACCGCGTCAACGAGCTCGCTCAACCCAACCTGATCGTGACCGTCGATAACGGTATTGCCGCCAAGGAAGAGGTTTCCTATCTGGAGAGCCTGGGGACCGATTTGGTGGTCACGGACCATCACGAGCCCTCCGATCAAGTGCCGCAGGGCGTGCCCCTGACCGACCCTAAGCTCGAGGACGAGGGCCCCTCGCGCGAGCTTGCCGGTGCCGGCGTGGCACTCAAGCTGGTGCAAGTCCTGGGCGAGCGTCTGGGCAAGCCGTCGTATTGGCGCTCGCTGATTGAGGTCGCGGCGCTGGGTACCGTGTCCGACATGATGCCGTTGACGCCCGAGAACCGCGCGCTGGTCGCCGAGGGCATCCAGCAAATGCGCGTGACGGCTCGTCCCGGCTACATCGCGCTGGCGGCGCTCGCCAAGGCCGACCTCTCTAGCATTACGGCCGATGGCCTGTCGTTTTCGCTCATCCCTCGCCTGAATGCTGCCGGCCGCATGGCTGATCCCAAGCTGGCGCTCGACCTGCTGCTTGCCCGCGATCCTATCGAGGCAAGCGCGCTAGCGGCCGAGCTCGAGGAGATCAACCGCCAGCGCCGCGAGATCGAGGCGGAGCTCACACGCGATGCCATGGCGAAGGTCGAGGAGACCTATGACGGCGGGCGCGCAATCGTCGTGGGCGGCGAGGGCTGGCACGAGGGCGTCAAGGGCATCGTGGCGAGCCGCCTGACCAATCGCTATCACGTGCCGGCGCTGCTCTTCTCGATCGAGGACGGCATTGCACGCGGATCGGGCCGCTCGGTGGGCAAAGTCAACCTGTTCGACGCCGTCGAGCGTTGCTCCGACCTGCTGATTCGTCGCGGCGGGCATGCCGGTGCGGTGGGTGTGACCATCGAGGCATCCAAGCTCGATGAGTTCCGCCGTCGCCTTTCGGCCGTGCTATCGGAGCTTCCCGCCGATGACTTTGAGGACACTGATGAGGTTGCCGCCACCGTTGACCTCTCCGAGCTGAATATCGAGACTATCGAGCAGATTTCTCGTCTTGAGCCGTTTGGCCAGGGCAATAAGGTGCCGCTTCTGGCCGCCGAGGGCGTGACGATGTGCGATCGCGCCGTGGTGGGCAAAACCGGCGAGCACATGCGCTTTGTGGCGACCGATGGCGCCGCGAGTGTGCCGGCCATCATGTTCCGCGTGCCGCAGATCGATAAGCTCATCAATTGCGACAGCGCCGTCGACTTGGTGTTCGAGGCCGTGGCCGAGCATTGGCAGGGACGCGTGAAGCCCAAGCTCATGATCAAAGATGTCTTGGTGCGCGATACCACGGCGCCCAATATCGACGATCCGGCGTGCGAACTTCGTCGTGGCGTGCGGCCGGCGGACTTAGGCCCGCGCCTGGAGTCGCGTAAGCGCGAGACGCTTGCCCAGCTTTCCTATACCGAGCTCACGCGCTCGCTCATTCACAGCTTTATCGGCTCGAGCCAGCCACACCGCGCGCAGGTCGAGGCACTCGACGCCCTGGCCGACCACCGCAGCGTCTTGGCCGTTATGGGAACGGGTCGCGGCAAGTCTCTGATTTTCCATGTACATGCCGCACGCGAGGCGGTTCTTCGCGGGCGCGCGAGCATTTTTGTCTATCCGCTGCGCGCACTCGTTGCCGACCAGGCCTATCACCTTTCCTCGACGATGGCCGCGCTCGGCATTGGCGTGGGCGTATTGACCGGCGAGACCGTGGAAGCAGCGCGCGATGACGTGTTTGCCGGCTTGGCTTCGGGCCGCACCGGCATCGTGCTCACGACGCCGGAGTTCCTGTCTATCCATCGCGATCGCTTTGCACGTTCTGGACGTATTGGCTTTGTCGTTATCGATGAGGCGCATCATGCCGGTCTTGCCAAGGGCGGCGACCGCAGCGCCTATCTCGACATGCCCGATATCCTCAAGGCCCTGGGCGACCCGGTCGTTCTGGCCACGACTGCCACCGCGACGGCTCCGGTTGTGGCCGAGCTCGCCCGCGTGCTACCGATTACCCGTACGGTGGTCGACGAGACCGTGCGCGAGAACCTGCAGCTCGAGGACGACCGCGACCTTGCGAGCCGCGAGAATCGTTTGGTGTCGATCGTGGCGACGGGGGAGAAGACCGTCATTTACGTCAATTCGCGCGACCAGTCCGTGGCGCTCGCCAAGACGTTGCGCAAACGCGTGCCAGACTGTGCGACCCATATCGCGTTCTATAACGCCGGGCTCGCGCGTTCCGATCGCCGCCGCGTAGAGGAAGCGTTTCGTGACGGAAACCTCAGTTGCATCGTTTCGACTTCCGCCTTTGGCGAGGGTGTCAATCTGCCCGATATCCGCCATGTCGTGCTGTACCACATGCCGTTTGGCGCCATCGAGTTCAACCAGATGAGCGGCCGCGCCGGTCGCGATGGCCAACCCGCCGTGATCCATCTACTCTATTCGTCGCGCGACGCCCGCATTAACGAGCGCCTGCTCGACTGTTACGCGCCCGAGCGCGACGAGCTCGTCACGCTCTATCGTGCGCTGCAGACCATGTGGCGCTCCAACCGCGGCAAGACCGGGGACGATTCCTTTAGCGCGAGCGATATCGACATCGCGCAGATGTGCCTTGCCATCGATGCTCGCACGCCGGTCGATGAGCGCTCGGTGGAAAGCGGCCTGGGAATCTTCGAAGAGCTTGGTTTCTGTCGAGTTTCGGGGTTTGACGACACTCGTCGCATCGCGATGGCCGAAAACCCCGGCCGTGTGCAATTGAGCAGGTCAATTCGCTATTTGGAGGGCTTGCGCTCGCGCATGGAGTTCTCGGCTTTCCGGAGTTGGGCGCTCGATTCGTGCGCTTCTGATATGCTAGCCAAAGTTAACCGCCCGATCGTACCGCGGGCCTAGGGGAAGGGGACCTCGATGGATGCCGCAGCCCGTACCGCCCATGATTCCACCCTCCAGCCGTTCTCGGAGATGGAGCACTATAAGCATGCCGATGAGCTGCCGCCCGAGATTATGGCGGACAGCTACGACAAGCTGGAGCGCCTGTGCCTCAAATATATGAATGAGGATGACTTCTCTAAGGTGGAGCAGGCCTATTGCTTTGCTGCCGAGAAGCACTGCAACCAAAAGCGCCGCTCGGGTGAGATGTACATTAACCATCCCGTCGAGGTTGCCATCATTTTGGCCGATCTCAAGATGGACTGCGATGTGGTGTGCGCCGCGCTGCTGCACGATACCGTCGAGGATACCGAGACCTCGCTTGCCGATGTTTCCGACCTGTTTGGCGATACGGTGGCCGAGCTCGTCGATGGCGTGACCAAGCTCACCAACATCGAAGTCGACAGCATGGACGAGAAACAGGCCCTCACGCTGCGCAAGATGTTCCTCGCCATGTCCAAGGATATTCGCGTCATCATCGTCAAGCTCGCCGACCGCCTGCATAACATGCGCACGCTTGCCGCCCTGCGCGAGGACCGCCGCCTGTTTAAGGCGCGCGAGACCATGGACGTGTACGCGCCTCTGGCCGACCGCCTGGGCATGAGCTCTATCAAGTGGGAGCTCGAGGACCTGTCCTTCTTCTACCTTGAGCCCGACGCCTACCAGCGCATCGCGCGCATGGTGGCGGAGTCGCGCGAGGTTCGCGAGCGCTATCTGGCCGAGACCATCAAGACGCTCACCGACGAGCTCAACCGCATTGGTCTGGAGGGCTTTCAGATCAACGGCCGTTCCAAGCACTATTGGTCTATCTATCAAAAGATGAAGCGCAAGGGCAAGGAGTTCTCCGAGATCTACGACCTGGTGGCACTGCGCGTCATCACGCATTCGGTGCGCGATTGCTACTCCACGCTCGGTGCGGTGCATACGCTGTGGCACCCCATGCCCGGTCGCTTTAAAGACTATATCGCCATGCCCAAGGTCAATAACTATCAGTCGCTCCATACGACGGTTATCGGCCCCACGGCCCGTCCGCTCGAGATTCAGATTCGAACCTACGAGATGCACGAGCAGGCCGAGTACGGCATCGCCGCCCACTGGCTGTACAAGAAGTCGGGCGGATCGTCTGCCTCCAAGACCAACGACGCCCAGCGTCTGGATGATCAGATTAACTGGCTCAAGCACTCACTCGACTGGGCGGCGTCTGACGAGATCACCGACGCCAAGGAATATCTGCATTCGCTGAAGGTTGACCTGTTCGATCAGGAGATTTTTGTCTTTACGCCCAAGGGCGAGGTCATGGCGCTTCGTGCCGGCTCTACGCCGCTCGACTTTGCCTACGCCGTCCATACCGAGGTCGGTAACCACTGCGTCGGTGCCAAGATCAACGGTGCGGTGGCGCCGCTCACGCACGAAATCAAGACGGGCGACCGTGTCGAGATTCTGACCAACAAGAGTTCCAAGCCGTCGCGCGATTGGCTCAAGATCGTCAAGACGCCTTCTGCCAAGTCAAAGATTCGTCGTTACTTCGCTGCCGCGACCAAAGACGATGACGCTGCAGCCGGCCGCGATATACTGGCCAAGGACCTGCGCAAGCGCGGCTATGGCATCTCTACGCCGCGTTCCACGCGTGCGCTCAATGCTGTGGCGGAGCAGTTTAACTACAAGCAGCTCGAGGACCTGTTCGCAGCCGTTGGGGCGGGCAAAGTCGCCCCACGTGCCGTGGGCAATAAGGTCGAGCAAATCTTGGACCCCAAGCCCGAGGAGCAGCTCACCAAGGCCGAGGCTATCGCCGAGGTCGTCAAGCAGCCCGCCCGCGGCTCCAACCGCAAGCCGCAAAAGCGTGGCAAGAGCGCAAGTAACGGCATTATCGTCAAGGGCGAGAGCAACAGCGGCCTGCTGGTCCGTCTGGCTCATTGCTGCAACCCCGTGACGGGCGACGATATCGTCGGCTTCATCACGCGCGGCCGAGGCGTCTCGGTGCATCGTGCCAACTGTCCCAACGTAAAGGGCCTCATGGAGCATCCCGAGCGCATGATTGACGTAGAGTGGGATGGTGCTGCCGATACGCTTTTCCAGGTCGAGATTGTGGTCGAGTGCCTGGATCGTATGGGCCTGCTCAAGGACGTCACTATCGCCATTGGCGATGCAGGCGGCAACATCCTTTCCGCCGCCACGTCGACCAACCGCGAGGGTATTGCGACTCTGCGCTTTATGGTCGAGATTTCGGATGCGAGCGGCCTGGATCCGCTGCTGGCTTCCATCAGCAGTGTCGATTCGGTCTACGACGCGCGCCGTCTGATGCCTGGTGAGGGTGGGGCCCAGCTCAAACGTCGCGTATAGGCGTAACGAGCGCGCGACAGTAATGATATTGGCTACGTTTGAGGCATCGTTTGATGCCTCGACGTTTATAGAAGGAGGGCGTATGCATGGACGCTGCGGCTTTGGATTTAGCCCCTCGGGGTACGGCTTCGATTGAGACGCTTGTAAACGGGCCCATCCAGACCAACAGCTATGCCGTGATCTCGAACGGCGAATGCCTGGTTATCGATCCCGCCTGGGAGGGCGAGGGCCTCGTTGAGCACATTCGAGCCAAATACCCCGATGTGCAGTTGCTCGGTGCCGTTTGCACGCACGGTCACGCCGATCATGTTGGCGGTGTCGCTGGAGTTCGTGCCGCCATTGGCGCTGACGCCCTGTACGAGCTGTGCGGCAAGGACGCAGCTGTGCCGCATGCGAATATCGAAGAACAGCGAGCGATGTGGGGCATCGAGACGCCCGATCCGGGCGAGCCGACGCGGCTGCTTGCCGAGGGCGACACCATTGAGCTGGGCGACATTTGCCTGCAGGTTATCGAAGTGCCCGGGCATACGCCAGGCGGCATCGTTCTGTTCGCCGCCACCGAGCAGGGAAATATCGCCTTTGTTGGTGACACGCTGTTTCCGTGTGGGCACGGCCGCACCGACCTTTCTGGCGGAGACGAGGCGGCGATTCTGCGCTCGCTCTCCAAGCTCGCTCGGCTTCTCCCGCCCGATACCGTTTGCCTAACCGGTCATGGCGATTCGACCACCATGGCACGCGAGCTCATACAGAACCCTTTCATGCAGGTGTAGCTTTATAGTCAGCTTCCGAAGCACGAGGAGCGTCCAAACGTCAAGTTATTTTTCCCCAACGGGTCGATTCCGTAGGGCAAACGGTCAAAAAAAGTCTGTTTGGACGATATTCGTGAACAAACGAACGTTTATGCTCGGGTGCGCCGTGGTAAAATCTCAGGCGTTATCGGAGCAACCTTACAGGAGGTTTCTTTTATGCTCGTCAACGCAGCAGACATGCTCAAGAAGGCCGAGGCCGGCAAGTACGGTCTCGGTGCCTTCAACACTAACAACCTCGAGTGGACCCTGGCTATTCTCCAGGCCGCCGAGGAGGCCAAGTCTCCGCTGATCCTTCAGTGCACCGCTGGTGCCGCTAAGTGGATGGGCGGTTTCAAGGTCTGCGCCGACATGGTCAAGGCTGCCGTCGAGGCCACGGGCGTTACCGTTCCCGTCGCCCTTCACCTCGATCACGGTTCTTACGAGGACTGCTTCAAGTGCATCGAGGCCGGCTTCACGTCCATCATGTATGACGGCTCTCACGAGGAGACCTTCCAGCTTAACCTCGACCGCACCAAGGAGCTCGTTGAGCTTGCCCACTCCAAGGGCATGTCCATCGAGGCCGAGGTCGGCGGCATCGGCGGCACCGAGGACGGCGTGACCTCCAGCGGCGAGCTCGCTGATCCTGCTGAGTGCAAGCAGATCGCTGACCTGGGCGTCGACTTCCTCGCCTGCGGCATCGGCAACATCCACGGCGTGTATCCCGCCGACTGGGCTGGCCTTTCCTTCGAGCGCCTGGGCGAGATCAAGGCCCAGACCGGCGACCTGCCCCTCGTCCTGCACGGTGGCACCGGCATCCCCGAGGATCAGATCAAGAAGGCCATTTCCCTGGGCATCTCCAAGATCAACGTCAACACCGACCTGCAGCTCGTCTTCGCCAAGGGCGTCCGCGAGTACATCGAGGCTGGCAAGGATCAGCAGGGCAAGGGCTTTGATCCCCGCAAGCTCCTCAAGCCTGGTCGCGACAACATCGTTGCCCGCACCAAGGAGCTCATGGAGGAGTTTGGCTCCGTCAACAAGGCGTAAGTAGCGGTTTAACTTCCCGCCGGAGGCCCCGTTTCCCCTACGCTGTTTCCCTCGCGCTCACCTAGCTTCGCCAGAAGTCGCGCGACGGAATCAGCTCCGGGGAAACGGGGCCTCCTTCGTTAACTCGCTACAGGGTTACTGGGCTGAATTAAGATGGCTACTGGCTTTGCCAGAAGTCGCGCCAAGGAAGCAGTTCCGGGGGACGGGGCTTCCTTCGTTTAACGCCGCAGGGTTACGAGGCTGAATTTTTTATTTGACTACCGTTCAGCGGTGTTGATGGCTCCCTTGTTGGGGCTTTCTTTTTATCTCGCTACAATGGGCTTCAAGCGTTCTAGTGACTTGGAGTTTTGGTATGGCTGTTATTAATGTGCTGCCTTCGGATGGGAAGGTTATTGACGAGGGTCCTGTTGGCTGCTCTGTTGATGTTTGCAGTGATGATTTTCGCCATCTCGATATTGGACTGCCACCCGAGATTCTTCGTCTTAAGGATGCCGGGTATTTGACGCAGGCTGTTGCTGCCTGCGATCGCCTTTTGGAGCAGAACCCCGAGCCTTCGCTGGCTGCTTGTGTTCGTGCGGAGCGGTATCGCATGCTCGAGACGCCGCTTCATTTTTCGGTGTCGCGTGATCGGGCCATTGCGATGATTCGCGAGGAGTGGCCAGAGTTTACCGAAGAGCAGTTTGATGACCTGATTAATCGTAAGCGTATTGACTGGCGCTTTATCGATGGCGAGCTGTTTGTTCTCGACAACTTCCTCGATTCGCTTCGCGTGTACCCCAAGGAGGTTCCGGGCCTGCGTCCCGATTCTGCGGACGGCATGGCGCTGCGTAACCAGATGCTCAGGGAGATGGAGTCGCAAAACGGGTTGACTCGCGTCATCACGCTTAAGGCATCTGTGTCTGTCCCCGGGGCTCAGGAGGGAGAGGCTGTTCGCGCGTGGCTACCCGTTGCCGCCGCCTGTCGTCAACAGTCTCATATCGAGGTTCTCGATATGACGTCGGAGGGTACCGTTGCCTCTGAAAACGTTTCGGCTCGTACTGCCTCTTGGACATCTTCGACTGAACATTCATTCTCGGTGACCTATCGCTATCACATCGATGCCGCCTATTGTGATATCTATGGTGGTGCGCTCCCGTCGCATACGTGCATGGACACGCCGCTGCCCGAGGACACTTCCGAGGACCGTCCGCACATTGTGTTTACGCCGTACCTGCGACAGTTGACGGAGCGTGTTATTGGCGGGCTCGATGATCCGCTCGATCTCGCTCGTGCTATCTATGATTACCTGACACAGCATGTCGACTATCGCTATCAGCCACCGTACCTGCTTTTGGGATCTATTGCCGATGACTGTGTGCACTCGCTCCGCGGCGATTGCGGCGTTATGGCGCTCACGTTTATCACCATGTGCCGCATTGCGGGCGTTCCTGCCCGTTGGCAGAGCGGCCTGTATGTTGCGCCCGATTCGGTGGGGCCGCACGATTGGGCTGAGTTCTATACTCCACAGACCGGTTGGCTTAACGCCGACGTATCGTTTGGTTCCTCGGCACGCAGGATGGGGGAGGAGTGGCGTCGTCGTCACTACTTTGGCAATCTCGACCCGTGGCGCATGGTGGCCAATAATCGATTCCAGGCTGAATTTGTGCCTGCTTTCGACGGCATGCGCGAGGACCCTTACGATAACCAGATGGGTGAGGCTTCGGTCGACGGTCGCGGATGCCGTCGGCGCGAGATGCTCCGCACGGTCGAACTCATCGAAATGCTCGAAGTTCCATTTTCGGACTAATCGGTAGAAAGCTGTGATAAACTAACTCACGCATTGCGTGCCCGAGTGGCGGAATTGGCAGACGCAGTGGACTCAAAATCCACCGTTGGCAACAACGTGCGAGTTCGAGTCTCGCCTCGGGCACCATACATGCAAGCGAGTGTTCAAGGGGGTCGAGGCCCCCTTTTTCGTGTACGTAATGTGATAACGCGCGGTACGTGTTATTATTCGCAAGGCGTTGTTCCCGCAATGCCCTAAAGAGGAACCCGAGGGCTCCCACCTTTTGGCGCCAATGAGCAGCTGACTGGTCATACAACTTAGATTCCCTTCCTCAAATCGAGGAAGTCTATGTGTACGACCTGGTTGCTGAGAAGCGCCGGGTTATTTTTTTATGAATGGAGGTAGGGAAAATAGCTAAGTCTGATGACACCCGCATCAACGACGAGATCACTGCATCTTCGTGCCGTTTGATTGGCGTCGATGGCTCTCAGCTCGGCCTGTTCGCCATCCGCGATGCCCAGCGCGTCGCCGACGATCAGGGTCTCGACCTGGTCGAGATCGCTCCCAACGCGGAGCCGCCGGTCTGCAAGGTCATGGACTACGGTAAGTTCAAGTACCAGCAGGCCATGAAGGCCAAGGCTGCTCGTAAGAACCAGTCCAAGGTCGAGGTCAAGGAAATGAAGTTCCGACCCAAGATCGACGTTGGCGACTACGAGACCAAGAAGGGCCACGTTCTGCGTTTCCTCAAGAAGGGCGCACGCGTTAAGATCACCATCATGTTCCGCGGCCGTGAGATGGCTCACCCGGAGCAGGGCCTTAACGTTCTCGAGCGCCTCGCCGAGGATCTCAAGCCTTACGCTACGGTCGAGTCCAAGCCTAAGATGGAAGGCCGTAACATGCTTATGCTGCTCGCCCCGATTAAGGGCGCCTTCGATGAGGATAAAGCGGCAAGCGATAGCAAGTAACTAGTGTTCTGTAACCGATTAAGGAGTATTTCATGCCTAAGATGAAGTCCCACAGCGGCACCAAGAAGCGTTTCCGCAAGACTGGTACCGGCAAGCTTATGCGCGCCAAGGCTTTCAAGAGCCACATCCTGAGCAAGAAGTCCACCAAGCGTAAGCGTGGCTTCCGTCAGGAGACCGAGATCGCCGCTGCCGACCGCAAGGTCATCAAGTCGCGTCTCGCCTAAGTTCGCGTTCCCGTTTTTCGTTTTACCGTCTAGGAGTTGATAGAACATGGCACGTATTAAGCGCGCTGTTGCCGCCAAGAAGAAGCGCCGTACCGTTATGCACCGTGCGAAGGGTTACTACGGTGCCGCTTCGCGTACTTACAAGCATGCTAAAGAGCAGGTCCAGCACTCCCTGCAGTATCAGTATCGTGATCGCCGCAACAAGAAGCGCGAGATCCGTTCTCTCTGGATCACTCGTATCAACGCTGCTGCTCGTCTGAACGACATCTCTTACTCTCAGTTCATGCACGGCCTGAAGGTTGCCGGCATCGAGCTCGACCGCAAGGTCCTGGCTCAGATGGCTTACGAGGACATCGAGTCCTTCAACGAGCTGGCTACCATCGCCAAGAAGGCTCTCGAGGCCTAATAGGTTCTCTTGAATCGCTAGGGGAGTGTCGCGTTGTGCGCGGCGCTCCCTCTTTTTTATCGAAAGCGCTGGTCTACATTGCTAAAAGCGCGGGTAGATAAACACTTACAGGTGACCGATCTCTATATATTCCTGAACCAAAGGGTCATCATCTGATACGTGCGGAAGATCCACACCAGTCTTTCTATTACCTATAGAAAGCAATATGTTGTGTAGGACTTGTGAAGAGTGGAATTGACGTCCCACAGGGCTTCGCGGTCTGGCAATATATCTCCTTGCCGCGCGGCCCGGTCGGACCGGATCAGCCGCAGAGCGTGCACCTTGAGAACCGGATACTGCGAGGATGGACACATTCAGTGTCGCATCCGGGCAGACATCGAACCATTTGAAATGGTCTAACTTGGATTTGTT
>CABRBD010000025.1:0-30728 GCA_902469185.1 uncultured Collinsella sp. | reverse complement strand
ACCCGGAAGCTAAGCCCCATCGCGCCGAGAGTACTGCGGGGTCAGCCCGTGGGAGGCCAGGGCGCCGCTGACCGGTGGACGGCACCGAGCCGTCATCGAACTTAGAAGGGGGAGGCCTCGCGGCCTCCCCCTTTTTTGCGTTTACGGGCTTTTGTCTCACATAGTAGCTGTGTTTTATAACCCTCGTTTGTCGCATCTTCTGTGAACGGGCTACAATAACTTAGTCTGTGCGATATGGAGGTGAACATGGCTGAAGCTGGTATCGGCGTTGATATCGTCGAGATTTCCCGTATGAAATCAATTCTTGAAAAGACGCCGTCGTTTGCTCGGCGTGTGTTTACCGAAGAAGAGCGTGCGTATTGTGATGCATCATCGCGTCCTGCTGCTCACTATGCCAGCCGCTTTGCTTCGCGCGAGGCGGTACTTAAAGCTCTCGGCACGGGTTTTGGTCAAGGCGTTGGTCGCAAGGATGTTTCGGTTACGCGTGATAAACTCGGCAAACCGAAGGCGCTGCTTTCAGGCCGTGCTCTCGAGATCGCTCAAGAGCTGGGTGTTGTTGAGGTCGCTCTTTCCATTACGCTTACAGGAGACTTAGCCGTTGCGAATGCCATCGCGATTACCGAAGATGCTCGGCCTAAGCCAAAAGAGGAAAAGGTGAGTACCAAGAAACGCGTAGCGCAGACATTTAAAGAGGCTCGCTCTGTTTTAGATGAGCTTGAGCAGCTGCAGAATTCAGCATTGACGGAGCACCTGGGCGATGCTTCGCAAGATACGCTAGGAGCATAGATGAAACCGGTTTTGAGTACCGAAGAAGTCGTTCGTCTCGAGGACATCATCGAACGCGAAGGGACTTCGAAGGCCGAGCTTATGGAGCTAGCGGGTGAGTTTGCCGCCAACGAGGTCTTGAAGCTCAATCCCGATCGGGTTCTCGTTCTGGTCGGTTTTGGTAATAATGGCGGCGACGGTTGGGTTGCCGCCGATATTCTGAGCCATAAGGGTGTGGACGTCGATATCGTTTCTCCGGTTGAGCCGGATGAGATTCCTGCTGCTCTGGCACGTCATGTTGCTCGTCGTACTGCCGGCCGCGATGTGCACGTTTGTGTCGGCCCCTCGCGTGACGAACTCGAGGTTTTGATCGATAAGGCCGATGTTGTTGTTGATGCCATTTTTGGTACCGGTTTCCACGGGAATCTGCGTGCGCCGTTCTCCATCTGGATTCCTACGGTCAATGAATGCGCCGATTGTGTCGTATCCATTGATGTCCCCTCGGGCCTGAATGCCGAGACGGGCGTTGTTGATGACGACTGCATTCGTGCCGAGCGCACGGTGACGATGATTGCGCCCAAGATTGGTCTGTATAGCGCTGATGGTCCTGAGTATGCTGGCGATTTGATCTGCGGCAATCTTTACGACCGTCTTGACGAGGTCATCGATGATGTCGACCACGCCGCCGAGATTGTCGAGCCCGGTGACTTAGTTGATTACTTTGCTCCGCTACCATCGAATATCGATAAGTATTCCCGTGGCTCTGTGCTTATTGTCGCCGGATCTGCGCAATATCCTGGTGCTGCCATTATGGCGGCCAAGTCTGCAGCTCGCGCGGGTGCTGGTTACGTGGCAGTCGCGGCTCCTGACGCCTGCGCCAATCTCATTCGCATGGCACTTCCTTCGATTCCGGTCTTTGCTATTCCGTCTGATTCCCGCGGCTCCTTTGGCGCCGCTGCGCGCATGACGGTGTGCGAGATCGCAAAGAAGTACAGCTGCGTGCTGTGCGGTCCCGGTATGACGACGTCTGCCGGCGCTATGCAGGTGGTTTCGGGCTTGCTCGAGCTTGATGTACCGCTAATTTTGGACGCCGATGCACTCAACTGCCTTGCTAAGATTGCCATTGACGGTATTGATAGTAACCCCGAGATGTATCGCCGCGAGCAGCCGTTGGTTATGACGCCGCACTATCGTGAGCTTTCGCGCCTGGTTGCCGGTGACGAGGTGAACGACCTTGGTACCGCGATTGCGGCCGCGCAGAAGGTTGTCTGGGCTGCAGGCTCCGACAATCTGGTGGTCATAGCCAAGGGGCCGACGACGGCTATCTGTGGCGTTGAGCGCGTGCTGCTGCCACTCTCGGGTCCGGCTTCTCTGGCAACTGCCGGTTCTGGTGATGTTCTCGCGGGTATTTTGGCCGGCACGCTTGCCACCATGCGCGACGAGATGGATCGTTGGGAGCTGCTGTATTCGTACGCCGTCGCACTTCACAGCTACGCCGGTTTTGCCGCGGCGACGGAGTATGGTGAGAAGAGCGTTATCGCGACCGATCTTATCGACTTGATCGGTCCTGCCATGGAGCTGGCGGCAAAGGATGCGCTCGAAGATCTGGGAATCATGGACGAAGGGTCGGATGACTAATCATGAATAAAGCCGATTTGACGCGCTGGTCCTGGGTCGAGATCGACCGCGGGGCGCTCCGTCGCAACACGAGAGCCTATAAGAACTTGTTGAATCCGCGTCAGCGCCTGTGCTGCGTGGTCAAGGCCGATGCTTATGGTCATGGAGCTGTTGAGTGCGCTAAGATCATGTATTCGGCTGGTGCCGACATGTTTGCCGTGGCGACGGTCAACGAGGGCGTTGGGCTCCGTCAGGGCGGAATTACTAAGCCCATCCTGATTCTAAGCGAGCCGCCTATCGAGGCTATTCCTGCATTGCTCGAGTTCGATATCATGCCCTCGGTCTATACGTCCGATTTTGCTCTCGCGTATGGCGAATGCGCCGTCGCGGCGGGCAAGGTGGGCAAGTACCATCTTGCCATCGAGACGGGCATGAATCGTATCGGCGTTCACTACACACAGGTGCTCGACTTTGTCCGCGGCATCAGCTTCCATCGCGGTATTCAGTGCGACGGCGTATTTACGCACTTTGCCACGGCCGATGAACCTTCGGGTTGGGACTACAAGCTGCAGTGCCAGCGTTTTACCGAGGCCGTTCAGGCCATTAAGGACGCAGGTTTTGAATGCGGTATCGTGCATTGTGCCAATACGCCGTCCTCGATGCTCGATTCTTCAATGCACTTTGACATGATTCGTGCCGGCATCGGTTTGTATGGTCTGCAGCCATGTGAGCTGAGTGGTCGTGTGATGCAGCTTGATCCCGTCATGAGCGTCCACGCGCGTGTGACGCGCGTGGCGCATCCTGCGATGGGCGAGGGCGTGGGCTACGGCTTTACCTACCGCGTACCGCGCACGCGCGTTCAGATCTGCACCCTTCCGATCGGTTATGCCGATGGCCTTTCGCGTACGCTTTCCAATCGTATGGACGTGCTGTATCGCGGCGAGCGTGTGCGTCAGGTGGGCAATATCTGCATGGACCAGTTTATGGTCGCCATTCAGTCCAACCCGGCGCATGAGATTCCCGAGGCCGAGTATGGTGACGAGATGATCATTGTCGGCCGCGATGGAGATGCCGAGATTACCATGGACGAGATGGCGCGCCTACGCGGCACGATTAACTACGAGGTCGCTTGCGGCTTTGGTATGCGTCTCGACAAGGTCTACGTGTAGGAGTCGCTATGGGCGTCATGCACATTCCCGGCCATAGCCATCAGGCGCCGCGTGAGGTCGCACTCGAGGAGATCGAGGCCGTTCTGGGCGATTGTCACCTTTGCCAGCTTTACCAGTCGCGCCACAACATCGTGTTTGGCGTGGGAAACCCCCGCGCTCGCGTGATGTTTATTGGCGAGGCGCCGGGCCGTAATGAGGATTTGCAGGGCGAGCCCTTTGTGGGGGCGGCAGGCGAGGACCTCAACGGCATTTTGTCGCTGGCGGGGCTCAAACGCGAAGACGTCTACATTGCCAACGTGCTTAAGTGCCGCCCGCCGGGAAACCGCAATCCGCGCCCCGAGGAAGTGCTGGCTTGCTCACCGTTTTTGCGCGAGCAGATTCGAAGCATCTGGCCCGATATCATCGTGACGCTCGGCAACCCAGCAACGCACTTTGTGCTCAAGACCGAGATCGGCATTACCAAGCTGCGCGGCAGGTTCCATCAGATGGGGCACTTTGTGGTGATGCCCACGTTCCATCCGGCAGCAGCGCTACGCAATCCAGCGTGGCAGGAGCTGCTGGAGGAAGACTTTAAGATGCTGGGCGACTATCTGGGGCGACATCCCGCACCAGAGGACGCCTCGGAATAATAAGGAGCATATATGTCCCTGGAGCGCCTGGGGGTAGGTACTTACAAAACGACTTGCGCTGCCGATACGGAGTACTTTGGCGAGCTAATTGCACCGTGCCTTGAGGACGGAGATGTGCTCATCCTGACCGGTGGCCTGGGAGTGGGCAAAACTCACTTTACCAAGGGCGTCTCGCGCGGGCTGGGCGATGGGCATATGGTTACGAGTCCTACGTTTGCGCTCATGGCCGTTCACGATCAAGGTCGTATTCCGCTGTTTCACTTTGATCTATACCGCCTGGAGCATGCCTACGAGCTCGAGGATACGGGCATTTTCGATGTGCTGGGCTATGAGGGTGCTTGCCTGCTGGAATGGGGCGAACAATTCCAGGACGAGCTGACGGATGAGTATCTTTCGGTGACGCTCAGGCGTGATGAGGGCGACAGCGATGTGCGAACGATAACGCTTGAGGCGCACGGTGACCGCGCAATGGAGCTTTCCCATTTGATTGATAAGGCTGTACAAGATGAGCTTGCATAACGACAACGCGCTGGTGGTGGCGCTCGATACCTCGACCGACATGCTTGCCTGCGCGGCAAGCTGGATTGATGGGCAGACGGGTGAGACGAAGCTCGTGAGTGGCGACCACATGTGTCGCCGTCACGCCAACGTTGAGCTCGTGAATACCGTTGATGGCGTGCTGGCTCAAGCCGGTCTGGATCGCAGCGATGTTGGTTGCTATGTGGTCGGCCGCGGCCCGGGGTCCTTTACGGGTGTGCGCATCGGCATCTCCACTGCCAAGGGCCTCGCGCGTGGTGCCAATGTTCCGCTGCTGGGCGTGTCGACGCTCGACGCTTGCGCTTGGACGGCGTGGAAGGCTGGCGTGCGCGGCAAGCTTGGTATCTTGGCCGATGCTATGCGCGGTGAGGTATATCCGGCGCTGTATATGCTGGTCGATGAGGGTCCCGAGCGTCAATTTGAGCGCGAACACGTGGTCAAGGCCGCCGTGGCGCTCGATGAGTGGCGCCAAGCAGCGGACTGGGGCCAGGTTCAGCTGACCGGTGACGGTCTCGTGCGCTATGGCAAGCTGCTGGGTGAGGACGAGGCCGCCCGCTGCGTGGAGCGCGACCTGTGGTGGCCTTCGGGCGAGGGCTTGCTGCTCGCGCACGCTGCGGGTGACGGCGATCCGGCCCGCGTCCTGCCGATTTACACGCGCCTTTCGGATGCCGAGGAAAACGAGCGCAAGCGTCTTGGTCTTGCCGAGAGTGCGCAGAGCGAAATTACGGGTGTTGCCGATGAGCTCGCCGGTCGTCATCTGCAGTTCCGTCCCATGGGCGCGGCGGATGCCGAGGGCGCGAGCGCGCTGGAGGCTGCCTGCTTTGAAGGTGCCGGACACGAGACATGGACGCCGGGCATGTTCCTGTCCGAACTGGGCGAGGACGTCGCTGCGCCGCGTAGTTGGTGGGTGGCACACGACGACGGCAAGCTGCTGGGCCTTGCCGGCGGTATGGTCGTGGACGGTGATGTGCAGATTCTGGATGTCGCCGTCGACCCGGCACATCGCCGTGAGGGCATTGCCCGCAAGCTGCTGTCGCACGTGAGCTATGATGCCCAGATGCTCGGCTGCACCACGGCTTCGCTCGAGGTCGAGGACGGTAACGAGGGAGCGATCGCGCTTTATAACGCTCTGGGCTTTACCGAGGCTGGCCGTCGCCGCGGCTACTATGGTGCCGGCAAGGACGCCATCGTCATGACGGCTCCGCTGCCCCTGGTGCTTCCGGTCGACAATGCTTCGCCCGAGCCGACGGCGGCAGAGCAGCGCGTATGGCCGCTGCCTGCGCCTGGGCGCTCCGAGGGGGAGCGTGCCGAAATTGAGCGCCGCCGCCTAGTGCTCGCTATCGAGAGTTCCTGCGATGAGACGGCCGTGGCGATTATCGATGCGGATGGCAATATGCTGGCCAACCAGGTGTCGACACAGATTGATTTTCATGCCCGCTTTGGCGGCGTGGTGCCCGAGATCGCCTCGCGCAAACACGTTGAGGTGATTGTGAGTGTCGTGGATGCGGCGCTCGAGGATGCCGCAGCATCGCTTGGTCTTGAGGGTGGAGCCATCGCGCCGAGCGAACTCGCCGCCGTGGGCGTGACACAGGGTCCGGGCCTGGTGGGTGCTCTGGTAGTGGGCGTCGCCTTCGCCAAGGGCTTTGCCTATGCCGCCGGCAAGCCGCTCGTGTGCGTCAACCATCTGGAGGGCCATCTGTTCGCCAACCTGCTGGCGCAGCCCGATCTCAGGCCGCCGTTTATCTTCACGCTCGTCTCGGGCGGTCATACCATGCTCGTGCACGTGAAGGCATGGGGCGACTACGAGGTACTTGGTGAGACACTCGACGATGCTGTGGGCGAGGCCTTCGACAAGGTAGCCAAGGCGTTGGGTCTGGGCTATCCCGGTGGCCCCATCATCTCCAAGCTGGCCGAGACGGGCAACCCCCGCGCGATCGATTTTCCTCGCGCGCTTAACAGCAGGGGAGACTATCGTTTCTCGCTTTCGGGCCTCAAGACGGCGGTGACGCTCTGCATCGAGCAGGAGACCAAGGCTGGGCGCACGATTCACCTGCCCGATCTGGCGGCTTCGTTTGAGGCAGCCGTCTTTGACGTTCAGTACAAGAAGGCCAAGAACGCGCTGCATGCCACCGGATGCAAGGAATACTGCATCGGCGGCGGCGTCTCGGCTAATCCGCATCTGCGCGAGATGATGATCAAGAAGCTTGGGCGCCAGGGCATCCGCGTGACGGTGCCGCCTCTCTCGGCATGCACCGACAACGCCGCCATGATCGCGGAGGTCGCTCGCCGTAAATTCGACCGAGGCGAAATCTCGCCGTTCGACGTCGACGCCGATCCAAACATGACGCTGTAGCTGGTACGGCGCGGTCCCCGGACGGAGGGGCCGGATATAAGGTTTCCTGCTCTACAGTCCTGCGCAAGACGAAGGCCACATTAAGTGGCCTTCTTTGCGTGCGGAACTCGCGATAAACCTTATATCCGGCCCCTCCGTCCGGGGACCTTTCTGTATCGATATAGCTTCTGGGCTGGTTTGGCGTCGACAACGTCCAGCAAGGTTAACAAGCCAGCGTCGAATTTCCAGCGTTCTTTAGCTGAAAGAAAAAGTTGGTGTGCGGAGCTTTGCTCCGCACATTTGGGATGGGAGCCCCTGAGAGCCGCGGGAGCCGGGCGGCGCATATGAACTTTATCGCGAGTTCCGCACGCAAAGGAAAGCACTTAATGTGCTTTCCGTCTTGCGCAGGACTGTAGAGCGGGAAAGTTCATATGCGCCGCCCGGCTCCCGCGGCCCTCAGGGGCATCTCTCAAGCAAAAACTGTCGTTGGGTAAAGTACGAGGTCAGTGGCGTTTTATACCGAGAATTTCAAAAAAGGTTGAAAAATCATTACAACTTTGCGTTGACTTTAGGTAACTAAAGTTTCATACTCCTTTTTCAACCACTGGGGGATGTGAACACGCACGGATCGTTCGCATCATGATTGAAGAGGATTTTTTAGACATGTTCACGCATCAGCTAAACATTATCAGCGTAGTAATTATCTGATGCGGGTTAGCACATACAGCTAGCCCGTACGATAACGGGCGGCTGATGAAGATGAGGGTCGTCGAGCGCAACCGACGGCCCTCATTTTTTTTATGTCTGAGAAGTTCTTTTTAGAGGAGGAAATGTAATGAACGGAGTTTTGCTCATGGTTGTGGCCGCGGCGGTGCTCGCCTGCGGCTATCTGGGCTATGGCCGATGGCTGGCCAACAAGTGGGGCGTTGACAAAGAGACCCTCACGCCGGCCAAGCGCATGAAGGACGGCAAGAGCTTCTCGCCCGTCTCCGCCTTCACCGCGTTCTCGCACCAGTTCAGCTCGATCTGCGGTGCTGGCCCTGTCACGGGTACGATCGTCGCCATGGCCTTTGGCTGGCTGCCCGTCGTGCTCTGGGTCCTCGTCGGCGGCATCTTCTTTGGCGCCGTCCACGACTTTGGCGCCCTGTACGCCTCGATGAAGAACAACGGCAAGTCGCTCGCTCAGCTCATCGAGAAGTACATCGGCAAGACCGGCCGTCGCCTGTTCCTGCTGTTCTGCTGGCTGTTCTGCATCATCGTCATCGCCGCCTTCACCGACATGGTCTGCAAGACGTTCATGTTCACCCCGGCCGTTGACGCTTCTGGTGCTGCTACCGGTGCCATCGACTTCACCAAGTCCTATGCCGCCGGCTGCGCTGGTACCATCTCCATCCTGTTCACCTTCGTCGCTATCGCCTTTGGTTGGGCCCAGAAGAAGTTCAACCTCACCGGCGCTGCCGAGTTTGTCACTGGCGTGGTGCTCATGGTTCTCATGTTTGCCGTCGGCATGCAGTTCCCGGTCTACCTGGACAAGTTCCAGTGGTTCGCCGTTGTCATGGTCTACCTGGTCTTTGCTGGCGCCATGCCCATCCAGATGCTCAAGACCCCTCGCGACTACCTCACTTCCATCATGATGATCGTCATGATCGCCTGCGCTGTCCTCGGTATCGTCGTCCTGGGTGTTAACGGCCAGGCCACCATCACCGCTCCGGCCTTTACCGGCTTCTCCAGCGCTTCTGGCATGATGTTCCCGGTCCTGTTTGTTTCCGTTGCCTGCGGTGCCCTCTCCGGCTTCCACAGCCTCGTTTCTTCTGGTACCTCCTCCAAGCAGGTCGAGAAGGAGCAGGACGCCGTCAAGGTCGGTTATGGCGCCATGATCGTCGAGTCCTTCGTCGGCATCCTTGCCATCATCGTCGCCGGCATCATGTTCTCCGATATGAACACCGCCGGCACCGGTGCCCTCAACGCCGGCGTCGCTTCCACCCCGTTCCAGATCTTCGCCGCTGGCATCTCCCGCGGTATGCAGGCCTTCGGTGTTGACGGCACGCTCGCTACCGTCTTCATGACCATGAACGTCTCCGCTCTGGCCCTGACCTCGCTCGATGCCGTCGCCCGCATCGCCCGCACCTCGTTCTCCGAGTTCTTTGCCCAGACCAACGACGCCCTGGCCATCGAGTCCAAGGCCGGCTACATGAAGGTTCTCGGCAACCCCTGGTTCGCCACGGTCGTCACCCTGCTTCCCGGTCTCGCCCTCGCCTTTGGCGGCTATGCCAACATCTGGCCGCTCTTTGGTGCTTCCAACCAGCTGCTCGGCGGCATGACCATGATCACCCTCGCCGTGTTCTGCAAGTGCACCGGCCGCAAGGGCTGGATGCTCTACGTGCCCGTCGCCTTCCTGCTCTGCTGCACCTTCACCTCGCTGGTCCAGAGCGCCATGGGCTGCATGACCGCTGTCCAGGCTTACGGCTTCTTCGGCACCATCCCGGCTACCGCCACCACGGCCGCCGTCTCCGTCGCCGCCACCAAGGGCTTGCAGCTCGTTTTCGCCGTCCTGCTGATGGTCCTGGGCCTCATCGTCGCCGTCAACTGCCTCAAGGAGTTCTTCGGCAAGGAGGCCGGCTCCATGCCCGACGAGGAGCCCGAGTGGTCCGAGATGGGCAAGGCCGAGTACGGTCGCGCCGCTGCCGCTGAAGCTCCTGCCGACGCCGAGGCCGCCAAGGCCTAGTCAGCTTGATGGACTAACCGTTCCATCCATATGACTCGGAAAGACCGGGTCCGCGACTTCGCGGGCTCGGTCTTTTTTTCATGCGAAAGCGGGTGACGCTCGAGTGTTCTCGCAGATGTTTTGCGTGAATAAGGGCGCGCGTTGTACCATATAAACGTATATGTGTACATATGAAAGGGGCCCCGTGGCCAAGACGGTATATTCCGATAATCAAAACAATGTCGATGCTTTGGCTGAGCGCCTGAGCAGCCAGACGTCGCTTTCTGCCGAGCGCGCCAAGCTGGTTGCCTACGACCTGCTCTGCCGCAAGGCGCTCAAGATCAAGTCGAGCGCGCTGGCGCAGATTTTCCGTTCCGTCGATAAGGAATGCAACACCAAGGTGATGCGCGACGAACTCATCGCGGCAAAGATCGTTACCAAGATCGAGGGCGGCGGCATTAACGGGCGCCCGGCGTTCTATACCATCAATGCCGAGATCCGCGATGCCCAGGAGCAGCCTGCCGAGTCCGTCGAAGATTTTGTCGTCGAGGATTTCGCTGACGTGCCTGCTGTGGAAGAAGTTGCTCCGCGTGAGCATGTCGATACCGATGAGTTGCTCGATGAGAACGTCGTGCGTGCCTTTGCGGCCAAGGCAGGACGCGGCGGTTTTGGCGGGGGCGGCAAGCGCGATGCACAGCGCCGCGCCCAGCAGGAGCGCTTCCGTCGCGCCGTTGCTCGAAAGGGCGAGACGGATGCCGAGGCTGTTGAGACCGAGGTTGCTGCCGAGTCGCAGAGGCCCGCGAAGGAGCAAAAGCCCGTGGAGGCCCAGGAGCCCCAGCGTCGCCGTGGTGCCCACTTTAAGGCTGCGCAGCAGGATGTCGCGCATGAGGTTGAAGAGCCTTCCGAGGCTGCAGACGATGTTGAGGAGTCTGCCAAGAAGGCTCCGGGTTCATGCCGTCCCGGGCGTGGTTTTGCGAGGCGCGCGTATCCCGTAAGGCGTCAGGAGAAGGGCGAGCCGGCTTCGACCGCTCAGGCCGAGAAGGCCGAACAAACCGAGAAAACCGTTGAGCCGGCGGCTCGCGAGCAGCAACCTTCCGAGTCGCAGCCTGCGGCTGACACTGAGGTCAAAGCTCAACAGACCGCTGATAAGCAGGCTGGGGAGAGCGCCTCAGGCAAGCCCCGCCGTCGTCGTCACCGCGGCGGTCGTGGCTCAAATGCCGAGGCCGCGGCCGAGAAGACAGCGACACAAAACGGAGATGAGAAGGCCGAGACTCCGGTGGATCAGGTCAAGCGCCAGCCGGCGAAGGAGGCCAAGTCCGATCGTCCGCAAAAGCGCTCGTCTGCGCCCAAGCAGGAACGTAATACCCGGGCAGATTCCAAGCGTAAGCCTCATGCACAGGCTGAGCCTGCCGCGGCTGATAGTGCTACCCAGCAGCCCGAGTCGGCCGTCCACGGCGAGGTATCGGCGTTTGCCCTTGCCCGCGTTTTGGGCAGGCAGCTGCTCAAAGTTGTCCCTACGCCTACGGCGCTCTCTAAGATCAAGGAGCAGCAGACTCAAATTGTTAAGGTCGAGGGCAAGGACGGCAAAAAGGCGCCGCAGCGCACTCAGCACAACGAGATGTCCAACCGCAAGATTGCCGAGGAAATCGCAATCATCCAGGCTTGGATCGAGCAAAACCGAGGTGCCGATACGCCGGTTGCCTCGCGCCGCCAGCGTGCCTACCAGATTTTTAACGATGAGAAGGCCTTTGACGGCAAGCACGGCGAGCGCCTAATTCGGCGTATGACCGAAAAGGGCATCAGCATGCAGGCGATTAAGGTCGCCCCCAACCGCCCCGTTCACTTTACGGGTTTCTTTACGCTGGGCGCCGATAAGCCGTTCATTATGGTCGAGAACCTGGACACCTACGACGAGATCGTCAGGCTGCTGCGTGGCCGCAAGCACGCCAAGCTCTTTGGCATCAAGGTGGGCGGCGTGATTTTTGGCGGCGGATGCAAGGCGAGCGTCTCGCATGCCCTGGACGATTATCTGGCTGAGATCGGCTATCGCTTTAACTACGTCTACTACGTGGGCGATATCGACCGCGAGGGCGCGCGCATCGTCGAGCAGGCTCGCAATGCCAATGTGGTTGAGATTCGCCTGCATGCCGGCATGTACCGCGCCATGCTCGCCGAGCATAAGCGTCGCGTGAAGGCCGGCGGCGAGTGCGAGCCCGCGGCTGCCAACCAGGGCGTGCCGCAGAACCTGGCCGCTACGATCAAGGATCTGCCCATGGTCACGCGCGTGCAGTTCCGCAATGTGCTGCGCGAGGGCGGGCGCATTCCGCAGGAGATTCTGATGACCGCCGACTATCGGGATGGCGACTCGGGAAGCTTCGACCGCATGCTTAACAACTAAATTCCGCCGGCCCCGGGAGAGCGGGGACACCGGCTTAGGTTTCCTGCTCTACAGTCCTGCTCACGACGGAGGCCACATTAAGTGGCCTCCTGTTCGTGCGGAACTCGCGATAAACCTAAGCCGGTGTCCCCGCTCTCCCGGGGCCTGTCGTGGCTTGGCCGTTGCATGCGGCTCGCTTTTCGGAACGGGGCTGACGGACACGTTCCGAAATCTACCACCGTCGCTGTGCAGGGTGTCTATAAAGAGCCGTGGCCAAAAAACATCAAATATGAGTACTGATACTCTTTTAGTAGCAGTAATTTTGAACACATTTAAGGTGATTTGACGTGTCGATCGAGCAGATAAGCTGCCGTATCTCCTCAAGTGTTCATTAAAGGAAGACCTTGATGCGAATAAATCTCATTAAGATCTTCTTTTATTAACGAAAATAATGTAGCTACAACGGTAACAGTACTCATATTTGCCGTTTTTTGGCCACAGTCCTTCGGAGGGTCCTCGAAAATAGTCCCGAGCCGGCACTTGGGGACGTTCCTATAATGCCGGCACTTAGGAGCGTCCCCAAGTGCCGACACCGCGTCTGCCTGCGGCGGCCGCGCCCCGCTGCATCGCTCCGCACCCTTGCGGGTTCGAATCCCTCCGCTTGGCGGCGTTGGCTCGATTTGCTTGACGTGAGGGGCTCTTGGCTGGTGTGGGACGGAGGGATTCCGCGTCCGCCTGGTCGGCGGCCGCGCCCCGCTGCGTCGCTTCGCTCCTTGCGTGCTGCGCTGGAAAACGCTTCGCGTTTCCTCAGCTCCGCACCCTTGCGGGTTCGAATTCCTCCGCTTGCCCACAAGAAAGCGCCCTGGGCCGTTATGGGCTTAGGGCGCTCAGTTTTAATGGCTGGGACGGAGGGATTCGAACCCCCAACAGCCGGCACCAAAAACCGGAGTTCTACCGTTGAACTACGTCCCAATGTGTGGTGTTGCCCAAAAGCAACTCGTCTAGTTTACCTAATCTGCGAGGGCATCGCAAACGCCGTCGAGTAGACGTACGGCGAGCGTCTGCGCGTCGCTGGCCGTGAAGGTGCCGTTGTAGCGCGTCATGCCCGTGAGCTCAATGCGAATGCGAGCCGGCTTCTGCTGCGCGGCGACATTGGCGGTGCGGATGCGCTGGGCCAGGTTGTGGCACTCGGCGAGGGCAATCGTGGCGCGTGGCGCGGCGTCGGCGGGCAGCTCGTCGCTTGCGATCTCGAGCACCAGGTCAACGTCGGTTGGGACCTCGGAGTCGCAGAGCATCATGCCGCTGTTGTCGGTCGTTGCCGTGGCGATGTTCCACATGCGCGAAGCAACGCTGCGTGCGATGGGGTCCTCACCGATAACGGCGATCTGGAAGCGCTCGAGCACGTTGGCGGCGCGAGCAAAACCGATGCGGGACTCGGCTTCGGTGACCGAGGGCTTGCCCTCCCACACATGGTGCAGGCGGTTGATGTAGGCGTAGGTGTCCTGGAAGGCCATGCCGTCGGCAAACAGGCCGACATTTTCCTGGAACTGCTGCAGGGCGGCCTCGGTATGCGGACCAAAGTAGCCGTCGTCTTCGCCACAGGCAAAGCCCAAAACGTTGAGAGCGCGCTGCAGGGCCTGCACATCGGCGCCATGGAAATTGGGCATGCGCAGATACAGGGTGCGGTCGCCCAGCTTATACGAGGCGTCGACCAGGGCGCTCCAACAGGGGATATCGACGGCATGACCGGCAGCAAGGCCGCTGTCGAGCCTGAAGGTGCTGACGGCCTGCTCGGTGGTGGTGCCAAAGCGCTTGTCGACAACCTCGGCGTCATCGATTGTATAGCCGAGCTGCAGAAGGCGGGACTGGACGTCCTCGACGGCTGCTCCCTGCATGCCCGTGGTAATAGGTTCCATGAACGAACCCCTTTCGGCGTACCATTCGTACTATTTTGAGCGTGTGTCGGATAGACAACGCGAGACAATTTATAAATATGCACTCAATAGTGTAGCAACTTGTACCCAAACTCGCTGCCCACAGGTTTTATGACCCCCGCTAGTTAAGACGCTCCACAAAGAAATCTGCCATTGAGAGGAAGAGCTCGCGCGCATGCGGGTCGAGCTCGACGCCTTCGATAGCGGCCTTGGCCTTAGCGGTCAGGTCGAGCGCATAGGTGTGGGCGTAATCGATGGAGCCGGTCTCCTGGAAGATCTCCACGGCGCGTGCGAGCTGCGCAGGGTCCTCGGTGCCCGAGGAAAGGATTGCCTCGATCTCGTCGTGATAGCGCTCGTCTGACAGGGCATGCACGGCAACGAGGGTGCGCTTGCCCTCGGTGATATCGGTGCGGAAGTCCTTGTTGGCGGCCTCCTTGGTGCCGATCAAGTTGAGCAGGTCGTCTTGAATCTGGAAGGCAAGGCCCGTGTGCAGCCCAAAGGCGCGCAGTGCCTCAATCTGCTCTTCGCTGCCGCCGCCGATAATGGCTCCGGCGGCAAGCGGCGTCGCTCCGCTGTAGTACGCGGTCTTGTGCGTCGCCATGTCCAGATAATCGTCGACCGAAATGTCAAAGCGCTCGTCGCGGACCCAGCCCAGGTCGAGCGCTTGGCCCTCGATGGTACGGACGATCATCTCGGTAAGCTCGTGGAGCACGTGAAGCTTCACGTCTGCGTTGAGTGTGGGGTCGTCGAGAACCGTCTTGGTGACCATGGTGAGCGCCAGGTCACCGCAGTTGATGGCAAGACCGGTGCCCTCGGTAAGGTGCATGCAGGGCTTGCCGCGACGAATCTGCCCGTTGTCGGCGATGTCGTCGTGGATGAGTGCGCCCGACTGAAAGTGCTCGATGGCCGCCGCTGCGCTGCGGGCGCTCTCAAAGCTGCCGCCTACCGCAGTGGCGGCGAGCATGCAGATGAGCGGGCGGTGGCGCTTGCCAGCGTTTGCCGTAAATGCCGAGAGCGGGGTATACAGGTAGCGCTCGATATCGGCGGAAGTCGCCTGTCCGTCAAAGAACGTGGCCAGATAGTCGTTAATCTGGTCAAAGTGCTGGGCTAAAAAGCTGGTAAACGGACTGGACACGGGTTCTCGCATTCTTTGATAGGTTGCATCGTTGCATTATGCAGACAACATATTGCCACATTAGGGCGTCGAGCGCGGCGGTTGAAGACGATTGGTCCATGCGGCCGCAAGTGCGGTAGGGGCTTGGCTAGATAAGCCCAAAGTGTTCGAGCGCGGTGACGACGCCGTCGTGGTCGATGCTGTCGGTGACATAGTCGGCCTTTTCCTTGAGGAAGTCCGGCGCATTGCCCATGGCGATACCGACATCGACGGCGTTCATCAGCGAGACGTCATTGCTGGCGTCGCCGATGCCGTATACGGTTCCGTGGTGGGGATCGAGGGCGTCGAGTACGGACTGGATACCCTCGCGCTTGGTGCATTCGCGAGGCGAAATCTCGGTCACTTCGAGCTCGAGCTCGTTAAAGCAGAGCAGCGGCTCAAACGCTTGATCCTGAGCGATGCGGTTGGCAAGCGACGTGGACATTAAGATCTTGTAGGCGCTGTAATGTTGCAGCTGCGTAATTGCATCGCCCACGGTGCGGGCGTATCCCGGGGCGTCGGGCGCATCGGCACTCATGCGAACGACGCCATTGAGTCCCTCAAAACGAATCACTTCGTCCGATTGCTCAAGAATGGGAGCAAGGCGCTGCAGCATGCCGGGCGTCATCGCCAAATCGCGAATCACGTGTCCCTCAAGTTCGACATAGCCACCCGCGAGGCAGACGATGCCGGTCCAGGGCAGCTCGAGCAGCTTTGGATGGATGCAGCTCAGCGTGCGCCCTGTGCAGATAAACGCCATATTGCCCTTGGCGACAAAATCACGGATGGCTTGCGAGACCGCTTCATTGGGATAGGGGGAGAGGTCTCGCTCGCTCTCGGGAAGCTCTTGTGCCACTCGAGGGTCTTGCCAGGCGAGTGTTCCGTCGATATCGAAGAAGCAGATATCGCCGCGCTTATGGGCTGCGCTGGCGGCAGGGGAGGCCGAGGTGGTGGACACAAATCCCGGCTCGAGGCCCATGATCTGGTCAAAATGCTCTTTAACGCGGGGAACGGAGATGCCAATAATCACCTGGGCGGTCTTGCCCGTAATGATGAGGCCCTTGGCGCCCACCGCGACAAACGACGCATTATCTGCAACGATGGAAGGGTCTGCGACCTCGACGCGCAGGCGCGTGGCGCAGTTGGTTGCGCCCACGATATTGCCAACGCCACCCAAAAGCTGAATTACCCGCTCAGCGAGGACGTGATCTTGATCGGATTGAATACTGACCTCGCCATTGGGAGATTGCTCTTTGGCAAAGCCGCTTCCCGTTAAACGATCGATTGCCGCGCGATTGGAGACATGATCCTCGCGGCCCGGCGTCTTAAGGTCATAGACCAAGATGAGTGCTCGAAAACTAACAAAAAAGATGAGGCTAAAGGTAGGACCGATACCGAGCGCCAAAAGGTAGGAGCCGGCATGCATTCGCATGAGTGGGATGAAGTTGAAGGCCGTCATTTCCATGAGACCGCCCGAGAAGATGCCGACGATGCCAAAGAAGTTCATGGTCATGGCAAGGCAGGAGGACAGGACGGCGTAGAGCAAAAAGAGTCCGGGATAGGTGAACATAAAGAGAAACTCGAGCGGCTCGGTGACGCCGCAGACCACCGAGGCGACGATGGCGGGCAAAAGGATGACCTTAAGGCCGGCGCGGCGTTCGGGTTTGGCGGTGAAATAGAATGCTGCCGCGATGGCGGGAAGGCCAAAGAGCTTGCCCCAGCCGGTGGCGGTAAAACCTGCCCAGGGCGCAAGTTCATTTAAAGGGCGCGTGCTATGGGAGAGAATGGGGAGCAGGTTGGTCCACGTGGCGTAAATACCGTCGTGAATGACCAGATTGTCGTAATAGATGGGCATATAGAGCAGATGGTGCAGCCCCATGGGCTCGAGCGCTCGCTCCAAAAACACAAAGATGCCCACGCCGAAGGGGCCGACGCCCGCAAGTGCGTGGCGCAGCGTTTCGGTCACAGCGTATGCGAAGGGCACGATGGCGGCCGAGATGGCGGCAAGGGCAAACACGGCAAAAAAGCTGATGAGGTAGACCAGCGAGGAACCCGAGAAGGTGCCGAGCCAATCGGGAACCTTGGCATCGTAGAAGCGGTCATGGATGGCAACGACGGTTGCCGACACCGCCAGCGGGCCGATAATGCCGGTGTCGAGCGTCTTGATACCGTCGATGACGGTGATGCCGCTGGCGGGGGTTAAAGACGACGGGTACTTAAGTCCAAGGTTGTCGCCGCTCAGCTTAATGATCTCGCTCAAAAAGAAACAGTAGGCAAAATAGGCTACGAGCGCCTCGAGGCAGCAGCGTGCCGGTTGCTTTTGGGCAAGGCCGATGGGCAGCGCTACGGCAAAAAGGAGTGGAAGGCGCTTAAAGACCGTCCACGAGCCGCGCTGAATGATAGTCCAGAAAACGTACCAGGGGGTTCCGTATACGGCGAGGTCGCCGACGATATCCACGGTCGTTGCGAGGGCGGAGATGCCGACCATGAGGCCTGATATAGAAAACAGCATGGCGGGCGCGAACATGGCTCCGCCAAAACGTTGGATTTTCTGCAGCATAATATGCCTTTCGGATGCAACATGCTGTGCGAGCAAGAACGTTTAAACAATGAACTCATTGTAGAGGACTGGCTGCTTGCCGCATTGACGGTTTTGATTCGGTCCGATTTGGGTTTCGGGGGAACCGTCGACGGTAAATAATCCGTGCTTTACCGATAATCGGTTTAAACAACTTTAAGAAATGCTATCGTGCCTAGCCATACATATTCATTAGAGGTGAAATCATGCCAAAAGCGATTTACGAAGGAATCTACCGCGAGATCCGTTCGCGCATCATCAACGGGACCTATGCGTTTCAGGAGATGCTGCCAACCGAAGCCGAGCTGACCGCGGAGTTTGGCTGCACGCGCAATACCGTTCGACGCGCCTTGAGCATGCTGGCCGACCAGATGTTTGTGCAGCCTATACACGGCAAGGGCGTGCGCGTTATTTGGCTTAAGGGCGAAACCGATATGCTGGGCGCACTCGAAGAGGTTGAGTCGTTTGGCGAGTTCGCAAAACGCAACAATGCCGTCGCATCGACCGAGGTCAAGTCTTTTGAACATTTGATTTGCACTGAGCAACTCTCTCGTCGCCTGGGCTTTAAGGTGGGCGAGGAGCTGATTCGCGTCGTGCGTGTCCGAAGCCTCAACGGCAGCGCGCGCCAAGTGGACCACGGCTACTTTTTGGCGTCGATCGCCAAGGGCCTGACCCCCGAGATCGCGGCGGATTCTATCTACGGCTATCTGGAGCACAAGCGCGGCATCAAAGTGATGGCGAGCCGCCGTACGGTGAGTGTCGAGCTCGCCAACGATGAGGACTGCAGCTATCTGGACCTTGGCAAGTACAACTGCGTCGCCGTTATGGAGAGCCAGTCGTACACCTCGGACGGCATCTTGTTCGAGGTCACGCATGCCCGCACACACCCCGAGATCTTCCATTACCGCGTCAATTCCAAGCGATAGCCGGCTAGCTCGCAGCCTGACGAGACTCATGCCCTCAAAGCGAAAACGCCCGGTCAAACCGACGATGCATCGGCTTGATCGGGCGTTTTCTCTGCATTCGATAACAAATAATTGTTTATACAAAACTTGTCAAGTATCAAGTCGAAATTACCGTTCACCGAAGTTTTTCTACCGCTCTAGTAATACTTGTTCAAACAACTAGCCAAATAGCGTATTGTACAAGTCAGCAAAAGGGGCAAAGTCCCCGAGCCAATCTCCGAAGGCGGCGGCAAAGGGTGCCGCCACGGTGTGAAAGGGTGGATTGTAATGAAGAACGAAATGAGCAGAAGGCAGTTCCTGGGCTTTGCTGGTTCCGCGGCTGCGGTTCTTGGTCTGGGCCTCGTGGGCTGCGGTGGTTCTGCCGGCTCTGGCTCCTCTGCTTCTGGTGACGCTGCCGAGGTCTACTTCCTCCAGTTCAAGCCCGAGGTCGACAAGGAGTGGAAGGAGATCGCCAAGGCGTACAAGAAGGAGAAGGGCGTCGAGGTCAAGATCGTGACCGCCGCCTCCAACACCTACGAGGAGAAGCTCAAGTCCGAGATGTCCAAGAGCTCCGCTCCGACGCTGTTCCAGGTCAACGGCCCCACCGGCCTTAAGAACTGGAAGGACTACTGCGCCGATCTTTCCGACACCAAGCTCCGCGGTGAGCTCATCGACGACTCCCTGGCGCTGCAGTCCGACGGCAAGGATCTGGGTATCGACTGGGTTCAGGAGAGCTACGGCATCATCTACAACAAGGAGCTCCTCGAGAAGGCCGGCTACAAGGCCGAGGACATCAACTCCTTCGACAAGCTGAAGGCTTGCGCCGATGACATCCAGGCCCGCAAGGACGAGCTCGGCGTTGACGGTGCCTTCACTTCCGCCGGCATGGATGACTCCTCCAGCTGGCGCTACACCACGCACCTCGCCAACCTCCCGCTCTACTACGAGTTCGAGAAGGAGCACAATCAGGAGGACGACGAGATCAAGGGCGAGTATCTCGACAACTTTAAGCAGATCTTCGACCTGTATATCACCGACTCCACCTGCGATCCTTCGCAGCTCGCCTCCAAGACCGGTGACGACGCCACCAACGAGTTCGCAACCGGCAAGGCCGTCTTCTACCAGAACGGCTCTTGGGCCTACGCCGACCTCACCAAGGCCGGTATGACCGACGACCAGCTCGGCATGCTGCCGATCTACATCGGCGTCGACGGCGAGGAGAACCAGGGCCTGTGCTCCGGCGGCGAGAACTACTGGTGCGTCAGCTCCCAGGCTTCCGAGGATGCCCAGAAGGCCACCGAGGACTTCATGTATTGGTGCGTCACTTCTGACACCGCCACCAGCATCATCGCTGACAAGATGGGTCTGACCGCCCCGTTCAAGAGCGCTAAGGAGACCACCAACGTCTTCTCGCAGCAGGCCGTTGCTATGGCCAAGGACGGCAAGAAGACCGTTGCTTGGGACTTCGTTTACATCCCCTCTGAGGAGTGGAAGAAGAACCTCAAGCAGGCTCTCATCGCTTATGCTGCCGACAACACCAAGTGGGACGGCGTCAAGAACGCCTTCGTCGATGGCTGGAAGACCGAGAAGGCTGCTTCCGAGTAAGCAGTTGCTGCCCAAGCTATCTGATTAGCGACAGGGGGCGGGCAGACGTAGGTTTGCCCGCCCCCTGCATATTGAAAGGACCCTTCTATGGGCAAAGCACTCAAACGCTGGTGGCCGCTCTTTATGCTGCCCACGTGCCTGGCGTTTATGATCGGGTTCGTGATTCCCTTTATCCAGGGTTTCTATCTCTCGTTCTGCCAGTTTATTACCATTAATAACGCGCACTTTGTCGGTATCGAGAACTACGTGCGCGCACTGTCAGATCCGCAGTTCTCCACGTCGTTCTTCTTTACCGTGGCGTTTGCCTTCCTGTCGACGGTGCTCATCAACGTGATCGCGCTGGCCATTGCGCAGGCGCTCACTCGCAAGGCGCTCAAGGGCACCAACATCTTCCGTACGATTTTCTTTATGCCTAACCTGATTGGCGGCATTGTACTGGGTTACATTTGGCAGATTCTGATCAACTGCCTGCTCTCCAACGTGGGTGCCCAGCTTATCGCCCTCAACTCCGCCGCTGGCTTCTGGGGCCTTATCATCCTGACCCTGTGGCAACAGGTCGGCTACATGATGATCATCTACATCGCCGGTCTGCAGTCCATTCCGTCTGACTACATCGAGGCCGCCAAGGTCGATGGCGCTACGGCATGGCAGACGTTTTGGAAGGTTAAGATCCCCAACCTGATGCCGACCATCACCATCTGCCTGTTCCTGTCCATCACCAACGGCTTTAAGCTGTTCGACCAGAACCTCGCCCTTACCGGTGGCGCCCCGGCGCACTCCACCGAGATGCTCGCCCTGAACATCTACAACACGTTCTATTCGCGTGCTGGCATCGCATGGCAGGGCATCGGTCAGGCCAAGGCAGTTATCTTCTGCATCCTGGTTGTCGCTATTTCTATGATCCAGCTTAAGGCCACGAGGTCCAAGGAGGTGCAGCAGTAATGAAACGCGATAAGGCTATCAACCGCGCGCTCTCGATCTTCTTTACGATCCTGTCGCTCGCATGGATCTACCCCGTGTTCATGATTGCGCTCAATTCCTTTAAGAAAGCGACCGCAATCAGCACCACCACGGCGTTCGATCTGCTCACGCCCGAGACGTTCAACGGCCTCGCAAACTACGTGCACGCTCTGAACGAGCAGGGCTTTGCCTCGGCGTTTATGTACTCGCTTATCATCACGGTCACGTCGGTCGTGCTGATTCTGGTGTGCTGCTCCATGTGCGCTTGGTACGTGGTGCGCGTCAACAGCAAGATCTCGAACTTCTTCTATTACCTGTTCGTCTTCTCGATGGTCGTACCGTTCCAGATGCTCATGTTCACGCTGTCCAACCTCGCGGACCGCATCGGCTTTAACACGCCGTTTAACATCTGCTTCATCTACCTTGGTTTTGGCGCGGGCCTCGCGGTCTTTATGTTCGCCGGCTTCGTCAAGAACATCCCGCTCGAGATTGAGGAAGCGGCCATGATCGACGGCTGCAACCCGGTCCAAGTGTTCTTTAAGATCGTCCTTCCCATTATGAAGCCCACCTATCTTTCGGTCGGCATCCTTGAGACCATGTGGGTCTGGAACGACTATCTGCTGCCCTACCTTACGCTCGACTCCACCAAGTACAAGACCATTCCTATCTTGATCCAGTACTTCCGTGGCGGCTATGGCCACGTCGAGCTCGGCCCCATGATGGCGTGCATCATGATGGTCGTCATCCCCATCGTCATCATGTACATCTTCTGCCAGAAGTACATCATCGACGGTGTGGTGGCAGGTGCCGTCAAGGGCTGATGCCGTAACTGTTTTGCAAGTTTTGGCGGCGCCTCTCAGCGCGGCGCCGCGTATCGAAAGGTAAAGACATGGCCGAGATCGTTCTCAAACATGTTCAGAAGGTGTATCCCAACAACGAGTCAAAAAAGAAGGGCTTCTTTGGCAAAAAGAAGAAGACCGAGGAGAAGAAGCACAACCTCAAGGTTACCGAGGACGGTGTGCTCGCTGTAGAGGACTTCAACCTCACCGTTCACGACCAGGAGTTCATCGTCCTCGTTGGCCCTTCTGGCTGCGGTAAGTCCACGACGATGCGCATGGTCGCCGGCCTGGAGGACATCACCTCCGGCGATGTGTTCATCGATGGCAAGCGCGTCAACGACGTGGCGCCCAAGGACCGCGACATCGCCATGGTGTTCCAGAGTTATGCTCTGTACCCCAATATGACGGTGTACGAGAACATGGCGTTTACGCTTGAGCTCAAGAAGGTCCCCAAGGACGAGATCGACCGCAAGGTTCGCTCCGCTGCCGAGATCCTGGGTATTACCGAGTACCTCGACCGTAAGCCCAAGGCGCTCTCTGGCGGCCAGCGCCAGCGCGTCGCCATCGGCCGCGCCATCGTGCGTGATCCCAAGGTCTTCCTGATGGACGAGCCGCTGTCCAACCTGGACGCCAAGCTGCGTAACCAGATGCGTGCCGAGCTCATCAAGCTGCGCCACGAGATCAAGGGCACGTTCATCTACGTTACCCACGACCAGACCGAGGCCATGACCCTCGGCGATCGCATCGTGGTCATGAAGGACGGCGTTGTCCAGCAGATCGCCACGCCGCAGGAGGTCTTCAACCATCCCGCGAACATCTTCGTCGCGGGCTTCATCGGCGTGCCGCAGATGAACTTCTTCGATGCCCAGCTGGTGCGCTCGGGCAACGGCTTTACCGTCAAGACCGAGGATATGAACGTGGCGCTTGCCCCCGAGACTTGCGCTCAGCTTGCCCTCAACTGGGACGGCGGCGACGTGAAGGAGATTACGGCCGGCGTGCGTCCCGAGCAGATCCTGCTTGCCGATAAGGGCGAGGAGGGTGCGCTTCAGGGTACCGTCGAGGTGACCGAGCTCATGGGCTCGACCGAGCATGTCCACGTGACCGCTCCCGACGGCCAGTTTGTCCTGATTATCCCCGTCGTCGACCTCGAGGCCAAGGGCGCGCTCAAGGCTGGCGACACCATCTGGTTCAAGTTCGAGAAGAACGCGACCCACCTCTTCGATAAAGTCTCTGGCAAGAACCTTATCTAGGCCCGGTGCATCCAGGCCCTCCCTTTGGGCGACTGCGGTATTGCCATCCTTTTGCCGCGGTCACATATAAGGCTCCCTTCCCGTCCACTGGGCGAGAGGGGAGCCTTTCTTTGTGCTGGGGTTTTCTGACCGGTCGCTTGTCTCGATCTGTAACAGGAAGAACCAATTTTTGGTGCCAGATGTTACAGATTGAGATGAACCCAAGGGGAGGGCCGGTATGTCTCAATCTGTAACAGCTGGGCCCGTTTTGGTTGAGTAGTTGTTATAGATCGAGATTGTTTGGTCGAGGCGGGCCACGGGCAATACGCGGGCACAAAAAACGGAGCCGTGTTGCCACGACTCCGTTTCTCAAGAGGATGGGTAAGGGGAATGAGCTAGCTCAGGTGCCAGATCTCGTCGTTGTACTGGGAGATCGTACGGTCGGACGAGAAGGTGCCGGCGTTGGCGATATTGATGAGCGCCTTGCGCATCCAGGCGTCCTGGTCCTCGTAGTCGGCCAGCACGCGCTCCTTGGTCTGGATGTACTCCTCAATGTCGAGCAGGGCCATAAACCAGTCCTTGCCCTTAATGTCGTCGTGCAGGCGCTGCAGGCGCTCGGCGTTGCCGGTTGCCATAAAGGCCGGGTTGGTGATGAAGTCCACCAGCAGTTTAATGCCGGGCTTGCGGTAGAGCGCACCGGCGTTGTAGGTGCCATCGGCGTAGAGCTGCTCGACCTGTTTGGACGAGGCACCAAAGGTATAGATGTTCTCGTCGCCCACGAGCTCGGCAATCTCCACGTTGGCACCGTCGAGCGTGCACAGGGTTAGGGCGCCGTTGAGCATGAACTTCATGTTGGAGGTGCCGCTCGCCTCCTTGGAGGCCAGGCTGATCTGCTCGGAGATGTCAGCGGCGGGGATCACGCGCTCGGCGGCGGTGACGTTGTAGTTCTCGATCATGACAACCTGCAGGTAGGGAGCCACGTCGGGGTCGTTTGCAATCCACTGCGACAGCGTCAGGATCAGATGGATGATGTCCTGCGCGATAGTGTAGGCAGGCGCCGCCTTGCCGCCAAAGATGATGGTGACGGGGTGCTTAGGCCTGTTGCCGTTCTTGATATCGAAGTACTTCCAGATGATGTAGAGCGCGAGCATCTGCTGACGCTTGTACTCGTGGATGCGCTTGACCTGGACGTCGATGATGGCGTTGGAGGGAATGGTCACGCCCTGCTCGAGCGCCATGAACTGGCGCATGATGGCCTTGGCCTCGACCTTGGTGGCGGCCAGGCGCTCAAGAACGTCCTTGTCGTCGGCGAACTTGGCGAGTTTGCTCAGATCGCCGGTGCTGCGCCAGTCGGTGCCGATTACATCGTCGAGCAGGCTGGCGAGCGCGGGGTTGGCTCCATGGATCCAGCGGCGGAAGGTGATGCCGTTGGTCTTGTTGGAGAACTTCTCGGGATAGATCTCGTAGAACGGATGAAGCTCGGTGTCCTCCAGGATCTTGGTATGGAGGGCGGCTACGCCATTGATGGAGAAGCCAAAGTGGATGTCCATGTGGGCCATGTGGACGGTGTCGTATTCGTCGATGACGGCGACGCGCGGGTCATCGTGCTCGGCCTTCGCGATCTCATCGAGCTTGACGATAATGTCGGCGATGGCAGGGGAGACCTTCTGCAGGCTGACGAGCGGCCACTTCTCGAGCGCCTCGGCAAGAATCGTGTGGTTAGTGTAGGCGACCATGGAGCGTACGATGGTCACGGCCTCGTCAAACTCGATGCCATGCTCGGTGGTGAGCAAGCGAATGAGCTCGGGGATGACCATGGTGGGGTGCGTGTCGTTAATTTGGACCACGGCGTAGTCGGCCAGATCGTGCAGGTTGCTGCCGCGCTCGATGGCCTCGTCGATCAGGAGCTGGGCGGCGTTGCTCACCATGAAGTATTCCTGGTAGATGCGAAGCAGGCGGCCCTGCTCGTCGGAATCGTCGGGGTAGAGGAACAAGGTGAGGTTCTTGGCGATCTCGGTCTTGTCGAAGTCGATGGAGCTGCCGGGGACCAGGCCGTCGTCGACGCTCGCCAGGTCGAACAGGCGCAGACGGTTCTTGGTGGGCTGGCCGTAACCGGGCACGTCGATGTTGACGAGCTTGGAGGTAACGGCAAAATCGCCGAACTCGACGGTGTAGGAGCGGTCGTCGTCGACTAGGATGTCCTGCTCACCGAGCCACTCGTCGGGGACGGCCTTCTGCTGGTTGTCGACAAAGCGCTGACGGAACAGGCCGTAGTGATAGTTGAGGCCCACGCCATCGCCGGTCAAGCCCAGCGTGGCGATGGAATCCAGGAAGCATGCGGCCAGGCGGCCCAGGCCGCCGTTGCCGAGCGACGGCTCGACCTCGAACTCCTCGATCTTGTTGAGGTCGTGGCCTGCGGCGGTGAGCTGGTCCTTAACCTCGTTGTAGATGCCGAGGTCGATCATGTTGTTGATGAGCAGCTTGCCGATCAAAAATTCGGCGGAAATGTAATAGAGCTTTTTCTTGCCGTTGTTGAGCGGACAGGCGGCAGAGTGCTCCTGCACGAGCTTGACCAGCAGTTTGTAAATGCGGCGGTCATCGAGTTGCTCGAGCGAGGTTCCAAAGGACTGCTCGGCAAGATCCGCAAGATTGATACGGGGCATGTTTCCTCCTGTGGTGAGTCGACTACATGTCAGAAATTCAAAAGAAGCCCGCGCGAGGGATGGGGATGGCCTCGCGCGGGAAAAGCGGTCGCGTCCGCACGGTGGGGTGGGGTCGGGCGCGGTGGCTCCTATTGGGGAAGCTCGATTTCGGCTTCCGACGGGATGCGGAAGTAGGTCTCGGTCCAGTCGGTGAGTTTGTGCTCGAGCTCGCGGGTGATGGCGCCGTCGAGCATGCGCCAGGTCCAGTTGCCGCCCAGCGTGGCAGGGGTGTTGATGCGCGCCTCGTTGCCCAAGTTGAGCAGGTCCTGCATGGTGTAGATGCACGTGTCGCTCACGCTGGCTGCGATGGCTCGGTTGAGCGCGTCGGCGATGGGTTCGCCGGCCTGCTGATGGGTGTACAGGGCTGTCTGCTCGCGCTGACGCGGGGTAGCCGTTCCTTCAAACCAGCCGCGTGCCGTCTCGTTGTCGTGAGTGCCCACGTAGGCGACGGTGTTGGCAATGTAGTTGTGCGGCAGGTAGTACGAGTTGGTGCCCTCAAAGGCAAACTGCAGGATCTTCATGCCGGGGAAGCCCGAGTTGTCGCGCATATCGATGACGCCGGGGGTGAGGAAGCCCAGGTCCTCGGCGATGATGGGCAGCGTGCCGAGCTTTTCCTCGAGTGTCTTGAAGAGCTTGAGGCCGGGACCCTGCGTCCACGAACCGTAGGACGAATCAGGCGAGGAGAACGGCACCTCCCAATAGGCCTCGAAGCCGCGGAAGTGATCCAGGCGGATGACGTCGTACATGTCGAGGGCGGCGCGAATGCGGCCCTCCCACCAGGAGAAGCCGTCGGCCTCCATGGCGTCCCAGTCGTAGATGGGGTTGCCCCAGTACTGGCCGGTGGCCGAGAACTGGTCGGGCGGCGTGCCGGCGACGCTCACGGGATTGCCGGCGGCGTCGATCTTAAAGAGCTCAGGTGTCGCCCACATCTCGACGGAGTCACGCGAGACATAGATGGGCAGGTCGCCGATGATGAGAATGTCGCGCTCGTTGGCATAGGCCTTGAGGCGGCTCCACTGGCGATCGAAGAAGTACTGCGTCATCTGGTGGTAGAGCATACGCGCCGGATGGTCGGCGCAGACCTTGGCGGAAGCCTCGCCGCGGGTGCGGAGCTCCGCGGGCCACTCCCAAAACGCCTTGAGACCGCACTCCTCTTTGACGGTCATGAACTCACAGTAGGGGATGAGCCAGTCCTCGTTGGCCTGGATAAAGTCATCGAAATCGGCCGGCTTGTCGGCAGCAAAGCGCTCGGCGGCGCGGTCGAGAATCTGACGGCGGCCGCCAAAAATAGCACCGTAGTCGACATTGCTGGGGTCGGATCCCAGATACACGCCATCGATATCGCGCTGCTCCAGATACCCTGCCTCGATAAGCTCGGCAAAGTCGATAAAGTTGGGGTTGCCTGCGCGGGCCGAGAACGACTGATAAGGCGAATCGCCATAGCTGGTCGTCGTAAGGGGCAGAATCTGCCAGTATTGTTGTTTGCACGAGGCGAGAAAATCGACGAAGTCGTAGGCATTCCAGCCAAAGCCGCCGATTCCGTATGGTCCGGGCAGAGATGAGACGGGCATGAGGACGCCGCTTGCACGCTCCATGAATGCGCTCACCAACCTTCTTGTTGTGGGGTCGGCCTGCCGATGGGTGTGCAGTCCGCCTCCGATGTTCTGATTCGATACGCCTATTGTAAAACATGTTGTTTAAACATATACAGGCAAGATAAAAAAGTTGGTCGATTTTCGGCGAATGGCTACATGCCATGAAAAAGCCCCGACCTCACAACGTGAGATCGGGGCAAGAACGGTATGTAGGTTTTTGCTACTCGGCGTCGGCGAAGCCGTTGGGGTTGTGGCTCTGCCAGTTCCAGCTATCGCGGCACATGTCCGCGATGTCGTACTGGGCCTTCCAGCCCATCATGCGCTCGGCCTTGGAGGCATCGCACCAGTTGGCAGCGATGTCGCCGGCGCGGCGCTCGCGGATCACGTAGGGCAGCTCCTTGCCACAAGCCTTGGAGAAGGCGGCGACGACCTCGAGTACCGAGGTGCCGGTACCGGTGCCCAGGTTAAAGATCTCGACGCCGGTCTTGCCGTTCATCCAGTTAAGGGCGGCAACGTGACCAGAGGCCAGATCGCACACGTGGATGTAGTCGCGCACGCCGGTGCCGTCGGGGGTGGGGTAGTCGTTGCCAAAGACCTGAACGGCCTCGAGCTTGCCCACGGCGACCTGGGCGACATAGGGCACCAGGTTGTTGGGGATGCCCTTGGGGTCCTCGCCGATCAGGCCCGACGGATGAGCGCCGATGGGGTTGAAGTAACGGAGCAGCACGACGTCCCACTCGGGGTCGGCGGTGTGGACGTCCATAAGGATCTGCTCGATCATCCACTTGGTCCAGCCATAGGGGTTGGTTGCGGGCTTCTTGGGGTCTTCCTCGGTGACGGGCGGGTTATCCGGGTCGCCGTAGACGGTCGAGGAGCTCGAGAAGATGATGGACTTGCAGCCATGGTTGCGCATGACGTCGATGAGCACCAGGGTGTTCTCGATGTTGTTGTGGTAGTACTCGACGGGCTTGCTCACCGACTCGCCGACGGCCTTAAAGCCGGCAAAGTGGATGACACGGTCGATCTGATGGGTATCGAAGATCTTGTTCATCGCATCGCGGTCGAGCACGTTGGCCTTGTAGAAGGTGAGGTTCTTGGCGGCTTCGTCGCCCACGATGGTCTTGACGCGGTCGACGGCGACGGCGCTGGAGTTGGAGAGATCATCGACGATGACGACCTGGTAGCCACCCTCGAGCAGCTGAACGACGGTGTGCGAGCCGATAAAGCCGGCGCCACCGGTAACGAGGACGCAGGTGTCTTTGGGGTCGAGTGCTTTGGACATGTAGTCTCCTATCGAATCAGGAACACTTCTAGAGGGGAGTATAGCGCAGGCGGGGACGCCCAAATGGTGCACTGTAGGAAAAGCAGAGGATTATGTTAACGTACTCATATAAGAGCTTGCTCAATTGTTACCTCAAATTTGACAATTGCTTACGAGCCGCCGACCTTGTAGTTTCCTGCCGTTCGTGGAAATCGTTGGGACGCGCCATATGTACGCTAATATGTATGAGTTGAGCGACATATAAATAAGCATGTAACGGAGTACATATGTCACCAAACAGCGATTCCATCCTTTCCCAGGAGCTCTCGCGCCGCACTGCCCTTAAGGCCCTGTTCGGCGCCGCTTCTGCGGCAGTTCTTTTTGGCCTGCCCACTCGCGCCCATGCGGCGGAGGCTTCCAAAGAAACCACCGATAAATTGAATGCCGCCCAGGCCCAACTCGACGAGGTTCAGGCCCAGCTCGACAGCATCGCAAATGAGTATGCGGCGCTGGCCAACAAGAATGCCCAGACCCTCAACGACATCGAGAATGTCCAGGGCAAGATTGACGACACGCAGGCCCAGATCGATGAAAAGAAGGCCGAGCTCAAGAAGAAGCGCAACGACCTTTCCGATCGCGTGGCCGCCAGCTACAAGTCCGGCGGTACGAACATCCTGTCGCTGCTGCTGGCCTCTGGCTCGTTTGAGGAACTCGTCGCCAACGCGCATTACGTTGAGAAGATCAACAAGAGCGACCGCGATGCCATCGAGGATATCCAGACGATTCAGGCTGAGCTCGACGCACAGAAGACCGAGCTCGAATCACAAAAGGCCGACCTGGAGAAGCTCAAGGACCAGCAGACTGCTCAGATGCAGGACATGCAGGCCAAGCAGCAGGAGGTCCAGACAGTTCTGAACGGCCTCTCCGACGATGTCAAGGAACTCATGGCCCAGCGTGATTCCGAGATTCTCGCTGCCGCCCAGGCAGAGGAGGCTGCCAGGAAGGCTGCTACTGCCGCGGCTGCCGCAAACAAGAACAATTCCTACTCGGGTGGTTCAAGCTCGGGTGGCGGATCGTATGCGCCCGGAACTCCGCAACAGAATGCCGGCTCGGGCAAGCAGCAGGCCGTCGTCAACGCATGCTACTCCACCCCTTCGCCTGGCCTGAACTGGTGCGCCGCTTGGGTTACCAACGTATTCCGCAACGCCGGCGTGGGCTACTTTGGCGGCAACGCGTGCGACATGTTTAACGCCTGGTGCTACAGCTCCGATCGTTCGGCGCTGCAGGTGGGCATGATCGTGGCCGACTCGTCGCACAGTGGTACCGGTACGCCGGGCCTGCTGTACGGACACGTGGGCATCTATGTTGGTGGCGGCATCGTTATGAGCAACGAGGGCTCCATTACGTCTAAGTCACTTGATGCGTTTATTCGGTTCTACGGTACTGGCTCTGGCGTGCGCTGGGGCTGGCTCGGCGGTATTGCGCTGTCGTAACGCAAGTTGGGCCGCGTGCCCGCCCGCAATATACTTGATTGCCTGCTCGGGCAGTCCTGCGCAAGACGAAGGCCACATTAAGTGGCCTTCTTTGCGTGCGGAACTCGCGATCAATCAAATATATTGCGGGCGGGCACGCGGCCCTCTCGGGTTCGGGGCGCTACGCACCGGATTGGTTGTCTGAATAAAAGAAAGTGAAGGCCCCTTTTTCAACATGGGCTTTTTTGTCATGCTTATTTTGCGGATGCTATACAAAAAACTAACGACGTATAGATATAGTGCAAGCTATGCCTTAGTTTTGTTGT
>CABRBD010000024.1:0-14859 GCA_902469185.1 uncultured Collinsella sp. | reverse complement strand
GAGCGAACAAATTGGCATGAAAAGAGGACGGCATAGACCTTCTGGTCATGCCGTCCTCTTTGAATGACAAGTTGTCGCTCTGGTGCCCGCGCAGCGTCGGCTGGTCCGCCGTTCGTTAGAACGGCGGAACGAAGGGCAGCGTCGAGTAGTTACGCGGTTCGTAGAACCGCGTAACTACCAAACTACATAAGTTCGCAAACAGCCGCCGCGAAGGCAACGGGGTCCTCGGGGAGGATACCCTCGACCAGCAGGGCCTGATCGTAGAGCAGACCGGAGTACTGCTTGATCTTGTCGGCATCGCCTGCCTTCTGGGCAGCGACAAGCTTGTCAAAGACCGGGTGCTTGGCGTTGAGCTCGAGCACGCGCTGGCTCTTGGGCATGCCGTCGGGCGCGCCCTCGGGTCCCTTCTGGAGTACCTTCTCCATCTCGAGCGAAAGCGGGCCCTCGGTGGTGATGCAGGCGGGGGCATCGGTCAGGCGCGCGGAGACGGCAACTTTCTCGACCTTGTCACCGAGCGCCTCCTTCATAGCGCTAAAGAGGTCCTCGTTCTCCTTGGTGGCGTCCTCGGCCTCCTTCTTCTCGTCCTCGGTCGCCAAGTCAAGATCGCCGGTGGCGACGTTCTTGAGCTCCAGGTGACGATCCTCGACCTCGGGCTCGGCACCGTCGGCAACCGCCTTCTCGGCAGCTTCGCGGGCGGCGTCGTCTTCGTAGATCTTAGGCATATCGGCGGCAACGTACTCACGCATAGCCTGGAACGTAAACTCATCCACATCCTGCGTCAGCAGCAGCACGTCATAGCCGCGGTCGAGCACGCCCTTCACCACGGGCATCTTGGCCAGACGTTCGCGCGAGTCGCCGGCAGCGTAGTAAATGGCTTTCTGATCCTCGGGCATGCCCTTGGCATACTCGGCCAGGGTAATCATCTTCTGTTCCTTGGCAGACCAGAACAGCAACAGGTCGGCGAGCTCATCGGCCTTCATGCCATAGCTCGAGTAGATGCCGTACTTAAGACCGCGGCCAAAGTTTTCGAAGAACTTCTCGTAGGCCTCGCGGTCGTTGTCGCGCATATCCTCAAGGTCGGCCGTAATCTTCTTTTCCACGCGCTTGGCGATGGCCTTGAGTTGACGGTTCTGCTGCAGTGTCTCACGCGAGATGTTGAGCGACACGTCGGCGGAATCCACAACGCCGCGGACAAAGTTGTAGTAATCGGGCAGCAGGTCGTCGCATTTCTCCATGATCAGGACGTTGGAGCTGTAGAGCGCCAGGCCCTTCTCGTAGTCCTTGCTGTACAGATCGAACGGAGCGCGGCCCGGCACAAACAGCAGGGCGTCGTACTCGAGCGTGCCCTCGGCGTGGAAGCTGATGGTGCGCGCCGGATCGTCAAAGTCGTGGAACGTGGACTTGTAGAACTCGTTGTAATCCTTCTGCTCAACGTCGGAGCTGCGCTTTTTCCAAATCGGCGTCATGGAGTTGATGGTCTCGAGCTCCTGGTAGTCCTCGTACTCGGGCTTGTAGTCGTCGCCGGCGTCCTCGGGCTTGGGTTTCTGGCGGCTCTTGCTCACCATCATCTGAATCGGGTAGCGCACATAGTTGCTGTACTGCTGAATCAGGCTCTTGAGGCCCCACTCGGTCAGGAAGCGATCGTAGGTCTCGGCCTCGCCGTCGGCGTCGAGCTTCTCGTTCTCGCGCAGCGTCAGGATGACATCGGTACCGTGCTCAGCACGCTCGCCATCCTCGATGGTGTAGCCCTCAAGACCGTCGGACTCCCAAACGTGGGCGGTGTCCTCGCCATAGGCGCGGCTGACAACCTTTACGTGGCTGGCAACCATAAAGGCAGAGTAGAAGCCCACGCCAAACTGACCGATGATGTCGACATCGGAACCCTGCTGCTCGGCGTTCTCAGTCTTAAACTCCTCGGAGCCGGAATGGGCGATGGTGCCCAGATTGCGCTCGAGCTCCTCGGCGGTCATGCCGATACCGTTATCCGAAATGGTGATGGTACGGGCATCTTTATCAAAGGAAACACGGATGGCCAGGTCGCCCTGGTCGAGCTTGACACTCGGATCCTGCAGGCTCTTAAAGTTGAGCTTGTCGACGGCATCGCTCGCGTTGGAGATAAGCTCGCGCAGGAAGATTTCCTTATTGGTGTAGATGGAGTTGATCATGAGGTCGAGCAGTTTTTTGCTCTCGGTCTTAAATTGACGCATGTGCAGTCCTTTCGCGCTACCCCCGTCCGCAAAAACGGCCCGGTTGCCCGAGCCGCATTGCAGACCTGCTATGTTCAGACTTAGATTTTATAACCCATTAGCGCGCATATATACATACGGAATCGAAAAACTGTATGTCCAAACGCTCTGATGCACCAATTGCCAAGGAGTGTCCCCGACTGCCGGCAGGAAAGGAACGTCCCTATCTGCCATCTACGCGCTTGGCCATCCAAACATGGGGCTGGCCCTCGTCTTCGTAGTCCACCGGGGCAATCTGCGTGTAACCCGCCTTGGCATAGAGTGGTAGCACGTATTCCTGCGCGTGCAGCTTAATGAGCTTGGAGCCGGCATCACGCGCGCACGTATCACTGGCCTCGACAATCTTGCTCGCCAAACCGCGACGGCGCATGCTCGGCAGCACGGCCACGCGCCCCATAATGTAGGTCTCCCCCGCCGCGACGCCTTCGTCCAAGTCGCACGCCGGCAAAACTGGGGCTTCGGCATCTGCCGCGTACTCCAGTTCCTCGGGAAACACGCGCGAGCAGCCGGCAAGCTCGCCGTCTACATAGAGTGTCACATGAATGCAGTTCGGATCCTCGTCGATAGCGTCGAACTCATTCTCGTAGCCCTGCTCGTCCATAAAAACGACGCGGCGCACCAACGCCGCGTCGTCAAAGCATCCCGTCTTAAGTTGGATATCCATAGCTGCCCTTTCATTCAACGCGAACGTTAGGGACAGATTTTAGCGAAAATGAGCTCCGCGCACGCTAAACTTCGCGCGAGCCTTCGCCAGGCAGTCGTAATGACCCACGTTATGGGCATCGCTCGCGATGAAGCTGTACAGGTTCTGATCGAACAGGCGCTGCGCCGGCTTTTTCTCGCGACCAAAGCGACCGCCGGCAATAAAGTCCGCCGAAGCCTGCAGCTTGCAGCCCATATCGACCAGGCGCTCCGCCACGCTTACATCCTTTTGAACCGCACGATAGCGCTCAGGATGAGCGATGATCACCTGGTAGCCACGGCACTGCAAATCGTAAATCGTGTTCTCGTACTCTCTAAACGCATACGCATCGGCATGCGTCGAAAGCTCGAGCAGAAACTCGTTGGTCCCATCGAAATGCAAGTGATCCGCGGCATCGATACCAAGCTCAACGAGCTTTCGATGGTTGACCTCGAAGCCCATCTGGAGCGGAAAACCGTCAGCGTTATCGCGCAGCAGCTCAAAGGCATCCCACATCTTGTCGTAATCAAAATAGGGATCACGGCAGTGAGGAGTGCAAACGATTCTGGTTACACCGGCCCGCTTGGCAGCCTCGAGCATCGCCAAGCTCTCTTCGAGATCGGCGGCGCCGTCGTCTACACCCGGCAAGATATGGCAATGAATGTCACGCATAGGTCGGCCTTAATCAACTAAACGTTTGCTCGGTTGGTGAAGATGCCCTTTTTGGAAGTGCCCTGATCGTCGGAGCCCTTCTTAACCTTCTTACCGTCCTTGGTGTAGTAAGAATAGTAGTACTCGCTGGTCTCGGTCTCACAGTAATTCATGACGGTACCGATGAGCTTGACCTTCTCGGACTTCTTAAGCTGGGCGATAGCGTTGAGCGCCTCTTCGCGCTTGGTAAAGTCCTCGCGCACCACGAACAGCGCGCCGTCGGTCAAGCTGGCAATCTCGGCAGCATCGATGAAGGTGCCGACCGGAGGAGCATCGAAGATGACGTACTGGAACTTGGCGGACAGTGCCTTTACCAGCTTGGCAAAGCGATGGGAGACGATGATGTCGGCAGGATTGGGAATGTGCGGCTCGGCATCGAGGAAGTAGAAGTTCTTCTGACCCGTCTCGACAATTGCCTGGTCAATGGAGATCTGCTCGGAAAGGACCGCATAGAGTCCGCCGCGCGAACGAACGCCGAGCATATCGGAAAGGGACCTGCGGCGCATATCGGCCTCGACCAGGAGCACGGACTTGCCGCTCGTGGCGATTGCCTGAGCAAGATTAATGGAAACCGTAGACTTGCCCTCGTTGGGAATCGAGGAGGTAACGGTGATGGTGCGAATGGGGTCGTCCACGCTCGCAAAGCGGATGTTGGCCAGAAGGGTCTTGGCGGCATTCTGCACAACGAGCTTATCGGTGTTCTTTGCCTTAGCCATGCCTATTTACCACCTTTCATAGCCGGAATTCGGCCAACAACGGGAATACCCAGGAGCTCTTCTGCCTCTTCGGCACCGCGGATGCGGGTATTGAGCATGTCTGCCAAAACGACATAGGCAACTGCGATAAAGATACCGGCGAGGAACGCGACGGCAATATACAGCGTGCGCTTGGGGCCGCTGGGGGCTTCGGGGGTCTTAGCCTCGTCGATAACGTTGATGCTCTGGGCAGCGCCGACGTTCTGAGCGACCGTACTCACCGAGCTGGCAATGGCCTTTGCGACCTCAGCCGTCTCCTTGGCATCGGTGCCGGTAACCGAAAGCGTAATGACACGCGTGGTGGTCTCGGAGGAAACAGACACCTTGTAGTCATCCAAATCGGTGAGGCCCAGTTCTTTGGCGGCGCCGCTCTTAACGCTATCGCTATCCAGCAGCGTGGCGATATCGTTGGAAAGCATCTGGCTCGCCGAGAGATCGTTGTAGCTCATCTGACCGCTATCGTCGGTCTTGGCGAGAATGTACATGCTCGTCGTCGCGGTATAGGTGTTGTCCATCGCAACGAAGGACACGATGCCCATGGCGATCGCGCAGACCACCGGAAGGGTGATGACCAGCTTGAGGTGCTTCTTCAGCAGCTGGAACAGTTCGAGAAGGGTCATGCAGCTTGCCTTTCATTTCCCCAGTTCGGATTGACAAAACTGTCCGTATGTTATCGCATCTTTTTACCGAGACCAAACTCTATACATAAGAAACAGGCTCTCCTGTAAAAATGTCGGAAGCAATCGTAAAATTGCACAACAACGCCGCACCCGAAAGTCAAATGCGGCGTCTACATCAATATCTGTGTTGTATCGCTATGCGAATGGCTCGTCCTGCTGTATGGGAAACGTCACCGTAATGGTGGTTCCCACGCCCAACTCGCTCGACAGATCAAGCGTGGCGTGATGATACAGGGCCGCATGCTTGACAATGGCAAGCCCCAGGCCGGTTCCGCCGCGTGCCTTGGACCTACTCTTGTCCACGCGATAGAACCGCTCAAATACCTTGCCCTGTTCTTCAGGCGCGATACCGATTCCCGTGTCGGCGACAGCGAGGAACGGATGGCCTTCGTCGTTGGTGCCGCACTGCAGCGTAACCGTACCGCCGGGCCGATTGTAGCGGATGGCGTTGCTTGCCAGATTATAGATGAGCTCGTCGACCAAGCGCGACACGCCTTCGATGACCACAGGCTTGGTCTCATGACTTATCGTCACATTCGCCTGACGGGCAACCTGTTCAAGACGCTGCTCAACCGCGTAGATCGCACGCGAGAGCTCAATAGGCTCCGTGGACCCAATGGGCACTGCCTCGCCTTCAGTTGCACGTTCGGCCTCGTCCAAGTTAGACAGCGTAAGGATGTCGTTGACAAGCGCTGCCAAGCGGCCCGCCTCACGATAGATGCGACCGCCAAAGTTGCGCAGGTCGTCCTCGCCCTCGACCATGCCATTTGCGATGAGCTCGGCATAGCCCGAAATCGCCGTAAGCGGCGTCTTGAGCTCATGGGTGATATTCGCCGTGAACTCGCGGCGCATACGGTCGTTGTCCGCTAGCACCGCCATTTGGCGCTTGAGTTCCTGGCGCTGCGACTCGATGCGCTCAAGCATGGGGACCATCTCGGCATAGGCGTGCTCATAGCTACGGCGTGGGTGATCCAAATCCACCTCTTGCAACGGCGCGATGATGGCACGGGACTCACGGCGCGCCATAAAAAACGAGAGTACTGCACCCGCTGCTGCGATAAGCAGCATCGGCGCCAGCATCGACAGCAAAATCGCCGCAACGCCAGGCTGGGCCTGCGCCAAGCGAACGACCTGGCCGTTATCAAGGGTGACGGCGCGATACAGCATAATCTCGTCGAGTGTAGAGCTTGCGCGCTCCGCGGAACCCGAACCACTCTCAAAGGCCTCGATGACCTCGGGGCGATCGCCATGGTTGGGCAGTGTGGAAGGCGACGCCTCGTTGTCGTAGGCAACAGATCCGTCCTTATTGATCAGCGTGATACGAAGATCCTCGCGATCGAGGCTTCGCAAGAACGGAATGGGCTCCTGCTGCTCGTCGAGGGCGGCAGCAATGAGCTCGGTTTCCTGCGCCAGATTGGCACTCGTGGCATCCGCCAAAGTGTTTTGCACAAAGAACGCACCCAGCACCGTAAACGCCACGATAACCGCCATGGCGCAGACAAAGATCGTCACAAAAACGCGGTGCGACAGCGTATGTTTTCCCTGGGGGGCGAAGACCACGGGTTACTCCTCCGATGCGGTGGCCGCGGTGTCGTCGCCTTCGGCACCATCACCGGCAGAAGGCTCGGCCAGGCGATAACCCACGCCGCGCACGGTCTCGATGGCGCTGGCATGCTCGCCCAGTTTTTGGCGAAGCGTCTGCACGTGCACGTCAACGGTGCGCGAACCGCCGTCGAAGTCCCAGCCCCACACGCTCTGCAGCAACGACTCGCGGGTAAAGACCACGCCGGGCTTGCGCATGAGGTACTCGAGCAGGTCGAACTCGCGCAGGGTGAGCTTAAGCGGCTCGCCGGCAACGGTCACCTCGCGATGGCTGGGCGAAAGCACGATGTCGCCCACGCTGAGCACATCGCTCGCCTGCTTGACCATGCCGCCGCGACGCAGCAGTGCGCGGCAGCGGCTCGCAAGCTCCATGAGCGAAAACGGCTTAGTCAGGTAATCGTCGGCACCGCCATCGAGCGCCATCACCTTGTCGAGTTCGGTGTCCTTGGCGGTAAGCATCATGATGGGCACCGTCGCCGTCAGGCGATCGGCACGCAGGCGACGCATAATCGCCAAGCCATCGGTGTCGGGCAGCATGATATCGAGCAGCACAGCATCGGGCACCCGTCGCGCCACGGCAGCTTTAAACTCGCCATCACACGAAAAGCCCTCGGCCTCGATTCCCTGCTTGCGCAGCGCGTAGACTGTCAAATCCCTGATGTTGTCATCGTCCTCGACGTAATAGATCATGTTGAACCCCTTTGCGGCCGATATGACCGCATCTTAACCCTAAAGGCACCTGTAAAAGACAGCGTCAGCCAAAACGCCCCGTCAAATAATCCGCGGTGCGCGGATCGGACGGATTCTTGAAGAGTTGCGCGGTGGGCGCGTGCTCCACCAGCTCACCCAGCAAAAAGAACGCAACCGAATCGGAAATACGCGCGGCCTGCTGCATGTTGTGCGTCACGACCACCAGCGTGCAGGTCTCCTTGAGCTCGCAGGCCAACTGCTCCACCACCAACGTCGACACAGGGTCGAGTGCCGAAGTCGGCTCGTCCATCAGCAGAATGTCGGGCTGCACGGCAAGTGCGCGGGCGATGCACAGGCGCTGCTGCTGTCCACCCGAAAGACCCAGGCCCGACTCTTTGAGCTTGTCCTTGACCTCGTCCCACAGGGCAGCGCGACGCAGGGAGTCCTCGACCAGCTCATCGAGCACGACGCGGTCGCGCACACCCATACCGCGAGGACCGTAGGCGACGTTGTCGTAGATGCTCATGGGAAATGGGTTGGGGCGTTGGAACACCATGCCCACGCGCTGGCGCAAACGGCAGATGTCGCAATCGCCCAGGATATCTTGACCATCGAGCGCAATCTTGCCCTCGATGCGGCAATCCTTGATGCCGTCGTTCATGCGGTTAAAGCAGCGCAGCAACGTGGACTTTCCGCAGCCCGAAGGCCCGATGAACGAGGTGATCTGCTTGTCGCGGATCTTGATATTCACGTCCTTGAGCGCATGGTGGTCGCCATAGAACAGGTCGATGCCCTCGACATCGATGCGCGTCGGCGAGGCGGCAAGATCCTCTGCCGTGGGGCGAGTCGCATCCCCAACCTCGCGCTCATGCGCGGCCTCGGCCTGCGCTTCCATGAGTTCTTCAAGCTCCGTGGGCTCCGCAGCCGCAGCAGCCGTCATACCGCACACCTCCATATCGATATCAATTCAGCAGTATCGATAGTAGGAATCGCGGCTCATACGCACGTGAGCACATTGTCAAGTGTTTGTAAGGGCACACTGGCTATGCGGCGGGCAGCGCAATGGTAAACACCGTGTGCTCGGGTGTCGATTCGCACGCAATGGTGCCGCTGTGCGCCGCAACGATCTCCTTGGCGATGGCAAGGCCAAGCCCGGCGCCGCCGCGATTGGTCGCGCGCGCCGCATCCAGGCGATAGAACTTCTCAAAGATCATCCTGAGCTTAGCTGCCGGAATCGGATCGCCCTGATTGATAAAGCGAATTCGCACGCCACCGTTATCTTGGCGCCCAGCCTCAATCGTGATGGTCGATCCTTCATAGCTATAGGCGATGGCGTTTTTCATGATGTTGTTAAACACGCGGGCCATCTTGTCGCCATCTACGAGCACCGTCAGGTCCTCACGCACATCAACTTGGACATCTTTGTGCTGCTCGTTGAGGATGGGATAGAACTCATCGGCCACCTGCGCCAGCAGCAATCCCAGGTCGACGTAGCCGCGCGTGAGCACAATATCGTGGAAGTTAAAGCGCGTGATATCAAAGAACTCCTCAATAAGCGCGTCGAGTCGGTGCGCCTTGTCGAGCGCCACGCCCGTAAAGTGCGCGCGCTGCTCAACCGGCAGGTCGGGCGCCTCCTGCAACAGCGAGAGGTAGCCCACCACGCTGGCAAGCGGCGTGCGCAAGTCATGCGCCAAGTATGTGACCAAGTCGTCCTTGCGATGAGACTCGTCACGCAAGGCCTGCTGCACCTTGCGCTCGCGATCGCGCACACGGTTGAGTGCGCCCTCGACCTCCAGGAAGTCGCCGTCGATGTTGTCCCAGGTGTCGGGGTGATCGATCAGGCGATCTTGAATACGAGCGGCCAGCACACAATCGGCATGCTGCTCGCCCTGCTCATAGCCCTGGTAGTACAGGGCGCGGCCGCAAAAGAACAGCACGCACACGGCAAGCGCCAGCACAAAGCCAAGCATGTTGAATACAAAGCCGGCATCGAACAGCACCGGCCCTTCGATGCCGCCGAGTGCCATGGCGCCAATCGCCAACGTCATGGCCCACGCGGCACCGCCAATCACCACGCAGCGGCGTACGATTTCAAATCGATCGATCAGCAAAAAGCCGACAAGCAGCACCGCCAAGATTCCAGCGATGTTATCGATGCCAATCAGCAGCAGGCTCAGCAAAAAGAGCAGCACCGTTGCAAGCGCGCGGTTGTCGACGACCGACCTCACGTATTCAAAGAGTCGATCGGGCACCTCGAATGCCTGCCTATCGTCTTTTGTCATATCCACTTCCCCACCATCAAAGGCGTTATTCGATTATGTAGCCGACGCCCCAGACGTTTTTGATAAAGCGCGGCTTTTGAGCGTCGTCACCGATCTTTTCGCGCAGGTGGCGAATGTGCACCATCACCGTATTGTTGGAGCCGGGCATAAAATCCTCGTTCCACACCGCGCGGAACAGATCCTCCACGGCCACCACACTGCCGCGATGCTCGACCAGATACAGCAAGATGGAATACTCGATGGGCGTGAGGCGCACCGGCGCACCGTCCACCATTACGGAACGAGCATCGCGGTTGATCTCCAGGCCGTCGAGCTGGATGATCGGCGACTCGGCCACCTGCGCGCGGCTACCGTAGCTGGTGTAGCGGCGAAGCTGAGCATGCACGCGCGCGATGAGCTCAAGCGGACGGAACGGCTTAACCACGTAATCGTCCGCGCCAAGCGAAAGGCCCTCGATCTTGTCTTGCTGGGCATCGCGCGCCGTCAGCATGATCACGGGATAGGTATGGCTGGAACGGATCGTACGCAGCAACTCAAGCCCATCGATATCGGGCAGCATGACATCCAGCAGCGCCAGATCGAACTCCTGCTCCAAGATTGCCTTGGCAGCGTCGGCCCCGCTATAGGCGACCTGTACATCAAAGCCTTCTTTTGTAAGGTAGATACCAACCAAGTCGGCGATGGCCTTTTCGTCATCAACTACCAAAATGTGCTCGTTCATGCGTGCTCCTCTCGCGCTCCATTATGCCCGAGGGGGCGCATGCCACACACAACAAGCGTGGGTGATTAAGTCGGCCTTAAGCACCCTTGTGCCCGTTCGGGCGCGGATGTGGGCCACGCACGCACGCGATGATCGCCGACACCGGCAAACGATATACTCTAGTTCCAGAAGAGACCATCCCGTCGAAAGCGAAATCTGTGAAGTCCCTCACCTCTTTTGCAAAGCGCTCAGCTCAGCTTGCCGCCGGCTTTGTCTGCGCTATCGCCCTTGCCGCTGGCGTGCCCACCGTCGCCGGCGCCCAAGTACTCACGACCGACAATGTTTGCGGCAAAACCGCCGATGCGCGCGGCATCACGGCCGAAAATCTGCCCGATATCGATGCGACCAATGCCCTCGTCATGGGCAAAGACGGCACCGTCTACTATGGGCGCGGCGCCGATGAGCAGGTTAAAATCGCCTCGATCACCAAGGTCATGACCGCAATCCTAACCGTCGAGAATTGCAAGATGGACGAGAAGGTCACGGTGAGCAACGCCGCAGCCACCGTGGGTAATTCGACCGCCGGCTTGCTCGAAGGTGACGAGCTTACCGTGGAGCAGGCACTGCGCGGCCTGATGATTCCCTCGGGCAACGACGCCGCCGTCGTGCTCGCCGAATATGTGGGCAAGAAGATCGACCCTAAGACCAAAGACGCCGAGGCAACCTTTGTGAAGGCCATGAACGAGCGCGCTAAGAAGCTCGGCTGCACCGGTACGCTTTTTGAAAACCCGCATGGTCTGGACTTTGATGAGTGGGCTGGCGATATGCACTCAACCGCACACGACGTAGCGCTGATGATGCAGGAGGCCATGAAAAACGACACGATCCGCGAGGTCGTAGCGAGCGAAGATTCCTGGATCGAGGTCACGGGCGCCGACGGCACCGACCATTCGCATTCCATGGACACGCATAACTATTTGCTAGGCCAAGATGGCAACATCGGTGGCAAGACCGGCACCACCGATGATGCAGGCTATTGCTTTACGGGTGCCTACAACCGCGATGGCGACGAGATCTACACCGTCGTTTTGAACTCCACCACCACCGACCAGCGCTTTACCGATACCGCAACCCTTGCCAATTGGTACTACGGTCACAAGGTGACGGTCGCAATCGCCAACACGCAGGAAAAGACCGCCAACGGCAACCCGCTTATGGCGCGCATTGGCCAAACCGACTGGACGGATAAGACGATCGACGCCACGCTCGCCGATCCTACGGCGCAAGCGACCGTGTTTTCCCTTGCCGGCGAGGTGACCGAAAAGGTTAGCTACGACGATCTTTCGGGCACGGTGCATGTGGGCGACAAGGTGGGCAGCGTTACGCTCAAGCAGGATGGCACCAAGATCGCCGTCATGGACCTGGTTGCCGACGAGGAAGGCGCAGGGCCGAATCCCATTGAGTGGCTACTCGTGAAGCTCGATCGCTTGGGCCGCCGCATCGACAACCGCCCGCTCACGGCAGAAAGCGAGACCGTCGCCAAGGCGCCCGAGGTGTAGTGCGCAAGAATAATAAGCCCACTGAAGGGAGGCGTCCGAAAGGATGCCTCTTTTTTGAGGTTCGAATCCCCAGCCGCCATTCTTGATAATAAAAAGGGCCCCAAATGGGACCCTTCTTCAAATTCGTACTGGCGGAGAGCTGGGGATTCGAACCCCAGATGCCCTTTTGGGGCATACTCGCTTAGCAGGCGAGCACCTTCGGCCTCTCGGTCAGCTCTCCGTAACAGCCGTTCTATAGTAACCAAACAGTCGAAGTTGGGCAAGAGGGAATTTTCTAATTGCCCAGCGGCCTTTCCTCCTTGCAGTTTTCGCCCCTACCCCAGCGAGCGGTTGAGGGAGCCGAGCTCGTCGTTGCCCATGGTGCGCCACATTTGGAAGATGCAACCGCGCGCCAGGAAAAAGAAGCCGTTATCGACCAGCTGCACGGCGGCATCCGCAAGCTGGTTGGCCACCGCGGGCACGGGCGGCAATTCGAGTCCAGCCCTGCGGATGGTCTCGACCGCTTCCTCGAACGTCGGAGGCTCGCTGACACCCATCTCGTTCATAAGGCCCTGCATTTCTTCCAGCGCGCTGCTGCCCGACTCCTCGCCGCGCGGCACCAGACGGTAACAAGCCAGCGCCAGGTCGAGCTGATCGCAATTCCAATAGGCAAACGCCAAGCGATAGAACAGGTAGCCGATTGCAGAACGATCGCTGGCAATACGTAGGCCGTGGCGCGCCACCTCGATAATCTCGTCAAAGCGCTCCAGACGCGCAAGCACGTTGATGAGCGCAAAGTGCGACTGCATGGACGAGCGCGCCAGATCGTAAAGATGGCGCACCTCGGGCAGTGCTCGTTCAAAGTCCTCTTGCTCGGCGTAAAAGCTGCAGATCTCGTGCTGGGCAAAGTACAGCGCATCGGGCGCACGAAGGATTCGCACAGAGCGGTCTTCTTCCAACACCGGTAGCACCATGCGCACCAGCTGGTTATCGCAAAACTGCGTTTGAACCGGACCTGTCGCCAAAAGCTCGGCGACGGCGCACTTGGCCTCCAACTCCTCGACAAGACGGGAAAAGCCTTCAAAAGCACCTGTACGGTCGACTTTTGCCTGCTCGCGCAATTCAACAACACGGGCCACGTATGGGTCGTCGTCCTCTTCCATGACCTCCAGCTCGTCAGCCGTATCGGCAAGCAGCAGATCGCGCAGCGCCGGCGGCAGCATGCGATGGTCATCACGCGGACGAGCATGAACCTCCGCAGGTTCAATCGTCTCCGGAGCGGTTGACTCATATGCCTCAAGCACACGCTTGCACGGCATATCGTCCATGTCTATGCTCTCAAGATCCTTGGCGACAGGCACGCAATCGGCCAGATAGGCCGCGCGCCCAAAGAAATACGTTGCGACAACGCACTCGCCCTGCTCACTGTCGGGAGCAGCAATCTGCACATAGCAGCGCGTGATGCAGGTGCCCGCGGCAAAACACGCTGCCGCAAGCGTAAGCGCCACGCGCGCATCGTGCTCCGCGGCCCAGATCGTGCGCGTGTCCTCGTCCAGCTCGTGCCAGGCGTCATCTTGAGCGTCGTATTCACGTTGCGGCATGGCATCAACGACAGACTGCCCAAACCGAACGAGCATAATCCCCTCGGCAACGTTTGCCCGATAGGTATAGTCGAGCCGCGTGACCACGTTAAGCGCCTCGACAATACGCGCGAAGCGGGTACGCACATCCCACTCACCGCCCGGCTGGCAAGCCACCGTTCCCGGTTTGGACCACGGGTTGTCGCTCGAGGTTGTATCGAGCAGTCGGGGAACATCGTTGGTCGTCTTGGCGATATGCCACGCATCAAAGAGCGCGCAGCCCTCAAGGCTCGGCGAGGATGCCGCAGGGACCAATCCGGCCCCGATGTGCTCAAGGATGCCGGAGAGACGGTTAAGACGGCACTCGATGGCAAGCAGCATGTCAATCTCGTCCTGGTCCAGCAGGCTGCGATCAAAATTGAGATAGAAAAGCTTTGAGCGATCGATGCGAGCCAGGCTCATCTCGGACTTAGCGGCGATGGTGCGCAAGCGGGGCAAGTCAATTTCACTCATAAGGGCGGCGGCATAGCGCTCGATACCGCTCGGATTCTCGGCATGGTCAACGCGGTAAAGCAGCGTCTCGATAGCATCAGGGAGCGGTGCCGTGTTAAAGCCCAAAAACACCTCGACCGGCTCGGGCAACTTTACGAGCTTGATCTTGTCGATAACATTTTGCATACCCTCGTCGAGTCCGCCGGCGTCCGCCGTGCTCGCAATGGCATTTTCGGAGTCAGCGAATATCACGTAGCGCAGGAACATCGATGCCATGAACTCGCCGTAAGGAAGGGAGCGGGTCGAATTCCATGTCTCGTGGTCGGACTGCTCGCGCATGGGGCCTTCGGGAGAGCCGACGGTTCGCGCGCACGCGCGCATTGTGCCGTTGGCTCCCCGAACCACAATCTCACCAATACCGGAGTCCGACTCGTCAAGGACCAGTTCCATGTCGGGATCGTTGGGCAGCGGAGTCTCGCTAACGGGGCGGTCCACCTTGTACACCTCGCCCGAAACGCTTACGTAGCCCAAAAGCGACACATGGCTTTTGCCAACGAATTCGACGACATAGCAAGATTCATGCTGATCCTCGCCAAAGAGTTTCCAGACCACGCCATATGAACGCCCCGCAGGCTGCTCGGGCATCGCCGGAAAGCGCTTTTTGGGATCGAGAAACCTGAGCTTGTATGTCGGACGCTCTGCCACGAAGTATCACCCTGATCGGTCGCTTGAAGAAGGAGTGGTCGCGAATTAGTCGCGACATCTACTCGGAATCTTACACGAGTCGACAGGAAATCGTCCGCTTTACGCCCGCGCCTCGACCGAGGTTCGAATCAATGCGGTGTTTACGTAAAAGAAAAGCCCCCGTTGCCGGGAGCTTTAATCTCAAATGGTGCGGCGT
>CABRBD010000023.1:0-76343 GCA_902469185.1 uncultured Collinsella sp. | reverse complement strand
GCTCGCGTTGGCGGCCGCGGCGGCGCTGGTCGTTCTAACGAGTCGCGCGATCGTCGTGACCCGCGTGCCAGCCGCGATCGTCGCGATGACTGGCGCAACTACGACGATACCCGCGAGGAGCGTCGTGGCGGCTATCGTGGCGGGCGTGGCGGCAACCAGACCGGCTCCCGTGGCGGCCGTGCCGGCGGTCGCGATAACCGTGGCAGCTATGGCAACAGCCGTGGTGGCAAGCGCGGCGGCAGCTCCCGTCGCCCCGGTGACGGCGGCGGCAAGCGCAAGTAAGATGCGCATCGCGCGGTAAGGCGAGATGAGTTTGGGCCCCGAGCAGACTATGCTCGGGGCCCTTTTTGGTGCAAAGAGGTCAGGCTAATCTGCGCCAACGTCTTGAAGTTGCGGTGGAATACGGACTGTTTTGGCCTTTTGAGCGGCTTTTCAGTCCCTATTTCACCGCAACTTATGATTGGTGCAAACAAACCTGTCCCCAACGCACCAGAGTGAGGAGTGTCCCTGGGTACTGGCAGTAAAGGAGCGTCCCCAAGTGCCGCCTAAATACCGTTTATCGAAGAAAAAATACCGTTCATCGGTCATAATGATTGTTCCGGCTTTGGGCTTGTCTACAATATCTCCCGTAAAAAGAAATGCGGAAGGTTACCGAGTCCCTCGGACGTGGGCCTAACCAAAGTCTTTGAACGGGTGTGTCTCTGTGGATGCATTCGCTTGATTTTGGTTGGGCTATATTTATGAAGGGACATGCCACCATGGGTTTCTTTTCTCGCCTGATGGGCGGTTCGGATGAGCAGAAGACTGCAACTTCCGAGTTCGAAATCCTCGCTCCTGTTTCCGGCGAGCTTGTTCGTCTAGAAAATACCAATGATCCCGCTTTTAGCAGCCGTGCCGTGGGCGATGGCGTTGCCGTGGTTCCCCAAGAGGGAACGGTGTGCGCTCCTGTCTCCGGTACCGTCGCGGCACTGTTTCCGACTGAGCACGCGCTGGGCATCATGTCCGACGACAGCTCTGCTCAGGTGATGCTGCATATCGGAATCGACACTGTTAAACTTGAGGGCAAGGGCTTCCATGCGCTTGTTGCCCAGGGTGACCATGTTGACGCGGGCCAGCCCCTCGTCGAGGTCGATTTCGACGCGGTCCGCGCCGCCGGCTTCGATCCTACGGTCTTCGTTATCGTGTGCGAGCGCTCGGAGAAGTCGACTCTTCGTGAGCATGCTTCCGGCCCTGTTGCTGTTAAAGAGCCTGTCGTCTGGCTTTCCGAGTAAATTCTTGTGGTGGGTGCCGTGGTTATCAAGCGAGTTTTCAACAATAACGTCGCAATGGTCACTTCGGACGATGGCTCCGAGCTCATCGTCATCGGTCGAGGCCTCTGCTTTGGCCGTCATGCCGGCGACGCTATCGATGATGCATCGGTCGAAAAGACCTATGCGCTGCAGGAGGGCACTTCTCAGGATTCGCGTACGATTGATCGCTTGGCACATCTTTTGGAGTCCATCCCCACCGTCAACCTCGTGATTTCCGAGGACATTGTTCAGATGCTCCGTCGAGAGCTCAATGTTGATATCAACGACAAGATTCTCATTGCTCTCGCAGACCATATCAGTCTTGCTTTGGAGCGCGAGCGTAAGGGCGTCCCCTGCGAGAATCCGTTGCTGCTCGAGATCCAGCAGTTCTATCGCAAGGAGTATGCGCTTGCGGGCCGTGCGCTGCAGATTATCAAGGAGTATATGGGCATCCAGATGAGCGAAGAAGAGCAGGGTTTTATTACGCTGCATATCGTCAACGCCACCATGCCGCAGCGCTCTGACCGTCTGATTGTTTCGGTCCAGCTTGTTCGCGACGTGCTCGCGATTGTTTCCGAGCACTATGCCACGCCCCTTGACGTCACCTCGTTGCCGTACGAGCGTTTCGTTCGCCATCTGCAGTTTTTTGCGCAGCGAGCGCTCGATCCCGCGGCGGGACAGGTCAATGGCGACGCGCTGTTCCGTATCGATGAAACGGCGTATCCGAGGGCGTTCTCGTGTGCGGAGTCAATTGCCGACCACTTAGCGTCTACCTATAACGTTGTCGTTACCGATGCCGAGAAGAGTTATCTCGCATATCACATTGTTAACCTGCTTGGAGAACCTGGTCTCTAGGCATAACGTGCCCACACATCGATTGATACAAGGCAAGGCTCACGGTCTTGTCCAGGGCACACCTATCTCAATTTGCGGAAAAGGAAGGGGAGTACCGCTATGACCGCAAAAAAGAAGTTCAATTTCAAAGCGCCGTTGGAGGTGTTCGCGAAGTCGATCGTTCAGCCGATGATGTATCTCTCGGTTGCCGGCATCCTGCTCATCGTGGGCATCATTCTGACCAACAAGACCATCTGCGCTGTGATCCCTGTGCTGGGCTCCGGTCCGTTTCAGCTTGTGGGCGCCGTTGTCTATCAGTCGCTGATGTTTATCATCAACAACCTTTCGATTCTGTTCTGCGTGGGCATCGCCGGTGCCATGGCAAAGAAGAACAAGGGCCACGCTTCGCTGATCGCCCTGATGTCGTTCTTCCTGTTCCTGCAGGCCAATAACATCGTGCTCAACGCCACCGGTTCTCTTGCCGAGGCGAGCGGCATGCTCGGCCTTACCGGAACCGGCCAGAGCACCGTTATGGGCATTCAGGTGCTCGATACCGGCGTGTTTGGCGGCATCATTCTTGGTTGCATCACCGGTGCCGTGTTCAACAAGTACTCGAACAAGCAGTTCCCCATTGCTCTTTCGATGTTCTCGGGCGTTCGCTTCCCGTTCCTGATCATGATCATCATCTCCTGGATCATGGGCGCTGGCTTCTGCATCGTTTGGCCTCCGGTTCAGGGTGCCATCTCCTCCGTTGCCGGCATCATCAAGGAGTCGGGCAACATCGGCCTCTTTATTTACGGCATGCTCAACAAGCTGCTCGTTCCCACCGGTCTGCACCACCTCATCTACACCCCGTTCCAGTTCTCCGATGTGGGCGGCACCCTTACGCTGGGTGGTCAGGTTATCGCCGGCGCCTATCCCATCCGTGTCGCCGAGATGGCAATGACGGGCCAGCCCTTCTCCGATAGCACGTATTTCAACAGCTATACCTTCAACAACCTGTGGCCCTACATCGGTATCGGTCTCGCCTTTATCTTCACCGCTTACAAGCAGAACAAGGACAAGACCAAGGCTGTCATCATCCCGCTGATCATCACCGCCGTGCTTTCCTGCGTGACCGAGCCCATGGACTTCCTCTTTGTCTTTGCTGCCCCTGTGCTCTTTGTCGTTCACTCGGTTCTTTCCGGCATCTTCCTGGTCCTGCTCAAGGTCCTTTCCGTGCCCGCTTCGACTGCAGGCGGCATCATCAACATCGTGGTTTCCAACCTGGTTCTTGGTGTCGATAAGACCAACTGGCCGGTTATGCTGGTGCTTGGAGTTCTCAACGCCGCTCTGTACTTCTTCCTCTTCACCTTCCTTATTAAGAAGCTCAACCTCCACACGCCTGGTCGCGAGGAGGAGTCCGAGCTCGCCGAGTCCGTTGCCGAGGGCGAGGCCGCCGCGTCTGTCGCGGTGAAGCAGGGCGCTGTTGCCGCGGCTCCCGCAGAGGGCGTCGATGCGGGCATTGCCGACCTGGTCGCAGGTCTTGGCGGCAAGGACAACATCGAGGAGCTCGAGAACTGCTTTACGCGTCTCCGCGTGAACGTTAAGAACCCGGACCTCATCGATGAGGACCTCATCAACCACGTGCCCAACAGCGGCATCAACCGCAACGGCAACAACATTCAGATCATCTTTGGCATGAAAGTCGCCGAGATGCGTGACAAGGTCGAAAACGCAATTGAGAAGGAGCAGTAAACAATGATCATTACTCTGTGTGGTGGCGGATCCACCTTTACCCCCGGCATCGTCAAGTCCATCGCTCTGCGCAAGGACGAGCTCGACGTTGACGAGATTCGTCTGTACGACATCAACGAGGAGCGCCAGCGCAAGATCGGCGTGCTCGTGGACTGGATTTTGCACGAGGACCTCGGCCTGGACATCAAGCTCACGGTGACCACCGACAAGGAGACTGCCTTTACCGACGCGAGCTTCGTGTTTGCCCAGATGCGCGTGGGCGGCTATGCCATGCGCGAGCAGGACGAGAAGATTCCGCTGCGTCACGGCTGCGTGGGCCAGGAGACCTGCGGCTGCGGCGGCCTTGCCTACGGTATGCGTACCATCTTCCCCATGGTCGAGCTGATTGACGACGTTGAGAAGTACGCCAAGAAGGACTACTGGATTCTTAACTACTCCAACCCTGCCGCCATCGTCTCCGAGGGCTGCCGCGTCCTGCGCCCCAACGCTCGCATCATCAACATCTGCGACATGCCGATCGCGATCATCGACGTGGTTTGCGCCGCGCTCGATATCGACAAGAAGGATGTCGAGTACGATTACTTTGGCCTCAACCACTTTGGCTGGTTCACCTCGATCCGCCACAAGGGCGAGGAGGTGCTCCCGCAGCTGCGCGAGTACATCAAGGAGCACGAGATTCTGCTGCCCGATTCTTACCTCAAGGGCATGAGCTCGCTGATGTCCAAGAAGCCCGAGGAGGCCACCGACGAGCATCCCGAGCAGAACCGCCACACCAAGGGCAGCTGGTACTACGTCTGGAAGGGCGAGTACGAGATCATGGAGTGCTTCCCGGAGTACCTGCCCAACACGTATCTGAACTACTACCTGCAGCAGAAGGAGTTCGTCGAGCATTCCAACCCCGAGCGCACCCGTGCTAACGAGGTCGAGGAGACGCGCGAGAAGAACCTCTTCGACGGCATCGACCATTACGAGAAGACGGGCGAGATCGACGAGAGCACGTTCTATGCGGGCAGCCACGGCGACTGGATTGCCGATCTGGCTATCGCTCTGAAGAACGACACCAAGCAGCGCTTCCTGGTCATTTGCGAGAACAAGGGCGCTATCCCCAACATGCCCTACGACGCCATGGTCGAGCTGCCTGCCTACATTGGCAAGAACGGCCCCGAGGTCATCAGCCGCGACAACATCCCGCTGTTCCAGCAGGGCCTCATGATGCAGCAGCTGAACTCCGAGAAGCTCGTGGTCGAGGCCACGATCGAGGGTTCGTACGAGAAGGCGCTCAAGGCCTTTACGCTCAACAAGACCGTGCCTTCTATGAAGGTCGCCAAGGAGGTCCTCGACGACATGATCGAGGCCAACAAGGGCTACTGGCCCGAGCTTAGCTAAAGACAGAAGGTCGCTGGCACAAAAGAGCCGCTGACCGCATACCTGGAGCAGTGCCCCGTCCACGTGATTGCGTGGGCGGGGCATTGTCGTTTGGTGCAAAGGGCTGATGTGGGGGATGGGCTATCCGACCTCGGCACAGGGCATGAGGTCTTCTGCCGGCGCTCGACGGCCGCATGCTGTTGCTTGCCACACACGATGTCGCCGACGCTCAGGCCCTCGATATCTCGGACATCATCACGCTCTAAATACCTACTCAGCAACAAAATGATTCGTTTTCCTCCGCCCCCATGGGGTCGGGTATGGTATTCTATCTGCGGGGTAATACTTAGGGATACCTAGTAATACCAACGCCGTAGAAACACACTCCAGATGCGGGCCAATCGGGTTGCCTTCACAGCCCGTCGCCCAGCCGCGTGGCCCGCATCTATCCGCACCACCGTCGTTTCAAAAAGGAAGCGCCATGGCAGAACACATGACCCCGGTTGTCGCGAAGGTCTTGCCCGAGGAAAAGGCGGCCTTCGCGGCGGCAACCCAGCTCGTGGGCACCACGCCGTCCAACGCCATCCGCATGTTTATCGCCGCGTTCAATCGCTGCGGCACCTTCCCGTTCGACATCTCGCCCAACGGGGCCTTTGGCATTTCGCCCGATTCTCATCAACAATGACTGTCCCAAACTGCCGGCACTTAGGGACGTTCCTTTTCTGCCGGCAGTTAAGGAACGTCCCTAAGTGCCGGGTTTTGAGGAGGTTGGCATGCTCAATGCGCTGGTTTGGGCGCTTGCCTGTTTTGGCGTCGTCGCTGCCGATATTGCCCTGAGCGTCGTTTTGTTCTCCGCCCTTGGCGTCGCATCGGTGTTCATGGGTTTTTCGATCGATGACCTCGACATTCAATTGCTTCAGGCCGTCGCGCAGACGGCATCGTTTTTAATGGCGCTGCTGTGGTGGCGTTATCTGTGGCCGCGTTCGTTTATGGCGCGCTGGCAGGGCGAGCGTCCGCTTGGCGGGGGAGCGCGTGGGGCGTGGAAACGCATCGCATGCGTTATCGTGATTGGCCTGGCCCTGCAGGTGGTCATTGGCTACGTGACCGACGCCGTGCTGTCGCTGTTGCCCGAGGCGGCGGCCGATTACAGTGAACTTGTCGAGGAAACGGGCATGGGCGACACGAGCTACTTGGCTGTCCTGACCACGGTGCTTGGCGCTCCGTTTTGCGAGGAACTGCTGGTGCGCGGCATCATTTTTGAGTTTTCGCTCCGAGCGTTTAACCCGCAGTGCCGTCCGCTTTGGAAACGCCGGCGTCGCGCGCGGGCGCAGGACGGCGCCATGGTACCTTGGGCGGCCCCAAACACGTGGGGTATCGCCGCGGCGATTGTGCTGCAGGCGGCTATCTTTGGCTTTATGCATATGAACTGGGTGCAGGGCTGCTACGCGGGTGCCGCCGGTCTGGTCTTTGGCTGGGTGCTCGTGACGACCGGAAAGCTCCGCTACACGATTCTGCTGCACTTTGCCTTTAACGCCGGGTCATACCTCATGGCCCTGCTGTGGTTTGTGAACACGCCGCTCGACGTGACAATTACGGTCGCTATCGCCGGCGTCATCCTCGTTGAGGCGATGCGCTCACTGCGCCAAGCGTGCCAACAGAGCGCTGCGACCACATCTACCGCATTCCCGCACTAATTGCGGCGTCCGCCTCCGTTGGCGCCCTGACGCCCCTGGGCCGCGCGATTGCGGCCTGCGGTGTTCTGTGCGCGCGACATGCCGCCATGGCCCTTGCTGCCCTTAGGCCCCTTGCCGGCGGCGCCACCGTGGGCCTTGCCACCCTTCTTGCCGGTGCCATGCCCGCCGCTGGCCGATGTCTCGCCCGGGCGCGGGGGCACGGGGCGAATCAGGCAATGCTTGGTGTAGCCAATCAGATCGCGGCGGCCGGCTTTTTCCAACGCCTCGCGCACGAGCTTGTAGTTCTCGGGTTTGCGATACTGGATGAGCGCACGCTGCATGGCCTTCTCGTGCGGGTCGCGCGCCACATAGATCGGCTGCATGGTACGCGGATCTACGCCGGTGTAGTACATGCACGTCGACATGGTGGACGGGGTGGGGTAGAAGTCCTGCACCTGCTCGGGCATATAGCCCATGTCGCGTACGGCCTCGGCAAGGTCCACGGCTTCCTTCATCGTCGAGCCAGGGTGGCTCGAGATCAGGTACGGCACCACGTACTGCTTGAGTCCGTATTCACGGTTCAAGCGTTCAAATTTATGGCAGAACGCGTCGTAGACGGCTCGGCTCGGCTTGCCCATCACGGAGAGCACCGCATCGCTCACGTGCTCGGGTGCCACGCGTAGCTGGCCCGAGACATGGTGCTCTAACAGCTCGCGCAAAAACTCGTCCGAGGCATCGGCCATGGTGTAGTCAAAGCGGATGCCACTGCGGACAAAGACCTTCTTGACGCCCGGCAGCTGGCGGAGGTCGCGCAGCAGCTGCGTGTAGCCGCTCTCGTCGACCACCATGTTCTTGCACACGCTTGGCCACAGGCAGCGCTTGTTCTTGCACACGCCGTGCTTGAGCTGCTTGTCGCAGGCGGGACGGCTAAAGTTGGCTGTCGGTCCTCCCACGTCGTTGATATAGCCCTTAAACTCGGGATCGTGCGTGAGCAGCTTGGCCTCGCGCATGATCGAGTCGTGGCTGCGCATCTGCAGCACGCGGCCCTGGTGGAAGGTGAGGGCGCAAAACGAGCACTCGCCAAAACAGCCGCGGTTGGAGCTAATGGAAAACTTGATCTCGGCAAAGGCCGGTACGCCGCCCGCCGCGTCGTAGTCGGGATGCCAATCGCGTGCGTAGGGGAGCTCGGCCACCTCGTCCATCTCATCGGTCGTTAACGTCGCCGACGGCGGGTTCTGCACCACATAGACGCTGTTGGGGTAGGGTTCTACCAGGCGATGTCCGGTGATGGGGTCCATATTCTGCTGCTGCACGTTAAAGCTGCGCGCGTAGTTGAGCTTGTCGGCGGCAAGGTCGTCCCAGCTGGGCAGCAGGTCGTAGTCGTAGACCTCGTCGAGCGAACCCGTGCGGTAGACGGTGCCGTTGATATAGGTGATCTGGTCGACGGGCAGTCCCGCGTCGAGCGCGTCGGCGATCTCGACAATCGCGTGCTCGCCCATGCCGTAGATGAGGATGTCGGCGCCCGAGTCGAGCAACACCGAACGCTTGAGCTTGTCCTGCCAGTAGTCGTAGTGGGCCAGACGGCGCAGGCTTGCCTCGATGCCGCCGATGATGATGGGAACGTCCTTGAACGTCTGGCGGATGAGGTTGCCGTAGACCGTGACGGCACGATTGGGGCGGTGCCCCTCCTCGCCACCGGGAGTATAGGCGTCGGTGTGGCGGCGGTGCTTGGTCACCGAATAGTGGTTGACCATGGAGTCCATGTTGCCGGCGCTGACCAAAAAGCCCAGGCGCGGCTCGCCGAGCACCGTGATGCTGGCGGGATCGGTCCAGTCGGGCTGGCAGATGATTCCTACCTTGTAGCCGTGCGCGTCGAGCACGCGGCTGATGATGGCCATGCCAAAGCTCGGATGGTCCACGTAGGCATCGCCGCAGATGTAGACAAAGTCGCACTGGTCCCAGCCGCGTGCATCCATGTCGGCGCGGCTGACGGGGAGGAACTTATCGCGGCCCGGTCGCCAGGGGCGTGAGGGCGCTGCTGGAGTATGAGTGGTGTGCCCACCCTGCGCCTTGCCGCCGCGCTTTTGCTGCTGGCCCTGTTTGCCCTGCTGACTGCGCTGGTTGTTCTGAGCGTGCTGAGGCTTTTTTGCCACGATCCCTCCCGGTGTTTGTATGCTGCACGTAATTGTAACCAGTCTTTTTGGGATGGGGCTAAAAAGACTGGTGGAGAACATGAGCTGGCGGATTGGCGCGTCGGTGCGGGTGTCGTTTGTTTCCAGGCTGTGTATCTGCGCGTTGGAGAACCCGTCTCGCGCGCACGCCATGTTGTCAATGGGTTACAGTATGAACGGCGGCTATGTCTCCGCCAACGCACGAGAGGGTCGTCAACAAGGAGGATGCACGACGATGCAGCGTGCCAAACAGATATCGGAGTCCATTGAGCTGGGCATCATCTTGGCGCTCGCCGGTGGCTTTATGGATGTGTATTCGTACATTGGGCGCGACCATGTTTTCGCCAACGCGCAGACGGGCAACATCCTGCTGGTGGGCGTGAGCATCTCGGAGGGCAATTGGGCGCTTGCGGGGCGTTACTTCTTCCCTGTGGTTTCGTTTGCTGTGGGCATTATGCTTGCCGACCTGGTACACGAGCGGTTTGGCAGTGTGATTCACTGGCGCCAGGTGACGGTGTTCTTTGAAGCCGTCATCTTGCTGGGCGTGAGCTTTATCCCCGGTGGCGGTTACAACCTGCTCGCCAACTGCCTTACTTCGTTTGCCTGCGGTATGCAGGTCGAGAGCTTCCGCAAGATTCATGGACACGGCATCGCCACGACCATGTGTATCGGCAACCTCCGTAATGCCTTGCAAAACGTGGACGATTACATCATTACCCACAAGCGCGGCTTTTTGGAAAACGGCCTGCTGTACTTTGGTGTGATCTTTACCTTTGTGTTTGGCGCCGTGCTGGGCAATTGGTGCATTGAGCGCATGGGTCTGCACGCCATCGTCGTGGCGAGCGTGCTGCTGTTTGTCGCGTTTGCCATCATGTTCATCGACCGCGAGCGCGACTTGCGTTTTCGCTGGAAGGTTGCGGCCGAGGCTTGGAAAGAGGGCTGTCGAAAGTAACCGAATGCGGCAAAGGGACAGCCCCTTTGCCGCAATCTATTTTCATCTCTATGTAGTACAGCTTCAGGAGCCAGAAAAAAACTATCTAGCTCCTGAATGTTGTTACGAACTGCTTTTTGCAATTTATTCGAGATGCTCTTCAATCCGAGCCCTCAGAAGGGCAATGGCTGTGGGTATTCCAATTGCGGCGGCTAATTCGGCTTTATCCAAAACCTGTATGTTAAAGCACGATTGTTTATCACATTGAAGGACGTTAACTGAAGATAGCTTCACTTCCCGTTGACTGAATATATCGTAATCTCCAAATAGGAAGTTACCTTTTATTGTGTAATTCGGTATGTTCGTTACGCACTTCATCTCAAGTCTGTTTAGGCCATAATCGAACACCGCAACTTCCTTGTGTTCGATGATGAGCGCAACCCTGGGCATGTTACTAAAACCACCGTCGACGACAGTAAAGAGCTTTTCATTTGCATCGTCATAAACGGTGTATTTAAGACTCAATAGCTGTCCTAGTGGACCCGTGAACCCATGTCTTTTGATGTTGAGGTTGTCTCCCGCTGGGTTGACGAGAGCCAGAGCATGCGGATAAGGGTTACCTTCAATTGAGATTCGATATTCGTTTGTAGCCGTCTTGCTCGATTTAGGACCAGTAGCCATCACGCGTCATCGCCTCGATCGAATTGGAACCGTCTTCTGCTTCGTGCGGAGAATTACGCTGTACGTTGCAGTACATGCAGCTGCAATAACCGCATGGGCAATTTCTAACAAAATGAATGACACTATTTGCTGCATGCATATTAATTACTATAAAGTATCCTTTTATAAACGTATTGTCAAACATATATTGCTAAAACAGAAACAATTTATAGACTGAGTTGGTCGTATTCTTTGGGCAATTGCTCCTATAATCTAGCCTTCGCTGCAGTCGGGAGGGAAGGGCTGGGGCTCCGTTATTATGTTGAAACGCTTTAACACTTTTGACGTTCTCATGCATTTTTTGTTTCAAAAGCGTTAGGATGGAACTTGCAGCGCGGGGCGTAATGGGTGCCCCGCACACGATGGGAGGCTATCAATGGCTAATCGTTTCGTTCTCAATACCATTTCTTATCATGGTTCCGGCGCCATCAAGGAGATCCCCGGCGAGCTCCAGCGTCGCGGCTACAAGAAGATCTTCGTCTGCTCCGATCCCGACCTGGTCAAGTTTGGCGTTACCGCTAAGGTGACCGACGAGCTCGACGCCGCCGGCATCGCTTGGAGCCTCTACTCCGAGATTAAGCCCAACCCCACCATCCAGAACGTCAAGGACGGCGTCGAGGCCTTCAAGGCCGCCGAAGCTGACGCTATCGTGACCATCGGTGGCGGCTCCTCCATGGACACCGCTAAGGCCATTGGCATCATCATCAACAACCCCGAGTTTGCCGATGTCCGCAGCCTCGAGGGCGTTGCTCCCACTAAGAACCACGCCGTGTTCACCATCGCCGTGCCGACGACCGCCGGTACTGCTGCCGAGGTGACCATCAACTACGTCATCACCGACCCCGAGAAGGTCCGCAAGTTCGTGTGCGTCGACACCAACGACGCCCCTGAGGTCGCCGTCGTCGACCCCGACATGATGGCTTCCATGCCCGCCGGCCTGACCGCTTCTACCGGCATGGATGCTCTGACCCACGCCATCGAGGGCTACACCACCAAGGGTGCTTGGGAGCTCTCCGACATGTTCCACTTTGAGGCCATTAAGCTGATCAGCGAGAACCTGCGCGACTCCGTTGCCGAGGCCAAGTCTGGTCAGCCCGGCTCCGGCCGCGAGGGTATGGCTCTTGGCCAGTATGTCGCCGGCATGGGCTTCTCCAACGTCGGCCTGGGCATCGACCATGCCATGGCTCACACCCTGTCTGCCCACTACGACACTCCGCACGGCGTCGCTTGCGCCATGCTGCTGCCGATCGCCATGGAGTTCAACAAGCCGGTTTGCGCCGAGCGCCTGGCCAAGGTTGCCGTTGCCATGGGTGTTGACACCACGGGCATGAGCACCGACGAGGCTGCCGACGCCGCCATCGCCGCCGTCAAGCAACTCTCCGCCGACGTGAACATTCCGCATGTCTGCGAGGCCATGAAGGCCGACGAGATCGAGGTCCTGGCCAAGGACGCCATGGCTGACGCCTGCTTCCCGGGCAACCCGCGCGAGGCGACGCTCGACGACGTCATCGAGCTCTTCAAGAAGATCTGCCCGGCTGCCTAGCCCAGTTTGGTGGTCCTTCGCCCGTAGGCGTATGGTCTTTTGACTTGCTGCTGGCCCCGCCGTGCTACGCGCGGCGGGGCTTTTTGTGCCGCGCCGATGCCCCAAGATGGGCAAAACCAAGGCATGCTGCCCGCTGTGGATAGGTGTTGCACTTCTCAGCGTGCATTTTTGGGAGTATTCAGCAAGCTCTGAAAAATGCATAACGTTGTGAATGGGCCGCAGTGGCCCGCAGACGCCCATCGACAGCCCTTGTGGGCGGGCTATCGATGAGCGGAGGGGGCTGCCACCGCGTTTTTGGTTTGCGACGACCTGCAACACTGCTGTAACCGCGTCGCTTTGCCGTTTGCGATGGGGCTGACGGGGTCCACGGTGCTGAATACTCCGTATTTTGCACGGTCCAAGGTGGGGTACCCTGAGACGAAGCAAATAAATGCCTCATATTTATGCAGATACCGATAGGATTTATGCAAGATTGGGACTGTAAACCGAGCGCGTGCACAAAACCGGTGCGGGGACGTCTGGAGTCGGCTCGGTTTCTAGAGTATTGCACGTGCAGAAAGGTTAAAATCGGGGCTCGGTCTTAGTTTTACTTGGAAGGATGCATATGGCTTCTAATGTTGATGCTTCTCTAGAGGAGACGCTCTCCTATATTACTGACCAGTTGAAGACGCTGACTTCTATTGCTTCACCTACGGGCTATACCCGTGCGGCTACTGACTATCTAATGGAAACGTTGCGCGATATGGGCTTTGGCCCCGAGCGCTCCAATAAGGGCAACGTGTTGGTTGAGCTTGGCGGCGAGGGCGAGCCGCTCGTATTGGCGAGCCATGTCGATACCCTGGGCGCCATGGTGCGCTCCATCAAGGACAATGGTCGCCTGCGTCCCACGACGCTTGGCGGGCATCAGTGGTCTACGGCCGATGGCGAGAACTGCACCGTTTACACGCGCGATGGCAATGTCTACACGGGTGTGGTTCTCAATACCGAGCCTTCGGCGCATGTGGCCGATGAGCCGGTCAAGACCATCGAGAAGAACATGGAAATCCTGCTCGACGAGAACGTCGACAGCAAGGACGACGTGCTCGAGCTGGGCATTCAGGCTGGAGACATCATCGCTATGGATCCGCGCACCACGGTGACGGAGAGCGGCTACATCAAGAGCCGCTTCCTTGACGACAAGCTGTCCGCGTCGATTCTGCTGGGTTTGGCCCGCGCCGTTGCTGGCGGCGAGGTGACGCTTTCGCGCAAGGTATCGCTGCTCTTTACCGTGTACGAGGAGGTCGGTCACGGCGGCGCTTTCGTGCCGGCCGATACGCGCGAGATGATCAGCGTTGACATGGGTTGCGTGGGCGACGACCTGGGCTGCACCGAGCGCATGGTGTCGATTTGCGCCAAGGATTCGGGTGGTCCGTACAACTACGACCTGGTGACGACGCTGTCCAACATCGCGCGCGAGCTTGAGCTCGACTATGCCATCGACGTGTACCCGCATTACGGTTCGGACGTCGAGGCCACGCTCTCGGCCGGCTATGACATTCGCCACGGTCTGATCGGCCCCGGCGTGTATGCGAGCCACAACTACGAGCGCAGCCACATCGACGGCGTGCGCAATACCTACGAGCTGGTTCGCGCCTACGTTCAGCGCTAGGGGAGCAGCTTGCGACTCGGCTGACCAATCGCTAAGGCCCGATTTCTCGGGCCTTTTTTCACTTTGGGTTGTTTAGTATTATGATGTCTGTAATCTATTAACTAAACGTGTAAATTACTTAACGAGGTGATGCGGTGTATGGACACGTCTGAGTACTTGTCTATGGGTGATGCTGCCCGCCTGTTGGGCGTTACGAAAGCCCGCATATCTCAACTTGCCGCATCGGGGACGCTTGTGTGCGATATTGTGGGCGGCCGGAAGATGGTCGAGTACAATTCTGCGATTGCCTACCAAAAGGTCCGCAAGCGAGGACGCCGTCCTGCGGCCGATGTTGGACGCAAGTTTACGCTGATGTCGGCCGACCATGAGGTCGCTCATGTCTCATTTGATCCGACGCGCGAGTTTCCCTTCGAAATCGCCGAGGTCCTCGATGCGCAACGAATGCCGTTTGGCACATGCTCGAGCTCTTCTCCTGCGGTGAATAAGCGGGAGCTCAACGCGTGGTGGGGGCATCGGTCGGTGCCCGATGTTCGCCCCGGGCTTATCTCGCGCTACCGCGAGCTGGGAATTGTCAACGGCGTTGAGGCGCCGGTTCAGTGCCTGGGCCTATCGCTTTCGGATTGCTATTGGCTGCGGCCGGCAGAATGCGACGGGCTCGAATGGCGAAACCTCAATTACTTCGAGAATGATTTTGAGCGATCGGCGCCCGAGGGGCGTTCGGGTTGGCTGGAGGGCATCGGTCTTAAAAATCCGGATAACACGTCCGAGGGCGAGCTCCCTAAATCGTGGATGATCCGAAACGGCATTCGCGTTTTGGCTAAAGGGTGCGGGATGGACGATCAGCGTCCCATTAACGAGGCGGTTGCAACGGCTCTACATCGTCGTTTGCTTCCCAAGGGCGAGTTTGTTCCTTATACGGTTGAGCGGATGTTCGATGGCCCTGTGTGTCTGTGCGACGACTTTCTTGACGGCCGCGAGGAATACGTTCCGGCTGTTTACGTTAAGGGCGCATTTGGTAGCCAGCGGGGAAACTCGACATACGATCGATACTGTCGCTGCCTTGGCAAGCATGGTGCCGATGAGGCCGCTGTGAGAAGGTCTATGTCGCAGATGATTGTCTGCGATGCCCTTTTGGCCAACAGCGACCGCCATTGGCGAAACTTCGGCATCATCCGTAATGTCGACACCCTGGAGATAAAACCTGCTCCGCTGTTCGATAGCGGCAACTGTCTGTGGTACAACGTACCAACTGCCGTGCTCGCAGCTGGGGAGTTTGGGTTTTCCGCTAAGCCGTTTGGGCCCGACCCTTCCGTCCAGCTGGCGCTTGCGGATTCGCTCGATTGGTTCGATTCATCGCGGCTCAACGGATTTGTTGATGAGGCGATCGAGATTCTTTCGCAGAGCGAATGGGCCACGGCGGAGGGTCGACTCGAGGCCATCCGCCGCGGCCTCGAGCGTCGCATAATCGAGGTTGGTGCCGCTGTTGAGGTACTTCGACACGTGCAGCGATAAACCCGCGGCTACTTAAGTGCGCCGGTCACGGTGCCGCCGCCCAGGACGACGTCGCCGCGGTAGACGACGACGGCCTGGCCGGGGGCGATGGCTCGCTGTGGCTCGTCAAAAGCCAGCAGCATTTGTCCGTCGGCGCCACGTGTAAGGGTCGCCGCCTGGTCCTTTTGACGGTAGCGGTACTTGGTGCCCACGCGAATGCCGCCGGCATCCAGCTCGGCCTCCATGTGGTCGGCAGGGGCGCTCCAAATCCAGTCGTTGGCCGTGAGCGCCGTGGCCGTCAGGTCCTCTGCCTCGCCCAGATGTACGGTGTTGTTGACGGCGTCGACACCCATCACATACACGGGATGCGCCATCGCGACGCCCAAGCCTTTGCGCTGGCCGATGGTGTAGCGCAGCGCGCCGTTGTGGCGCCCGACCACGCTGCCGTCGCGCCATACGATATCGCCCAGTGCAGCGGGATGTCCGCAGCGGCGCTCGATATAGCCCGCGTAGTCACCGTCTGGAATAAAGCAGATATCCTCGCTCTCGGCCTTCTGGGCGTTGGTAAAGCCCTGCTCGGCGGCTATGCGGCGCACGTCGCGCTCTTTGTCTAGGCCCGCCAGCGGAAAGATCGTGTGCGCCAGGCGCTCCTGCGTAAGCGAATACAAAAAGTAGCTTTGGTCCTTTTTGGGATCTTCGCCGCGGTGCAGCTGCCGGGTGCCGTCTGCCGCTTGGCTTGTTTTGGCGTAATGGCCCGTGGCGATGTAGTCGCAGCCCATATCCAGCGCCGCATCCAGCAACGCGCCAAACTTAATGTGGCGGTTGCAGATAATGCACGGATTGGGCGTCAGCCCCTCCTGGTAGGCGTTCACAAAGCGCTCGATTACGTTACGGTCGAAGGTTTGCTGCAAGTCGAGCACATGGTGGGGAATGCCTATGCGCTCGGCGACGGCCTCTGCGTCGGCGATGTCGCGGTCGACCTTACTCATGCCCGTGGCGGGGTCGGGTGCGGGGCAGGTGAGGCGCATGGTGGCGCCGACACATTCGTAGCCCTGGCTTTTGAGCAGATACGCGGTCACGCTGGAATCGACGCCGCCGCTCATGGCGACGAGCACGCGCTTATTGTGCATGGGGAGGTTCTCCTTGGTGGCATGTGGCCAAAAAAGAAAAGCGGCGCGGGAGGCTGGTTCCGCGCCGCAGACATTGTAGCAAGTTCGGGCGTCGTGTGGGACACCCTGTTGGGATGGGCTCAGGCAGCCAGAAGAGAGGGCAGACCGGCGTGCCTTGGGTCTATCGACAAGTGACGGGCCCTTAGTCCTGGAACAGTGCCGTGGACAGGTAGCGCTCGCCGGTGTCGGCAAGCAGGGCCACGATGGTCTTACCCTCGTTCTCGGGGCGCTTGGCCAGCTGCAGCGCGGCCCACACGGCGGCGCCGGACGAAATGCCCACGAGCACGCCCTCCTTGTGGCCCACGGCGCGGCCGGTGGCAAAGGCGTCGTCGTTCTCGACGGGGATGATCTCGTCGTAGACCTGGGTGTCGAGGACGTCGGGCACAAAGCCGGCACCGATACCCTGGATCTTGTGCGGGCCGGCCTGGCCCTTAGAGAGCACCGGGGAGGTGGCGGGCTCGACGGCGACGACCTGAATCTCGGGGTTTTGCTCCTTGAGGAACTCGCCCACGCCGGTCACGGTGCCGCCGGTGCCGACGCCGGCGACGAAGATGTCGACCTTGCCGTCGGTGTCGTCCCAGATCTCGGGGCCGGTCGTGGCCTTGTGAATGGCGGGGTTGGCGGGGTTTACAAACTGGCCGGCGATGATGCTGTTGGGGGTCTCCTTCTGCAACTCTTCGGCCTTGGCGATAGCGCCCTTCATGCCTTTGGAGCCGTCGGTGAGCACGAGCTGCGCACCGTATGCCTGCATCAGCTTGCGGCGCTCGACGGACATGGTCTCGGGCATGGTGATGATCACCTTGTAGCCGCGGGCGGCCGCCACCGAGGCGATGCCGACGCCGGTGTTGCCGCTCGTGGGCTCGATGATGGTGTAGTCGCCGCCACGCACGAGCTTGCCTGCCTTCTCGGCCTCGTCAATCATGTTCTTGGCGACGCGGTCTTTAACGGATCCGGCGGGGTTGAAGTATTCCAGCTTGACGAGCACGCGGGCCTTGAGGTCCTCATCGGCCTCAAAGTGGGTGAGCTCCAGGAGCGGGGTGTGGCCGATAAGCTGATCGATGGACGTGTAAACCTTGCTCATGATGAACCTCCAAAGTGTTCAAATGACTGGATACCGTGTGGTTTTACGGTGTGTCTAGCAGCTAAACCCATAAACCTTATAGGTTGTGCGTTTGGCTGTTGGGAAGCATAGTAGACAGCAAAGCCTAGTAATGCAATAGGAATTTATGAATTATTACGAGTCGATTAACCATCTTGACCGGAACGGGTATTTTCAAAACCAATTTTTCGGCTAGAATTTCTACGGACTAAATGACCGAAAGGCAGCACTATACATGTTGGTTTCTACTAAGGGCAGATATGCCCTGCGCGTTATGGTCGATCTGGCCGAGCATCAGGCGGCCGGTCGCATCCCGCTCAAAGAGATCGCGGCGCGACAGGGGATTTCCGAGAAATATCTCGAGAACATCTTGGCCACGCTCGTGCGCGCCAACATGCTCTCGGGCATGCGTGGCAAGGGCGGTGGCTACGTGCTCACGCGCCCTCCCGAGCAGTACACGGTGGGCGAGATTCTGCGCCTGACCGAGGGTAGTCTGGCGCCGGTCGCCTGCCTGGATGGCGACTGCAAGGGCTGCTCGCGTTCGGATGAGTGCCCCACGCTTGACGTGTGGAAGAACCTCGACAAGCTCATCAACGACTACCTCGACGGTGTGACACTCGATCAACTTGTCGCTCCCAACGAAGGCTACGACTACGTCATCTAACCCACACCTGCCATTTGGGGACGGGGTAGAAATGGTGGATTGTCTTGCCTTCTGAGACTTGACAAATTAGAAGGCCGCCCATTTTTGCGATGGGCGGCCTTTGTTTTGGGCTGTTGAGATGGGCGCGGTCGGAGCGGCCGTTTTAGCCCTCGGCGACGCCATCGAGGATGCTGCGCATGATGGACACCAGGATACTGCCCATAAAGGCCGAGCCAAAGCTCGAGATGGAAATGCCGGCGCCCAGCAGGTTGACCGACAGGTAACTTGCGAGCTCAAGCATAAGGCTGTTGACGACAAGCTGGAAAATGCCCAGGGTAATGATGGTGAGCGGCAGCGAGATGACCGTCAGGAACGGTTTGACGAGCGAATCGACGATGTTCAGGAACAGTCCCACGAAGGCGAAACAGACCCAGGCCTCGGCAAAACCGAAGGGCTGGATGCCGGGAACGAGGAACGTGGCGATCGCGATGGCGATCGAGGTGAAGAGCCAGTTATGCATAAAGCGCATGGCATGAATCCTTTCTTGCGCCGGGGTTGCTGGCGTCGCGTGAAGCGGCTTGCGGTGGCGACTTGGATGGTTGCGCGGGCACGCCGCGGTGTTTGGGCGCCCATTGTCTCAAATATTCGTGGAGCTTACGTGCGCATTCGGTTTCTAAACGGCGTTCGTCCTGAAAAACGCGCCGCTGGCAGAGAGTCTTGTCGCTTTAGTTTGGTGGTGTGCTAAACTGCTACGGGCAAAAGCCACAGGCGTTGCCCTATTGCATAGAACGGGCGAACGATGCCCGATGTCAGTATCAACTTCGATGCCTTTTGGCGGGTTTGGCGGTGATCGATGAATATCGAGAACATGTTTGACAAGCCTGATGTCAAGCAGCTGGTCCACGCATTTAGTCTTTTGGATGACGAGAAAGATATCCAAGCGTTTTTGACCGATATCTGCACGCCGCGCGAGATTTGCGATCTATCGCAGCGTCTGCAGGTCGCGCGTTACCTGGACGAGGGCGAGCCTTATGTTGAGGTTCAGGCCCGTACCGGCGCTTCGTCCACTACGGTGAGCCGTGTGTCCAAGGCGCTCAACGGCGAGTATGGTGGCTACCGTAAGATCCTCATTAAGCTGGAGGATGGCGAGTAGGCCAGCGACAAAAACGAATTGCGCAGAACCGTCCCTTCGGGGGCGGTTTTTTGATCCCTTGGGGACGGAGGAAATCTGTTGGCGTGGGGCAAATGTGTCCGCGCGGGCGGGTAGGATGGAAGCACTGATTATTGCGAACGGTTTGAGTGGAGGACCATGCCTGTTCGAATCTATACCACCAACGCCGGCGCGGATTTGAGCGATGCCGAGGCGGCGCTGCTCGCCGACCTGGTTGCCCGCCACGGGCGTGCCGTTTTGCTGGCGCCTACGTTTGCCGAGCTCGATCTGTGCCGTCATGATGCGGCGGAAGTTGGGGTTTCACTGGGTATCGATTACAAGACCCCTTCGTCGTGGCTTCGCTCGCTTTGGGAGCTTTTGGGCGACGGGCGCGGTTTCGTCGACAACCTGCAGCGCCAGATGCTGTTTTCGGACATGGTAGCGCGTCTCGACGATGCCGACCTGCAGCCGCTTTCGCGCAGCCAGGGCACGGTGCGTATGCTCGCGCGTATGGCTCGCGATGTGCTGCCGGGTGTGGCAGGGACAGGTGCCGAGCGTTGCTGCGACAACGTTTGCAAGCCCAAGCCCAGAAGCGACGCCGAGGCTCGCGTGTTTGAACTTTTGTGCGCCTATGCGCGCGGTTTGGACCGTCGAGATATGGTCGAGCCCTGCGAGGCGGCTGACATTATGGCCGGCGCTTTGGCCGACAACCTGCCGGCGTGCACCCGCGCCGTATGCGTGCGCGGTATCACGTCGTTTACGCACGGCCTGCTCGAGTTGCTGTCTGCCGTGGCAAGCAACGGGGGAGAGGTTGTCGTGCTGCTCGCTTGCGAGCAAGCGGCGATGCGCGAGGACCTGGCTGCCGCCTTTGATGCCCGCGGCGTGCTGTTTGAGGTTGCACCGCTGGACGAGGATGCCGGCGCTCCCGCGATTGCTCCAAAGTCCGTCGTACGTCCTGCCTTTGTGGAAGTCGCCGGGCCCCATGCCCGTGCCCGTGTCTATGCGGACGTCATCGATAAGATGGTGAAAGCGCGCAAGGAGTCCAAGGTCAACGATGCCGCCTCCGCACCCGTCGATCCCGTGCGCGTACTCGTGGTGTCCGCCCGGGCACCCCAGCTGTTCGGCGAGCTTGCCGCTCGTTTGGCGGCGCGCCACGTTGCTGCCGAGACGGCCGAGTTCACGGCGTTTTCCCAATCCATTGCGGGCAGGCAGTTCACGGCGCTCGCCAATCTGATCGAGCGCATGAAGGCCGCCGACGAGGGCACCGCCTCCAAGACCGAGTGGTGGCCCGCCCCGGAGCTTACTGACTGGATCTACAGTCCGCTTTCAGGCGCCGATGCCGCCAGCGCGCGAACCTTCGATAAGAACATGCGACTGTCGCGCAGCAAGACCACTGCGGGCGTCAAGAGCCTGCTGCAGAGCGTGCAGGGCCAGGTGAGGGGCGCGCGTAAAGCGGCGAGCGACGAGAACTGGTTTAAGAACGTGCCGTGCGTGGTCTCGGACGTGTTCCAGGCGCTGTGGCGCGACAAGCCCGTGACGGCGCTCAAGGCCATGCTTGCCGTTGCCGAGGCACTGCCCGATCGCGCGCTTGGTGGTCTCGACGGTCAGGCCCGTCGCCAGGCGGAGGTGGCCCTGCTGCGCCACGCGATCGACATCCTTATGAACGATGCTCGCGCGCTCGACGTGTCGCAGGCCGCGACCGTGCCCGTGCTCGATGGCATTCGCACCAAGGTGGACAAGCGTAGCACCGCCTACGATTACGAGACCTACGAGGTTGACCGTGCGCCACGTGCCCAGGTTCGCTTTACTTCGCTTGCCGATGCGGCGGCCCTGCGCCCCGGCAGCTACGATGCCGTGCTGTTTGCCGATGTCGATCTGGACAGCTATCCGCTCTCACACGAGGAGGGGCCGCTGGCCACGCTGACGGCGAGCCTTGGTCGCGAGGGCGTGACGCTTGAGCCCGCGGCTTTGCTGCGCGTGCGCTTTGGCCACGCGATGCAGACGGCACGCGGTCCGGTTGCGCTTGCCCGCGTGACGCACGATCGCCAGGCACGCGAGTGCTATCCAGCCGCCGTGTGGACCGAGCTGCGGGCGCACGCCGAGGCCGCTGACGCTGCTAAGGCCGCTGACGCCGACAAGGCGAAGTGCGTGGGTGAGGGCGATATCGTAAGGGACTTCGATCCCGCGGCAGGCGAAGGTCTCAAGCGCGAGCGCGTGACCTGTGAAGCCCCTCAGCATCTGAGTGCCGAGGCCGTGCCGTATTTGGTCCTGCGCCGTCGTGACGGCGAGGACGAGGACGCGCCGCTCGTGCCGCGTCTGACGTCCGCCTCGCAGATCGAGGCCTATTCCACCTGCCCGCTGTGCTGGTTCGTGTCGTATCGCGTCAAGCCCCAGTCCATCGATGCGGGCTTTGGCAACATGGAGAAGGGCAACTTTGTCCATGACGTGCTGGAGCACTTGCATGCGCGTCTTCCGCAGGAAGGCATGGAGCGCGTGACGCCCATGAATCTGCCGCGCGCGAAGGAGCTGCTGCACGAGGTCTTTGCCGAGACCCTGGCCGAGCACGCCGGCAAGCGCGGTACCGAGGGCCCGCTGGTGCCGCTCTCCCCGGTGGAGGAGCGTCAGGTGGCCGAGATTCTGCCGCAGTTGGAAGGCGTGCTCGCCTACGAGTCCGAGGCGCTCGCGCCCTTCGCGCCGCGCTATCTGGAGTTTGCGTTCAACGAGCTCCAGGTCGAGTATGCCGGTTGGCCGCTCGGCGGGCGCATCGACCGCGTGGATGTGGATGCCGAGAATCGCGCCGTGGTAATCGACTACAAGCATCGTTCGGGTGTCGAGGAGTTTAAGCTCGCCGACCCCACGGTGCGCGACGAGGAGTCGGGCGAGGCTCCCATCGACGACCCGCGCTGGCTGCCGCCCCATACCCAGACACTCATCTACGCGCAGGCCATGCGTCGGGCGCTGGGCCTAGATACCCGCGCAGCGCTCTACTTTTCCACCAAGGGCGGCAAGCCCGCGCTGCGCGGCGCCGCAAGTGCCGAGCTGCTCGAGGAAGAGCGCGGCGACGGTCGCATCCCGGGCCTTAAGAAGGGCTTTCCCGGCGAGGGCGGCAACATGGACTTCGATGCGCTGCTCGACCGCGTGGAGACCGGCATTGCCGAGCGCCTGTGCGAGCTCGAGGCGGGCGACGTCGCCGCTGTCGATCCGACATCGGCGCAGGCCGCGCATGCGCGCTGCTCGTATAACCACGAAGGAACGTTTGTAAGGAGGGACGTGTAGACCATGGATCTTTCGACTTTGATGCCGCAACAGCTGCAAGTCGTCAAAACGCTCGACCGCCCGCTGTTTGTCTCGGCGGGTGCCGGCTCGGGCAAGACCTTTACCCTCACGCGCCGCATTGTCTATGCGCTCTCGCCCGAATCCGGTCCGTTTGTCGAGCATCTGGACCAGGTGCTCGCCATTACCTTTACCAAAGATGCCGCGGCCGAGATCCGTGACCGCGTGCGCCGCGCGCTCATCGACGAGGGTATGGACGAGGAGGCCCTGACCGTCGACGATGCGTGGATTTCGACCATTCACGGCATGTGCTCGCGTATCCTGCGCGCACACGCGTTGGAGCTGGGTATCGATCCCGAGTTCACGGTGCTCACCGATACCGACGAGCTTATGGACCAGGCTGTTGAGCATGTGCTGGCCCGCGCGACGGCGCCCGATGCCGCCCCCGAGCTCGCGGCATCGCTCAAGGCCCTCTACGCCTGGTATCCCATGGCGGGCGAGGGCGGTCCCTTTGGCGCCGGCACGACCATCAAGGGTCTGGTGCGCGACCTGCTGGAGCTCTCGAGCCAGCTGCCGGGCGGTATGGACGACGTGCGCGTGGCGCGCGGCCAGGCCGACACCTCGGCCCTTGCCGATGCCTATCGATCGGCGTTGGGCGCAAGCAAGGCCGCGACCGAAAAAGCGCAGACGGCGCTCGATGCCATCGACGCGTTCGAGGCGAGCGGCAAGACCATGGCCGATGCGGCGCGACTCATGATGTCGTGCACCATGCCGCGCGCGAGCAAGGCATTCCCTAAGGAGCAGGTGGAGCTACTCAAGGCAGAGGCCGCCGATGCGTTTATCAATATCGTGCTGGCCTGCGGCGGTCCCGCGCTCGAGGCACTGGTGGGGCTTGCCCGTGCTGTAGAGGCTGAGTACCGCGCGCTCAAGGCCGGCCAGTCTGCCCTCGACAACAACGATCTGCTGCGCATGGCGTACGAGGCGCTGCGCGACTACCCGGCTATTCGAGCTGCCTATGAGGGCCGCTTTAAGATGGTCATGATCGATGAGTTCCAGGATACCGATCAGATGCAGGTCGACCTGATCCGTTACCTGACGGGTGCGGGGGAGCGCGCGTTGTGTACCGTAGGCGATGCACAGCAGTCGATCTACCGCTTCCGCGGGGCGGAGGTCGAGGTGTTCCGTCGCCAGGAGCGCAAGGTGGGCTCGTCTGCCGCGCCCGAGGCGACTGCCGCGGCCGACGCCCCTGCTGGCGAGCTCGTTAAGCTCGTGCGCAACTTCCGCAGCCACGACGAGGTGCTACGCTATGTGGCTCGCGTCTTCGACGGCGACGACGGCGGCCTGATGCAGGGCTTTTTGGATCTTGAGGCGAGCGACGGCCGCAAGGACACGCTGGTGGCAGACGCCTCGCGTCGTCAGGCCCTCTTTGTTGCCGGCGGCAGTACGCAGGAGCGCACACAGGCCAAGGCCCGCGCGATCGCAGAGCGGTTCCGCGCGCTTGCCGATGCCGGTCAGCCCCAGGGCGGCATGGTGCTGCTGCTGGGCCGCATGACCAACGCCGACGTCTATGCCCAGGCTTTCCGCGACCAAGGACTCGACTGCGTGATCGCGGGTGGCTCGGTCTTTGCCCAGGCAGCCGAGGTGCAGACGGTGCGCGCCCTAGTCTGCGCGCTCGCCAATCCGGCCGATACGGCGCAGGGCCTTATGCCGCTGCTGGCCTCGCCGATGTTTGCGCTCGGCGCCCAGGAGTTCCTGGCGCTGGCGACCAAGCTGGACGACCAGACGGGGGAGACCTCGCGCCGCAACATCGACGCGGGCATCATGAGCGATTCCGATGTGCCGGGCTTGCAGAGCCTGCCGCTCGTGACGCGCGCCCGCGAGGTGCTATGCTATGCGCTTCGTCGTGTGGGCCGCGATTCGTTCGCGGCGATCGCGCGCGACGTGGTCAACGCTTCGGGCTGGTTTGTGCGTCTGGCACAGCGTGGTCCCGAGGGCAAGGCCATTGCCGCCAACGTGCTCAAGGCGCTCGATGCTGTGGTTGAGGCCGAGGCCGAGTTCGGTAACTCGCCGCGCTCCATTGCGCTGGCCTTTGACCGCTTCCTGGCGGGCAAGGAAGCCCCGGGCGCCCTCAACGAGGAGGGTGACGGCGCGGTGCGCATCATGACGGTGCATGCCTCCAAGGGTCTGGAATATCCGGTCGTGGCGGTCGCCGAGTGCTTTGGCGTGCGTAAGTCCTCGGGTGCGGCACAGATGGGTCGCGTCGAGGGCGGAGCGCAGGTCGTGGCACTGCCGGCACGCTTCGACGGCGTTAAGCTCGCCGACGGCACGTTCGTAAAGGGCGATGACGTCAAAAAGCAGTTTGAACACGCGTTTAAGGGCAAAGGCACGTCGCTGTGGCTGCCGCCAGAGCTCATGGAGGACGTCTGCGCGACGGGTTCTCCCGCCGAGGCATTTGCCCGCCTGCGTAACGACGACCTGCAGCTTTCGCTCGAGGAGCGGGCTCGTCTGCTCTATGTCGCCATGACGCGAGCGCGCGAGTTGGTCATTCTGGCGATGGATGCCGGCGTGAGCCGCGGCAAGCTGTGTGCGCCGACCTTCGACGTCGAGACCGATCTGACCTACGACGTGCTGCGCCGTATTTTGCCGACCGACGCTCTGGACATGCCGCAGCTCGATGCCGACCGCCTGGTGTTCGACAGCTCGCGGCCGGGCGACTACGAGCTCATTTCGCTTTCGGACTTTACCTTTGGTGAGCAGGCGTTTGAGGCCAACGCTTCACTGGATGCCGAGGGCAGGCTTGTCCGCGGCGATGCGGAGCCGGAGGGTGCCGGTGCAGATGCCCACGCCGCCGTTCCCGGTCCTGCCGACCCCGAGCCCGATGCGTTTGAGCTCGTGTATCCCCAGGCGGTGGGCGTGCGCATGGGCACCTGCCCGTATCCGGAGCGCGATTCGTACAGCTACTCGTCAATTGCCGCGGCGCTGCATGCCGAGTCCGAGGACCGTGCCGCCGAGGCACACGTGCCCATGGACGAGGCCGGCGATGATACGGAGTCGGATGGTTCCGAGATGACGGATACAGACGTGGCCGCCGTTGAGCCCGCCGGCAACCCCATGGCGCTGGGCTCGGCGTTCCATGCCGCCTGCCAGTGGCTGATCGAGATGGGTGCCGATGCGCTGCCCGCTGAGCGTGCCGATGCGCTGGCGCGCCTGTGGTGCCTGACGCCGGAGCAGCGCGAACGCTTCGACGTTGCCCTGGACCGCTGGCTCAAGTCGGCTGTTCGTGCCGACCTGCTCGCGTGGCCGTGCGTTCGCGCCGAGGTGCCGTTCTTTTCGCTGGGCTGCGAGGACGAGGACATCGCTCGCTACGGTGCATATGCCGAGGGCGCCATCGACGCTTTGGCGACGAACCCGGCGGATTCGTCACGCGCGCTGGTCATCGACTACAAGACGGGCGGCACACCGGACGAGACGCCGGAACAGCTGCAGGAGAAGCACGCCCTGCAGGCGCGCGTTTACGCCGACGTTCTGCACAAGGCGGGCTTTGAGGCCGTGACCGTCAAGTTCGTCCGCGTGGAGCAGGCGAATCCAGCCATCTTCGTCGAACCCGCCGAACCTCAAGTAGTCACCTACAACCTCTAGCTCTCAGATAACTTGCGGTGGAATAGTTCCCGCTTGGGCCACCTGGGCCGCAATACAGGAACTATTCCACCGCAACTGCAAGTGGAGCCGTGTGGGTTTGGCTAGGTTCGGGTGCTGTCCGTGCCGTGGGGTAAAATCGTTCAGTCAGAACACGAACCCGCATCGGAGCTCATCACATGGCATTCGTCCATCTGCACAACCACACTGTTTTCTCCATGCTCGACGGCGCAACCCGTATCCAGGATATGGTCAATCGCGCCGTAGAGCTGGGCATGCCCGCCGTGGCCATTACCGACCACGGCTACATGTATGGCGTGCCCGACCTGGCGCTGGCCTGCGACGCCGTCAACCACAACACGCCCGAGTACAAAACCTGGAGCCACGACAAGGCCTTCTTGGAAAAGGACCGCCGCGACGAGCTGGTGGAGCCCGATCCTGAGTCAAACCCGCGCGAGCATGCCCAGTATGTGAAGGACATGGCCATGTGGGACGAGAAGGGCAACATCGACGAGCTCAAGCCGCCCCTGGTCATTAAGCCCATCTTTGGCTGCGAGGTTTACTTTACGCCGGACGAGACACTCGCCCGCGACCATAAGCCCGAGCTTTACCACATGATCCTTCTGGCCAAGGACCAGGAGGGCTACGTCAACCTGATGCAGACGGTTTCCGAGGCCGCCGTGCAGGGCTTTTACTACAAGCCGCGCGTGACGCTCGACAACCTGCGCCGCCATGCCAAGGGCATGATCTGCACCAGCGCCTGTATCGCGGGCATCATCCCCAAGTACATCGACCGCGGTGACACGGAGGGCGCCATCAAGTGGGCCGAGACCTTCCGTGATACCTTCGACCCCGGTGACTTCTATATCGAGATCCAGGAACACGGCATTACCACCGATAACGGCCTGACCGACGAGCAGATGGACCGTACGCTCATCGACATCGCCAAACAGGTGGGCGTCAAGGTTATCGCCACCAACGATTTCCACTACCTGCGCCGCGAGGATGCACCCGTGCAGGACGTCATCATGTGTATCGGCATGAACGCCAAGGTCGACGACCCCAACCGCATGCGCATGACCGGCTCGGAGTTTTACATGAAGACCGAGGAGGAGATGCGGGCGATGTTCCCGTATTGCCCCGAGGCCTGCGACAACACGCTCGAGATCGCCGACAAGTGCTACGTTGAGCTGGACTGGGACTCCATCATCCTGCCGCGCTTCCCGCTGCTCGACCCCGGCGAGACGCACGAGAGCCAGTTCCGCCGCGAGTGCGAGAAGGGCCTGCGCCAGCACTATGGTGACGACTGGGCCACGCGCGAGATCGGCGGCGTCAACATCAAAGAGCGCTTTGAGTACGAATACAAGGTCATCTGCGACAAGGGCTTCGCTGCCTACTTCTTGATCGTTGCCGAGTACGTGCAATGGGCCAAGGACAACGGCATCGGCGTCGGCCCCGGCCGTGGTTCGGCCGCCGGCGCTATCGTCGCCTACGCCATGAACATTACCGCGTTCGACCCGCTCGAGAACGGTCTGATGTTCGAGAGGTTCCTGTCCCCGCAGCGTACCGAGATGCCCGATATCGATATGGACTTCGACGACGAGCGGCGCCTCGAGGTCGTGGAGCACGTTCGCCAGCTCTACGGTCCCGAGAAGGTCACCCACGTCATCACCTACTCGACCATTAAGGCCAAGCAGGCCATCAACGACGCCGCGCGCGTTCTGGACTACCCGGTCTACATGGGCCAGCGCCTGTCCAAGATGGTCTCGAGCGACCCCAAGGTCAAGCTCAAGCAGGTGCTCGAAAAGCAACCCGGCAAAGAGGATCTGTTTAACCCCGACTTTGCCGAGGCATATAAAAAGGACGACGACGCCCGCCGCATCATCGACACGGCGCTCTCGATCGAGGGCCTCACCCGTGGCGAGGGCGTGCACGCGTGCGCCGTTCTGATCTGCCGTGACCCCGTCAACGAGCACGTGCCCACCAAGCTCGACACCAAGGGCGGCGTGGAGATTACCCAGTACGAGGGCCATACCGTTGCCGACATGGGCCTGCTCAAGATGGACTTCTTGGGCCTGCGTACGCTGACGGTTATCTCTAAGGCCAAGGCCAACATCAAAAAGAACTTCGGCATCGACATCAAAGAGGAAGAGATCCCCTTTGACGATCCCGAGATCTTTAAGCTCATGGGTTCCGGTCACACCGCCGGTGTCTTCCAGGTCGAGTCCGCCGGCATGACGGCCACGATCAAGAACATGAAGCCCACCGAGTACAAGCACGTCGTGGCATTGATCGCCCTGTACCGCCCGGGCCCGCTGGGCGCCGGCATGGTTTCGTCCTACATCAACCGCATGAACGGCAAGGAGCCGGCCGTCTCCTACGACGACCGCCTGGACGACATCTTGGGCGAAACCTACGGCACCATGGTCTACCAGGAGCAGGTTATGCTCATCTCCGTCGAGATGTGCGGCTTCTCCAAGGGCGAATCGGACTCGCGTATCCGTAAGCCCGTGGCTAAGAAAAAGATTAAGCTGCTCACGTCGACGGTGCTGCACTGGGAGGATGGCTCGGACGAGACCACCTACGACCACTGGATGAACGGCGCCATCAAGAACAACTACACGCGCGAGGTCGCCCAGAAGATTTGGGACGATGTTCTCGAGTTCGCGTCCTACGCCTTCAACAAGTCGCACTCCGCCGGCTACGCCATCCTGGTTATGCAGACGGCATGGCTCAAGGCGCACTATCCGCACGAGTACATGGCGGCCGTTCTGACGTCCTACACGGGCAAGACCGACAAGATCGTTCACTACGTCTCGGCGTGCCGTCACGACGGCATCCCCGTGCTGTCGCCAGATGTCAACGAGTCCGGCACCGAGTTCACGGCTACCAAGGAGGGCGTGCGCTTTGGTCTGGCCGGCATCCGCGGTGTGGGTACCGGCGTGGCGCAGGCCATTATCGCCGAGCGCGAGGCGGGCGGCCCGTTTAAGACGCTGCACGACTTTGTCGAGCGCGTGGACTCGAGCCAGGCCAACCGCCGCGTGATCGAATCGCTCATCAAGGCAGGTGCCTTCGACTCCACGGGGTATCCGCGCCGTCAGATGATGCACTTTGTGGACAAGAACAACCCCGAGAACATCATCGACGCCGCGGTAAAGCGCCAGAAGGACCGCGCGAGCGGACAGACGTCGTTCTTCGACATGTTTGGTGATGTTGAGGGCTCGGGCTTCGAGGTCAGCGTGCCCGATCCGGATGGCCAGGAGTGGGACCGCCACCTTAAGCTGAGCCAGGAGAAGGAGGTTCTGGGCATCTATGTCTCGGACCACCCGCTGCGCCCGTTTGAGTATGCGCTCAGCAAAGCGCGCGACTTCTCGTTCTCGCAGATCGACACCGGCTACGAAGTCCAGAATCCTACGGGCGGCACCATCAACCAGGAGATTCCCGAGGGCAAGGCGCTGTGGTGGGCCGGCATGGTCTCGAGCGTGTCCAAGCGCGTGACCAAAAACGGTGACCCCATGGGCATCGTGCAGCTCGAGGACATGGAAGGCGAGGCCACGGTCGTGGTGTTCCCCAAGACCTACAAGGAGGCCGAGGGGTACCTGTACGGCGAGGTCGATCCCGAGACCGGCGCGCAGCTGTCCGACGCCTTTGTGCGCATCAAGGGCAAGCTTGAGCGCTCGGACCGCGGCGACCAGATCATCGCGCAGGAGATCGTGCCGCTTGAGCTCAACGAGGAGAACAACAAGCCCAAGGTGTTTGAGGTCATGGTGCCCAACAGCCGCTTTAGCCAGGGCAATATGGCGCGTCTTGCCACGGTGCTTACCGCCAACCCGGGCGGCGACCGCGTGGAGATCTTTATCGAGCAGGTGGACGGGCGCGTGCTGCGTGCCGAGGTGCCTGCTAAGGTCAACGCGCGCTCGATTCCGCTGCTGGCAGAGGCCAAAGCCATCGTGGGTAACCAGGGCAGAGTGACGGTGATCTAAGGGCGACCTTGCTGGTCCGTGCGAGATTGGAGGAAGTGATGGCACAGGGGACGTTTGTGCAGGCGCTCCGGAAAGAGGCGGCGCTGAGCGGCACCTTTATGAAGGGGCGTTCGCTTATGCTCAACGGTGCCGTGCTGTCGTTTGAGGACTCCGGCTCGCGCTTCTCCAAAAACGTGACGGTTGAGGGCACGGTGCGCGGCTCGCGCGGCGACCTGTACAAGACGCAGGTGGCGCTCGATATGGACGAGCACGAGGTGATCGACTATGACTGCGACTGCCCCGCTGCCTATCGCTACCCCGGCATGTGCAAGCACGCTATTGCTACGGCGCTGGCGTATTTGGATGCCAGCGGCATTGAGCCTGTTGAGGGGCTGCGCACGCCGGTTCGCACGTTTACGGCGCAGCCGAAACAGCCCGCGCGCACCGCGCCCAAAGCGCCGGCCGTCAATCCCAACTTTCCCTTTCCGGCGCCCGTCCCCACGAGCCCCAGCCTCATGGCGGCGCTCTCCGATCTTTCGGACGCGCGCATGGATGAGCTGGCGAGCATGCGCCGCAAGCTTGCCGGCGCCGTTGATCCCGACGCCCCCAAAGCGGCGTTGGAGCCCTCGTTGGTGCCGTACTACAATCCGCTGTTTGGCGAGCGCTTTAGCTGGGCGCTCGAGTTTCGCATCCGCTGCGGTTCGGTGTCCTATGTGGTTAAGGATATCGACGGCATGGCCGATGCCTATGTGCGCGGCGGCACCTTCTCGTATGGTAAGAAGCTTACGTTTGTCCATACGCCCGAGGCCTTCGATGACGTGTCGACAAAGTTGCTCAACCTTGTTGCGACGACAGTTGCCTATCTCGATGACATCACAAGCTCGCGTTCGGCGTCGTACGACTTTGCCCGCAGCGGCTTTGTCGCCGAGCGTCAGTTGCCGCTGTCCGTGCATAGCATCGTATATGTGCTGGACCTGCTGCGCGGTCAGACCATCTCCTTTGAGCCCGCCTGGTCGCGGGGGACGACGACGCATCGTTCCTACGAGGTAGCGGTTGAGATGCCTCCGGAAGGGGAGGACGAGGCACCGTCTAAGCGCCCACCGCTCCTTGCCGCCAAAATCGCGCCGGCGGCTGGTGGCAGCTACGATCTGCGCCTGCCGGCCGATGCATACTGCTTTGCTTCGGGCGATGTTGCCTATCTGGTCGACACCCGCCGTGCGCGCCGCACCGATGTAGCGTTTGCCCAGCATGCGGCGCCGTTCCTATCGCGCTTGCTGCCCTGTCGCACGCCGGTCCATATCGCCGCCGACCAGGTGGGGGAGTTCTGTCGTATGGCGCTGCCCATTTTGCGCGACTACACCGACCTTACCGCGCCCGCTGCGCTCGATACCGTGGCGCCCGAGCCGAGCTTTGCTATGGCGATCGGCGTCGACGATGGGCTTGTGACCTGCAAAATTACGGTTACCTACGGCGACTGGTCGGCAGACCTCTTTAGTCTGGGCGCTCCGGGCAGCCCCTTCGAAGAGCAGCGCCCGGGCGTGCCGCCGCGCGATGAGGTGGCAGAGTTTCGCGTTATGGACACGGCGGCCCTGTATTTCGATTTTTACAAGGGCGGCCTGGCGTTTGAGGAACGCGATGACGAGAGCCTGTTCCACTTGCTGACCGAGGGCCTGTCTGCCCTGTCCGAGCTGGGCGAGGTCATGCTCAGCGACCGCCTGCGCCAGGTCTCGGTCCGCCCTGCGCCCAAGCTTTCGGTGCGTGCGACCGTCAAGAGTAACCTGCTCGACGTCGAACTGGGCGCGAGCGGCCTTTCGGCGGCAGACCTTGCTATCTACCTCGACTCCTACAAGCGTCACCAGACGTTTGCGCGTCTCACGTCGGGCGACATCATTCGCCTGGACGAGGGAGCGCGCGCCGCGTTTGGCCTTGCCGAGGATCTGGGGGTCGATGCTGTCGACCTACTCGACGGCGTGTCGCTTCCCGCGTCGAGTACCCTGTTCGTCGACAGCATGCTTGCGCGCACGCCTGCGCTCGAAGCCGATCGTGATGCTGCATTCCGTCGCACCGTCGAACGCTTGGATACGCTCGGCAAGATGGACTTTACGGTGCCGGTCTCGCTCAAGGCCACACTGCGCGGCTATCAGGTCGATGGCTACCAGTGGCTCGGCTCGCTCGAGCACCTGGGCCTCGGCGGCATCTTGGCCGACGATATGGGCCTGGGCAAAACGCTGCAGATGATCGCACATATCCTGGCGCGTGTGGAGGCGGGGGACACTAAGCCCACGCTTGTGGTGTGCCCTGCGTCGCTTGTGTACAACTGGACCGCCGAGCTGGAGCGCTTTGCCCCGTCGCTCGATGTGTGTGCCATTGTGGGCGCCAAGGCTCAACGCCGCGTACAGATCGCCGGCGTGGCCGAGCACAACGTGGTCGTGACGTCGTATGACCTCATGCGCCGCGATATCGACGAGTATACCGAGCAGGACTTTGCCCGTGTGGTGCTCGACGAGGCCCAGTACATTAAAAACCCGCTCACGCAGGTGGCTCGCGCCGCCAAGCGCCTGCCTGCCGGCGTGCGCTTTGCCTTGACGGGCACGCCCATCGAAAACCGCTTGTCCGAGCTCTGGAGCATCTTCGACTTTTTGATGCCGGGCCTTTTGGGGACGCGCGAGTCTTTTGCCAAGCGCTTCGAAAGCCCGGTCGAGCACGCCGAGGGTGACAGCGCCGCTCGCCTGCAGGCGCTCGTGTCGCCGTTTGTGCTGCGCCGTGTCAAGGAGGACGTGGTGGCCGATCTGCCAGAGAAGATCGAGGACACTGTCGTGGCTCAGCTCACCGGCGAGCAGCGCAAGCTGTACCTGGCAAACCAGGACCGCATCGCCCAGCAGGTGCAGCATCGCGAGGCATCCGAGTTTAAGAAAGACAAGCTCAAGGTGCTCGCCGAGCTCACCAAGCTGCGCCAGATCTGCTGCGACCCGCGTCTGCACTACGAGGATTACAAGGCGGGGAGCGCCAAGCTCGATACGTGCATGGAGCTCGTGCACGGCGCACTCGACGGCGGGCATCGCATCCTGTTGTTCAGCCAGTTTACGGGCATGCTCGATATCATCGGTAAGCGCCTGGCCAAGGAGGACATCGCCTTCCTTAAGCTCACGGGCGCATCGTCTAAGGAGAGTCGCGCCAAGATGGTCGCGCAGTTCCAAGCGGGCGAGGTGCCGGTCTTTTTGATCTCGCTCAAGGCGGGCGGCGTGGGCCTAAACCTGACGGCGGCCGACGTGGTCATTCACTACGACCCGTGGTGGAACGTGGCCGCACAGGACCAGGCGACCGACCGCGCGCATCGTATTGGCCAGCAGCACACGGTGACCGTGTACAAGCTCATCGCCAAGGACACGATCGAGGAACGCATTATGCAGATGCAAGAGTCCAAGCGCGACCTGGTCAACAGCGTGCTCGGCGGCGACGGCATCTCGTCGGCGCTGTTTACCCGCGAGGATGTTCTGGCGCTGCTGGGCGGCGACGGGCGCTAACCCGCTCGGGTGGGGCCGCCAGGTCGGATGGCACGTGCTGCCCCATCGTTCTCGCCCGTTATGTGTTCATTTGCCATGCCGTGGATGGTTTGCCTGCCTTTGGGCATAAGAAGAATCGAGAACATTGGCACATCAGCAAAGGAGAACATCATGGCGAAATTCTTTAAGGACCCCGATGGCAAGCTCATTGCCGCCCTTGGCAACGACGTTGCGACCCCTGCCGGCTGCACGGAGCTGACCGCGAATACCGAGGACGCAGCGCACGAAAAGCACGTGCCGGTCGTTGAGAGCGAGCGCGACGGTCACGTGATCCGTGCACGCGTGGGCTCGGTCGAGCACCCTATGGTGCCCGAGCACTACATCGAGTGGATCGCCCTTGAGGCCGAGGGCCGCCTGGAGGTCCATTACCTTGAGCCCGGCATGAAGCCCGCGACGTTTTTTGCCGGCGGCTCCAAGACCGGTACCGTCTATGCCTATTGCAACCTGCACGGGCTGTGGTCCGCGACGTTCTAGGAGCGCGTCCCCACTCGGGGTATCATAGCTAGCATATGCACATGCGAGCGCCGACTGCATCATGCGGCCGGCGCTTTTACTACGACAACGATGGTTTACGACGGAAAGGGCTGAGCCATGAAGCTCGCACTTGCACAGATCGATATGCGCCTGGGTGATATTGAGGGCATTTGCGGTCGCATCGAGGACCAGGCCCGTTTGGCCCACGAGCGCGGGGCGCGCGTACTGTGCGTCCCGGCTCCGCTCTTTATGGGCGCTCTGCCCGGCGGCCTGGTGGGCGCTGCCGACTTTGAGCACGACATGCTGACAGGCCTGACCGGTGTTGCCGAGCGTATCCAAGAACTCGATATGATCTGCATCGTGCCCGCGGCGGTTTCGTTTGAGGGCCAGCCCCTGCTCGACTACATGATGCTCAAGGACGGCCATGTGGTGCCGGCCCGTTCGAGCATTGCCCTGCAGCGCGGTGGGAACGGCGATGCCCGTTGGGCACCGCCGGTGTTCGACGTGGACGGCGTGCGTATCGCCGTGATCTTCGACTTGGACCGCGAGCTCGAGATGCTGCCGACCGGCGTCGACCTCATCGCCTATTTTCAGTTCAGCGCATTCGATATGACCGACCGCGAGACCGCCGCCATTGCCGCCGTTCGCAGCGGTGCCTACCGCAAGATCGCATCCAAGCGCAGCGTGTGGTTTGCCTGCATGGCGCCGGTCGGTGCCTATGACGAGTCGGTGTATACCGGCGGTTCGTTTGTGCTCGACGACTGCGGTCGCGTGGTGGCCCAAGCGCCATGTTTTGAAGAGAGCCTGCTGGTTCAGGAGATTCAGCGCGGCGTAATGCTCGATGCCCTGGAGGACCACGAGCTGCCCGAGTTTCGTTCCGAGGAGTGGTTGTGGCAGGCGCTGGTGCTCGCTGTGCGCGATAACGCCCGTGCCCATGGTACGTCGCGTGCCGTGGTGGCGCTCGAGGGCGATCTGCCGTCGTCCCTGTTGGCGGCGCTCGCCGTCGATGCCTTGGGTCCGCGTAACGTAATTGGCCTGGTGTTGGGGCGCAACCGCATCTTTACGCCGGCGCAGGAGGAGGCCGAGGCCGCCCGCTGCGCCGCCGTCCGCGCGATTGCCGAGCGCCTGCATATTCGCACGGTTGAGCGCGATGCGCCGGATGCGGCGCGCGTACTTGACCGCGATGTGTCGGCGGGCGATGCCGAGCGCCTGCGTTCGCGCACACTGGGCCTCATGTTGGAGGACACAGCGGTCGAGCTGGGCGCGATGGCTCTGAGCCCACTTTCCAAGACCGAGTACGCGTTGGCGGCACCGGCGCTTTGCGGTGGCTACCAGGGCGATTACGCGCCCTTTGGCGATGTGTACCTGTCGACCCTCGAGTTTGTGGCGCGCGTGCGCAACCGCACGTCTGCCGTGGTGCCGCAGGAGCTCGTGACGCTCAACGCGGTGGAAGATTGCATGGAGCGCGTGCTGGCGTGGGCGCTCTCGACGCTCGACGGCCCGGTCGACATGCTCGATCGCGCGGCGCAGCTGCTCGGTGGGCTCGAACCGGGCGAGGTCGATGGCGCGCTCGAGGCGCACGTGGACCGCAACCGACCCTTCGACGACATCCCAATGGCCGCCGGCAAGCCCGAGGCTTGCTCGCTGCTGCTGATGCTCGTGCGCCAGGGTGAGGCCGCCCGCCGCATGCTTCCGACGGCGCCGATCGTCTCGGCCCGTTCGTTTGTCGAGCGTGCCTGGCCGTACATGCTTGCATGGTCCGACCTGGGGCTGAGCGGCAAGGAGCGCATGACGGTCGATTCGCTGGCACGCGCCGAGGTGCGCCGCTTTGCCGACGAGGATACAAGCGAGCGCATGCGTGGCGAGATGATGGGCATACTGGGTGACCTGTTGGGTATTTCGCCCGAGCAGATGGAGGAGCTGCGCTCCGAGGATGGCCAGCGTCGCCTGCATGAGGGCATGAAAAAGTTTGAGGGCGAGGTCCAGGACGCCATCGAAAAGATGATGGGCGGCCAGGGCGGACCGCAGGGTGGCCCCCAGGGTGGTCCGATACCGCATCCGCCGGTTGATCCCCGACAGTTCCCCTTTTTCTCTCAAAATTAACTATGGGATAGGATTCGCTTCCGACCCTGACACTTCAACTAAGCATCTTGGCCCCGTTGTGTTATTCTAGAACAGACGTTCGTGAATGATGCGCGGGGCCTTGTCTTGCGCCGTACTTGTGGCGAGGGGAGGTTGGCTTGGTCATTTTGGGTATCGACCCCGGTTTGGCCCATACGGGTTGGGGGATTATCGAGGAGCGACGCGGCGAGGTTCGCTGCCGTGCCTACGGTTGTATCGAGACCAGCGCGGGCAGTCCGCTCGCGGTGCGTCTGTCGCATATCGCCCGCGACCTCAAGGGCGTTGTCGAACGCTATCGCCCCGATACCGCTGCTATCGAGAGCATCTACTTTGGCGCCAATGTCCGTTCGGCCATCCCCACGGCGCATGCCCGCGGTGCTGCACTCGTGGCGCTTTCGGAGTGCGCGCTCGAGATCGGCGAGTACACGCCTATGCAGATTAAGCAGGCTGTTGTGGGCACCGGTGCCGCGGACAAACGGCAGGTCGCCTACATGGTGCGTACGCTCACACAGCTCGATCACGACCCGCATCCCGACCATGCCGCCGATGCCCTGGCTTGCGCCATCTGCCACGTAAACCTCAGCCGCACCCGGGCCCTCACCGGTGGCGAGTTCTATCAACAGAGAGGAACCGGATACTGATGATCTCCCAGCTCCATGGAACGCTTATCGAGGCCACGATGAGCTCGGCCGTCGTCGATGTGTCGGGTGTGGGCTTTGAGCTCGGCATCTCGGGCAGCACCGCGGCCACGTTGCCGACGCCCGGCGGCGAGGTCCGCCTTTACACGCGCATGCAGGTGCGTGAGGACGCCATGACGCTCTTCGGTTTTGCCTCCAAGGACGAGCGCACGATGTTCGATCGGCTCGTGTCCGTCTCGGGTGTCGGTTCGCGCCTGGCGCTCGCCGTGCTCTCCACCTATACCGTGGGCCAACTGTATTCCCTGGTGATGGCCGAGGACGACAAGGGCATGGCCAAGGTTCCCGGTGTAGGCAAAAAGACCGCGCAGCGTCTGATCCTGGAGCTCAAGAGCACCTTTGCCAAGGACAAGGGCTTTGTGCCGGTCGATGTGATTCCCGGCCAGGTTTCGATGCCCGTGCCCGCCGCCGCTCCCTCGGCGATCGATGACGCCCGTGCGGCGCTCCTCTCCATGGGCTTTAGCCCGCAGGAGACCGATGTTGCCCTGAGCGGGTATGATGGGCAGAATATGCGTGTCGAGGATCTGCTCGGCGCGGCGCTTAAGCGACTTGGAATGGATGCGTGATGTGGGAAGCCGATGACTCTCAGGACCTGTGGGCGACGCCCGGCAGCTCGCCGGCGGCATCCATGGCGCACGGTGAGCGCATGGTGGGCTCGGAGCTGACGCCCGAGGACCTCGATGTCGATCGTACCCTGCGTCCCCAGCGCTTGGATGACTACTGCGGTCAGGAGCATATCAAGCGGAGCCTTCGCGTGCTGATCGAGGCGGCGCAGAGCCGCGGCGAGACGCTCGACCACGTGATCTTTTCGGGCCCTCCGGGTCTGGGCAAGACCACGCTGGCTGCGGTTATCGCCAACGAGCTGGGCGCTCAGATCAAGACGACGAGCGGTCCGGCCATCGCGCGCACTGGTGACCTCGCGGCCATCCTAACTAACTTGCAGCCGGGTGACGTGCTGTTTATCGACGAGATCCACCGCCTCAACCGTTCGGTCGAGGAAGTTCTGTATCCCGCGATGGAGGACTTTGCGCTCGATATCGTGATCGGCAAGGGTCCGGCCGCTCGCTCGATTCGCCTGGATATCCCCAAGTTTACGCTGGTGGCGGCAACGACCCGCTCGGGTATGCTGACCGGCCCGCTGCGCGACCGCTTTGGCATTTCGTATCGCCTGGACTACTACACGGTCGAGGAGCTTGCTCAGATCGTGACGCGCTCGGCGACCATCTTGGGCGTGACGATCGACCATCCGAGCGCGCTCGAGATCGGCTCGCGCTCTCGTGGCACGCCGCGCTTGGCCAACCGTCTGCTCAAACGCGTGCGCGACTATGCGCAGGTGCGCGGCAACGGTCCTATTGAGCTTGATATTTGCCGTCAGGCGCTCGAGTTCTTCGAGATTGATGAGCTTGGTCTGGACTGGATGGACATTCGTATCTTGGAGACGCTTGCCAAGACGTTCTCCGGCCGTGCCGTGGGCCTGACGACCCTTGCCAGCGCGGTGGGCGAGGACCCGGGTACGCTCGAAGATGTCTACGAACCCTATCTGCTGCAGTGCGGCTTGATGATTCGTACGCCCCAGGGCCGTCAGGCAACCTTGCGCACCTTTGAGCACTTGGGCATCGAGCCAGCCGTTTAGAGGCGGGTTTGTTTTGGCTGGTCTGTAGGCTATCGCTGAGCATTGGATAAACATATCGCCATTCATCGGTTGCGGGTGTTTTACTATTGCGCGCCCGTGCTATGCTGGATTGGTCTTTTTCTCATCCGGTAACGAAAGGACCGCCCATGCCTACTGACATCGAAATCGCACGTTCTGTTACGCCGCTGCCTATTACCGAGGTGGCCAAGAACGCCGGCGTCGACGTTAAGCATCTGATTCCGTACGGCTTCGACAAGGCAAAGGTCGACTATTCCCTGCTTAACGAGCCAACTGATCACCAGGCCAAGCTTGTCCTCGTGACCGCTATCAATCCCACGCCCGCGGGCGAGGGCAAGACCACCACGACCATCGGCCTGGCCGACGGTCTGCGTCGTCGCGGCGTCAAGAGCGCCGTGGCCCTGCGCGAGCCTTCGCTCGGTCCCGTCTTTGGCGTAAAGGGCGGTGCCGCCGGTGGCGGTTGGGCCCAGGTCATCCCCATGGAGGATATCAACCTGCACTTTACCGGCGACTTCCACGCTATCGGTGCCGCCAATAACCTGCTGGCCGCCATGCTCGACAACCATATTCAGCAGGGCAACCAGCTCGGCATCGACGTCAAGCGTATCACCTGGAAGCGCGTCGTCGACATGAACGACCGCCAGCTGCGCCACGTTATCGACGGCATTGGCGGCAAGGCACAGGGCGTGCCGCGCGAGGACGGCTTCGATATCACCGTTGCCTCCGAGGTCATGGCGATCTTGTGCCTGTCCACGAGCATCAACGACCTCAAGGAGCGCCTGGGCGAGATCGTCGTCGGCTACAGCTTTGCCGGCAAGCCCGTCCGCGCCCGCGACCTCAAGGCTCAGGGCGCCATGGCTGCGCTGCTTAAGGATGCGCTCAAGCCCAACCTGGTGCAGACGCTCGAGGGTACGCCCGCGTTTGTCCACGGCGGCCCCTTCGCCAATATCGCCCACGGCTGCAACTCCATCATGGCCACGCGCATGGCCATGCGCTTTGGTGATGTCGCCATTACCGAGGCAGGCTTCGGCGCCGATCTGGGTGCCGAGAAGTTCCTCGACATCAAGTGCCGCATGACGGGCGTTCGCCCCAGCGCTGTCGTGATTGTCGCCACCGCCCGTGCTCTTAAGTACAACGGCGGTGTTGCCAAGGCCGACCTTAACGACGAGAACCTCGAGGCCCTCAAGGCCGGCATGCCCAACCTGCTGCGCCACGTCGACAACATTCAGAATGTCTACGGTCTGCCCTGCGTGGTCGCCATCAACCGCTTCCCGACGGACACCGAGGCAGAGCTTGCGCTCATCGAATCCGAGTGCCAGAAGCTCGGCGTCAACGTTAAACTTTCCGAGGTCTGGGCCAAGGGCGGCGAGGGTGCGCTCGAGCTGGCCGATGAGGTCATGCGCCTGATTGAGCAGCCGAGTGAGCTCAAGTTTGCCTACGAGGACGGTGCCGATGTTGCCGATGCCCTCGAGGCCGTTGCCACCAAGGTCTACCGCGCCGACGGCGTCGACTTTACCCCGGCTGCCAAGCGCCAGCTCGCCGAGCTGCGCGAGAACGGCTTTGGCAACCTGCCGGTATGCGTTGCCAAGACCCAGTACAGCTTTAGCGATAACGCCAAGGCGCTGGGCGCTCCCGAGGGCTTCCGCATCACCGTACGCGAGCTCAAGGTTTCCGCCGGTGCCCACTTTGTGGTCGCGCTGACCGGCAGCGTTTTGACCATGCCGGGCCTGCCCAAGGTGCCCGCGGCTGAGAACATCGACGTCGACAACGACGGCAACATCACCGGTCTGTTCTAGGCAAGAGCGACGTTATTGCCGCCTGTCCGCCCCGCCGTGCCCCACAGCACGGCGGGGCTTTTGTTTCTAGCCGCGCTTGTCTTGTAGATACCGACGGGCTTTGCCCATCATGGGCTTTTGCGCGGGTAGAATGCATGGATAACTTGATGCTTACGGGCGACGGAAAGGAATCGTTGCATGGATCAGGACAAGACAACCGTGATGGGCGGCTACGGTTCCGCGCAGGCTGGCGATAGCGCCGATGCGACCCGCGTTGTTCCCAACCCCGGTTATACCGACCCCGCCGCGACGCAGCCTTCTGCCGAGCCAACCCGGGTTATGGGCTATGGCGACACAGCGCGGGATTCTTATGCTGTATCTTCGCAAGGCTCCTATGGCGACGCAGCTCCGGACCCGTTTGATTACGCGCCGCAGGATTCTTATGCCGCCTCGACGCCGAATCCCTATGATGACCTGCCGCAAAATCCCATTCCGCAGCCTCAGCAGACGACGTATATGCCTCGCACGGCGCAGCCTCGCTACGAGTCGCGCGAGCCGTATCGCGAGTACCCCAAGTCGATTCCGCAATATGGCGAGGACGAGGAGAAGAAGCCGTCGCGTTCGTCGAGCGTGATCAAGAAGATCCTCATCGTGCTGGCGATCTTCTTTGCGCTGTCGGTTGTGTTTGCCATTGTGTCGGGCATGCTCAACAAGCGAGGGAGTTCAACGGCCGATACCGCTGCCGAGCAAACCGAGTCCGCCTCGTCTAGCACCGTCGATCTGAGCGATATCCCGGGGCAGTACTGGTCCAACGCCAAGAAACTTCTCAAGTCGCGCGGCGCCAATCTTTCGAATGCCGTGGTCCTGACTGATGATGGCTCAACGCCCGTCATCGATGCCAACTGGGTCGTTACTTCTGCTTACTATAACGACAGCGGCAACCTCGAAATTCAACTCACGCACAAGAATAGCTCGGGCAACTCGCCCGACGGCCAAAGCGGTACCGACAGCTCGAGTTCCAATACGCTGGAGGACTTGAGCAACAAGGCACAGGAGTTGGGAGACAGGGCGCAAGAGCTGGGCGATACGGCACAAAACCTGGGCGACACCGCGCAGAACTTGGGCGACATGGCGACGGGTGCCTGGAATGCACTGCAAAACGGCATCTCGGGCGCGCAGGGAAACTAGCTGTTAAGCGGGCTACAGCTGTTCAGCCGGACGGTCGGGCGAGCTAAAGCCCGAGTCAAACGTAACGACGCATGAGGCATTGGGTCGGCGCTCGTGCACGATGCGCGTGACGAGCTCCAGCAGCTCCTCGTCGGATATGTCAAAGCCGTCGGGGCGCACCAGGTCAAACGAAACGAACCCGTCGTGCTCGTGCAGGTCGTGGATGGAGAGCGCGGGGTCGATCTGCATAACGCCGCGCTTGACCCAGCCGCGCAAATCATCGCCGGTTGTCGCGATGGGGTCGCAGTGCAGCGTGATGCCAATGCCCATCTGGCGCTTGATGTCGTGCTCGATGGTGTCCAGGATCTCGTGGTGCTCAAATGCGTCGCCCTCGCCGGGCATCTCCACGTGAGCGCTGGCAAACTGACGACCGGGGCCGTAGTCGTGCACCATCAGGTCGTGTGTGCCCAAGACCTGCGGATAGGACATGATCTTGTCGCGGATTGCCTGGACGAGCTTGGGGTCGGGCGCTTGCCCCAGCAACGGGCTGATGGCGTCGCGCACTAGGCCCATGCCGCTGATGCAGATGAAGATGCCCACACCCAGGCCTGCCCAGCCATCGAGGTCAAAGCCGGTCGTCTGCGAAATAAGCGCCGCCACCAAGACCGAGCCCGAGGTGATGACGTCGTTTTTGGAGTCCTGTGCTGTGGCAATGAGTGTTTCGGAATCGATACGGTTGCCCAGCGCGCGGTTGAATGCGGCCATCCAGAGCTTAACGAGCATGGATGTAGCCAGTGCCGCAAGGGAAACGAGCGTGTAAGCGGTGGGGGAAGGCTTGATGATCTTGGTGACCGACTCGAGGATCAGGTTGATGCCGACGGCGCAAACCAGGACGGCGACAAACAAGCCGGCGAGGTACTCGTAGCGGCCGTGGCCATAGGGGTGGCCTTCGTCTGCCGGGCGGCTGGCGAGGCGGAACCCGAGCAGGCTCACGATGTTGCTCGAGGCATCGGAGAGGTTGTTGAAAGCGTCGGCGATGAGGGAGACGGAGCCAGCGAGCAGGCCCGCGATGCCCTTGGCCAGGCACAAGGTGATGTTGAGGCCAATGCAGATGAGGCTTGCGGCGAAGCCCGCGTTGGTGCGGCGGGAGGTATCGACCGGCTCGCCCTCGCTGCCGGGAACAAGCGTATGTACCAGCCGATTTACAAATAGCATAGCGGTCGTCCTCACAATCATGTTTAAGGGGATAGTGTAGCTCGCGCGGGGGCGCCGTGCACCGATGCTCAGAAAATGCAGCAATAGTCTGCCGGTGCTAACGAGCGAGCCTTCTCGTCTGCCTGGGTGGTCCATTTTGGGCCACATGGGTATGGGCATGTGCCTGTTTGCTCGACATACTCAATGTCGACAGCCCCTGTGCAAAGGAGGACGTTTCCATGGACGAGATGTTTGCCATTAAATGTCAAAACTGCGGCGGCCCTATGTACTCGCACCAAGCTAAGCGCAGCTTTGAGTGCGCTTATTGCGGTGCGGTCATTCCGTGGCAGGCGGACGCCGGAGAGCCCAAGAGCGCTTTGGGCATTCGCCATACGCCGTTGACGGTGGTGGATGGACTGCTCAAGCTCACGCATGTGTCGCAGCTCGAGCGCCCGGTGGACCCCGACTGGTATTTCTTTAATGAGCACTGGCGCAATCAGTCGGTTCTGGAGCATCTGCTGTGGGAAGACCGCGGCACGGCCCAGGAGTTCCAAGAGGCCACGCACGTGAGCATCCCCTGTCCCTTCTGCGGAGCGTCCTTTGAGGGCGAGTCGACCCAGCGCGTGTTTGAGTGCCCGTCCTGCGGCAATAAGATCGGTGTCGCCGACCTGCTCAAGCCGGGGACGTTTAGCAAGCGCCTGACCATGGGCGTTGGTGCGGAATATGTGCCCGAGCAGGGTATTCCCTGCGAGATAACGCCGCAGCAGGCGCGCGCCAATGCGCTTGAGCTGGTGCGCCGATATCTAGACGCCTTTGCCGGTCACGATGTGGAAGACGCGATTCAAAACGACATGATGCTCTTCTACTTCCCCATGGCGCTCGCGGACCTGCGCATGATGGCGTCCTTCCCGGGCAAGGGCCTGAGCAAGGAGACCCTGGTGTACTACGAGGTGCTCGACTGGGCATATCCCAGGGCAAACTACCTGGACGTTCGCCTTATGGGCATTCTGGAGCCATGGGACTTTGCCAAGGTTGGGTCGTTCGACCCGGCCATGCAGGAAGGCGACTTCCGCGTTGTCTCCGTCGATGCGTCCACCAAGGACCAGGTGGTCATTGACAAGCTGGCGCTCGACATTGTTGGCAACGATGCCGAGACTTTCCTGGGGCTCAATAAAAAGAGCATCCGCACCTGGGCGCGCAAGGCCCGCAAGCACAAGGACGGCCTGGTTATGGTGCCGGTCTACTTTGTCGATCGTCCCGCGTCGGATGGACGTAATGGCGAGCAGGTGCGCATTGCCGTGAACGGCCAGACGGGCCGTGCGGCGGCGGTGGTGTTTAGCGACAAGCGCGAGACGCATATTGTGGCGCCGCTCAATCCGAGCCTGCATCTGTCCGGCGAAAGCACCGTTCACGCCACGCCCGTCGAGGTCAAATACATCAAATCGCCATTCCTGTACCAAATTGTGCGCCGTGGAGGCGACGAGCAGCCACGTCAGGTGGCAGCGGCTGCCGAGGGTTCCTACCGAGAAGAAAAACCCAAGCGCAAGGGATTGTTCGCTGCGATCTTTGGGAAGTAGGGAAGCGGAGCCGGGGCGTCGGGCTGCATCGCAAAGTCATGAGACGAATTTAAGACTGCTGGGAACGTGCTACCATTGCCGATAGCCTTAATCTTGTAAGAAGCGGAGGCCAGATTATGGGTTTTGCGGATCAGCAGCTTCAGCTTCAGGTACCGTATTCTCCTGACGACACGTTTAATGCCTTGAAGGCAGCTATGGAAAAGCTGCCTAAAGTAAAAGTTGATAGTGCATCGCCCGCAACAAGAACAGTTGCAGCCGAGATTGGTATGAGCCTTTGGTCTTGGGGCGAAAATATCAGTATTTCGGTTGTTCCAGTTGAAGGCGGATCTGGTGTTACTGTCAAGTCGTCATCTAAGGTCAGGGCAAACGTATTAAACGGGGGCAAAAATGCAAAGAATATTGCCGAGATAGTCGATGCCCTATCGAAGGAGCTTGAGCGGTATCCGCAGGTTTCACAGACTATTGAGACGCTGGCGGATAGTGATTGATGTAGTTGCAAGGCTTGAGAGGCTTGCAACGCTGCGTGATAGTGGAGTGCTTACCGAGGAAGAGTTTGCTGCAGAAAAGGCAAAAATCTTTTTGTAATCAGACACGGTGGTTGGATTTGCATTCTATTATTGAACTTGGTTATACCAGGCTGAAAATATCGTGTGTAATAAAGGTGCGTAGTAGTCTCGTCTTGATTGGCAGATGTAAATAAACGGTGGAACGGCTGTAAAAGAGCCTTGCCACTGGGTAAAATCAGGATGTGCCGCGGAACCCGCTCCTCAGTCGGTCAACTTTGGAAGCGCGGGCAACGCAGGTATTATCGTCTAAAGGGCCGGGTGCAACCGGCCCTTTGCATGACTCCCTTCGCTATCCGTTACTGCTTATATTCCCGCCAGATCGAGTAGAGGTTCCGGACGATGCCGGTTACATACATCGAGAGGCGCAGGATTTCAAGAAACAAGTTCATAGGCTTCACCCCAATCAGAGATTAGAGCGTTGCCCGCAGGCGGATTCCGCGGCAGGCATAATTCTACCTCACGGGCCGCGGTGGAGGATAGCCTGCCCCCTGGTTTTGAGCAGTGTCGATCTAACGGGCGATCAAACCTCTAGTACTCTTTGAATTGAGCAAGCATCTGCCCGAAGAAGCTTAGTTCGGATGGCTCATAAATGATCGAACCGCCGTCCGCGGTCCTGTAGACCCCGCAGGGGAGGTAACGCCCGTCGGGGAGGATATAGAGGCTGGCTTCTTCCTTCAGTCCTACTGGAAATAGCGGAATCCCGTTTTCGTCCACTTGGAACTCGTCTATATTTGCGACCTTCCTCTCCATGATGCCTCCTGCCTTATTTCTTGAATGGCGCCCTAAAACAGGCAGCTCTCAATCAACTCTTTATCGCGCAGGGTGTCGACCCACTCCTGCGGGATGGCCTCGATACCGTATACCGTGCCGGCGAGGGCGCCGGCGACGGCTGCGGTGGTGTCGGCGTCGTCGCCTAGGTTGACGGCGGCAAGCATGCATTCATCGTAGCTGTTGGTGTTCACAAAGCACCAGGTGGCAGCCTTAAGCGTGTCAAGCACGAAGCCGCCAGACCTGATTTCGTGCTCGGGCGCGCCTTTCAGGTGAAGCGCCCACGAGGGGAGCACGTCGTTCATCACGTCTCTTATCAGCTCGACAAATATGATACATGCGTCGGTTGACGTTCTGTGGGCATGCGTAATCGCGGAGACCTCGCTGACCTCTTCGTCTGTCGCATCGGTGAACGCCAGGGGAGCGATGCGCATGAGCGATCCGTTGCCGTTGTCGCGCTCGCCGGAGCCTCCTTTGCCGGTGCGCAGGGCGCGGGCGGTCGTACCGCCGTAATCGAAAACGCCGTCGATCGTATACTCGCCACGGGCAATCCAGCTTACGAACTTGTCGCGCATGTCCGCGGTGTCGATGTGCCCGAGCTCCCTAATCGAGTCGCAGGTAGCAAGCGTCATAGATGTGTCGTCGCTCCAGGTGCCGGCGGGCTGCTCGTGCGTGCCGTAGCCGATCATGTCGGTGCATTCGAACGTGCCACGAGGTCTGAACTCGTAGGGAACGCCCAGCGCGTCACCGACGGCAAGCCCATAGATGCAGTCGCGCAGTGTTGTTTTCGGTCTGTGTGTCATGGAAAGCTCCTCTTTTCCCGGGTGATGTGGAGCGCCGTCGGAGGTATCGGTCGCAACGTGCTGCTATCCTTGCACTTCGCCATTAGTCGCTTCGTTGATGGCGCGGTACTCGGCACTCAGCTCGCGCGCCAGCTCTTCCTTGCTTGGAAGATACGGCAGGTATTTGGCGGCAAACACTTGGTCGTTGTCTTCGGGCAGCGTGTACTCGACGATCGAATCGCTTTTGTCCGCGCAGAGCACGATGCCTATGGGCGGATTGTCGCCTTCGTTCATGAGCTCACGCGTGTAGTAGTTCACATACATTTGCATCTGGCCCAGGTCCTGATGCGTAAGGTCATCGGTCTTAAGGTCGATGAGCACGAAACAGCGCATCAGATAGTTGTAAAACACAAGGTCAATATAGAAATGGCGCCCATCAAAGGTGATGCGCTTTTGGCGCGCCTCGAAAGCGAAGCCACGGCCAAGCTCCAGCAGGAACTTCTGAAGATGCGTGATGAGCGCCTGCTCTAGATCGCTCTCGCGAAACGCAGTATCGTCCGAGAAACCTAAAAACTCCAGCACATATGGGTCGCGGATGATATCCTCGGGGCGACGAGCCGGGGCACGCTTTTGGATTTCCTGGGTGACGGCCTCCTTGTCCTTGCTGGCAAGTAGGCGCTCTCGGAACATGGTGTTGATCTGGCGTTCGAGCTGGCGCGTGCTCCAGCGAGAATTGGCGCATTCGTTCATGTACCATGTTCGAGTTTCGGGGTCAGGAATGCGTATTAACCTGCGGTAATGTGTCCAGCTCAATTCGGGACGCAGTGAGTCCCGAATTGGAAATGCAAGATGGAACTGACGCATTTTACGCAGCTCTCTTGCTTCAAAACCTTTACCAAAATCTTTGGTAAGTCTGATTGCGAGGGCCTTGAGCAGCGCCTCTCCATACTTGGCGCGCTCCTCTCCGCCCTGCTCATCAACAATACTCTTGCCGATCTCCCAATATGCCTCAACCATCGCAAAGTTAACGGCGGTATAGGCCTTGTCGCGAGCGGCGTTGAGGATCGAGGAAACCTGCTTGTAAAAAACTTCTGGCACGATTGTCGATTCCCCGCGGTTTACCAGTTCGCCCATCACTGTCGCCCCACTTTCCTCTTGTGGAATGCATCTTTATCGCATCTAGTTTAAAGCCTCGCGCGGACACGAATTGCTGTGCTGTCTGGCACCTTCGCATGGGAGCCTTGCGGTGACTAAAATGTGGCAATAGAGACAGTTTTAGCGAACCCCACGGGAGTGACGCGTATGGACAACAACACGCTGCTATTCCAGGACAAAGGTTCGGGTAGGTTTAAAGACGTTAAGATCTACCCCAATCGTATCGAGGTGCTCAAGAAGGGCACTTTTGGCGACAGGCACACCGAGATTGTCTACCTTAAGGACATCACGGGGGTCAACAGGATCAAGGGTCGCGACGTTTTCCTGCGTAACAGGCTGTTGACCGCTTGCGTCTTTAGCCTGAGTAGCCGTGCGAAGGCCCAGGAATTTGTGAAAGCTCTGAACATGGTGATGTAGCCGATAGCGGCGTTCGGGCCAAGGTAAAAATCGGGGCGCAGAACGGTATTCTGCGCCCCGATTGAGTTAATGCGCCCAAAAGACTGGCTTGCCTATTCGTTAACGTCCTCGGTATTGTCGCGGTCACTGGCAAGCATTGCTGCACCTGCGACCGTTGTCGCCACGGCGGCGGCAGCGAGCCCGGCGGCAACGCCAGAGCCGTCGCCCGTGTTGGCGAGCTTTCCGCCCGAGCTCTTGCCCTGGTCTCTCTTGTTGCTCTTGCCGTTCTTGTCGGCGCCGCCTGCGTTGGAACCCGTGTCGCTGCCGGTGCCGCCCGCACTGCCCGAGGCCGCTACGGTAAAGCTTGCGGCTCCGTCGCTGGCGAGCGTGTAGTTCTGCGCCGCGTCGCCCAAGAGACCGTTCACGCGCACCCAGTACGTTCCTGCGGCAAATGTTTCGCCCTCGGCCATTGCCGTGCCCGGAGCGCCGTCCGCGTCGTGCACAAACTCGAGCTGGGCCGTGCAGGCATCGGTTTCGAGCTTGCCCTCGAGTGATGCCGCAATCTTGGCGCGCACGTCTTCGCCGGCCTTAAGGCCTTCGAGTCCCTCAAAATGGGGCGTCAGCGCGCGTGGATCGATATCGATGGGCACAGAGCCCTGCAGCCCCGTAACGGTCTCGTTGCCCAGGGCGTCGACATCCACGTATTCAATGGCAAACGCATGGCCCGAAGCTGTCGCGTTGAGCGCGTTGCTGCTGTCGACGAGACGGAAATGACCCTCGCCAACGGTCTTGCCATCCTGGAGTGAGGCATCGCTCAGCGAGTCGCCGTATGTCATGCGCATACGGGTCGGGAGGTAGTACGAAGCCGACTGCGTGTGCTTCGCATCGTAATTGCGCTGATAGATGCTCCGGGCCAGCGCCGCATCAACAAAGTCGGATGCGATGATGCCAATGTGCTTGAGGTAATCTGACTTTGTATCCTCGGTGCCGCTGGGATTGATGTACGGGCTCTTGTACAGATGCTCGTTGACTACTCGTGCCGAGGTAAAAGGATTGCCTCCGTGCGACAAGCCCGTGCAGCTGGTGTAGTTGATAGACCAGCAACGCTCCTGGACTTGCACCTTGGCCCTGTCATCGTCCACGACGTCCACCTTGTTGCGCGTGCGCCCGGTCGTTTCCTTCAGCGCATTATCGACCCAGCTGAGCTTGTCGGTTCCCGTGAGTTTGTACTTGTCCTGGGCGTATACCTTGGTGCAATAGGGCTCTTTGTCGCCTGTTTCCCCCGCGGCTTCAAAGCCCCGCGCGTCTTGGACGAGACACATAGTGGTGCTGTCGGAGTGAGCCTTGATCTTGTCATCCCATTCGGTAAGGTTGAGGCCCCACGTATGGCCGCTTGCACTGTTGCCGGCGAGCCTAAATCGACGCAGCAGAACGATCTTTCCGCGCACCTCGCCCAGCGTGGGGACGTGGCTCGACGTGTAGAACAGGTTGGGGTTATCGGCCATAACCTTGGCGAAGGCCGTCGTTATGCTTTCGTCGGTAGCCTCATCGTTGCCGCGCGATACGAGCATGATGAGCGCTTCTGACAGGTTTTCGTTCAAAAACGTTTTGAAGTACCCGATGACATCGGAGAGATGCAGATAGTTCCCGTCTTTTTTGAGTAGGTAGAAAATCCCGTGGTCGATACCGGGGTCGTCGCCCTTTCCGAGTCGGATATCAAAATAGCGGATTCCCTCGAGCAACTGCGTGGGAATGTAATCCTGCTGGCATTTTACTTGCGAGGATTGGGGCTCAGTGTCGTTGTCCACGCTGCAGGTGCCCGAATCGTGCGTACCCGGGATGCTCAGCTCGTCGAGGAACTTGTTGTCGTCGACGTATTTCATCCAACATGGCCCATCGACGTAGCTGCTGTACGTGATCCAGTCGAGGCTGCTAACCGTGGCATCGTTCTTTTTCATGTCGTAACCGATAAGTTCGAGCTCCCACGGAATGCTCTTACTCTTATGGCAGATCTTATTGTTGTCCTGGTCTTTGCCGTTCGATTCTATTGCCAAGTACTTAATGTCTTTTTTCTCGGTTTCTTTCTCGACCGTGCGGTCTCGGATGATATAGGTTCCGTTTGATTGACGCTCGAACGCAAAAGCGCGGCTGGGCTTGTTGTCATACTCGCCGCCCCATACGTGGATGACCTTTCCGTCTTTGTCCGAGTCGTCGTCGACCGACCAAATGCTGTAGCCCGTCTTTTTATGCTCTTCGAAATTGAGCAAGGTGCGGATAGCATACCAGTTTGTATCGTCATTCTTGGTCGTTACGTTCTCAAGGATGAGCTTGTTGGACGTACCGTCATTAAACAGGTGGCAGACGTTGCCGCGAACGTTGCCGTCTTGGTTGACGCTTGCAGTACGAAAATAGCCCGCGGGGCGAAGGCGAATGACGAAATTACCGAGGTGCTCCGCCGGTTTGGGCGTGTCGTCTGCAAATGCCGCTCGCAGGGGAATGCCCGGTGCCGCGGTTTCTGGCAGGCTTGCAAGCGGCGACAGCGCCGCAAGACCTAAGCCCAGCGTAAATGCTCGGCGGCTGATGGCATGGTGTTCGGTCATAACTCCTCCATTCGCAGCGTGCGGTTATGCGATAGTTTTGGTCACTATACTGCCCAGATGTTTAAAGATGCTGGTTTAATTGTCTGCGCGGCGCAATAAATCGGTGGGCGGACGTGTTGAGGTGTTTGTCGTTTTCGTACTGTTGCCACATTTGGGGCGGTTCCGGCGTCCGGCACCCTCGCGTTCGCCGGCTACCGGCATAAGAAAGGGAGGGCCGGTTTACCGGCCCTCCCTGGGTACGAAGTGCTGGGGCACCGCCGCTTGTTAGCGCTGCGCCCGTGTTTCCCGTTGCGCTCGCCAGTCGCTTAGCGCTTGATCTCGATATCGTCGAGCTTGACGTCCATGGCCTCAGTCTTGGCCTTGGCGATGTCATCGGCAAATTCCAGGGACTTCATCATGGCTTCGACGGCGTCCTTGTGCTCCTCGACGTTGTCGATGCGCACGTAGACGCTGCCGCCCTCAACGTCGGTGAAGTACTCAGTCGTTACGCCGCCCGAGTGCGTGAAGTAAGCACTGCGCCAGGTCTTGCCGTTGTATTTAACGGGGTCGCTTTCGGTCCATCCGGAGTTGGCCTTCCACTTTGCCTCGTAGTCGAACAGCTCGTCGGCGTTCTTGTCGGGGTCGAAGACAGGAATGAAGCGGTCGCTCGCGTGCTCGCTTTCGGTGAACTTAAACTGGGCCCTGTCGGCCGTGTCGCCGGCAACGTCGGTAATCTCGACGCCCTCGGGGACCTCGACCTTAAACCAAATGAAGTCGGTCCTCATATCCACGGCTGACTTTTCTGCTCCGCCGCCACCGCTGCTGCCGGTAGCGCCACCGCTTCCGCCACAGCCCACCAGGGCAACCGCGGCAAAGAGGCTGATGCAGAGGGTGAGAATCGCTAAGGCCTTCTTTTTCATGGTCGTGTCCTCCTCGATCTGTAACCGCCCATGGATTACCTGCCTTTACTGTACGCGCGGGCGGCTCGCTAGGGTGGGCCATGTGTCCCATTCTGAGGGCCGGATTTGCGCCGTTAAGTGGCAATATGCGCGGGCGCAAAAGAGGGGAGGGCCGGCCGATCCGATCCTCCCCTGGCTGGGCGTCCGATCATTTAATGACTGCGCATGCGATGCTGCGTGCGAGCCCCTAATGCTTGATCTCGATGCTCGAAATCTCGACTTCGCGTGCCTCGGAAACTGCCTCTGCCATGTCATCGGGGAACTCGATGGAGTTGAGGAGCGCCTCGGCTTCTTTCTTGTGCTGGTCGAAGTTCGAGATGAGGACGTAGACGCTTCCTGGTTCAACGTCGGTAAAAAGGATGGTTGAGATGCCGCTGTTGTCTTCGTACGTTCCGACGAGCCACGTCCTGCCGTTATATTCGACGGACCCGCCATCCTCCCACTGGAACGTTCCAGTGTGCCTTTCGGCCTGCTCTGCAAAGGACTCTTCGGCCGTCATCTTCTCTTGCCAAACGGGGATGAAACGGTCGACTGTGGTGTTCTCGTTCTCGGGGAAGGTGAGCTGGACCCTGTCGGCATTCTTGCCGGCGGAGTCGCTTACGCCGACGCCCTCGGGCATCTCGACCTTAAACCAGATAAAGTCGGTCTTCTTGGCGACGGGGGCCTTTTCCTTGCTCTCGCTCTTGGCGGTGCTGCCGCTTCCGCCCGATGCGCTCCCGCCGCAGCCGACAAGGGCAAATGCGGCAAAGAGGGCGATGCAAAGGGAAAGAATCGATAGGGTCTTTTTCTTCATGGTGGCGTCCTCCTTGTCTGCCGATGACATCACGGCGCCGCATGCTGTTGGGGTACTGATTGCGCTGGCGGCGGATGTCTCTGTGTGCTGTGCGGCTTATGCCTCCGTTCATTGCTTGTGGCCGTTGCCCGGCCGTGCCCCAACGGGTTCCTTACTTATAGATATGCCCCAGCTTGTGCTGCCCGGGAGTCTCGAAAGGTGGGCCATGTGTCCCATGTTTGTGTCGCTGCCGCCTATCGTGTGCCATAGAAATCCGCGATGGCCAGGTGCGCTGACGCCCATGTGCTTATGGGCTAGACTTAGCACCATTACGTGATCGATGCGGTCGGTCGGCGGTTGCCACCCGACCGATGTATATGACTTGAAGGTGCATGTGCATGAGCCAAGAGATGATGGACAAGACCTGCCGCGGGTTTGCCGAGGCGCTGGCCGCGCGCGAGCCGGTTCCCGGCGGTGGCAGCGCGAGCGCCTTTGTGGGCGCGCTGGGCGCCTCGCTGTGCGGAATGGTTGCCCGCTACGGTGCGACCAATCCCGCGCTTGCTGATCGTGCGGATGACCTGACGCGTGCGTTTGCCCATGCTGATGAGCTGGCCCAGGAGCTTGTCGAGTTGGTTGCCGAGGACGTTCGTGCCTATGGGCAGGTGTCCGCGGCGTACGGTATTCCGCGTGACGATCCGGCTCGAGCGACCGCGATTCAGGATGCGCTGCATGTGGCCGCTATGCCGCCGTATCGCATTATGGATGCCTGCGGGCGTGCGCTGGCGCTGCTCGAGGACATGGCCGACAAGGGTTCGCGTCAGCTGCTGTCCGATGTGGCGTGCGGCGCCGTGTTCTGCCGTTCCGCTATGCAGGGCGCGAGCTTGACGCTCTTTGCCAACACCACGTCTATGAAGGACCGGGCGCGCGCCGAGGAGCTCGAGACCGCGTGCGATGAGCTGCTGGACACGTGGTTGCCGCGCGCCGATGCGCTGGCGCGCCGCGCCGCCGATGCTGCAAGGAAGAGAGGATAGCCATGGCTGAACTGCTGAAGGGCGCTCCCGTCGCCCGCGCGTTGACTGAGGAACTTGCTGCTCGCTGCGTGGCTTTGCGCGAGCGCGGCGTTGTTCCGACGTTGGCTATCGTGCGTGTGGGTGAACGCGAGGACGACCTATCCTACGAGCGCGGTGCGCTCAGGCGCTGCGAAAAGGTTGGCATTGAAGCTCGCCGCGTTTTGCTTCCCGCCGATGTTTCGCGGGACGAGCTGTTGGCGGCCATCGAGGACATCAATACCGATTCGTCTGTTCATGGCTGCCTGATGTTCCGCCCGCTGCCCGCCGGCCTTGACGAGAACGCAGCCGCCGCGGCGCTCGATCCCGCCAAGGACGTTGACTCCATGACGCCGGCTTCGCTGCTCACCACGCTTTCGGGGCGCGGCGAGGGTTTTGCTCCTTGCACGGCTGAGGCCGTGTTGGTGCTACTGGATCATTACGGCGTTGAGCTGGATGGAGCTAAGGTTGCTGTGGTCGGGCGCTCGCTGGTGATCGGGCGTCCTGTTGCCGCCATGCTTACGGCGCGCAATGCGACCGTGACGACGTGCCATACGCATACGCGCGACCTTGCTGCCGAGTGCCGTGCTGCCGACATTGTGGTTGCCGCCGTTGGACGCGCGCGTACGATTGGCGTGGATGCGGTTCGCGAGGGCCAGACGATCATCGATGTTGGCATTAATTGGGACGAGGCCGCTGGCAAGCTGGTGGGTGACGTCGATTCTGATGCTGCGGAGCCGGTCGTTAACGCCATCACGCCCGTGCCGGGCGGCGTGGGCGCTGTGACGACGGCGATCCTCGCTAAACACGTGATCGAAGCGGCCGAGCGCGCATCGAAATAGGCGTTTTGGGCTGTTTGAGGGGTTAGCTCTATACCCCGTGGACAGAAAATGCCAAATATGAGTACTGTTGCCAAGATAGTCACATATATTTTAGGCCAAATAGGCTCTCTAACGATATTTATTATCGATAGAGAGCCTATTTTATTGGACCTATGAGGAATTACATCATCTAATTTTTGAACAAATGTAGACTTTCGACACCCATACGTAGCAAAATTGCTGTTACTAAATTGGTGACAGTACTCATATTTGGCATTTTTTGACCACAGGGGTTGCCAGCGCCGTGGTTTCGCCCTTTCTGCGCCGAAGCGATACACTGTTATCGTTTGATTTCTTCGCTCAAGGAGGATGCGCATGCCGTGCACAACGATTTTGGTTGGTAAGAACGCGAGCTACGACGGGTCGACGTTGGTCGCCCGCAACGAGGATTCGTCCAACGGGGTGTTTGAGCCCAAGCGTATGCGTGTGGTGCATCCCGACGAGCAGCCGCGCGTCTATACGAGCGTCCTGAGTCACCTGACCGTTGAACTGCCCGATAACCCCATGCGCTACACGAGCGTCCCCGATGTTGTCCCGGGCCACGGCATCTGGGCCGAGGCCGGTTTCAACGAGCTCAATGTGGGCATGTCCGCAACCGAGACGCTCACCACCAACGAGCGCGTTCGCGGCGCCGACCCGCTCGTCGACTACGTGCCCGCCAAGGGCAACGAGGACGAGGACGGCTATGTTCCGGCGCAGCCCGGCGGTCTGGGCGAGGAGGACATGGTGACCCTGGTGCTGCCATATGCCAAATCCGCCCGCGACGGCGTACGCATTCTGGGTGACCTGCTCGAGCGTTATGGCACCTACGAGAACAACGGCATCGCCTTTAGCGACGTGGACGAGATCTGGTGGCTCGAGACCATCGGCGGTCACCACTGGATCGCCAAGCGCGTGCCTGACGACGCCTATGTGACCATGCCCAACCAGCTGGGTATCGACAGCTTTGACCTGGATGACGCCGAGGGCGCCCAGGCCGATCACATGTGCTCCGCCGACCTGCGCGCTTGGATGGCCGAGTGGCATCTGGACCTGACGCTGGGCGTCGAGGGCGACGGTCCGGCCGCGGTCTTCAACCCGCGCGAGGCCTTTGGCTCGCACAGCGACAGCGACCACGTCTACAACACGCCGCGCGCCTGGTATATGCAGCGCTGCCTTAACCCCAGCGATGTGTGGGACGGTCCCGAGGCCGACTACACGCCCGAGAGCGACGATATTCCCTGGAGCCGCGTGCCCGAGCGCAAGGTGACCATCGAGGACATCAAGTACGTACTCTCGAGCCACTACCAGGGCACGGAGTACGACTGCTACGGCAGCAAGGGCACGCCCGCCACGCGTGGCGCCTATCGCCCCATCGGCATCAACCGCAACAGCCAGCTCGCTGTGCTGCAGCTGCGCCCCTATGCGCATCCGGCCTACCGCGCCGTGCAGTGGATGGCCTTTGGCTCCAACTCGTTTAACGCGCTGGTTCCGCTGTACGCCAACGTCGAGACCATGCCCGAGTACTTTGCCGACACGCAGGCTCGCGTGACGTCCGAAAACTTCTACTGGGCCAACCGCCTGATCGGCGCGCTGGCCGACGTCCGCTTCCATGAGTGCGGCCGCGCAGTCGAGGATTATCAGGAGAAGGTCGGCGGCATGGGCCACAAGCAGATTCATGACGTCGACGCTGCCGTAGCCGTTCTGCCCGAGGCCGAGGTGCCTGCCGAGCTTGCACGCGCCAACGAGGAGTTTGCCGAGCTCGTGCGCGTGGAGACCGATGCCCTGTTGGGCAAGGTGCTCTACACCACGAGCTGCGCCATGAAGAACTCTTTCGCGATGAACGACAACGTGAGATAGGGATTTCCCGTCGATCGAATAGCGCTTAAACGCTTTGTCGCTTTCACTCAATCTTGGGTACAAGAACGCCAATGCAGTTGTTTGTGATTGGAGACAACCATGGTTATGAAACTCGATCAGCTTGTTAACGGCGCCATCAACGTTGGCTTTGGCGCCGCCGCCGTTGCCGTCGAGGGCAGCAAGAAGGTTCTCGACGACCTTAACACCAAGGGCGAGCAGGTGCGCAAGGACGCAGGCGCCCCCGGTATCGCCCGCAGTGTGTCCGACATGTTCGAACAGGCCGGCGGTACCATCTCCGATCTGACCGAGCGCTTGGGCATGCAGGGCGAGACCGCGGCCCAGCGCGTGCTCGACGAGCTCATTCTGGCTCGCGTCCGCGTCATGACCGCCCCCGAGCGCACGGCCTTCCTGGCCCATGTGCGCGACATCGTCGATTCGGTCGAGGACAACGTGACCTCGGTGCCCGTCGAGTCCGTTGAGCCCGACGATGCGAAGGATACCGAAGAGGCCGAGTAGCAGCGCAGATGGCAGATTCCACCACCGATTACAACAATCTAGATCCCTTGGGTGACGAGGCGGCGGTTGTCGATGAGGTCGATGCCGTCGTCTCGGGCGCTCGCAAGAAGCCGCGCGCTGTCGATATGGTCCCCGAGGAGCCCGACGCGATGGCGCCGGACGAGGAATACCAGCTCACGCCGGCGGGTCGCCGCGAGCGCATCGGACAGATTGTTCGCCTGGTCAAAAAGTACCGCGTGTGGGATAACCTCACGCCGGTTCGTTTGCGCCGCCTGCTCGAGGAACTCGGCCCCATGTTCGTCAAGATGGGGCAGATTCTGGCCAACCGGTCCGAGATTCTGCCGCAACGCTTTTGCGACGAGCTGCGTCGTCTGCGCTCCGACGTGGAGCCGGTGCCGTACGAGGTCGTACTCAGCTGTCTGGAAGAAGAATACGGCCTGCGCCTGGGGGAGATGTTCGATGCGATCGACCCCAATCCGCTTGGTAGCGCATCGCTTGCGCAGGTGCACCGCGCACGTCTGGTGACGGGCGAGGACGTGGCCGTCAAGGTGCAGCGCCCCGGCGCGCAGCAGGTGATGGCTCAGGACATCGATATCATTCGCTCTGTGGTGCGTATCGTTTCCAAGTTCGTCAACACCGATCAATTCGTTGACCTGCACGGCGTAGTCGAGGAGTTGTGGACCTCGTTTCGCGAGGAGACCAACTTTTTGGCCGAGGCCAAAAACCTCAACGACTTCTACGAGTTCCATAAGAGCGTTCATGGCGTGACGTGCCCTAAATCCTATCTGGACCTGTGTACCGAGCACGTGGTGGTTATGGACTACGTCGACGGCATTTCGATCGCCGATCCTGAACGCTTGGTGGCCGAGGGCTATGACTTGGAAAAGATCGGTGCCGCAATCGTCGAGGACTACTCGACGCAGGTGCTCGATGACGGCTTTTTCCATGCGGACCCGCATGCGGGAAACATCATTCTCAAGGACGGCATCGTTTACTTTATCGACTTGGGCATGGTCGGACGCATGTCGAGCCACGATCGCGGTATCGTCAAGGACATGATTTTCGCCGTGGCCGAGGGTGACGTGCCCAAGCTCAAGGATTCGCTCATGCGCTTTGCCGTGACGCGTGGCGATTCGGCCGAGCTCGATCATTCGGCCTTTTTGTCCGATTTGGACTTTATCGTGGCTGACTTTGCAGGCCTTGACCTGAAGGATCTGGATATCGGCGAGTTTTTGACCTCGCTGTTAAACCTGGCGCGCAAAAACGACGTTGAGCTGCCGAGCGTGGTAACGATGTTCGCCCGCGGCATGGTGACGCTCGAGGGCCTGCTGACTGAGTATATGCCCAACGTCAACATGATCCAGATCATCCAAACGCACATTAAAAACGAGAAAAGCACCTATGCGCGCGTGCGTGATATGGGACGCGATCTTGCCGCGAGCAGCTATCGCGCGGCAAAAGGCTCGCTCGAGGCGGCCGAGTATCTGGGCTTGGCTTCGCGCATGCTCACGCGCGGCCAGCTTAAGGTGAACACGCAGATCATGAGCAGCGATAAGGCGCTGCGACAGCTGGGCGGAATTATCGACCGTATGTCGATGGCAATTGTGATTGCTGGCCTGTTTATCGGTTCGTCGGTGGTGTACTACGCGCGCATCGAGCCGGTTGTGTTTGGTATCCCGGTCATTGGCTTTATGGGCTACGTCAGCGCACTGGTGCTGGCGCTTATGCTGGGCCGCAATATCTGGCTCAACAGTCACGGCGGCAAGCACTAGAGGCCGCGACCGTCACCGCATTTTCCTATCGCAAACAATAGCTTTTACCTTGGGCTTCGCCTGTGTGCGAGGCCCTTTTGCGTGATACCATTTTGACAGTAATAATCGATGGCCTAGATGGTGGTGCGGAGACGCACGAATGCGCGGTTTACCTACGCGTTTGGGAGAATTGGGGTGCAAGTCCCCGGCTGTACCAGTAACCGTAATTCCTCTTGGCTCGGGATGTTCGCGTCGCAGATCGGACGACGTGCCCGAGTCGTTAAGGTTAAGTCGGATCGCCTCCCATCTTGCATGCGGCTGCGGCGTATTTCGCCGGTGTGCATAGGGCTCTGGAGGGAAGGGGGACCCCGATGGGGGAACTCGAACGCAACATGCGCGATGACGTGGGGCAGCCTCAAGGCAACGCTCCGAGTACAGACAATGGGGGACAAATGGATATGTTTGAGGACGAGCGCGAGCGCGCCTCGTTGCATCGCCGTGGCGCGATTGCACGCGGTGTAGCCAAGCGCTGCCTGGTGGCATTCCTGGCCTTCGCGATGGCCTTTGGCACCACACCGGCTCAGCTGTGGGCCGAGGGCGCCGAGGGCATTGCCGAGGCTGTGGCTCAGGCTACGACGCCGAGTGAGGGCACGGGTGCCGCGGACGGTGCTGCCGACGGTGTCGTTTCTGAAACCGGCTCTAACGCGAGCGATGCGTCGGTTAACGATGGCGCTTCGGCGAATGTCGCAGATAGCAACGGCGTAGCGTCGGACGATTCTGCCGCAGTCGAGGCTCCTACTGCTTCGCCGGATTCATCCGAACAGAACGTCAAAAGTGTTGTAGCCGCTTCCGATGAGGCTGAATCTCAGCCTACCGAAGCCGCAAGCCAAGAGGTCGCGGCCACGTGCTCCATCGTCGGCACCGACGCCAAGGGCGCCCAGCAGACCTGGGCCGCCGCGCAGCAGATCGCTCTGAAGGAGGGCTCGACCGCGGCCGACCTCTCCGAGCAGCTCTTCAGGCAGGCCGGCCTCAAGGCCGACTACGACCCCAACGGCTCCTGGGGCTGGGCGCTCAACTCGATCACGTCGCCCTTCGACGCGGGCCGCACGCTCGCCTACGACCCGGCGACCGGCGCGCACTGGCAGCTGTTCGTCAACGGCAGCGTCTCCGCGGTCGGCGCCGGCGGCTACACGCTCAAGGACGGCGACTCCGTCGTCTGGTGCTACTCGAAGTACGGTGACCCCGCGCCCGCCAATCAGATTTCCGTTAGCTGCACCGTTGTCGGCCAGGACGCCTCGGGCGCTCAGCAGACATGGGCGCAGCCCACGACAGCTTTGGTGGAAGAGGGCACGACCGCTGCTGATCTTTCCGAGCAGGCCTTTAAAAAGGCCGGCATTGGCGCCAAAACGGGGAAAGGCACGTACGGCTGGTATCTCGAGTCGCTGACTTCACCGTTCAACAAGACCGTGACGCTTTCGAGCGAGAAAGTTAACGAAAACACTTGGAAATTCTGGCAGTTCTTCGTTAACGGTCAGGCGGCCAATGTCGGCGCGGGCAATTACACACTCAAGGCCGGGGACAAGGTTACCTGGGTCTATGGCTTTGATGGAACCATGCCCGGCCAGGTTTCCGTTTCAATGGAGATCATCGGTAAGAAGGATGAGAAGGCGCAGCGCTGGACCGATCCTTCGACGCAGGTGTTTGTCGAGGGCACGACGATCAAGGACGCTTCCGCTGCCTACTTCGATGCCATTGGCATTGAGTCCAAGATGTACGACCAATTTGGTTATTGGGGTGTTCATAGTCTTGTTTCCCCGCTTGATGGCACCGAGCTGTCGGGTGCATGGTCGTTCTTTGTCAACGGCGTTCCCGGGCCTCAGCTCGATAGCGATTACGTGCTCAAGTCGGGCGACAAAATCGTCTGGGCTTACGCCCCTGGCGACACCGTTCCTAATCCCGATGAAGTCGTAGTCGATCCGAGCGCTTCGCGCCCGACCGATTGGAAAGCCGACTGGAGTGGCAATTCCAATGCGGTGGTCAAGAACGTGTCCACGCCTACGGGCGCGCTGGCAAGCTCTTGGACGTTCGATTGGAGGGCCTACTCGGGTGCCACGTATCCCAATGCGAGTGAGCCTATTGTCGTGAACGGCAACGTTTACCTTGCCGTGAACAAGCGTTTGCTTAAGATCGACGCCGAGTCGGGCAAGGTGCTTGCCGAGTCGAACCTTCAGACTGCGATTGGCTACACCACGCGTCCGATTTATACGAAAGGCTTGGTCATCATCCCGCTCGACGGCGGTGCGGTCCAGGCTCTGACGGCCGATACGCTGACGACGGTTTGGGTCACTGACTCTGTGAGCAAATCTGCCCAGTCAAATTCCCAGCTGACGGTCGATGGCAACTATCTCTACGTTGGCACCGTTGATGTCGACTATGGAACGAGTACGTACAATAACGGTCACCTGACGCGTATTAATATACTGACCGGCGCTGTTTCTTGGCAGCATGTTAATGCTGATGAGGGCTACTACTGGACGAGCGCTACAGTGGGCGACGGCTATATTCTGGTTCCGACGAGTGCGGGTACCGTTGAGATGCTTAGCAAGTCGACGGGTGATGTGCTCGGCAGCGTTTCGGTTGGTGCCATCGTCAACTCCGGCTGTGTACTGTCCAAAGACGGCAAGCATGCCTATGTGATCTCGCGTGACGGCAAGCTCCACGTGCTGGCACTGTCGGACGCAAACGCAAGGGCCTCTTCGCGCATTTCCGAAGAACGCGTCATCGATCTTGGTCTTACGGGTTGTGCCTGCATGCCCACGCTGTATGGCAATAAGCTAATTGTCGGTGGCGAGGTTTCTGGCGGTTCGGCGCTGGCGATTGTCGACCTTGATAATGACTTTGCTACGACGTTGGTTTCGTCTGCCGATGGCTCCGTGCTTCCTGCCGGTGGCATCAAGGGCGCACCGCTCGTGAGTGTCCAGGCGGATGACGCGTACGTTTATTTCACTGTCAACTATGGTGCGACTTCCGACTATGTGAGCTACACCTCGGGCGGTGGCGTGTATCGCTACAAGATGGGTGACGCGCAGGCGACCGGTGCGTTTAGCGCAGCGGGACACAACAATTACTGTGACTCGCCGATTGCCTGCGATGCCAAGGGTAACCTCTACTACATCAACGATTCCGGCACGCTTTTCAAGCTGAGTGGTGGCGTTAAGGTCTCGTTTGAGACTGGCGAGGGTTCTAAGGTCGACTTCCAGACTACGGCCGATGGCAAGCTGGTCAAGCCGGCCGATCCGACGCGCGATGGCTACACTTTCGGCGGTTGGTATACCGATGAGGCTTGCACGCAGGCGTATGACTTTAGCACGCCGGTGACAGCCGACCTGACGTTGTATGCCAAGTGGACCAAGAATGCCGTTAACCCTGGCGGTAATGGCGGTTCTGGCACTAATGGTGGCAACGGCGGCGCTGGCAACGGTTCCGGTGCTGGCGCTGGCGCGGGTTCTGGCTCCGGCTCGAAGGGCGGCGCTATCGCCCCGGGTCATAAGCCGACGACCAAGACGACGGTGTCGACCAAGACCGAGACCAAGGACAACAAGTCCGACAAGAAGGACACCGATAAGTCCGATAAGAAGGACGAGAAGAAGTCTGACAAGAAGTCTGACAAGAAGGACAACAAGTCCGACAAGAAGTCCGATTCCAAGTCCGATACGGGTGCTGCTTCCACGACCACTGCTAAGAAGTCCTCTAGTGCCTCCGAGCAGGAGACTGGCACCAACCCGCTCGCCATTGTTGGCGTTGCCGCCGGCGTCATCGGTCTCGCCATCGTCGGCGTGTTCGTGTTCACCAAACGTCGGTAGGTGAGGGCTGTGTCCAATAAATCCAAGGACGCTGACCCCAAGCAACCAGATTCCTCGTTCATTCAGTTCGACGATGCAAAGCAACAGGGCGCCGCTTCAGCGGCGTCCGCCCCTCGTCGCAAGACGCTCCTCGGCGTCCTGACTGCCGCGTGCACCATTCTGATCGTCGTCTCGCTGGGTTTCGTCCATCCTTCCGAGAGCGGTGCCTGGTCCATCGACTGGATCATTCAGACCGTGACGGGGGAGAGCGTCGTAACCAAGGACACCAAGGTGTCTGGCTCGACTACGACTTCGGGCGAGGCCAGTTCCAAGGATTCCAAGTCATCGAATGACGCAAAAGATGAGTCCAAGCATTCTGATGAGTCCAAGTCCAAGGACGATTCCGAGTCTTCAAACAAGGAATCGGATAAAAGCTCGGATAGCAAGAAGTCCGATGGTCAGGACGGCAAGAAGTCTGGAGATAAATCCGCTGCCCAGAATACGGGAGCCGGCGATACTTCCAATGTGTCTGGCGGTGCTTCTTCGGGCGGCGGCCAGTCGTCTGATGGAGCCTCCAGCTCTAATGGTGGAAACGCCTCCTCGGGCGGCCAGAGCGGCTCGCAGGAGTCCAGCTACGTAATAGTGACGGTTTCGGTTACATCGAGCGCTGTGGGCAATCCTGTGTCCTCTGGTGGCACCTTTACCTTTAACGAAGGCGCTACCGTCTACGATGCCCTGTGCGCGCTGGGCCTTTCTGTCAACGCACATGGCTCGTCGTACGGCACGTATGTCTCCGCGATTGGTGGTTTGGCCGAGAAACAGTACGGCGGCACGAGCGGCTGGATGTACTCCGTCAACGGCACAACGCCCATGACGGCGTGCAGCAACTACGTTCTCTCCAACGGCGACAACGTGGTCTGGTATTACGTAACGGGCTAGAGACCTCGACATATCGCACCAAGCGGGCGGTTCGGACAAACATCCGGGCCGCCCGCTTTTCATGCGTAGAGGACTTGGTCGCCGGGGACCTCGACAAATAAAAAACCGGTTGGAATGGGAATTCCAACCGGTTATACATTCAAGCAAATAGTGAATCGACTACGACCGTGCGCCCTCAAGGAAGAAGCGGCGGCTGAAGTAGTTGTACCAGGTGACGAGGAACGTGGCGATGGCCTTCATGGCTTGGTAGCCGATGCTCAAAAACGTGACGCCCACAAACATGTACAGGTCATTGAGGCCCAGACCGATCACCGACAGGATGGTGAAGATCGTGAACTCGCGCTTGCGGCTCATGCCCTCGCGGTGGTCGAACACGTACTTCATGCTGAGCCAGTAGTTGACCACGACGGACGTGATGAACGAGACCGTGGTGCTCATCAAAAAGTCGAGGTGGAACAGCTCGACGAGCGCAATGAGCATACCCCAGTCGATGCCAAAGGAGATAAGGCCCACGACAGCGAACTTGAGGAACTGCTTAGTATGAGGTTGTGCCAGTGCCTTGCGCACGTAATCACATCCAATGCGTTGATGAATCGAGCAGAGGATACTTTAGAGCTTTTGCAAGGGAAACGTAAGGTCTTTGCCAAGAACTATACGAACTCGCCAAATTATCAAGTGCTAATCCGCAAACGTTGAAAATTTGCCCGTAAACGAGCGGCACCCACGGACGATACTGCGCTGAGCGCGCGTCGTCCGTGGGCGCCGTAATGCTGCAGGGGTGTCGAGCTATTTGGTCTCGTCGCCCTCCAGGAAGATCTTTCGGGTCACAAAGTTGTAGACCATGACAAGCGCGGTGGCGCAAATCTTGGCGATATTGGCTTCGAGCCCCAGACCGGCGTTGAGCGCCAGCACGATACCGTCGTTGAGCACCAAACCGATCACGGACAGCACGACAAAGATAATGAACTCGCGGCGGCGGCTCATGCCTTCCTTGTGCGCAAACACGTACTTCATGCTTGCGAGGTAGTTAAAGATGAGCGAGACGATAAAGCCGCTGGTATTGGCGATTAGGATGTTGAGGCCCAGACCGTAGTGGAGCAGATTCATAATGCCAAAGTCAATGATCGTGGCAATGACACCGACGACGCCAAACTTCATGATCTGCGCAAGGAGCTTTTGCATGGTACCTGCCTTAAGCTGGCGCCGAAGCGCCGCGGGGATGACAAACTTGGCACAGTTTAGCCAATCCCCGCGGGTGGGGTTAGGCGCGCTCCTCGATAGCACCGTTTCTATATGCATCGAGCAGCTGGCGCAGGTCTTGGATCTGGCTGCGGATCTTGGCTCCGGAATCGGTGTCGCTCACCATGCGGCGACGGTCTGCTTGGTCAAAACGGTTGGTCTCGCTTTCGATGTCCACGTTGCGCGTGAGTGCCTCGGCAACCGTCGTAAAGGCTCGGTGCGACTTGAGACGGCAGCCGCGTGAGCTCGAGATGAGCGTATAGCCGGCGATACCCGTCTTGGGATGGTAAGCGCGGCAGAAGCCGCCATCGATGACCAGCAGCTTGCCCTCGGCGCGGATGGGCTGCTCGCCCTTGGTGGTTTTAACGGGCGTGTGGCCGTTGATGATGTGACCGGTCGGTGAACATGCCATGGGCGCGACGCCAAACTCGCGCATGATGTCGTCGCAGACCGAGGGCGACTTGGTAAGCGTAAAGTACGGGTCCATCGGCTCGACCCAGGTGCTCGTATCGGCGATATAGGCGCGCTCAAAGGTACGCACCAGGCGTCCGCTGGCGGGTGAGTTAAAGCCAATCCACAGGTACCACATCCAGTCGAGGGCGTCGCGGTCGCCCACGCGCCAGGCGCGGCGGGCGATGTGGTCGCAAAAATCAAGATAATCGCGGCCAGCGTGCCAGGTGCCCAGGCAGTTCATGCTGCTAAAGGTGCCGTCTTCGTTGAGCGGCACGCAGCCATGGAACAGCAGGTTGCCGTTGGCGACCTTGTACATCGAGCCGTGGGAATAGAGGAAATCGATATGTCGATGTAGGTGATCGGCGGTGACAAACTCGGACACGAGCTTGTCGATGATGTGCTGCTCCTGAGACGTGAGCGTATAGGGGTCCGCCGGGTCGACGGTGGGGAAGTCGTTGGTCGTGAGCGGCCACACGCTGCCGTCGGCGAGCGTGACCGTGCCGGTGTCGTGATCGATCTTGTCGAGTAACAGACGGTCGGTCATATCGAACTCGGGGTGGCGCTGGATAATCTGGCCCTCGAGCTTAAAGAGCAGTACGTTGATGGCCTTGATCAGCGGGGTGATGGACTCACCGGCGGTGTATGTGGCATCGGCAAAGGCGACAAGCTCACGCAGCGAGATGCCGTAGTCGTTCTCCAGGATCTCGTAGTTGTCGTAGCGTAGGTTGTTGCGCAGCACCGTGGCGATGCAGGCGGGCTCACCGGCCGCAGCGCCCATCCACAGCAGGTCGTGGTTGCCCCACTGGATATCGAGCGAATGGTAGGTGAGCAGGCGGTCCATAATCTTGGCCGCGCCGCCGCCTCGGTCGAAGATGTCGCCCACCAGGTGCAGGTGGTCGACGGCCAGCCGCTTGATGAGCGAGGCGAGCGACTCGATAAAGTCGTCGGCGCTGGCGGTCTCCAGAATGGACTCCACGATGCGCTCGTGATAACGCACGCGATAGTTGTTCTCGTCCGGATGCGTGTGCAGCAGCTCGTCGATGATGTAGGCGTAATCGCGTGGGATGGCCTTACGCACCTTGGAGCGCGTATAGCGGCTCGAAAGCGAGCGGGCGACCATGATGAGCTGGTCAAGCATCGTCCTGTACCAGGTGGGCGAGTCTTCGCGCCGGCTGCGGACCAGGTCGATCTTCTCGCGCGGGTAGTAGATGAGCGTGCACAGCTCGCCCTTTTCGTCAAAGGAAAGCGTGTCGCCAAAAATCTCGTCGACATGTTCGCGCACGACGCCCGAGCAGTTGTTGAGGATGTGCATAAAGGCTTCGTACTCGCCGTGCACGTCGCTCATAAAATGCTCGGTGCCTTTGGGCAGGTTGAGAATGGCCGAGAGATTGATGATCTCGGTAAACGCGGATTGCTCGGTGGGAAATTGTCTCGACAGCAGACGCAGATACTTGAAGTCTTGCGGATTGCGATCGAATGCGACCATGAAACACCTTCCGATGGAGCTGGTAAAACTGATAAACAGCGTCAAACGTTTATCAGTATGCGCCGCTTTTGTTTCGATTGGGGATGGGCGGCCGAATTGTTAGCCGAACGGTTTGGTAAATCGATTTAGTTGAGGTAGATATGGCGGTTGAGTGGAGACGACAGAGGGTGTTTTCTCAGATATTCATGCGTGGGGTCGGTGGAGACGATGGTGGTAAAGATGTTCGCTATTATTGCTTCGATTTGGTAAATAGTGGACATATGTACCGTATGTAGGCTCACTGTGCGATAATTTGCGCAGCAATGAGTAAGGAGCCTCATATGAGTGATTTTGTCCTGACCTGTGAATCCGCCGCCGATCGAACTCGTGAGTTCTTTGCGTCGCGCAATATCCCCGTCGTGTGTTTTCATTACGAGATCGACGATGTTGTCTATACGGACGATCTGTATCAGTCGATTACGCCGGACGAGTTTTTTGCCCAGATTGCCGCGGGCGCCATGCCCAAGACGTCTCAGGTGAGCGTGGGTGAGTACGAGGAGTTTTGGGAGCCGTTTGTTGCCGAGGGTAAAGACGTGCTGCACCTTACGTTGTCGTCGGGTATTTCGGGCACGTATGGATCGGCCTGCGTTGCGGCGCAGATGCTCGCGGATCGCTATCCCCAGGGCGGCAAGGTGCGCGTCATCGATTCGCTGGGGGCGTCTTCGGGCTTTGGCCTGTTGCTGGAATATGCTGCCGACGTGCGCGATAGCGGGGCTTCACTCGACGAGACGGTTGCCTGGATCGAGGAGCATAAACTCAACCTTCACCACTGGTTTTTCTCGACCGATCTGTCGAGCTACCTGCGCGGCGGTCGCATTTCGGCCGCGAGCGCGATCATCGGCACGGCGCTCAAGATTTGCCCGCTTATGACGGTCGATTGCGAAGGTGGGCTGTCGCCACGTGAGAAGATTCGCACTAAGAAGCGCGCGATTTCCGAGATGGCTAAGACCATGATGGCACACGTGCAGGACGGTGTGGATTATTCGGGTAAGTGCATCATGTCGCACTCGGCGTGCCGCGAGGATGCCGAGGCAGTTGCGGCGCTGATTGAGGAACAGGCCCCGCAGCTTAAAGGCAAGATTGAGATCAATGACATCGGTACTCTGATTGGCTCGCATACCGGACCTGGTACGGTGGCGCTCTTCTTTATGGGCGACAAGCGCGTGGATTAATTTGCCCCATCACGTCGCTGCATGATTGCTCAAACGAAAACGGCTCGCCTCACGTTTGTGGGGCGGGCCAAGATGTTGCGGCTAGCGTTTCTTTCCGCGGAAGAAGAAACCGTGCAGCGAGGGCTTGAGTCCGCGGTTGGCGCGACGCTCCTCGATATGATCGTGGATTGATGCGACGCGCTCGATAACCTCGTCGGGAATCGGCACGTCGGGATTCATGTTCTCGACCTGACTGACCTCGGCGGCGGCAACCTGGTCGATAATGGGCACATCGTCGCGCGAGATGACGGGCGTGGCGTCTTCCTTCATCTTGCGGTAGCGCTGCATCATGTCGGTCTGCAGCTGCTGGGCCGAAGGTGGAGTCCAGATGATGGCGTTGGCGCCGGCGGCGATGGTCTCACGGATGCTCTCGGGCGTCTTGCCGCCCGGTGCGATGAGCGGCAGGTTGGGATAGTGCTCGCGTAGTTCACGCAGGACCTGTGGCGTGTTCTTGCCGGCCGCGATGTTGAGGATCTTGGCTCCGGCGCGCACTTTGGCATGCGCATCATCGTCGCAACGTACGACCGTGGCGATGACGGGGATGTCGGCGATGTTGGTGATGTGCTCGACCATCTCGGCAGTGGCGGGGGAGTTGACCACGCAGCCCGCCGCGCCCTGCATCTCGGATACGGCCGCCATCTGCACGGAGCGCTTACCGGTGGTGGTGCCGCCCCCAACGCCCACAAAGACCGGGCACTCGGCAACGGTCAGCAACGCTTGCGTAATGGCGGGCTGCGGCGTGAAGGGGTAGACGGCAAAGACGGCGTCGGCATTGGAGTTGCGGATGACCGCCACGTCGGTGGTGTAGATGAGCGATTTGATGCGGCGGCCAAAGAGCGTAAAGCCGCTGGCCTCCTCGATCTCATCGGGCATGCGAAGGGCCGCCTTGCGCAGGCGCCCGTCGATGGGCAGCGGCTCCATGGGGAGCAGTCCGTTGGGAGTTACGGCCACCTGGGGCTCGGTAAATTCGTCTGCAAGCTCTACCTCGGAGAAGTCGACCGAGGCGACGATGTCCTCGTGAACCTCGGCGGGAACATCGATGGGGTCTTGGTCGCTAGTCGCGGCAGGCGTCTCGAAGGAGCTGGTGCCGACAAAGGCGTCGACGCGCTCGTTCAAATCGTTGAGAGAATCCATGGCGGTCCGTTTCTATGTTGTGCGGTCGGCAGTGTACGACCGGCGTTGCGAGTGCTAAATCGTTTGACGAGTTGATTTTTCCCCGCTGCGCCATCCGTTAGACTGAAGGGCCGTCGAACGTGAAGGAGCTGTGGTGGCGGGAATCGAGGTGCTATCTTGAATGTCCCGTATGCAAAAGAGAGGTGACGCGGTATGGAATTTTCGGCAATGTTGGGCTCGATTGGCCTGTGCGTGGGCGCAATCGTTGCCGCCGCGGTCATCTACTTTGTGGTTACGGCCATTAAGGGCAAAAAGGCCGAGCGCAAGGAGCGTGAAGCGCTTGCGCGGCATAAGGACCAGCAGGACAGGCGCGCACGGCGATAGCTTGTTGAGTTTTGAATCCGTGCGCTAGCTGCGTTTTCGGACCAGGGCGATGTAGAAGCCCTCAAAGTCGCGACTGGGCGGAATGGTCAGCGTGCCGGGCATGCCGTTGGCAATGGCCGAAACGTGGCCCGCGGCAATGGCTTCGGTAAGGGCGTTGCACTCGATATGCGGCTTGTCGCCGGCATCCTGGGCGCGGCGTGCTTCGCTTTCGCTCGGCGTGCCGTCGAGGGGGATGAGCTCGCAGTCCATGTGCTTGTCGAGGGCCTCTTGCAGGGCATCCTCGTTTTCCTGCGGCAAGATCGAACAGGTGGAATAGACCAGCGTGCCGCCCGGCTTGAGGGCTCCCATGGCACGGTCCAAAAGTGCTCGCTGCGAGCGGGCGCACTTGACGAGCAGCTGCTCGGTGAGGCCGCGCAAGCTCTTTTCGTTGCCGCTGATGACGGTGCCCGTGCCGGTGCAGGGGGCGTCGAGCAGGATACGGTCAAAGCGGAAGAACTCGTCAAGCTCGCGTGCGTCAATGCGCATGACGGGCACGTTTTTGGCGCCCTGGCGACCCAAGTTGGCCTCGAGCTTTTCGGCGCGGGGAATGCTCATCTCGCAGGCGGTGAGGTGTGCCTGTCCCTGGGTGAGGGCGGCGATCTGCGTCGTCTTGCCGCCGGGGGCCGCGCACATGTCCAGGATGTCCTCGCCGGCCTGAGCGCCCAACACCAAAGGCGGCATCATGGACGACAAGCTCTGCAGATAGATTTTGCCGTCGCGGTAGATGTCGAGATCCCACAGATCGGAAACCTGGGCCTCGGGCAGGATGAAAGCGTCCGGGTACCATGCGACGGAGCGGTGGGCGATCCCGGCGGCGTCGAGTGCCGCGGCGATGTCCTCGGCGGTCGCCTTGAGCGTGTTGGCGCGCAGCGTGACCGGGCGCGTGGCTGCGGCGCCAAAGCCCTCGATCATGCGCTCGGCATCGGCAGGCGTATAGGCGCCGGCAACCGTGTCGACCATAAAGCGCGGTAGGTCGGCGGCGGAGGGTTGGGCGGCAAGCTGGTCGGAAAGCTCGGTGGCGGCAAACTGCCTGAGCTTGAGCTCGGCCTTGACCTGCTTTTTCTGCTTACGACGACGCGGCTTGGACATCCGTCTTTCCTTCCCGTCCCAAATCGACTACTTTCCGGGCACGCCGCTGCTGGCGTGCTTTAGTACTGGCTCTCGTGCTTGCTAAAGAAATCGAAGCGCGGGGGCAGCGGCTTCACGCGGTGCTCGCCGGGCTTCTCGCCCAGGCTCTCCACAAACTCGTCCGTGGAGGCAAAGATGTTGTCCCAGCTAAAGAAGGCGATCGGGTCGACATCGAAGTAATCGCAGATGAGCTCGCAGCCGGCCGGGACGATGCCGTGCATGAGCACGGTCGCCACGCGCAGCTCGGTAAAGGCATCGACCAGGGCCTGCTTCATGGCGGTGTTGGCTGGCTCGTCTTCGAGCTTGTTGGCGGCCTTGGAGGCATCGCTCCAACGCTTGTTGGCGGCGCGCAGGTAGTCGTCGCACACGGCGAGCGCGCGGTGCGTCTCGAACTTGTACATGGCCTGTTCAAAGGCAAGGGCGGCCTGCTCGGCAGCCTCGACCACGGTGTCAGAAGCTGCACCGGCGGGGATGCAGCCGTTGCGGTAGGGGCTCTCGTCGCCCTCCTTGACGGCGACGCCGTAGAAGCAGCTGCGAGCCAAGCGGTTGAACACGCCGGTCAGCAGCGCGCTCTCCTTAAGGGCCGGGTCGATAACACGCTTGTCGTCGCAGGCGCGCACCTCGTTGCCGTCCTTGTCCTTTCCGGTCACGCGCGTGTCGTATGCCTTGGGGCTAAAGCTCACCGGCTTCTCGGACAGGCCGAGCGACAGCCAATGCGCGCGCATCTGCTCGCAGGTGTAGTGGTTGAGCAGGTCGTCTGCCGGCGGGGGAGGCGTCTGCGAGGACGAGCTGGCCTTTTTGCCCATGTAGAGCAGGTGGTAGCAGGCGCTGACGGTGCTCTGCGTAAGGTCCCAACCCAGGGCCTCCCACATGGCGGTCTGCGCGATGCAGTAGAAGTAGATGTTGTCCTGGCCGATGAATTGGTAGATCTGTGCGTCGTCAGAGCACCACCAGTCGCGCCAGTCGAGTGAGCTGTGCTGGTAGGTGGGCGCGGGGACCTGCGTGGAATCGGCGGCGGGCTCGCCCATAAGGGCGGCGTCCTGGGCAGCGACACCCTCTGTTACGCCGGCGGCGCGGGCGTCGCGGGCGAGCACGGTGCGGGTGTAGCTGATGGGCGCCCACAGGCTCTCGGGCCAGCACCAGCAGGTGACGTCGTTCACGCCATCGACCTCGGGCACCGGAACGCCCCAGTCGATGTTGCCGGTGATGCGGAAGGGCACGAGCGCCTTGCCGCTGCGGAAGCGCACGCCGCCGTTGGCGAGCACCGCGTGGGCGTCGTCGCGCTCCTTCCAGCTGGGGAAGGTGACGGTAAAGCTGCTCTTGTTGCCCTCGGGCTCCAGCACGGTGTGCTCGGGCAGCTGGTCCTCGACGGCGTCGAAGGCCTCGCGGAACTTGTTCTGGATGTAGAGCTGTGCCGGCAGCAGCCACTCTTCCATGGTCTTGGAGACCACGGAGCGAACCTGCGGGTTCTGGGCGAGCTTGGCGGTGTAGGTCTTCATAAAGTCGAGGTAGGCCGGCAGGTCAAAGTAGAGGTTGTCGACCGGGCGCAGCTCGGGCACCTCGCCGGTGAGCTGGCTCTTGGGCGCGATGAGCTCCTCGGGCTCAAACTGGTGACCCAGGTCGCACTCGTCGGCGTACGCCTTCTCGGACTTGCAGCCCTGGATGGGGCAGCGGCCGATCACCTGGCGGCCGTTGAGGAACGTGCCGGCCTTGGCGTCGTAGAACTGCAGCGTGGAGCGCTTGGAGATGGTGCCCTGCTCGTGCAGGCGCTCGATAATCTCGGCGGTAACCTCGTTGTGAATCTGCGCAGCCGGCTCAAGGCCCGAGCCGCCGTAGATATCGCAGCTGATGTTGTAGTTGTTGAGGGTCGCGGCCTGGCGGGAGTGATTGGACTCGGCATACTCGCCGATGGACTTGTCGTAGCCTTCGTTCTCCTTGAGCTTGCGGTAGCTCTCCATGATGGGCGAGCCGTAGCAGTCGGTGCCCGAGGTGAAGATGACATTCTCGCGGCCCAGACGGTCGCGCAGGAAGCGGGCGAAGAAGTCGGCCGGGACAAAGACGCCACCAACGTGGCCAAAGTGAAGGCCCTTGTTGCCGTAGGGCTCGCCGGCGGTAACGATGGCGCGGCGAGGCCAGCTGGGACGGTCGTTCATGGAGTATTTGGATGCCATGGGACTCCTTCGCATATGGTGAAAGCGCGGCCGGGAGCAAAGCCTGGCGACGCGGTGGTCAATTCGTGCATATCGTTCAACATTATCGCACATGCGGGCGGGTGCGTGACGGGGGCGCTATCCTAAGATGCTATGAATGAGATTTCCAACATACATGCGTTTGAGGACGAGGATTTTCTGCACGCCTGCTTTGTGTGGGGGATGGCAGTGCTTGGCGCATTTGCCGTGTGCCTGGTGCCGGTGTTTATGCTGCTGGGCGGGCCTGCGGACTTGGATGCGGCCGAAGCGGGCGGCTGGACGGTCGCCTTGGGTTGGATAGTCAGCTTGGCTGCGGTCTCAATGGCGTCGTTTGCCGTGCATGAGCTGGTGCACGGTGTGTTTTTTAAGCTGCTGGCGCCTGCGGGCGCGCGGGTGACTTTTGGGGCGAATCGCGAAACCTGCATGATTTACGCCTGCGCCGAAGGCGTGGTGTATTCGCGCCGGCGGTACATGGCGGTTTGCCTGGCGCCGACGGTTGTTGTGACGACAGCGTTTGCCCTGGGGTTTGCGTTCTCGGGCTATCCGCTGTTGTGCTATCTGGTGGCCGGCTTGCATTTGTCGGGCTGTGTGGGCGACTGGTATTACGTGCGGACCATTTTGCGCGACCGCCGCATTGTCGCCTGCGAGGACACGTCCTTTGGCGTGCGCTTTTTCGCAAAGTAGTCTTTGGGCAAGGATTGGGAGGGGATGTCGATGAAGCCGTTGTTGTTGCATGCTTGCTGTGCGCCGTGCTCGCTTGAGCCGGTTCGCCTGCTGCGCGAGGAGGGGTTTGAGCCCACGATTTGCTGGACCAACCCCAATATTCAACCGCGCGATGAATGGCAGCGCCGCTTGGACGAGCTGCGCCGGTGGTGTGCCGACGGCGACATCGAGCTCATCGAGGCAGGGGAGGACCGCGATCGCTGGGAGGCCGGCGTGGCACCGCTGGGCGCCGATCGGCCCCGTCGCTGTCGCGCGTGCTATGCCTTGCGCTTGGCCGAGGCGTGCCGTGTGGCCCAGGAGCGCGGGTTTGAGTTTGTGGGCACGACGCTCGCCGTCTCGCCGTATCAGCTGTTCGACACGTGTAATGATGTGCTTGAGCGCTTGGCCGCCGCCCGCGGGCTCACCCCGGTGATTCGCGATTTTCGCCCGTATTATCCCGAGGCTACGCGCCGTTCGCGCGAGCTGGGCATGTATCGGCAGAACTACTGCGGCTGCCGATTCTCGGCCGTCGAGGCGGCCATGGACCGCGCCCGCATCCGCGACGAGCGCAAAGCCGCCAAAAAGTAGTTCTTTTAGGCTGGGACTTTGAGCTGTCTGCGCGGTACGGTCGTTTTTGGGAAAGTCGATTTAATTAAGCGTGTGATCGTGGCTCGCTTGATACCAAACGACGACTCCTATGATTCTAATCCTCCGTTTGTTAAACATCAGATCCGGACTTGCTGTTGCATATGAATGGGACGACAGCACAATCATGTCGTTTCCTTCTGCAAATCGCCTAATTACCGGTGTTTTACCGTCTGCGAGCGCCAATACAGCACAGCCGTTCCAGGGCTTTGCGGTGGTATCGACAAGTAGTAAGCTGCCGGGAGGGTAAATGCGGGACATTTCGTCGCCTTTGATTTTAACGAAAACGCTATGTGGGTGACGTTTGGCTACGTCTACAGGCGCGCAAGCATTTTGTTGGCCGTGCGTGATGCGGCGCTTTTGCGATTCGATATCGATGACGGGAAATGCGCCCTCCATTTCGTGGATAGCAGGGTCTTCGTCGGTGACGATTCTTTTATTTGCGAGCTTTACGGCCAAACCGTTTTCCTCGCCAACAAGTTCATCGCGGGTGCAACCGAAGAGCGCTTGTAACTTTTCAATATAGCGCTCACGGGGGGCATACCGACTTTTCTCCCAACGACAAACGGTCTCTTTAGATACCCCCAACATCTCTGCAAGTTGCGCCTGACCAAGATGCTCCATGGTGCGGAGTTTACGAATATTTGCCCCGAAGCCCATGGCTATAGATCCTCTCGCCACAGAGGGAGGCATAGACAGTTTGTGCCACCATAGCCTTTGGTGAGCTCGTCAATGGATAGCGGGAATAATTCCATTCCTGCTTTCTCAAGCGCTTCGTTGGTCCAAACGTTTTCTTCATATACGCATAGTTTTCCTGGCGAGAGCGCAAGGATAGACGTTGCGTTGTCCCGGCGTTCTCTTTCGTAGGCGGTTTGATTCCCGCCTCCGCAGTCAATTACTTTTATTGGTTCGCAACAGGCTGCAGAGAGTATTTCCGGAATCGTGCGATCGATAGGAGTGATCGTAAGGCCCCTTCCGGATCGTTTTAGTTGAATGCTGTATGCATCAACGGCATTGCATATCTCACGATCGATGAGGAACGCGTCGTGATCAATTCTACTTATGAACGTATCGAGGTGGATACGCAGCCCGTCAGAGGGGACTCGAATCGCAATTAGCTCGGTGGTCTGGAATTTATTTGAGGTCAGGAGCTCTTTGGCAAGTGACTCGACGGCGGCGGGTTCAGTTCGGTCAGAGATTCCAACTAATATTGTCTTAGCACTGATAACAATAATGTCTCCGCCTTCGATATGGTAACTACTCCTGTTCAAATCACATACTGGAGTTTCTCCCATGATCTTGTGATGGGTGAATATCTGCCGGTATAAGGCGACCTCACGATCACGCTCAGGCCAATACATATGATTTAGGATGATGCCGTCTCCGACTACCACAGCAGGATCACGAGTGAAAAAAAGCGTGTTGAGGGGATTGACCAAGAGCGAGGCGGGATCAAATTGCTCGTGCACGAGCGCCCGTAGTGTTTCCGACTGGTTTGAACATAGCTCAGTGTCTCCAAAGCGAATGCCGTTAAGTACTATATTCACCAATTCCTGGGTGTTCTTAGCGTTCTCAAACAACTGGGTTATTGTCTCGAGGAACTCTCTACCTGTTGCCCCGCTGCAACGGAGGTAGTCATCAATAAAATATTTAAGTGATTGGGGCTCAGTTTCAAGTGAGTCTTCGAGAAGGTCCCTAATTTCAATGGTTTCTACGCCATGCTTCTCAAGCAATTGAACCATGGAATCGTGCTCATACATTGCTTTGCCGAGGTCAAAACGACCGCTCCATTTTCGCAGGGAGAAAACTTGGCTGAAGTCGGCATCAGGGTAGTTTTGTGTTTCAGCTCCTGGTCGATGGACAAGTACGGCTTTTAAATGACCGATTTCATTTGTTACGTGTATGCCTTGCATGTCTGTCTCCTGTCCTGCTGGTTTTTATATAAGGCTAAGGCAGGTTCCTTGTTGTGTTGCGGAAAAGTTAAAAGACGCATGTAATTGACAAATAACATCAATTTTAATAATCAGATTGATTAATAACGTCACTTTAGCTGCCGTTCATAGGTGAAAAGCGACACGATGGCGATGGTTGGCCGACCACCGCTGAGCAACCTCATACATTTATGGTGCCAGCTGGATAGATGGGAAAAGGAATGAAGGAGGAGATATGGCAGCGGGGTTGATTTCCGATCTCAGCCGAACACATTGAGCAAATAGGCCATTCCCGCAGTTAGCCGAACGCCCCCGCGGCCCCTCCCGGGGTCCGGGGGCGGCATTTTCCCAGTTGAAGGAACGGTGGAGATGTGTTTCGATGGGTCCGGTGGCCATGCTCCGCCCGCCGCCCGGCGCCTCTTCCCAGACTCAGCCGAACGGT
>CABRBD010000022.1:0-98310 GCA_902469185.1 uncultured Collinsella sp. | reverse complement strand
GGCCTGGACGAAGTCCGGGCCCGCGCCTTTAGACGCGAGCCCGGGGCCCGTGGGTTATACCCTAAGAGCAAACCACCCTTTTTAAGGGTGGTTCTGATTGCGTTTACGGGGCGTAAATGACTCAATTACACCAGACGATCTTGTTGTTTTCGGTATTGAGCCTTTATTTAAAGAAAATAAATCGTATAACAAGGGCAACTACTATGGCCGCAATGGTCAAAAGCAGAATTGTCAGCTGATGCTGCTTGCGTCGTTTACTTGACGAAACGAAGATTGATTTTCCCTGTTTTGGCGTTTCGAGATAGCGAGCCGAATGCGTCAAGGTTTGCTTGGGTCGAGGCCCTCTTTGTTGATGAGCGGCGGATGCTTTCATCGGCTCATCGCTAGCTGCGCTGTTTTTAGATAATGGTGCGTCTTTCAGATATACAGGGTCTCCCGAGGCAACGCCCATATGTTTACGTCCCGTTTGGGCATCCTCGAGCGTTTGATATCGATTTCTCGTCACATAATCGGGCTCAGGATCATTAATGGGCTCTTGCGAGATGTGGGGGCGATGGAACCGTGGCGGCTGCGTAGAAGTATCTTCGCCCTGCGTCGGCATAAACATATTGTTCTGGTTTTGGTCGTCCATGATGCCCTTTAGCTCGTTACCAACAACGTGTACGCGCTCATTGTAAGCCCCTTGTTATTTGTAGCTGCGAACATACTTCTTATTTAAGCTCTGGTTCAAAGAACCTTAACCTTACTAAGACCTGAGTCATACACACTTAGATATGCTTATAGTACTGGACTCAAAAAACTTTATAGTCGATGTATATATGAGCACTGGGTGGGCATATATAAGAGCGTCAAAAGAAGTCTCAGTCACCTAGAAGATGACTCGGCAGTCCTTAAAAGGAGTGGTAAACATGGCAAGCATGGTTCCTTATCGTTCGGTTTTTGGCGTTCGTCCTTCTGCTAGCTCGCTGTTCGATTTGTTTGATGATATGACCGATCTTGCAAACAACTCGATTGCTTCCAAGGCGTTCCCCGTTGATGTCGAGGACAAGGGCGATGGTTATGAGGTCAAGGCCTATCTGACCGGCGTCGCTAAGGATGATATCGACGTTGAGCTTAACGAGGGTCGCCTGTCGATTAGCGTGAACGTTGTGGAGGACGAGGAGAACGAGGGCAAGAACTTCCTGCAGAAGGAGTTTAGCTCGTACAGCGCGACGCGCGGCGTGTATCTGAAGGACGCTTCGAGCGAGGGCCTTTCGGCTAAGTATGCTGACGGCATCCTGACCGTTACGGTTCCCAAGATTGTCGAGAAGAAGAACGTTACGAAGATCTCCATCGACTAACGATGGCTCTGCTTCAATCGAGAGTATGAGTTAAGGGGGGCTGGGAAGTGATTCCCAGCCCCCCTTTGTTGTCTTGAGGGGCTATTGAATGGTTGTCGGTTGATACTGGCTTGCAGGGCGTATCGAGAGCTTCCGTGGCCCTTGAAGACGGGTGGCAGAACTGCCGAGTTCATCATCGAGACTTGCATCAAGCGCGTTGGCATAGCTTTTGACGGTAAGGCTTGGACGATTATTGTCCTGGCTGATGTGCATGGCGATGAGTTGTTCGGTGCGATCGGTAACAAGTTCGCGCGCGGCTTCGGCGGCCTGGTTGTTGGAGAGGTGCCCCTTTGTGGACAGGATGCGCTCCTGAAGAAAGCGGGGGTACGCTCCTTCGCGCAACATAGTTACATCGTGGTTACTTTCGAGCGCGAGAACTCGACAGTCTTTGAGGATGCCTATGGCCTTGCTCGATAACTCTCCGGTGTCGGTGGCAAACCCAATGGAATCATCGAGAGCATTAAATCGATAGCCGACAGGATTGATGACATCGTGCGATGTTGAGTAGGTTTGCACGTGGATGCCGGCAATGGGGAGCGTGTCGCCGGGGTCAAATTCCTCTACGGGCAGGCGCGCGAGGTTTTCTTTGCATGAAAGGGTGTCCCTGCTGGCAAAGAGGGGACCATGCCAGTGCTTGCACCATACATCGAGCCCCTTGATATGGTCACCATGCTCATGGGTGATTACAAGAGCGGCGACGTCGTCTGCCGAGAGGCCAAGCTCCGCCATGCGTTTAAGTGTCTCGCGGCGGGACAGGCCGTTGTCGATCATGATGAGCCCCTGAGGTCCCTCGACGAGTGCGCAGTTGCCTTTTGAGCCGCTGCCGAGGATATGAAGGTGCAGGCGAGACATAAGATTCCAAAGGATACAATGAGTGCGGACGAATAGAGGAGGAAGCGAATGCCAACGGTATCTCAGCACTATGGACATCATGCCGCGCCGAGGACGGATAAGAGCGCCCTGGCAACGCGGCAGGCCGCTGCCCCCGTAGTGCTTATGGTATCAGGCGGTGCGGACTCGACGGCGCTGCTCCTTATGGCTTGCACATCAAAGCTGGATATCCAGGACGGGCGCGGCGTCGCTCCCATTGCGCGCGAGCGATTGCACGTGCTGCATGTAAACCATCATCTGCGCGGGGAGGCATCCGATGGCGACGAGGCCTTTGTACGTGACCTGTGCGCACAATACGGTTTGCCGCTGTGTGTTGAGCATGCCTATTTTGATGACGAATCGGGCAATATCGAGGCTGCGGCTCGCGAGGTGCGCTATGCCGCGGCACGGAGATACGTTCGCGAACTTTGTGCCGAATCGGGCGCACCGCGGACGGCGGCTCGTATCTGTACCGCGCATACTTCGTCGGACCGCGCGGAAACATTTTTGATGAATGCCATTAAAGGGTCGGGTCCCGCGGGTCTATCGAGCATTCCGCGCCGTCGGAACATTGTGGTTCGCCCCTTGCTCGACCTCACGCACGATGAACTCGTGGGCTATCTGCAGGTGCACGGTCAGCCATGGCGGGAAGATGAAAGCAACGAGGACGTTTCGTACCTGCGCAACTATGTGCGCCATCGAGTGATGCCGGTGGTGGCGCAGCGCAACGCGAGTGTCTGTAAGACGATTGGCGCCGCCTGCGAGATCTTGGGCGATGAGGATGCCTTTCTTTCCCAGCTTTCCGCACAGGCGTTTCGAAGCTGCCTGCGTAAGGAGGCGGCGGGTGCACTGGTTCTTGACGCTCGCCGACTGGCCGCGGCCGAGGTGGTGATTGCTCGGCGCATGGTGCGACTGGCAATTAAGCGTATCGACCCCGACGCTCGCCCGGAGATGCGGCATGTGGAGCGCGTGCTCGCCTGTGTCGCCGAAGGCTCGGGTTCGGTCACGCTGCCGGCGGGAATCGATGCGCGCGTGGAGTTTGGCATGCTGTCATTCAAGGCTCCGGCGGCGCGCGAGGGATTAGTTGCCGATTGGGTCACCATTCCCGGTCGATTGCCGCTGGGGGCGGGCCGCATTCTTGTGGCAGAGCCGATGGCCGTCGAGCCGGGGTGTGATATTGTGCGCCGTGCCCGCGAACTCGCGGGTGCCGGAGGGGTGGTCGCGATGGTGGATGCTGCGACGCTGGGCTTTGCCGATCGCGATAACGAACGGATGCTCGCCGGCTCGCGCGGGGAGATTCCCGCCGAGGCGCGTTTGGCGCGTCTGTGGGTAGACGGTCCCGCGCCGGGGGATGTGATGTGTCCGTTGGGCATGAGTGGGCGAAGTAAGAAGGTATCCGACCTGCTCAACGAGGCTCGTATTCCCGTATCTGAGCGCTCTGGCGTACCCGTGGTAAGAACGGCTCCGGGAGGTGCCGTAGTATGGGTCGCAGGCGTTCGCACGGACGAGCGTTTTAAATGCACGGCCGCAACGCGCGTGGCGTATCTGCTTCGTGTGGTCGATGCGGAATAGCGTCCCACGCCAGCTATTCTGTGCGACGTTGACGGTATTCCCGCGCTGATGGCGCACGGGCTGGTAAATATACCCCGTGCGCTGCTAGAATGTGTAGTTCGCGTCCATACGGCGGTGTGTGGGCGATAAGCACAAGAAAGGGTTGTCATGGCTTCTCAACATCCGGATATCGAGAAGGTTCTGTTTACGCAGGAGGATATCGACGGTATCGTCTCTCGCCTAGGCGAGCAGATTACTCGCGACTACGCGGGTAAGGATCTGGTGCTGATTGCGGTCTTGCGCGGCGCCGTGGTCTTTATGGGCGACCTGATGCGCAAGATCGAGCTGCCGACCAACATCGATTTCATGGCTGTTTCGAGCTATGGCGACGGTGTGAAGTCCTCGGGCATCGTGCGTATCATTAAGGACCTGGATATCGACATCCGCGGTCGCGACGTGCTGATCGTCGAGGACATTCTGGACTCGGGCCTGACGCTCAAGTATCTGATGAAGAACCTCGAGAGCCGCAAGCCCGCCTCGCTGGAGGTCGCCGCCTTCCTGTGGAAGGACGTTGAGGACCGTACCTCGGCCGTCACGCCCAAGTATGTTGGAACCCATTGCCCCGATGCCTTTGTGGTGGGCTACGGCCTCGACTATGCCGAGCGCTATCGTAACCTTCCGTATCTGGGCATTTTGAAACCGGAGGTTTATTCGTAAGATGCCCGATGACCGTAACGATAACAATTCCCAGACTCCCCGGGAGCCTAAGATCCCGGGGATGCCCGGAGGCAAGAAGCCCACGCGTACGGGCTGGCTGTATTTTATTTTGGCTTGCGCGCTTCTGGGCTACGCCTTCTTTAACATGGGCTCCGGCTTTGCCAACTCCAGCAATACCGTTAAGCTCGCGACGAGCGAGATGGTCAACGCCATTAAGCAGGACCGTGTCGAAGATTTGACCTATACGGTTCAAGACGGAAGCGTGGCGGGTCATTACTGGAAGACAAAAAAGGACAAGGGCGATACGAGCGAGCTCAAGAGCTTCTCCTCGACCTATGTCGGCTCCGATTCGCTTGCCGAGCTTATGGCGGAGCACCCCGATACCAAGTACATCGTCAACACCAATGACCCCGATTTTTGGGGCGACCTGGCGATGAGCGTGCTTCCGACGATCGCCCTGATCGCCATCATGTTCTACTTTATGCGCCAGATGATGGGCGCCAACAACAGGAACATGCAGTTTGGCAAGACTAACGCCAAGACCAACGAGGCCACGCGCCCCAAGGTCAAGTTTGAGGATGTTGCCGGTGTGGACGAGGCAGTCGAGGAGCTCGAGGAGATCCGCGACTTTTTGAGCGATCCGGACCGCTATCGCAAGCTGGGCGCCAAGATCCCGCGTGGCGTGTTGCTGGTTGGCCCTCCGGGTACTGGTAAGACCCTGCTGGCCAAGGCCGTTGCCGGCGAGGCGGGCGTGCCGTTCTTTAGCATCTCGGGTTCTGACTTTGTCGAGATGTTCGTGGGTGTCGGCGCCAGCCGCGTGCGTGACCTCTTTAAGGAGGCCAAGTCCCAGGCCCCGTCGATCATCTTTATCGACGAGATCGATGCCGTGGGGCGTCAGCGCGGAGCCGGTCTGGGCGGCGGTCACGACGAGCGCGAGCAGACGCTCAACCAGCTGCTGGTCGAGATGGACGGTTTTGAGGAAAGCGAGTCGGTCATCCTGATCGCCGCGACCAACCGTCCTGACATCCTGGATCCGGCATTGCTGCGTCCCGGTCGTTTTGACCGTCAGGTTACGGTCGACCGTCCGGATGTGAAGGGCCGCGAGCAGATCTTGCGCGTGCATGCCGAGAACAAGCCGATGGACGAGGACGTTAAGTTTGAGAAGCTCGCCCAGATGACCGTTGGCTTTACCGGCGCCGACCTGGCGAACTTGCTCAATGAGTCTGCACTGTTGGCTGCCCGCCGTCATCGTTCCGTGATCTCGATGGACGAGGTCGAGGAGTCGATGGAGCGCGTGATTGCCGGTCCGCAGCGCAAGGGTCGTGTGATGACCGAAGCCGAGCGCACCACGATTGCCTACCACGAAAGCGGTCACGCCCTGGTGGGCCACGTCCTGGAGCATTCCGATCCGGTTCACAAGATCTCGATCGTCAGCCGCGGCCAGGCGCTGGGCTACACGCTGCAGCTTCCGCAGGAGGACCACTTCCTCAAGACCAAGAACGAGATGCTCGACGAGCTTGCCGTGTTCTTGGGCGGTCGCGTTGCCGAGGAGCTCATGTGCGACGACATCACATCGGGCGCGAGCAACGATCTGGAGCGCGCGACCAAGATGGCGCGCGAGATGGTCACGCGCCTGGGCATGAGCGAGGAGCTTGGAACGCAGGTGTTTGGTGAGGCACAGCATCAGGTATTCCTGGGCCGCGATTACGCCGATCACCAGGATTACTCCGAGGAGACGGCGCGCCGCATCGATATCGAGGTTCAGCGCATCATGCGCGAGGCCCATCGCCGTGCGGTCGAGATTTTGGATGCCCGTCGCGATCAGCTCGATCTGATGGCCAAGGTGCTGCTTGAGCGCGAGACCGTCGAAGGCGACGCCGTGAACGCCCTGCTCGACAACGAGTGGGATGCCTATCTTGAGCGCGAGGGCGATATCCTGGCGGCCAAGGAGGAGCGCAATGCCAAGGCGGCCGGCATGCCGACCAAGAAGCGTGCGCCTCGTATGAGCGAGGAGGAGCTTGCGGCGGACGCCGCGGCATTTGCGCAGGCGGCTATGCAGGAAGATGCAGAGATCGCATCCGATGATGCCGGCGATGACTGTGCCGTCAATGCCGGTGCCGACACCGACGACGACAAATAGTCTTTGTGGCGAAAGCCTCTGCGGGGAAACCTGCGGAGGCTTTTTCTTTTGAGCGATATGTTGATTGGGGACAGACTTAAATGAGCGTTTTCACGCATTTAAGTCTGTCCCCAATCAACATTGTGGCGCTCTAGTTGGCTAAAGCGTACAATAGCGCCTATGCGAAAGGGGAACAGATGATCAACGAAACTATGTATGCTCGCGGTGCGGAAAGCTCCATCATCCGTGAGATCTTTAGCTATGGCCTTGAGCGCAAGGCACAGATTGGTGCAGAAAACGTATTCGATTTTTCTCTGGGAAACCCGAGTGTTCCGGCGCCTGCCGCCGTGGCTGAGTCCATTAAGAAGGCCTTGGAGCTGCCGAGCGACCAGCTGCATGGATACACGCCTGCACCGGGTCTGCCGCAGTGCCGTACCGCCGTGGCCGAATCGCTCAACCGCCGTTTTGGCACGAGCTATGAGGGCAAGGACGTCTTTATGACGGTGGGTGCGGCGGCTTCGCTCACCTGTACGCTCAACGCGATTACCAATCCGGGCGACGAGGTCATCGTTATCGCTCCGTACTTCCCGGAGTATCGTGTGTGGATTGAGAAGGCCGGTTGTACGTGTGTCGAGGCGCTCGCCGATGAAGATACGTTCCAGCTGAGCGTGGATAACGTGCTCAAGGCGATTACCGATAAGACGGCTGCCGTCATTATCGACTCGCCCAATAACCCGACCGGCGCCGTATATACGCGTGACACGCTGACGCGACTGGCTAATGTTCTGCGCGAGACCAACGCTCAGCGCGATCCCGAGAATCCGATTATGCTCATCTCGGATGAGCCGTACCGCGAGATCGTGTACGGTGCCGAGGTGCCTTGGGTGCCCTCGATCTACGAGAACACCGTGGTGTGCTACTCGTATTCTAAGTCGCTTTCGCTGCCGGGCGAGCGCGTGGGATGGATCCTTGTTCCCAATACGAATCCTCAGGCAGATCGTCTAATGCCCGCCGTTGCCGGTGCCGCCCGTACGCTGGGCTTCGTGTGCGCGCCGGCGCTCTTTCAGCGCGTAATTATCGACTGCATCGATGAGCCGAGTGACGTTGAGGCCTATGCACGCAACCGCACCGCGCTTACCGACGCACTAGCGGAGTATGGCTACACCTATGTTGAGCCGGATGGCGCGTTCTACCTATGGGTGAAAGCGTTGGAGCCCGATGCGAATGCGTTTTGCGAGCGCGCAAAGAAGTATGAGTTGCTTGCGGTTCCCTCGGACAGCTTTGGTATGCCGGGTTGGTTCCGCCTGGGCTATTGCGTGAGCTACGAAACGATTGTCAATTCGCTACCCGCTTGGAAACAGTTGGCGGACGAGTATCGTTAAAAGTAAAGCGCTCTGCCTACAATGTTTTACGTGAAACGGGGCTTGGTGTTAAGCCGGACCCCGTTGTCATGGACGTTGTGTCTTTGGGATGGAGTGGTTTTACGACTATCGAAGGCTATGCGTACAATGAATATAAGCGACGGCCGTGCCAGATAAGGAGACCTGATGCCCTACCTGCTTTCTTGTGACATTCATACCCATACGATGTTCTCTGCGCATGCATATTCGACCATTGAGGAGAATGTGTACTGGGCGGCAGAGCGTGGCCTGCAGGTGCTCGGATCTGCCGACCATTTGAGCTCTATGGTTACGGCTTGCCCCAATGACCTGCGCAGTTACCAGTTCTTTATCAACCAGGATATCTGGCCGCGCATTTGGAGCGGCGTGCTGGTGCTGCGTGGTGCCGAGGCCGATATCGTTTCGCTGGACGGAAGCCTGTTTGGCGAGGACACTCCTGTCACGCTCGATATTGCCGGCGATTCGTACAGCCGTCAGCATTCGCTGTTCGATTTGGTTACGCGTAATTTGGATTATTTGGTTGCAAGCGTGCATAATCCGCAGATTGCCGAAGGTGCTACGCTGGCCCAGGCGACCGAGATGTATATCAACGCCTTGGAACACCCCAAGGTGTTCATGCTGGGCCACACGGGTCGCTCGGGCGTGCCGTTCGATATCGACGAGGTGCTGTTGGCGGCTAAGGCCAAGCACAAGATTATCGAGATTAACAACCATAGTCTTGAACACGGCGTCGACACTGAGCATTGGGCCGTATGCCGCAAGATCGCCGAGCGCTGCGCCGAGCTGGGCGTGGGCATTGGCGTGTCGACCGATGCCCACATTGGCATGGCCATTGGCAAGCTCGATCACGCGCGCAAGATGCTCGACGAGATTCACTTCCCGTTGGATCTGATTGTGACGCGCGATCGCGAGACGCTGCTGCGCGAGATGGCGGCAGCCGGCGTGTGCGACCTGCGCAAGGGGATGTAGCGGAATTTATAAACCAAGCGAAGGGGGGGTGGCCCAGACGGGTCGCCCCCCTTCTTGTCCCAAAAATCTACTGAGGTTGGTTAGCGGCGTTCGAGGACCGCTACGGTTTCGGTGTGGTCGGTGTGGGGGAACATGTCGACCGGCGTGATCTTGAGCAGGCGATAGCCTCCGTCGAGGAGCTGGTGCAGGTCACGCTCTTGGGTCACGGGGTTGCAGCTGATATAGGTGATGCGGCGCGGCTTGAGTGCGCAGGCGGCTTCGAGAAACTCGGGGGTGGAGCCGGCGCGCGGCGGGTCGATGGAAAGGACGTCGACGCGTTCGTTGTTGTCGGCGGCATCGAGGATGTAGTCGGTGGCGTCGTCGGCCATAAACCAAGCGCTGCGGGTAAGGCCGTTGAGCTCGGCATTGCGGCGTGCGTCGGCAATGCCCGCGGGGTTTCGCTCCACGCCGAGCAGCATGATGCCGATGCCCTTGTCCTGGGCATCCTTTGCGGCGCAAAGGCCGATGGTGCCGCTGCCGCAGTAGGCATCCATAAGCACGTCGCCCTGCTGCAGGTCCATGCCGTCGATGGCGAGCTGGTAGAGCAGCTCGGTCTGCTGCGGGTTGGTCTGATAGAACGCGGTGGGGGAGATGCCGAACTCGCAGCCGAGCAGCTGGTCGCGCATGCACTCAGCGCCATGCACGATGCGGGTCTCCTCGCCTAGAATGGCGTTGCCGGGGCGTCCGTTGATGTTTTGGGCAACGGTGACGATATGCGGATCGAGTGCGGCGACGGCCTCGAAAAACTCCTGCGCATGCGGCAGATCGCGCTGGGCAGTCACGAGGGTGACCATAATCTGGTCGGTACGCCAGCCGCAGCGAACGACGGCGTAGCGAAGTAGGCCCAGATGCTTGTCCTCGTTAAAGGCGGGAATGTGCAGACGCTCGGCCTCATGCGCGATGCCGTTGAGAATCTGGCGGGCGCCCGGTGCCTCGACAGGGCATTCGGGAACGGCAACGATCTTGTGCGTGCCACGCTCAAAAAAGCCGCAGCGGACAGCGCCCTCCTTGCCGGGAGCAAAGGGGGTGGCAGCCTTATGACGAAAACCACGCGGCGCAGGATACTTGCCCGGGTCGCCCAGGGTAACACCCATACCGCGAATGGGATCAACGGCAATACCCTCGCGCTCACAGAGCTCAGCAAACAGCTCTTCCATAGCAGCCTGCTTGGCCGCCAGCTGCTTCTTATAAGGACGATTGAGCGCCGTACACCCACCACAAGCTTTCATGATGGAGCAAGGAGATTTGGGATCCACAGCCTTGCGCGCAGACGAAACCCGATCTTTATGCGAGCGCTTGGAGCGAGTCTGAGATGCCTTATCCTCGCCTCGACGAGAGTCAGAACGCTTGGCCTTAGCCCTGCTCTTAGTCGATTTGCTTTTTGCAGCTTTAGAAGACTTGGATTTCGTAGAAGATTTCTCCTTCTTCGACCCCTCAGCCGCCTCCACCAAAGCACGACGAGCCCTACGCTCCGCACGAGATTCTGCCATCAATAACTCCACTAATTCATGAATTAAAGCTGCAAGTATTGTACCGTGCCAAGCTAGCGGACGATATGCAAGCGCCCATTTCATGTCAGTGATAAGCCCAACGACGTTTGCCCGCCGGGTGCCGGGGCAGGGGTTAAGTTTGTCGCGAGTTCCGCACGAACAGGAGAGCACTTAATGTGCTCTCCGTCGTGAGCAGGACTGTAGAGCAGCAAACTTAACCCCTGCCCCGGCACCCGGCGGGCAAGCCCTCCCTTGTACTCTATCTCACTAAAGTGTATGATTCTGAACGTTACATGACTCACTTTACCTAACTAAAGTGCCATCAAGGGGGAATACCATGAATACCGATATGTCTCGTCGTCAGTTTGTTGGTCTAGCCGGCTCGCTCGCCACGGTGCTCGGCCTTGGTCTTGTCGGTTGTGGCGGCGGTGCCGCTAAGGGCTCTGCTGCTGGCTCTGCCGCGGCAAAGGACGTGAAGGGCGCTGCGGAGTCCAAAAAGCTCGTGGTGGGCTTTGACAAGTCCTATCCTCCGTACGGCTTTGTGGGCGATGACGGCGAATATACGGGCTTTGACCTTGATCTGGCCAAGGCCGTTGCCGATAAGCAGGGCTGGGAGGTCAAATACGAGGCCATCGATTGGGATGCCAAGGATACGCTGCTCAACTCGGGTGCCATCAACTGCATCTGGAACGGCTTTACCATGGAGGGCCGCGAGGACGACTACACGTTCTCCGAGCCGTACATGCTCAACGAGCAGGTGCTCGTGGTCAAGAAGGACGCGGGTATCAAGAGCTGGGACGATCTCGCTGGCAAGACCGTGATTACCCAGACCGATTCCGCTGCGCAGGATGTGCTCGAGGGTGACCAGAAGGATCTGGCGGCGACGTTTGCCACGCTCGATACCATCGGCGAGTACAACACGGCCTTTATGCAGCTCGAGAGCGGCGCGGTCGATGCCGTGGCGTGCGACCTTTCGATTGCTCAGTACCAGCTTGCCGCAAAGCCCGACGCCTATACGCAGCTTGATAAGCCGCTGTCTAGCGAGCACTATGCCGTCGGCTTTAAGAAGGGCGATACCAAGTCGGCCGACGCCGTGACCGAGTCGCTCAAGGCACTCTACGAGGACGGCACGGTCAAGGACCTGTGCGACAAGTATTCAAGCTATGGTCTTTCCTTCGACAACTGGGTGCTCAAATAGCGGCTTTCCCAGGCACCCGATTTTGCCGTTCAAACCGTCGCTTGCGTACATTTAGTACGCGGCGCTCCTCTTTCACGGCAAACTCGGGCACCTGGAAAACCCGCTTTAGCATTGGGTTCGCTGTTCCGTTACTGTGAAAGAGAGCTTGGGTTGTCTATTCAGGTCATGATGCAGATGCTTGGCCAGGGATTCTTGGTCAGTTTGCAGTTGTTTGTGCTGACGCTGCTGGGGTCGATTCCGCTGGGAATCCCCGTGGCGTTTATGCGCATGAGCAAGATCGCGCCGCTCCGCTGGATTGCGCGCATCTATATTTCGGTGATGCGCGGCACGCCGCTCATGCTGCAGATGTTTGCCATCTACTTTGCCCCGTACTACGTGTTTGGCATTTCGCTCACGCCCGATTCCAAGTGGACGGCGTGCGTCGTGGCGTTCATCATCAACTACGCCGGTTACTTTGCCGAGATCTATCGCTCGGGCCTGCAGTCCATTCCGCGCGGTCAATACGAGGCAGCCGAGGTGCTGGGCTATTCGCGCCTGCAGACGTTTCTGTATATCGTAATGCCGCAGGTCGCCAAGCGTATTCTGCCGGCGATGGGCAACGAGATCATCACGCTGGTCAAGGACACGTCGCTGGCGTTCGCCATCGGCGTGGGCGAGATGTTCTCGACGGCCAAGGCGCTGGTCGCCTCGCAGGTGAGCATGGTGCCGTTTGCGATCGCGGCGCTGATCTACTGGGTCTTTAACTTTGTGGTCGAGATGCTGCTGGGCGCCGCCGAGAAACGACTTGACTACTACCACGACTAGCCTGTTCCGTCGTGCTTTTCAAACACATGGAGGTTCCCGTGTCCGGAACGGTAATGAATATAGCGAACGCGCGCAAGGCGTTTGGCGGCAATGAGGTGCTCAAGGATATCTCGCTCGAGGTCAAGCGCGGCGAGGTTGTGGCGATTATCGGGCCTTCGGGCGGCGGTAAGTCAACGCTGTTGCGCTGCGCCACGCTGCTCGAGACGCTCGACGGAGGCTCGCTTTCGTTTGGCGACCTTGCGGTTGCGACGGATGCGGGATCGGGCGCGGTCTATGCGAAGGGCGATGTGCCCAAGCGGGCACGCTCGCGATTCGGCCTGGTGTTCCAAAATTACAACCTGTTCCCGCACTATACCGTGATGAAAAACATCATCGACGCGCCGATCCGCGTGCTCAAGCGCCCGCGCGAGCAGGCGGAAGCTCGTGCGCGCGAGTTGATCGCGCAGATGGGGCTTACGGGCAACGAGAACAAGGTGCCATGTGAGCTTTCGGGCGGCCAGCAACAGCGTGTGAGTATCGCCCGCGCCTTGGCGCTCGATCCGGAGATCCTGTTCTTCGACGAGCCGACCTCGGCACTCGATCCCGAGCTGACGGCCGAGGTGCTGCGTGTCATTAAAGACCTTGCCGCGCAGAATATGACGATGGTAATCGTGACCCACGCAATGCAGTTTGCGCGCGATGTTGCCGACCGCGTGGTCTTTATGGATGGCGGCCGCATTGTCGAGGAGGGTCCTGCCGAGCAGGTCATCGACCATCCGCGTGAGCAGCGCACCCGTGAGTTCTTGAGCCGTATCGAGGGGTAGGCTCAGGTATTTACTCAACTATTAATTGAGGCGAAGCCGCCGCAGGTCTTACGGTCTGTGGCGGCTTTTTGTTTGCATCGACGGGGTTCAATAATCGCCTCACAAGCTTGTCTCTTCCTCTCGCCGCCTGTATTCATACGTGTGCCGAAAGGTGTGCATGGACGGTCGCCCGTGAGGGTAGGGTGGTGGCATAGGACATTTGGAGGGTGAGTCGGCTCGGCTGCCGACCATGCTGCTCCCGGGACGGCACCGACCGCGAACTCTCCCCGTTGGCGTCGCGCCTTGCGCGCGGCCCTGCAAGGAGGTCATCATGGGTGCTCCCAAGACCGGTAACGTAAGGAACGTGGTGCTCGTAGGCCAAGGCGGGGTGGGCAAGACTTCACTCGCCGAGGCCATGCTCCACCTTTCCGGCAAGACCGCCCGCTTGGGCGGCCACGACGGCACCAAGCCCACGCTCGACTATGACCCCGAAGAGGTCAAGCGTGCGTTTTCCATCTCGACGACCATTGCACCGATTGACTGGAAGGGCGCGCGCATCAATGTGCTCGATGCCCCGTGCTACCCCGATTTTATCGGCGACGCCTTTGCCGCGATGAGCGTCTGCGAGACGGCTCTGTTTGTGGTCGACGCCGAGGCCGGCCCGCAGCCTACGACGGTTAAGCTCTGGTATGCCGCCGAGGACCTACGCCTGGCACGCGCAGTGTTCGTAAATCGCCTGTCGCGCTCCGAGGCCAGCTTTGCGACCACGATGGACCTGCTGCAAGAGCGCTTTGGCACGCGCCTGGGCGCCGTGACCCTTCCCTGGGGCGAGGGCGAGGACTTTGACGGCATCATCGACCTGGTGCGCATGAAGGCGCGCCATTGCAACGGCACCGAAGCCGTTGAGTCGGAGATTCCCGAGGAGTATCGTGCCCAGGCCGAGGAGGCCCATGACCATCTGTGCGAGTTGGTGGCCGAGGCCGACGATGAGCTGATGATGAAGTACCTGGAAGGCGAGGAGACGCTGACGCAGGAGGAGCTTGAAGGCCTGCTGTCGAAGGCGATTGCCGAGCGCATATTTGTGCCGGTCTTTGCGGGCGATTGCATTAAGGAACAGGGCGTCAACTCGCTGATGGACGACATCGCCACATACTTCCCGGCGCCGACGGACTACGGCGAGATGCCGCTTATCGACGGTGATTCGCTCAAGATTTCGAGCGACGATGACCGTCCGGTGGCGTTTGTGTTTAAGACCCTGGCCGATCCGCAGCAGGGTCGCATCAGCTTTATCAAGGTGCTGACGGGTACGCTTGAGCCGGGTCTTGAGCTGATCAACGCGCGCACGCGCAAGAGCGATCGTCTGGCTCACCTGTATGTGATGTGCGGCCGCGACATGACCGAGGTCGGTCACGCCTATGCCGGCGACATTATCGTGGCGCCCAAGTTGGCGGCCGAGACGGGCGATACGCTCTCCATTACCGGCAAGGTCGAGGCTGCGGCGTTTAAGTTCCCCAACTCGCAGTACCGCATTGCCATCGAGGCCGAGAATCGCGGCGACGAAGAGAAGCTCTACACGTTTATCGAGAAGGCCTGCAAGGCCGATCCGACTATGAGCATCGACCGCGACGAGGAGACCGGCCAGACCATTATCTCCGCCGTTGGTGAGGCGCAGGTTTCGGTGCTGCTCAATCGCCTGGAGGACCGCACCAAGGTCGCTGCCAAGAGCGTGCCGATCCGTATTCCGTATCGCGAGACCATCCGCCGCACGGCAAGTGCCCAGGGTCGTCATAAGAAGCAGACCGGTGGTGCCGGTCAGTATGGTGACTGCTGGCTGCGTGTGGAGCCGATGATTGCCGCCGACGGCACGAGCGACGGCTACGAGTTTGTGGATGAGGTCGTGGGCGGCCGCATTCCGCGCTCGCTGATCCCTGCCGTGGATAAGGGTGTTCAGGAGACTATGAAGGACGGCATCATCGCCGGCTACCCGCTCACGGGCATTCGCGTGGCTGTGTACGACGGCTCGTATCACAGCGTCGACTCCAACGAGATGGCGTTCCGCGCGGCGGCTCGCATCGGCCTGCGCAAGGCGTGCGCCGATGCCGACCCGGTGGTGCTGGAGCCCATCGAGGAAATCACGGTGACTATCCCCGAGAGCTATGCCGGCGCCGTGATGGGCGACATCTCGGCCTCGCGCGGTCGCGTGACGGGCATGGAAACCGACGAGCGCGGCGATACCGTGGTCATTGCCCAGGCTCCGTTGGCCGAGCTGACGGATTATTCGACGCGTCTGCGCTCTATCACGCGCGGCACGGGCGACTTTACCATGAAGCCCGCAGGCTATGAGCAGGTGCCTTATGACGTTCAGGCCAAGCTGGTCGAGCGCTATGAGGAGGGCCGCGCTAAGTAGCGTGTGGCTTTGCCGGTGCTATACATGCCGATGCAAGGGCCGCTCTGGGTGATCCGGAACGGCCCTTTTTGATCCCTGGGGGGATGCAAATCGGTTCTTGTCGGGTTAGGGCTAGTCCCCTGAGGCCTGATTGCGGCCGGTGGCGTAGTCGATCTGCACATGCGGTTGCAGGTTGTAGCAGTACACGTGGAAGCACAGTGTCTTGCCGTGGTCCTCGACCGATTGCGCCTCGAGGCGGACACCGCGGCAGACGAGTTCCTCTTCGTTGTACATGGGCGTGACGCGGTAGAGCACGTGGTTGCCCGTGTCGCGGATATAGCCGAGGATCTGCTCTTCGAAGGGCAACATGCCCGTCTCGTTGAGATAGCGCGTGCCGGTCAGGAGATTTTTGCGGTTGGCGTTTTCGCCGCAGAGCGACCAAGCGATAAGGTGGCAGCGGTTATAGAGGCTCTGGCTCGGAATAAAGTCGTAGCGCTGCTGGTGCCATCCGGCGGGGTGGATACGCGAGATATCGCCGCGCTTGCCCTGACCGAGCGATTCGGGTCCTATGCAGGCGAGTGCTTTGCGGGTACGGCCCAGGCTGTCGAGTTTAGAGAACTTCTTAAAGCAGCCCTCTTCGGTGGCCCGCTCGTATTCGTCGAGCGTGAACGACGGCGTGCCCAACGGGTGCGTGCTGTCGGCGCGAAGGGCAACGTAGGGGTTGCCGGCGTAGTCGGGAATGCTGCTGAGATATACGCCGCGGGCGCGGTCGAGATCGGGGTTTTCGACTTCGTCGATGGGGGTGGCAGTGCTATCTGCGGAAGTGTCGTCGCCGGTGCCGGTTGTGGTGGATTCGGAGCCATCGCCGGTGCTTTGGCCGCCTTTGGAATCCGAGGAGCTTGCCGTCCCCGATTCGAGCCGGGCGACCAGGTCCGCCTCGTCGTCGGTGCGGCTGGGGCTCTCGTTTTGCTTCTCGGCCAGGGCCGCCGCCTGCTCGTCGCTTTGCGGCGAGAGCAGCTTGGGCGCCCCGTCGAGCGATTCCGTAAACAGCGCAAACCCCAGCACCACGGCGGTGCCGATGGAAAGTACTTGCTTGTAGGCGGACTTGCGCGACATGGAGGCTCCTGGATGGACGGTTGGGAATCTACCAGTCTAGCAGGAGCCGGCAGGGGCCGTTCTGTCGAACAAATACTCAAGATTTGGGACAAGCGCTACGGATTCATTTGCCTCATATGGAGCTGCGGCGGTTGTGTATATGGAGCTATTCGGCGTTTCCCCAGATAAAACCTGCCAAAATAAACCTGTCCCTTTTTGGCAGGTTACGTCACAAGGCTTCTGCCTATCTAATGAAAGTACAATATGATATATACGTTACATACAAGTCTGTAACGTGCGGTAGATTTGCGGCAACGCAAGCCGATGAAGGGGTCGATATGATCAAAGCTGTTATTTTTGACATGGATGGAACGCTGATCGATACCGAACGTTTGGACATGAAGGCGTGGAAGGTGGGTGCTGCCGAGTTGGGTATCGAAATTGATGACGCGTTGACGCATCGGTTTATCGGCCGTTCGAATGCCGATGTTAAGGACATCCTTGAGGCGCATTACGGCGAGGGCGAAACCGCCGACGCGATTTTTGCCCGTAACATTGAGCTTCACACCGAGATGGCTAAGACCGACCTGGAGCTTAAGGCCGGCGCCGCCGAGTGCCTAGACGAGCTGCTGGCCGCGGGCTATCACGTGGGCCTTGCGACGTCGTCGCGCCGCATTGCGGCCGAGCGCAATCTTAAGACGGTTGGCCTCTTTGACAAGTTTGAGACGGTGACCTTCGGCGAGGATGTCGCGTATGGCAAGCCCGATCCCGAGACCTACCTGCTCGCGTGCGAGCGCGCGGGCTTTGCTCCCGAGGAGTGCGCCGTGGTCGAGGATTCTCGCAACGGCTGCGTCTCGGGCATCACGGCCGGCTGCCATGTCTTTGCCGTCCCCGATATCTTGCCGCTGCCGCAGGACGTGGCGGATGGCTGCGAGGCCGTGCTCGATACGCTGTTCGATCTGGCGGCGGCGGTCAAGGCCGTGCGCTAAAGGTATGCGCCGAGGTTGATGACGGTGGCTTCGACGCGGCTGCTTGCCCGGGTGCTGGCGGGCTCGGCGATCTGGGTGCCGATGCCGTAGCCGTCGGCTGCGGCATTCCACTCATTAGAGGGGTTGTACTCGTCTCTCTAAATGTCTCTCTAAAGAGAAAGCCAGTTAAAGAGATAACATTGGGCAATCTAACAGTGAATTCGATACATCTCTCTAAATGTCTCTCTAAAATAAGGTGCTTATCTCTCTAAAGTTAGAGAGATATACTATACTTTAGAGAGATAAATCTATCGTTTTAGAGAGACGGAATGCCAATGCTGCTGGATGAACCTCTTGGCCTTATTGTTGAGCGCCTTCGCAGGCGGGGGACTGATGACGCATCGGTAGAAGTTAAAGCCTGCACGAATAAATTGAGCGCAGACGTATGGGAGACAGTGAGCGCTTTTGCAAACACTGCGGGTGGACTCATTATTTTGGGCCTGAACGAAGCCGAAGGATTTGTTCCTTCGGCTAACTTTGCTATCGATAGGGTGCGCGATCAGTTTGTTTCGGGTATCGGAGACGGAGGCTCAGCGGCAGTGGTGACCCATGCGCCGCGGTACGAGCTTGATCGAGGCGAGGTCGACGGGCTCCAGGTGCTTCTGGTGCGCATCTTTGAACTTGAGCTTAAAGCGAAGCCTTGCTATATCGGCGCGCGCGGCGTGCAGAACGGTAGCTACAAGCGCGTGGATGATAAAGATATCAAGATGTCACCCGCTGAGCTATATGAGCTACAGAGTGCGTTGCTTCCGAGTGATGCAGACGGTACGGTGGTTTCGGAGGCAACAGTCGAGGATTTGGATCCAGATGTCGTGCGGTCCATTATCGCAAATCGTCGGCTGCAGACCCCGCGCGTTTTGCGCGGAGCCGATACGCTGGAAAAGCAGCTGGCCAGACTCAATATCACTACAAAGGATGGAGCTGTGAAGCTCGCGGGGCTTCTGTCGGCGGGAATTTACCCCCAGCAGTTCTATCCCAAGCTGATGATCGATGTCGCCGTTCATTCCGATGTGGAAAAATCTGCTCCTGGGCAACCCCGGTTTATTGACCGCCAGTTGTGCGATGGCCCGATTCCGGCTTGCATCGAAGATGCCCTTGCTGCGATCGGACGAAACTTGCGCAAAGCGGCGATAGTGCGAGGCGCTGGTAGAAGGGAAGATTGGGAAGTACCCCAGGAGGTTTTGCGCGAGGCCTTGGCGAATGCCTGCATCCATCGAGAGTATTCGCCCATGTTTGTGGGGCAGGCCGTGAGCGTCGATATCTACCCAGACAGAATAGAGATCAAAAACCCCGGCGGGCTTTGGGGCGGAAAGACGGTGGACAATCTTGCGGACGGGGAATCGCGCTGCCGAAACCCAAAGCTCATGAGTCTGATGGGGGCGACACCGTTAGAGCATGCTGAGGGGGCTGTTGCGGAAAGTCAGGGATCTGGCATCCCGGCTATGATTCGCGAGATGGAGTCTCGTTCGCTTGGCAGGCCGAAATTTATCGTTAAGGCCGATTCGTTTACGGTGCTGCTTTCCCGGCACGGGGCGGAGCTTGCTGAAAACCGCACGTGGATTCAGAGCCATGTGGGCGCCGAGCTGACGGATCGCGAGGAAACATTGCTCATGTTTATGCGGGAGCATGGGTGCGTATGCGATGTTCAAAAAATACGAGAGGCCCTGAAGTGGGATTCGGATGACATTCGCTTGATCTGCGGGGACCTTGTGGATAAACATGTCCTGTCAAAATGCGGCAAAGACACGTTTGAAATTATCGATATGAACAGAGAATCGTCAGCTTCGACGGCGGATAGGATTCTGGAGGCTCTCAGCGCCGGAATGGATATGACGGCGCGAGAAATAGCGGTTGCATCGGGGGTCAAGATTTCGTCCGTCCGTTACCATCTGCCAAAAATGGCGGATAAAGGACTCATCGAAGTAATGGGTTCATCGACGAGCCGTAACCGCCGATATCGGAAGAAGTAGATGCAGCCGGGTCGCCCTTCTAGTGTCTCTCGAAGCTAGATGGGTGCTAGAGGGGCGACTGTCTCGCGATATTTCCCCAGATAAAACCTGCCAAAATAAACCTGTCCCTTTTTGGCAGGTTACTGGTTCATGTTGCCGTGGATGTAGGGGGTAACCTCGGGGGAGATATGGCCGCAGCCTAGGTTGCGCAGGGCAGATTCGATGGCGGCGGGAAGCGGGGCCTTGCCCTCGTCGTTGACCGCGGTGTTGCCGAGGGCGGCGATATTGGCGACGTCTGCCGGCGCGGCCTCGATATGCATGCAGCCGCCGACGAGGCGTGCGCGGACCTGGTCCAGGCCAAGATCGTGCAGGTAATCCTCGCAGGCACGGATTAGATCGACCTTCTCGCGCGTGAGCTCCTCGCCCGTGGGGACGCGCGTGGCCAGGCAGGCTCCTGCCGGCAGGTTCCAAACGGGATAGCCCCAGGCGCGCAGCAGCTCGCGCTCTTCGTCCTTGGTAAAGCCGACCTCCATGAGGGGCGAGCGCACGCCGAGCTCCTGGGCGGCGCGCATGCCGGGGCGGTAGTCGCCACGGTCGCTTGCGTTGCTGCCGTCGATGACGGTGGGAAAGCCCAGCGACCTGGCGTGATTGACGATGGCGGTAAAGCCGGCGCGCTTGCAGTGGTAGCAGCGGTCGGCGTCGTTGCAGGCTACCTGGGGGAGCTGCAGCTGATCGACCGAGAGGTTGAGCACGGGGAGCTTGAAATGCGGCCCCTCATCGGCCTGCCCGTCAACCGCCCACTCAAACGAAGCCTGCTCGGGCGTGCCGATGAGCGGCGTGGTGAGGTGAACGAGAAGCGTGCTGGCGGGCATGATGCGGGCGCAGACCGCGGCCAAAAAGCTGCTGTCGACGCCACCGGAAAAGCCGATGGCGACGCGTCCGTATGCCAAAAGCAGCTGCTCGAGCGCTGTGAGTTTGTCCTGAAGCCCCTCTGCAGGTGCGGTAGTGTCTGAAAGCATGAATCGATCCTTGCCGTTGAGTACTCGGTCGAAAACTATAATCCTACCGAGCCGCTTGTCATAAGACTTCTATCTATGTAACGAAAGTGCAATATGCTATATACGTTATATACAAGTTTACAGGTGCGGTAAAGTTGCGGGAGTACAGCAGCGCGAAGCGATGGGGGACCAATATGATCAAGGCTGTCATTTTTGACATGGACGGAACGCTGGTCGATACCGAGCGTTTGGGTATCAAGGCGTGGAAGGCGGGCGCGGCCGAGCTGGGATTCGCGATTGATGATGCGCTGATCCATCAGTTTATCGGCCGCACGCTGCCTGATGTCATGGAGATCCTTGATGGGCATTACGGCGGCCGCGAAACCGCTGAGGCGATCTATCGTCGTCACAAGGAGATTCGCGACGAGATGGTCAAGACCGATCTGGAGCTTAAGGGCGGTGCCGCCGAGTGCCTGGACGAGCTGCTGGCTGCGGGCTATCACGTGGGTCTTGCGACGTCGTCGCGCCATGTTACCGCCGAGCGCAACCTTAAGATGGTCGGCCTCTTTGATAAGTTTGAGACGGTGACCTGCGGCGAGGACGTCGTACACGGCAAGCCCGACCCTGAGATGTACCTGCTCGCCTGCGAGCGCGCGGGCTTTGCTCCCGAGGAGTGCGCCGTGGTCGAGGATTCTCGCAACGGCTGCGTCTCGGGCATCACGGCCGGCTGCCACGTCTTTGCCGTTCCCGACATCGTGCCGCTGCCGCAGGACGTGGTGGATGGCTGCGAGGCTGTGCTCGATACGCTGTTCGATCTGCCGGCCGCGGTCAAGGCCGCGCGTTAGCGTTCGCACGTAAGCCATAACCACCGCAAGGGGGACGGTCCCCTTGCGGTGGTTATGGCTGTTCAGGGGCCGAGCTGTGACTCCAGTCTCGGTCTACTCCAGGAGCCAGTCGATCACGTTGCGCTTGCGGACTCCTTCGTAGTTCGCGTCCGCAAACAGCGTGTCGAGCGTAAGAAGCGTCTTGGGGTAGTTGTCTCGGACTTTCTTAAAGGGGGCCAACTCTCGATTGAGGGTAGTTTCGTCGAGCGTTGTGGCTGAAACCTGAAAATAGGCTGTCTCGTCTGAGTTTAGGGCAACAAAATCGATTTCCCCGCCGTCGATATCGCCCACGTAGACGTCGTATCCACGGCGTAGGAGCTCGAGATAAACAACATTTTCGAGGATATGACCGATATCGCTGCTTTGGGTTTTGACGAGAGCGCCTCTAAGTCCAAGGTCAACGGCGTAGTATTTGCCGTTTGTTGAAAGAAGCTGCCGACCGCGCACGTTATAGCGCGGAGCAAAGTACAACACAAGGCTGTCTGTTAAGCCTTTGAGGTACTTGGCTACGGTTTTCTGGTCGGTTTTGTTGCCTTTGGACGAGAGCGTGTCGGAGATTTTTTTAATCGAGATCCGGTTTCCAATGCTATGGAGTAGGAACTTGGTGATATCGCGCAGGGTCGGGACGTCCGAGACCTTCAGGCGTTCGATAACGTCGCGTATGACGATGGTATCGTAGAGGCTCATAAGATAATCGCGCGCCTGGGGTCCCTGAATACCCGTCTCGGCGATAAAGGGAAAAGAGCCCCGGGTAATGTACTCGTCAAACAACTGCGCGGGAGCCTTTCCGTCATTGGTTTTTGCCGAGCAAAACTCTTTAAAGGATAGGGGCAGCATCTTGAGCTCTACGTAGCGGCCGGAGAGCAAAGTTGCCAGCTCGCTCGAGAGCAGATAAGCGTTGGAACCGGTTATGTAGAGGTCGACATTGTCCTTGATAAAAAGACTGTCGACGGCTTTTTCGAAATGCTCGACGTGCTGTATCTCGTCCAGAAAAACGTAGTTCATCTTATCGGGGACGAGTCTGGCGGAAATGTAGTCGTAGAGTGCTCTATACGACGTAAGCGACTCGAACTCCAGGTCTTCAAAGTTGAGGGATATAACCTGGCCGCCTGTGATTCCATGATCGTGCAGGTAGCTGCGGTAGATTTCGAATAGCTTTGATTTGCCGGACCTTCGCACGCCCGAAACGACCTTGATGACGCGCGAGTCTTTCCATGAAATGAGCCAGTCGAGGTACTGTTTGCGATCAATCAGATTCATGAAACTCCTTTCTTGGCGAGAAAAAACTGGAGCAAAATCAATACTTATAGGAAATATCTAAAAATATGGAATTGAATCTATTTTAACAAAACAGTTAATGAAAAATGGATTACATTCCATAAATATCCGTAGCCGCAGGTCCGGCTAAACGGGGAGGGAACATGGGGCCAGCAAAACGCCGCAGCGGGACTGTTCCCGTTGCGGCGTTTTTTGTTACAGGTAGGCGCCCAGGTTGATGTCGGTTATTGGGGCCGCGGATGGGCCCGTCGGGTGCTGCTCGGCCTTTTGGGTGCTCACACGTTCGAGCAAGAAGGGGCGCACGAGCTCCTGACGGTTAATGTCCTCGGCGGCCGTGGCCGTGGTGACGGTGCGCGCGGCGGAGCCGATGCGGACTCGTTTGGTCTTGGCGGCAGGTTTATCCTCGATTTGCTCCATGAGCAATTGAACGCCCTTGCGGCCAATCTCGTAGCCTGGGGGTGCTACCGTGGTGAGCGGGACCGCCCCGCTCCAAGCGAGCGGGTTGCCGTCGCATCCGGCCACGCGAACCTGCTCGGGAACGGAGATGCCTTTGTCGGTCAGCGCCGAGATAACGCCCGAGGCCAATACGTCGGTCAGGCCGATGACAAAATCGGGGCGCTCGTCAGCAGGGCGCTCGGCGATCTGGGCACCGATGCCGTAGCCGTCGGCAGCGGTATTCCATTCGCCGGCGTCGATGACTTCGATCTTGATATCGGGGTGCAGGGCAAGGGCCTTGTGAATGCCAAGCACGCGTAGGGTGAGCTGCATAAATGCTGCTCGACCCACAACGACAATATGGCGTGCGCCGCGGGCGATGGCGAGCTCGGCGATGATGCGACCTTGGGCTTCGTTATCGGCAGCCACGTAGTAGCCGGGCTCGGAACAGTGGATGTCCAGATGGACGATCGGCACGGGCATTTTAGTCATGGCCGGGTGCCAGTCGGGGGATGTCATGGGCTGAACCATGACGCCGGACATCTGCGTGCCCATAAAATAGCGCAGGTAATGATCCTCGAGAATATCGTCGTTATCGGCATTGGCGATGAGCAAGTCATAGCCGTGCTTGCGTGCCTCGTTGTGGGCACCGCTGGCGATTTGGAGCGAAAAGCCGTGATCGAGACGGGGGAGGACAAGGCCAAAGGACTTAGTGGTGCCGCCGGCCAGCTGGCGAGCGCTTTGGTTGGGCAGGTAGCCAAGGCGATTGATGGTCTCGTTGATGAGCTTAAGGGTTTCGGGGCGCAACTTTTCGGGGTGGTTGAGCGCATTGGATACCGTGCCCAGCGAGACCCCCGCTTCGCGCGCGACGTCGCTGATTTTTACCTTTGCCATAGCGGCCCCTTTGATGCGTTTCAAGTACAAGCCAGATTGTAGCATCGCCCGCCCCCAGGGTGTCAAAACCTGCCAATTAGGGACAGGTTTATTTTGGCAGGTTTTATCTGGGCAAACGCCGTTGCTGCCCCGGACCACCACAAAGGGGACAGGCGCCTTTGTGGTGGTTTGAGACGCCCGGGCCTTCAATTGTCTCGATCTGTAACATCTGGGCGGCAAAACCGGCTCTACCTGTTACAGATTGAGACATAGTGCAGGGGCAGAACCGTAATGTCTCGATCTGTAACATTAAGCCGGCTTCCGGAGCCCCAGATGTTACAGATCGAGATCTTTCGCCGGGACAGAGCGCCGGCCCGATCAGGCCACCACAAAGGTGCCTGTCCCCATCGTGGTGGTTTGGGCATGTGTGCATCGGGTGGTATCTAAGTTGAGATACCACTTCTGGTATATCAGCTTGCGCTTGCGTGAGTACAATACTCGAACGTTATACGTCTCAGCGCCCCCTGTGCGTGGACGTCTTGCAGTCACGCGAACGAAGGGATTTATCCTATGTGCGGAATTGTCGGCTACACCGGCTCTGATATTGCAAAGAACATCCTGGTCACGGGCCTCAAGCGCATGGAGTATCGCGGCTATGACTCTTCGGGCGTCGCGCTCGAGGTGGGCGAGGGCGCCGCGGCTCACCTCGACGTCATCCGCCGCGTGGGCAAGGTTGCGGGCCTGGAGAGCGAGCTTTCCAACATCGACAGCGACGCTACCTGCGGTATCGGTCACACCCGTTGGGCCACCCACGGCAAGCCCTCCGTCGTTAACGCCCATCCCCACACCAGCTGCGACGGTCGTATCGCCATCGTCCACAACGGCATCATCGAGAACTTCGCTGAACTGCGCGAAGAGCTGGAGGGCCGCGGCCACCACTTTAAGAGCGAGACCGATACCGAGGTCTTCGCGCATCTGATCGAAGAGGCTTATGCCGAGACGCACGACCTGATGGCCTCCGTGCGCGAGGCGTGCACTCACGTGGTCGGTGCCTATGGTCTGGCCGCCGTGTGCGCTGACGAGCCCGGCGTGATCGCCGTGGCCCGCAAGGATTCCCCGATCGTGGTCGGCGCGGGCGAGACCGGCGCCTATGTCGCCTCCGACGTCATCGCGCTCATCGACGCCACCCGCGATGTCGTGGTGCTCGAGGACGGTCAGTTTGCCAAGCTCACGCCCGCAGGCGTCGAATACACCGACGAGGCCGGCAACGTTATCGAGCCCAAGGTCACCCACATCGACTGGGACCTGGACATGGCCGAAAAGGGCGGTTATCCCGACTTTATGCTCAAGGAAATCCACGAGCAGCCGCGCGTCGTGCGCGACACACTGGTCGGTCGTATGACGCCGGCCGGCGAGCTCGACATCGACGAGCTGGGCCTTTCGCTCGAGGAGCTCAACGACATCGACCGCGTCTACGTGATCGCTTGCGGAACCAGCTATCACGCCGGTCTCATAGCTAAGAATCTCATTGAGGGTTGGGCTCGCATCCCCACCGAGGTCGAGGCGGCCAGCGAGTTCCGCTATCGCAACCCCATCATCACGCCGACGACGCTCGTCGTTGCCGTGTCCCAGTCGGGCGAGACGGCCGATACCCTTGCCGCCATCCGCGATGCGCGCATCAAGGGCGCCAAGGTCTTTGGCATCACCAACGTGGTGGGCAGCCCCGTGGCGCGCGAGAGCGACGGCGTCATCTACACCAAGGCCAACAAGGAGATCGCGGTCGCCTCGACCAAGAGCTTCATCGGCCAGGTTGTGAGCCTGACGCTGCTGGCTCTACTGCTGGCGCAGGTCAAGTACCGTCTGACCACCAAGCAGGCGCGCATGCTGTTCCGCGAGCTTTCCGATACGGCCGAGCAGATCCAGTGGATTTTGGATACCCAGACCGAGTCCGTGCATGAGGCCGCCCTGCTGTGCAAGGACGCGCAGTCGGCGCTGTTCGTGGGCCGCGGTATGGGCGCTGCCATTTCCTACGAGGGCGCACTCAAGCTCAAGGAAGTCAGCTACCTGCACGCCGAGGCGTATGCTGCCGGCGAGATGAAGCACGGCCCCATCGCGCTGATCGACCCGGGCTTCCCCGTCATCGCCGTGGCTACCAAGAGCGCCACCTACGACAAGACCGTGTCGAACCTTATGGAGTGCAAGGCGCGCGGCGCCAAGGTCATCGTCGTTGCCACCGAGGGCGACGAGGAGATCAACAAGATTGCCGACTGCATCATTCGCGTGCCGGCCGTCCGCGACGTGTTCAGCCCCATCACGGCGAGCGTCCCGCTGCAGCTGCTCGCCCGCGAGGTGGCCATCCTGCGCGGTTGCGACGTTGACCAGCCGCGCAACCTGGCCAAGAGCGTTACGGTGGAGTAATTGTTGTTCCGCCGTTCTACCGAACGGCGGACCGCTTGACGCTGTGCGAGCCGCATTCACGCCAATCTGACGTTCAATTTCGAGGGCGCGACCAGAAGGTCAGCGCCCTCTCATTTCACGTCACCTTGGCGCAAATGCGGCTTGCTCGCTGGCTGCGCCAAGTATGTGGCGTTGCCGTTGTCGTCTCAAATTTGGGTCTTGCCGTCAGGGCCGGCGTCCGGGTAAGTAATCCTCATCTCGTCTTTCTCGACAGCAGTGCCGTGAAGCACTGGGGGGTGAGTTTGGTGAGGTGAACAATACGGGGCCTATCGAAATTCTACTCCCATGAGGTCCTTGCGGGCCTCATGGTCTTCCTCGATGAGCTTGAGAAAGGTCTGAGTACCTTGAAGACCTTATGCCTTGAGTCGAAATCTTGCGGCGGCGGGTCGAGAGCGGGGTTTTGTTTGGGGCTACCGGTCTGGGCAAGGATGTTACATTCGATCGTGTTGCGAGTGACGAATCCGGCTTTCCTCCAGCAGATGTTTTCCGTTCGCATAGTGTGGGGACTCGCCGGTGGTGCAGAGAGCGCGCTGTCGCGGGTGGTCGCAGCAGGGTTTCTTGCCGCTGACTTTTATGGGTGGATGTAGCGGGAGCAGACATGCTCGGTGATTTCATGGCTTCCCTGCCCTAGAACGATTTCCTAGTTCATGATGACGAGGCCAGCGCCGAGGAGCGCTGTCGCGTTCGCGGCTCTGACGGGGGATTGTATTCGTGCTGCGGAGGAGCTATACGCCCCTCCTCGTGGGTGAGCTTTGTGAAACATGGTTTCTCCCGGACTTACTCTCGAGCAAAGTGCCATTTTCTGTTGTGGCCGGGCTTCGCCGGTTCCCTAAACGGCGAAAAGAAAGCGTGTATCTCGGCGGCGGTGTTTGTCTGCCCGCGCATCTTAAACGCGCCTTCCACGCATTGTCTCGCGCGTTGACATAAGCGGGAAAAGGGCCCGTCTATTTGCTATTTCAAGTGATTAATTAATCAACTATTTGCTGGATGAATGCTAATCGTTAGCTAATCGACGCTATTTACATATCGGAGAAAAACTCTTCGAAGGTAATTCCAAACCCTTCAACGATTTTCGTTAATGTATCGACCCCAAAGTTTCGATTGCCCATTTCGATATCAGCTAAATAGCTGCGGTTGAGATTAATCATGGTGGCAAAACGGCTTTGCGTGATGCCTTGGTTATGCCGGAGGGCTTTAATGCGTAGCCCAATTTTGTTTCTGATATCAGTCTTTTCCATTTGCCTAGCGTAGGGAGCGCGCTAGACTTACATGTATGCTATCAGAAACATTCTGAGCTGATTTCATGGTCAGGAGGGAGACGCGCAAAATGAAACAGGAAACGCAGAAGGTGAAATACTCCATTAGCATGTTTATACACATTGCGGGGATATTATCAGTGCTGTATTTTGCCTTCCAGCTGAATGTGGACTCCGATGCCAGAGAGCTATTTGCTACCGCGTTGTGGGCCGGCAATTCAACCCTTGATGCTGAAACCCAAGGTATATGGGCCGTAATTAGCTATCTGCTCTTCAATGGCTTGCCTATTGTGCTTCCTCTGCTCGTAGTTGGCATTTGTCCGCTTTCGCATATCTGGTCTTCCGCACAAGTGTTGCTATTTATTATTCAATGGGTCGTTATTCTGACCTGCAACGTGTCTGTCGAACCAGGAGTTATGTGCCGATATGCTGGCTGGTTTCTCTATATTCCCATAGGGATTGGAGAACTTCTTCCGGCATCCTTTGCTATGAATATCGTTAAACTAATAATCGTTTTGATTTTCTGGGGAATGGTAATTTCTGCTGCTGCGGATCCTGCTGGCTACTTTGAAGGTGCTTTCTCGTCCTCTTCTGGCTCTACCCACGGGTTTAGTGGTGGAGATATTCAAGATGACCTTGATCGTATTGAACAGAGGTCACAGCATAAGCAGGTCATGGATGAGTTGAACAGTATCCATACCGATGCGTTAAATGGTAGGTTTCGAAAATAGAATTGAGCGGCAGATCGGCCGAATGGCGTTCGCTCGCTGACTGCGCCAAGTATGTGGTGTTGCCGTTATCGGTGTTATTTAAGCTATTTAACGGTCAAGGCCCGGCTCCGTTGTAGCGGAGCCGGGCCTTGTTGCATTTGCCCAGATAAAACCTGCCAAAATAAACCTGTCCCTTTTTGGCAGGTTAGCGGAGCTTGCTGGTCTCGAAGTACTCGGGATATTGATCCAGAACTTCGGTTTGGTTGCGGAACATCATGTGCAGGTGCTTGCTGACCAAAAAGCTCGCCTCGATGGGGTCGCGACCGGCGATGGCACGGCGGATCTGCTTGTGTTCGTTAACGATCTCCTGCTTGTCGAGCGTTTGCGTGGCGGCGCGCAACCAGCGGAAGCGCTCTAGGTCGGCATTGGTCTCCTCGAGCCACGACCACACGGTGCTGCGGCATGCGATGCTAAAGATCATGCGGTGCATGAGGTTGTCGCTCAAAAAGAAGCCTATGCGATCCTCTTCGGCCATCGCCTTTTCCTGCAGTGCGATGGTGCGGTCGAGCTGCTCGATACCCGCCGAGGTGGCACGTGCGCAGCATTCCACAATCACCTGCTTTTCCAGGTGCTCGCGAATGTAGCAGGCACTCTCGGCAAGGGTGAGGTTGATGGGTGAGACGTAGGTGCCGCTCTGGGGCACGGTGCGCACCAGGCCTTCCTGCGCCAAGCGAACTAAAGCCTCGCGCACGGGCGTGCGCCCCATATCCAGGTCGTCGCAAAGTTGCTTGACGCCCAGCTTTTCGCCCGGCTTGTAGTCCAGGTAGACGATTTTGCGTCGAATGGTGTGGTAGGACTGGTCCTGTAGGCTCGTTTCCTGCTCGCCGACGTGCATCGATTCTTCCATAGCGCCTCGCAACTGTTCTATCAAACTCATATGTCAGTTGTTAATTATGCCGCGAATCAGCTCTCCGCGGTGGGTAATTCGGCTGTCGCCCGAGAACTATTGCGGCATCTTAGTCTGTGTTTGCGCAAGGCAGCGCTCAATGTTGCCGTATCATAAGCCGTCGCAAACGTGAAATAGAAAGAAGGAATCCCATATGCAACTGGCAAATATCGTACGCGAGCGCTGGAAAGGCGTCTTGTTCTGCCTGATCATCGCCATTCCCGCGACGTTGCTCGGCAAACAGGTTGAGGTGGTCGGCGGGCCGGTGTTTGCCATCCTCTTTGGCATGGTCCTGGCGCTCGTCTTTCCCAAGAATCGTCGCGAACAGCTCGCCGCCGGCGTTACCTATACGTCCAAAAAAGTCTTGCAGTACGCGGTTATCCTGCTTGGCTTTGGCATGAACCTCTCCCAGATTCTGTCCAAGGGCGCCCAGTCGCTGCCGATTATCGTGGCGACAATCTCGACCTCGCTTGTCATCGCCTTTGTGCTCTGCCGCGTTATGAACGTGCCGGGTAAGATCGCGACGCTTGTGGGTGTGGGTTCGCCGATTTGCGGCGGCTCTGCCATCGCCGCGACCGCACCCGTCATCGATGCCGACGATCGCGAGATTGCCCAGGCTATTTCGGTCATCTTCCTGTTTAACGTTATCGCGGCGCTCGTGTTTCCGACGCTCGGCGGCATGCTCGGGCTGACCAACGAGGGCTTTGGCCTGTTTGCCGGCACCGCCATCAACGACACCTCGTCCGTAACGGCTGCGGCGAGCGCCTGGGACAGCATGCATCCCGGCGCCAATGTGCTCGAGAGCGCCACGGTGGTCAAGCTCACCAGAACGCTGGCCATTATCCCCATCACGTTGGTCCTCGCATGCTGGCAGATGCATCTGGCGCGCAAGGCCGGCGGTGACGCCAAAAGTACGTTCTCCCTTAAACGCGCGTTTCCCATGTTCGTGCTGTTCTTTGTGCTGGCGAGCGTGATCACCACGGTGTTTCAGCTTCCCGCGTCCATTACGGCGCCTATCAAGGAGCTGTCGAAGTTCTTTATCGTGATGGCCATGGCGGCTATTGGTTTTAATACCGATATCGTCAAGCTGGTCAAAAAGGGCGGCAAGCCCATCGCGCTGGGCTTTTGCTGTTGGATTGGCATTGCGTGCATGAGTTTGGGAATGCAGCACGTGCTGGGAATCTGGTAGAGAAGTAGCTTATTTGCGTGCTGCGTGCTGGTGAGCGCATTCTCACGGTGGAGCGATAGGAGCTCTTGCGGGTATGGCTTGTCCGCAGGTTTATAAGTCCCGAAGAGCTCTTATCGCCCCGCCAGGATGGCGATGCGGGGCAACACCTATACTCGCAGGACGGCGCTTTCTGCCCTATAGTGTTTGGTGAGCAATATCGTTCAATTTTGAAACACTCGGTCGTGCGACCGTCGGCGGCTGCACGTCGCCGCGGACAGGGGCAAATCATGGATAGCGATGCCAAGCTGAACATCTTGACCGAGGCCCTGGCTGCTGCCGGGGCCTCGGCATTGGCAATCGATGCGCGGGGGGACGTCGCGATTTCGACTATGAATGACGCGGCACTTGAGCGGGATGTGGCGGCTTTTGTCGCTGAGCGCCTCGACCGTATAGGAGACGGCGCGCGTCTGGTTATGGGACGTGCGGGCGCGCGCCTGAGCCTGACCGTTCGCCCCGCCGACAAAGAGGGCGGGGGCCTTTGGGTCGTCGTGGTCCGCGAGGTGCGCGGCGCCGCGGCGCATGCGGGCATCGAATGGCTCAACGCCGACGAAGTTGAGGCCCGCTACGAATCGAGCGCGTACGGCATCGTTGAGGGGGCGGCCTCGGTGGCTGCGCCGGTCGCTGAGAGCTACGCACGCGGCGTGCCCCTTATGCTCGAGGGCGAGCTGGGGGCGGGTCAGGTCGAGATAGCCAAGCGCCTCTATCTGGACGGTCCTTTTGCCGATCAACCCTTTGTTTCCGTCGCGCTCGATGAGCTCACCGAGCGCGGTTGGCGCCATGTGCTCAAAAGCTCCGAATCGCCGCTATTCCAAACGGGATTGACCCTTTGCATTGAGGGCTGGAATGCGGTTGGTCCCCAGCGCCTCCGCGAGCTCGTTTCCACGATGGCCGACACCGCGTTGGCGACGCGCTGCCATGTGGTGCTGACGGCGAATGACATGCCGGGCGGCAGCGAAAGTGATCAAGCCGCCTTTGTGACCGAGCGCTTCGCCTGTGCGGTGAGCGTGGCGCCGGCGATTGCCGAGCAGGGAGCCGCGTCGACAAAGGTTGCGCGCTATTTGGAATATCTCGCTGATGCATTTGGGACGGCAGCACCCACGCTGTCCGCCGCGGCGACGAAGACGCTCGATGCTTACCGCTGGCCGCGCAATTATCTGCAGCTCCGCGAGGTCTCGGAACGACTGTATATATTAGTAGGGGCGGGTACGGTGGAGCGTGCTATGGCGGATGAGGTACTTGCTCAGGAGGACGTTATCAAGACTGCGACTTTTGGCGCCCCGACACTCGAAAGCGATTTGTATATCTTGCGACCTCTGGCGGATACCGAGCGCGATATCGCGCGGTTGATCCTGCAGCATCTTCACGGCAACCGAACCCGTGCGGCGGAGGTGCTGGGCATAAGCCGTACAACGCTGTGGCGTTTGCTGAAGGACGATGACCGTTGAGCGAGGCACCCGTGACCGCGCGCGATGCGTGTGCTACAGTCCAAAGCGTTATTGTTTCGATTTGGTTACGGCGTGCGAGGGCAAATGGCAGAGACTTCAAAACCGAGCCGCAGAAGGCGGAGCGCCGCGCCGGTTAACCGGCGCACGACATCGGTGACGTGGGGCAAACACGCCTCGGGGTTTGATGGCTCGTTCAAGCGCACTAAATATGGCTATCCTTCGGCAAGCGCTCGCTTGGCCATGCAGGCCGAGTCGTCGCTGTGGGGCCGCAAGCGCGTGGTGGGCTCAAAGCTCAAGCACGACGGCACGCTCGGTTACATCAGCCGCGGGGCGGCTCGCCGCAGCGGGCTCAATCCCGCCGGCTGGCATCGCTACGTGCCGATCGTAGTCGTCGTTGCAGTGATCGTCATCGCACTCGCTGCGCTTGGCTACGCCGGCGGTGGCGCCAACTTGGACGCAATGTTTAAATCGTCCGAGCTCGCGCATGCAGGTACAGAAGTTGTCGAGGGCGCACAGACCCAGACGGGCGTTGCGCCCCAACGCGGTATCGTTGCGGCGGCCACCACCATCGCCGACGCTCAAAAGGACGAGGACGAGCAAAAGGCAGAGGGAGCGGAGCAGACGAGCGATGACGGGGCGAATTCGGCTCTAAATCAAACGACGTAGGCCTGCCGGGACACAAAATCGTCACAGCGAAGTGCCGTTGCGGCGGTTAGGGACGTTCCTTTTCTGCCGGCAGTTTAGGAACGTCCCTAAGTGCCGGCAGTTTGGGACACTCCTTGGCTACCTGACATACACCACGTTGTCGCGGCGCGGCTTTGCCTCGGGCAGCGTGTCCTCGGCATAGCCCAGAATGCAGTGACCGACGCCGCGTAGGCTGCCGTCGGCGGGCAGACCCCAACTGGCCAGTAGCTCCAGGCCCTCGGGCGAATCGAAAACCTCGTGGGCGCGATGAATCCAGCACGAATCGACACCCAGCGCATAGGCGGCGTTGAGCAGGTTGCCCATGGCGAGCGAGCCGTCTTCCAGATGTGTGGGCACGCTGCGGTCAACCAGCACCACCACAACGGTCTTGGCGCCATAGAAGGGGTCGCTGTTGCTGCCCATGACCTGGGCGTTGAGCTGTGAGAGGCGCTCGACGGTCGCGGGGTCGGTGACGGCGACAAATGTCACCGGCTGGCGGCCCATGCCGCTCGGTGCATATTGGCCGGCTTCGATAATACGTGCAAGCTTTTCGGCCTCGACGGGACGATCGCTGTATTTGCGGCAGCTGCGGCGGTGAATGAGCGCTTCGATAGTCTCCATGGTGTCTCCTTGCGGTGGCGTTGCAGATGCCCCGTTCATACCCGTCGGGCTCAAACGATAGACGGTCAATTGCCCGGCCAAAAGGATAGATTCCAATTGGGAAGGTAGGTTTGCATAAAAGTACCTTCAGAATGTGACAAACCAATGGGATGGTTAAACGTTTTATCCCGTCTACCCTGCGGTTTTTTACCACTTGCCTAAATGACGAACGCATAACCTCTGATAAAGGTTTTACTAAAGGAGTACCAACGTTTATCAACGCGCCGTGGTGGCGCCGGGCCAGGAGGTAACTATCATGTTCCAGGCTGGAGATGTCATCGAGACCGATTTCGAAGGATTTCTGAAGCTGCTGCGTTCCAAGACGCGCGCTTTCGTGTCGATCAACGATCACGAGTACTACATCACGCACACCGATGGCTATTGGCGTGTTCAGGATTGCGAGGCCCTCAACGACAAGGGCCACTTTACTGACTGCTCCGAGCTGGTCAACACGGTCTGCGAGGTTGTCGAGCTGCCGTGGATTGCCGGCAAGAGCCTGCATGACAGCTTCTCGGGCGCTACGGTCTATGAGGCCGTCGCTGCTTAACAGGCAATAAAACCCGATTTTCACGTGACCGCTGGCGCTGCCCCCGCGCCGGCGGTCTTTTTCTGCCGATAGGCCATAAAAGTGCAAACATTTGCGGAGCGCCTGTTGACGATAGTCAAAACTCGGACTAATCTAGAGGCATAAATTGGTCAAAAATCGGACAATCGAATGGTGGGATAGATGAATAGTGCGGTTACGCTGGTCGACTTCGACCGGTTGCTCAATGGACTCGACCATATCTATTCGGAGTTCTCGCGCGCCTGCGGTCTTTCGGACTGCGCTTACTGGATGCTCGTCGATACCAGCACGGCGGGCGGCAGTGTTGCCGCAAGCCGTCTGACAAGCGAATGGTTCTACAGCAAGCAGACTATCAACTCGGCCATTAAAACCTTGACGGCGCGGGGCTTCGCAACGTTGGAGTTTGCCGAAGGCAGCCGTAAGAACAAGGTTGTGAGCCTGACCGAAGAGGGCAGGCAATTTGCCGAGCGTTATGCGCTGCCGGCACTCAAGGCTGAGCAGCGAGCCTTTGCCGCGCTTGAGCCGTGTGAGCAACGCGAAATCATGCGCCTAATCGGAAAATTTTCCCATGCGCTCGGCGATGAGTGCGATGCCTTTAAGCAGCATATCGCTGCCGAGAGCCAGGCCGAGAATCAAGGTGAGGGGGAGTCGTGCGACTCTTAATGAGGTTTATGAAGCCGTATCGCAGGCTTGTCGCGGTAACGTTGTTGGTGCTGCTAATCGACAACGTCGGTACGCTGTTGGTTCCCACGATGCTGGCGAACATGGTCAACACCGGCATCACCACGGGCGATGTCGACTACATCCTGCGCAACGGCCTCTACATGCTTATCGCGACTGGCATGGCCAGCGGCGGCGCGGTGCTGGGCTGCTACCTTTCGGCCCGTCTGGCGGCCAATGTGGCCTGCGACATCCGCAACGCCGTCTACGATAAGTCGCTCGAGCTGTCCGCCAGCGACTTTGAGCGCTTTGGCACGGGCTCGATGATCACACGCTCGCTCAACGACATCAACGTGATTCAGCAGGCGATTCTGCAGACCATTCAGCTGGTGCTGGCCGTGCCGTTCCTGGCCGTGGCGGGCATCATCTTCGCCTGGCTCATCGATCCTGCTATGGGCACGCTGCTGGGCGTGGTCGTTGCGATCGTGCTGGTGGCGGCGGTCTTTACGGTTGCTAACGCCGCGCCGATTTTTATGCGCCTTCAGAGCTTTATCGACCGTATGAACGTGGTGCTGCGCGAGAACATCGTGGGCGTGCGCGTCATCCGCGCTTTTAATAAAGAGCGCCACGAGGAGCAGCGCCTGGACGAGGTGTTTAGCGACTACGCCGCCAATGCCATCAAGGTCAACCATCTGTTTGTGGGCCTCGACAGCTCCACCTTCTTTTTGATGAACATCGCCGAGGTAGCGGTGCTGTGGGTGGGCGGCAACCGCGTGGGCGCCCATGCGATGCAAATCGCGAGCATCTCGGCGGTGCTGGAGTACGCACTTCTGATCCTGTTCTTTGTGATGATGGCGCAGATGGTGGTGCTGACGCTTCCGCGCGCCGCCGCATGTCTGAATCGTGCGCAGCAGGTGCTGGAGATTGAACCGAGCATCGTCGATGGCCAGCGTACGCTCGATGCGGCCGCGTCCGACTCAAAGGACGGGGCCGATGCGGTCGCCGTGTTCGATCATATGTCGTTTCGCTTTGACGACGCCGACGAGGACACGCTGTGCAATTTGAACTTTACTTGTCGACGCGGTCAGACGACCGCGATTGTGGGCTCGACGGGCTCGGGTAAGTCGACGGTGGCAAAGCTCTTGCTGCGTTTTCACGATGCCACGAAGGGCGCCATTCGCCTGGACGGCGTCGATCTGCGCGACCTTTCGCAAGGTGAGATTCGCGGGCGCATTGCCTATGTGCCGCAAAAAGCATGGCTGTTCTCGGGCACCGTGGCAAGCAATCTGCGCTTTGGCAACGAAGACGCGACTGAGGCCGACATGCTTCATGCGCTCCAGGTTGCCCAGAGCACCTTTGTGCTCGACCAGCCGCAGGGGCTCGATACCCCGGTGGCGCAGGGCGGCACGAACTTCTCGGGCGGCCAGCGCCAACGTCTGGCCATCGCTCGTGCGCTCATGAAGCATGCCGATCTATATATCTTCGACGATAGTTTTTCTGCCCTGGACTTTAAGACCGATGCGGCCCTGCGCCATGCGTTGCAAGACGAGACGCGCGATGCCGCGGTGCTCATCATCGCGCAGCGCATCTCGACGATTCTGCACGCCGACCAGATCGTGGTGCTCAAGGATGGCGAGGTCGTGGGCCTGGGCACGCACGACGAGCTTATGGAAACCTGCGAGGTGTACCGCGCCATCGCGGAATCGCAGATGAAGGGAGGTGAGTAGCATGACCGAGGAGCTCAAGAAGCAGGGCGGCGTTGATGACGCCGCTGCCGTGGGACTGGTCGAGGAAACGGCTGCCGCGGTACCCGAGCTGGATGACGCCGCCAAGGCAGCAGCGGAGCGCGAGGCTCGTCGCCAGGCGCTGTACGAGGAAAACGAGCGTGCCGAGGACGAGCGCGCCCGTGCCGAGGCAGAGCGTATGCGCGACGTGGACGACGAAGAAGAGGACGAGACGCCCCGCGATACCTGGGCGACGGTGCGCCGCCTGTGGAGCGAGGCTACCGGCGACCATTGGCGCTTCTATATCGTGTTCGTGAGCATCGTGTTCTACGTCATCTTTAACACCGCCGCGCCGGCATACAGCGCTCATGTTATCGACGAGCTGTGGGGCCACATACAAGCGGCGTTTGCCAGCGGAACCACCTTTAGCATCACCTGGGACCAATGCGGTAAGACCATCTTTGTCTACTTTTTAATCTGGACGGCCGCAGGATCGTTCTATGCGCTGCAGAGTTTTTTGATGTCGAGTGTTGCTGAGCGCCTCAACCTGCGCCTGCGCAACCGCATCGCGCAAAAGCTCAGCCGTCTGCCGCTCGCTTACTTTGATGCGCATCGCCCCGGTGAGGTAGTCAGCCGCGCGACCAACGACCTGGACAAGATGTCCGAGAGCATGCAGCGCGGATTGCTGCAGCTGCTGGTGTCGATCGGCACCGTGACGGGCGCCATCATCATGATGTTCGTCTATAGCGTTAGGCTCACGTTGATCTTTTTGGGTTTTACGGCGGTATCGCTGCTGGTGACCAAGGTGGTTTCGCGCCGTACGCATGATGTGACGGGCGAGCGTCAGGAGTTGGTGTCCAAAATCACGAGCGCGGTCGAGGAGGGTTACTCGGGCCGTCTGGTGATTCGCGCGTTCAACCGCGAACGCCAGAGTTCTGCCGAGGTGCACGAAGCCTCGGGCGAGCTGGCGCGCGTGAGTGCCAAGGCCGACTTTATGATCAATGCCGTCGGCCCTGCGGTACGCTTTATCGGCCGTTTGGCGCAGATCGTGATCGCGCTGGTGGGCTGCAGCATGCTGGTTGCCGGTCACATGACCGTCGGCGTGTTCCAGGCGTTCTTCCAGTTTATCTACGAGGCGTCCGAACCCATGACGCAGCTGTCGTTTACCTTTAACTCGCTGCAGAGCGCGCTGGCGAGCGCAGAGCGCGTGTTCGACCTGCTCGATGAGCCCGAGATGGAGGCCGATCCGCTGCCGGACGATGCCGCCAAGCTGCCTGGTCGCGTTGAGGGCCGCGTTGCTTTTGAGCATGTGCGCTTTGGCTATTCGCCCGACAAGCCGCTTATGCGCGACGTGTCGTTTACCGCCGAGCCGGGCCAGAAGATCGCCGTGGTGGGAACCACGGGCGCGGGTAAGACCACGCTCATCAACCTGCTCATGCGCTTTTACGAGATCGACGGTGGTCGCATTACGCTCGACGGTGTGGACACGAGCCGCATGGATCGCGGCGAGCTACGTCAGCAGTTTGGCATGGTGCTGCAAGACGCCTGGCTGTTCGACGGCACGATTGCCGAGAACATCGCCTACGGCTGTCCCGAGGCGACGCGCGACGAGATCGTGGCGGCTGCGCGCGCCGCGCAGGTCGACTTCTTTGTGCGCACCATGCCGCAGGGTTATGACACGCGGGTGGCCAACGATGCCGAGAGCATTAGTCAGGGCCAGCGCCAGCTGCTGACCATTGCGCGCGTGCTGCTCAACAACCCGGCGATCCTCATCCTGGACGAGGCGACCTCAAGCGTGGACACGCGTACCGAGCTTGCTATCGGCCGCGCCATGGACGCGCTCATGCGCGGGCGCACGAGCTTTGTGATCGCGCATCGCCTGTCGACGATCGTGGACGCCGACCTGATCTTGGTCATGGACCACGGCAATATCATCGAGCAGGGTACGCACAAGGAACTGCTGGCTGCCGAGGGTGCTTACGCCGACCTCTATCTGAGTCAGTTCGCATAATGTGACAAAGGGACAGTCCCGCATGTCACATCAAAAGGAATGGCGCGCCGGGGATTGATTCCCTGGCGCGCCTTTTGCGTCGGTGCCGATATTGTTTTGTGCCGCTTGCGTTCCTAACATTCGTCCATGAGCTTGGCGACGAGGGCCTTGAGCTCGGCCACCTCTCGCTCGAGTTCTTTGACGCGGCGGGCATTCTCGGTGATGCCCTGGCGGTTGAGGGCACTCTGCTCGGCGGCGTCATCGGGCATGTACTCGCGATGCTGCTTGGCGTCGAAACTCTCCTCGAACACACGGCAGCCGTTGCGCTTGATGATGCGCCCGGGCACGCCCACGACGGTACAGTTGTCGGGCACGTCCTTGACGACAACCGAGTTGCCGCCGATCTTGACGTTGTTGCCGATGCGGATGTTGCCAAGCACCTTGGCGCCCGTGCCCACGGTGACATTGTTGCCCAGGGTGGGGTGGCGTTTGCCGGTCTCGTTGCCGGTGCCGCCGAGTGTGACGCCCTGGTAGAGCACACAGTTGTCGCCCACGATGGTGGTCTCGCCGATGACGACGCCCATGGCGTGGTCGATAAAGAAATGTTTGCCGATCTGTGCAGCGGGATGAATCTCGACGCCGGTGATGTGGCGGGTGATTTGCGAGAGCACGCGGGCGAGCGATCGATGACCGTGCTCCCAGAGCCAGTGCTCGGGCACATGATTCCACTTGGCGTGAAGACCGGGGTACGAAAGGAAAATGACCAGGCCGTTTTGCGCGGCGGGGTCCTGTGCCTGGACGGTCTTGATGTCCTCGCGAATGGTATTGATAAAGCTCACCGGCCGCCCTCCCTTAGCGCCGCGACAATGCAATTCAATAAAGTATAGCGATTCGCTAGGGATTAGGAAGAGCAATCTTGCTCGGCTTTGCGCGACAGGTGTCAATTATGCAAACTTGCTGGTAATGAAGTCACGCTTTTGTAAGGTCGTGTGCGTTGCCGCGTCACAACCGTATACTGGTCAACTTGGACGTGTCCGCGCCCACAACTGAGAGGTTTTACTTCATGGGTTTCATCAATTTTATCGCCGAGCTGCTTAAGGATCCGCGCACCGCGATCGCCAGCTGGATCGCTGCCGGCCCGCTTATGGCCTATGGCTGCGTGTTCCTGATCATCTTTATCGAGACGGGCGTGGTGTTCTTCCCGTTCCTTCCCGGCGATTCGCTGCTGTTTGCCTCAGGTTTCTTTGCCCACAACGGCGGCTTTAACATCGTGGCTCTGCTGGCCGTCGCATGGACGGCTGCTATCTTGGGCGATCAGTGCAACTTTATGATCGGTCATTTCTTTGGCCAAAAGATCATCGCCTCGGGCAAGGTGAAGGCCATGACGCCCGAGCGTATCAAAAAGTCCGAGGACTTCCTGGACAAGTGGGGCCACCTGGCCATCTTCCTGGGTCGCTTCTTCCCGTTTATCCGCACCTTTGTGCCTTTCATCGCCGGCATGGGCGGCATGCACTGGCGCAACTTTGTCATCTTTAACGTGCTGGGCGGCATTACCTGGTCGACGGTCTTTACGCTGTTGGGCTACTTCTTTGGCGGCATTCCCTTTGTGCAGGAGCACTTTGAGCTGCTGATTATCGGCATCGTCGCCGTGTCGATCATCCCGACCGTGGTCGGTCTGGTTAAGGCTAAGCTGGGCAAATAGAACGCGTAGATCGAGCCGGCGCGCAAACCGTGCAGTTGAGGCCCGTCACCGCTTACGGTGGCGGGCCTCTTTGCTTCGGTCAAATGAAAATACTTTAGTTAGTTAAAGAAAAACGTTTTATCCGATGCGTGTGCGGAGTACAATCTCGTGCATGCGAATCGACGTGCCATCGGCTTCGATGCCGTTCGCGTGTCCCGTCCGGCTCTACGCTCCGGGCGTGCGACGTTGCGACGCGGTCGGCCTCGGTCCTTGCGTGCAGGTTCGCGAGTTTGCAACTGTGTATGTAAGGAGCGACATATGACTGTCGAGAAGAAGGATATCGATTGGGGTAGCCTCGGCTTTGGCTACATGAAGACCGATTACAGCTACGAGGCTCATTGGAAGGATGGCGAGTGGGACGAGGGCGGCCTGACCACCGACCACACCCTGCATGTCTCCGAGTGCGGCGGCATCTTCCATTACTGCCAGGAGGTCTTTGAGGGCTTGAAGGCCTACACCGCCGAGGACGGCAGCATCGTCTGCTTCCGTCCCGACATGAACGCCGAGCGTATGTACAACTCTGCTCAGCGCCTCGAGATGCCCCCGTTCCCCAAGGACAAGTTCGTTGAGGCCGTCAAGCAGGTCGTTTCTGCCAACGCCGCCTGGGTTCCGCCCTTCGGTTCCGGCGCGACCCTGTACGTGCGTCCGTTTATGATCGGCTCCGGTGACGTGATCGGCGTGGCTCCCGCTCCTGAGTACACGTTCCGCATTCTCGTGACCCCGGTCGGTCCGTACTTTAAGGGTGGCCTCAAGCCCGTCAAGCTGCGCGTTTCCGAGTACGACCGCGCCGCACCGCACGGCACCGGCAACATCAAGGCCGGCCTGAACTACGCCATGTCCCTCAAGCCCACGATGGAGGCTCACCGCGGGGGCTATGCCGAGAACCTGTATCTTGACTCCGAGTCCCGCACCTATGTCGAGGAGACCGGTGGCGCGAACGTCCTGTTCGTGAAGGAGGACGGCACGCTCGTCGTTCCGCAGTCGCACACCGACTCCATCCTGCCCTCCATCACCCGCCGCTCGCTCGTTCAGGTCGCCGAGGATCTGGGCATGACCGTCGACCAGCGTCCCGTTGAGTGGGCCGAGGTCAAGGCCGGCACCTTTGTTGAGTGCGGTCTGTGCGGCACCGCTGCCGTTATCTCCCCGGTCGGCGAGATCGACAACAAGGTTTATGGTGCCGACGAGACCGTGACCTTCCCGGCTGGCTACACCGAGATCGGCCCTGTGATGAAGAAGCTCCGCGAGACCCTGACCGGCATCCAGTCTGGTGCTGTCGAGGATAAGCACAACTGGGTTTACACCGTCGCGTAATTATCCTTTCCTGTTCGGGCGGAGAGCAAGTTCCCTCCCGGCGCGTCCTCGGACATGCAAGAAGCCCTCGCTGCGCACTTCGTGCGGCGAGGGCTTCTTGCGTCCTGCGGAGTGCGCCGGGAGGGAACTTGCTCTCCGCCCTGCGGGAACGACGTTGTCGCAACAGGCAACAATTAATCTGAATAAAGATGGTGCGCGGTCTTTTGGCCGCGCGTTGTGCGTGGATACGAAAAGGGCCCAAGGTTTGTGCCTTGGGCCCCAAAGGGTTGATGAACTGGCTTAAGACTCGGCCTTGTTGTTTAGAACTTGACGGTCGGGGCCTGGCGGGCTGCTTCGGCGGCCTCGAAGCCCTGGCGCTCCTTAAACTGGAAGATGCCGGCAAAGATGACAGCCGGGAACGTCTGAATGGCGTTATTGTAGCTGAGCACGCAATCGTTGTAGCTCTGGCGTGCATAGCTAATCTTGTTCTCGGTATCCTCGAGCGATGCCTGGAGCTGCGTAAAGTTGGTGTTCGCCTTAAGGTCGGGGTAGGCCTCGGCTACGGCGAAGAGCTGGCGCAGCGCACCGGTCAGCACGTTGTCGGCTTCCATCTTGGCCTCGGGCGTGGTGGCCTTGACGGCGGTGTTACGCGCGCTGATCACGGCGGAGAGCGTCTCCTGCTCGTGCTTGGCGTAGCCCTTGACGGTCTCGACTAGGTTGGGGATCAGGTCGTTGCGGCGCTGCAGCTGCGTATCGATGTTCTGCCAGGCGTTATCGATGCGGTTGCGCTTGGTGACCATGTTGTTGTAGATGCCGGCGATGGCGCAGACAATCACAATGACAACAACGATGCCGATGATGACGGGAAGCATGATGTCTCCGTTTCGAATGGCCGCGGCGGCATGCGCCAGCTGCCGTTGGTATAACGCTACTAGTATACCCGCAACGTTTTGTCGTGCCGAACTTTCCGGTAAGCGTTATGTTTTCGGCGGGGTTGGTACCGGGACAAAGCGCACGAGGTACAGGTGTAAGATATGCGACAGATTGACGAACGTTGTCTTTGCCCTGAGGATGGCGATACCAGTGGACCTTCGCATTAAGAAAACCTACCGCGCCCTGTTCGATGCCTTCACCGAGCTTCTCGAGGAGCATCGTTTTGAGGACCTGACGGTTGCCATGCTGTGCGACCGCGCCATGATTCGCCGCACGACGTTCTACAAGCACTTTCGCGACAAGAACGATTACTTTGCCTTTTATATCGATGAGCTCATGTCGGGCTTGCCGCAAAAGCGGGTTGGCGAGGGCGGTGCGGTGTCGGCCGACGACGTGCGCGTGCTTCGCCACGAGGTGTTCACCGACGCCATGGACCTGATTCTGGCCCATGAGCAGCTCATGGACAACATTTTGGCGAGCAGCATGTCGGGCATGCTGACCAGCATGATTTGCGATCGCATTGCCCGCTCTATCCGCGAGCGTGTGATGAGTGCGCTAGACGAGGACGCGCTTGCGCCCGTGTCGCTCGACACGACGGCTGAGTTTGTCGCCGGCGGCATTATTCGGCTCTTTACTATGTGGTGGGAATCGGGTCACGATCTGGAGCGTCGCTCCGAGATGGCCGACGTTGTCGATGCGCTGTTCGAGCGGACCATGACGCCGGTGCATCACTAAAGTGGCGGAGAGAGGGGGATTCGAACCCCCGGAACGCTCTCGCGCTCAACGGTTTTCAAGACCGCCGCATTCAACCGCTCTGCCATCTCTCCGTGAGTCGTAATGATAGCATCGTTTTGAATTTGCAACAGGGAAGGCGAACGATGACGATCACCGAAATCGACGAGAAGTTCATGCGCGAGGCGCTGGCGGAGGCTCGCGCCGCCGCTGCGGTGGGCGAGGTACCCATCGGAGCCGCAGTGGTGCGCGGCGGCGAGATCGTCGCGCGGGCGCACAATCGCCGCGAGCTCGACCAGGATCCTTCGGCTCATGCCGAGTTCGCGGCCCTGTGCGCTGCCGCTCGGTCGCTCGGTCGCTGGCGCCTTTCCGACTGTACGGTCTACGTGACGCTCGAGCCCTGCTGCATGTGTGCGGGGCTTATGGTTAACGCGCGCGTAGGACGCTGCGTGTATGGCGCGGCTGATGCCAAGGCGGGCGCGCTGGGATCCCTATACGATTTGAATGCCGACTCGCGCCTGAATCACCGGTTTAACGTGACCGCCGGCGTGCTGGCGGATGAATGCCGCGAGCTGCTGAGTAGCTATTTTGGCGGTCTGCGCGGAGCAGGCGGCGCTGATTGCGGTTGCGGGGCCGATCTTGACGCACACGCCGTTCACGCCGCAGCGCTTGCAGGTGCCGGTGAGGATGCTGGCACGGCGGTTGACTTTGGTCCTGCGTGTCGCCGGCCCCGCCGTGTGCTGCTGGCGATTGATTCCTTTAAGGGTAGCGTTTCGAGTGCGCAGGCAGGGGAGGCCGTTGCCGAAGGCGTGCGCCGCGTTTGGCCCGATGCCCAAGTGGCCGCGTTGCCGCTGGCAGATGGTGGCGAGGGGACGCTCGATGCCGTTGCCGCGTGCGGCGGTGAGATTGTGACCTGCGAGGTGGCAGGTCCCTTGGGCAAGCGCGCGTCTGCCCGGATGCTGGTTGATGCCGAGCGCGAGTCCGCGGTCATCGAGATGGCCGAGGCGGCTGGCATTGGGTATTCGCCTTGCACGGAGTCGTCGGCGCTGGCTGCTACAACCTATGGCGTGGGCGAGCTCATGCTTCGCGCAGTCCGTGCTGGGGCAAAGACTATCTATATTGGTCTGGGCGGCAGTGCCACCAACGACGGTGGCGCCGGCATGCTGCAGGCGTTGGGCGCGCGTGTGGTCGATGATCGGGGCTGCGATGTCGCCCCCGGTCTTGCCGGCCTTGAGCAGGTGACGAGCGTTGATTTGGCGCCAGCGCTGCAGGCTTTGGATGGCGCTCGTATCGTTGTGCTTTCGGATGTCGAGAATCCGCTCGTGGGGCGTCGGGGCGCATTGGCGGTGTTTGGCAGGCAGAAAGGCTTGTCGACGGGTGACGCCGAGACGCTGAGCAGGTGCGACAGCTGGATGGTCGGCTACGGCCGCTTGCTCGACGCTGCGATTGCCGGAGCTCGAGCCCAGGGGTTGTTGCACACACCCGAGGGCGCACGGACATTTGGCTCGGTGCTCGGCGTGCCCGGTGCCGGTGCCGCCGGCGGCCTGGGCGCCGCGTTGTTGGCACTTGGTGCCGAGTTGCGTTCGGGCGTGGAGACCGTGCTCGATCTCGCGGGGTTTGACGAGCGTGTACGCGATGTCGACCTGGTCATAACGGGCGAGGGCAATATGGACGAGCAATCCGCCGCCGGTAAGGCGCCGGTGGGTGTGGCCCGCCGCGCCAAGCGCTATGACAAGCCGGCTGTTGCCGTCGTGGGCGGTCGCGCCGACAATCTGGACGCGGTGTATGGGCAGGGCATCGACCTTGTGCTGCCGGTCTGCCGCAAGCCCATGGACCTGGAGCAGGCACTCGATCCGCAAGAAGCCACAACCAACCTCATCTGCGCCGGCGAGGCAGCCGCCCAAGCCTACGACCTCGGCCGCATCTAGAAAAGTAGTCTTTTTAGGACGGGGCTTTTTTGACTACCCGCCAGTCAAAAAGTAGTCAAAAAAGCCCCGTCCCAAATTAGCTGTCTTGCCCCATCGGGCGGGAGCGGGTAAGATATACCGAGCGCCTAGCGCGTTCGATGGGTTCGGATGACGACATGTTCCGAATCTGGTCAGGTCCGGAAGGAAGCAGCCATAAGGAGCCTCTGTCGGGCATCCGAATCCATCGAGTGCGCAGGCGCTTTTTGGTGCCGCGGCTACCCGCGAGTGCCGGCAGGGCGCTTGGTGTCTCGCTGGTCCTCGGCTTTGCCTGCGGGATCGCTCGACTACCAAGCGCCCTGCCGGCACTCGCGGGTAGCCGACCAAAACTGCCTGAAGGGTCACATTTATCTGAATAATTTAATCCCGTGCCTTTTGCTGCTCGCTGGCGTTGTCTGGAGCGCGGTGGCTACGTGGTTCAAGAGGCGGCGGTGCTGTTGCTTGGATTTTGCAGTTAAAGAGGTCCGTTTCCCTGGGTTGGGGAAACGGACCTCTTTTTGTCTCTTGGCTTGTGGGTTGGCGAAGACAATAACCGCTGGCAGCTATTTTGAGTTCTTGATGCGGCGCACGCCCGCGGCGGCGATTCCTGCGAGTGTGATTGCGCTCGGCGCTGTGTCGCCCGTGTTCGCGAGCTTGCCGGTGGTCGTATTTGCTTGCTTGGTGGAGCTCGATGGAGCGTCTTTGCCGGTCGCGGGCGAGCTGGCGGGCTGCGCCGTCTCGGCCGGTTGCGCTGAGCTGGAGGGTTTTGTCGTCTCGGCGGGTTTCGTTATCTCGGGCGAGGTGGTCTTATCTGCCGCGGCTTTCGCCTCTTCGTATGCCTTGCAGGCATCGTCATAGGCCGCTTGCGCCTTTTCCAAATCGCCGAGGAGTGCATTTCGCTTGGCTATGTCCTCATCGATGTGGGCTTTGGCTTCCTCTGCCTCACTTTCGAAATACTGAACCTGTTTTTCCTGGCTTTCGAGCCGGCGTTGGCAGTGGTGAAGATCATCTTCACAAGATTTTTCTCGCCTTTCTGCCGACATGATCTCACTTCGCAACTGCTTAATAGTTTCGTTAGAAGCTCCGTCGTCGATTGCCTTATTTAATTCTGCCTGAAGGCCGCTTGTCCGGTTGTGGGCCTCTTCGTATTTGGCTTGGGCTGCATCGACGTTCGCTTGCATGGCGGGAAGGCGTTCCCTCCGTTTGGCGGCTTCCGTCACCACCATGTCGTAGATCTCTTGAAAAGCGGCAATGTCATCATCGATTTCCGCAAGTTTCTCGAGACTTGCGGCGTCTTTTGCGGCCTCGAGGTTTTTGAGTGCTTCCTGCATGGCTGCATATGCTTTGTCTTTTGCGGCGGCCGCATCTTCCGTCTGCAAGGCAACTGCACCGGTGGGGGAACTGGTTTCTGCCGCGATCGCCGTTACGGGGGCGATTCCCGCGACAAGTGCCGCGGAAAGGGCGATGCCCGCAGTTGCTCGTCTTGCTCTTCTTGCGAGAATGTCGTTCATCTCGGCACCTCATTTCAAGGGTCGGCGGCTCAACTTGGTAGCACTAATGTAAGTATATCAGGCGGTATGCCCGCCACTGGCTGGGTGTGCGCGTGTACCTCTCTGAAAACCGAACCCCATTAGAAATGACGAGTTGTTTACGCTTCTTTTGGGGTGGCGGTACTATCATGGTTCGAATTGAGTGTGAGTGATGATAGGGAGCGCCTTTTTTATGATTGAGCTGCTCAGGCGTTTTGGTGGTAAGTTTCGCCGGTATATGGTGATCGGCCCTGCGTGCAAGCTGATCGAAGTGATTTTTGACCTGCTGACGCCGCTGGTGATTGCCCAGATGATCGATAAAGGTATCGGTGCGCACGACGTGAGTGCCGTCGTCCACTACGGTATGCTGCTTGGCGCCATGGCTGTGATCGGCATCTCGTTTACGCTCGTCTGCCAAAAGATGGCGGCGCTGACCTCGCAGGGCATGGGCACCGACATCCGCGGCGCGCTCTATCAGCACATCAACAAGCTGAGCTACGCCGAGCTCGACCGCTTTGGCACGCCGTCGCTCATCACACGCATCACCAACGACGTCAACCAGGTGCAGCTCGCCGTGGCGCTGGGCGTGCGCATGCTCATCCGCTGGCCCTTCTTGGCGGTGGGCTCCATGTGCGCGGCCCTTGCCATCGACCTTAAGCTCGGCATGATCTTTTTGATTTGCACGCCCGCCATCGGCCTGGTGTTTTGGTTTGTCATGGCGCGCTGCATTCCGTATTACAGGCAGCTGCAGGCAAAGCTCGACCGCATCGCGCTTATCTGCCGCGAGGGGCTTTCGGGTGCCCGCGTGGTCCGCGCCTTTGTACGCGAAGATCACGAGCGTGAGCGCTTTGCCCAAGCCGCCGACGACCAGGCCTATACCGCCATCGCGGTGGGCAAGCTCTCGTCGATCCTTAACCCCGTCACGTTTTTGGTGATGAACCTGGGTGTGTGCGCCATCCTGTGGGTGGGCGGCATCCAGGTCAACGTGGGTGAGCTTACGCAGGGCCAGGTCATGGCGTTTGTGAACTACATGACGCAGACCCTCACCTCCATCGTCTACGTGGCCAACCTGGTCGTTGTCTTTACCAAGGCGAGCGCCAGCGCGTCGCGTATCAACGAGGTGCTCGACTGTGTGCCGAGTATCACGGACGGGGGCAACCAAAAGCTGGATCTTTTTGCGATCGGAAATGCCTGCATGCTTAAAGAAGACCGGTGTTCTCCCAGTGCTTACATGGCCGACAAGCATCCGCTCGTCGATGTCGTACCGCCTGCCATCGAGTTTGACCATGTGAACTTTTCGTTTGGCGCCGGAGCCGTTAACGCCGTTGACAACGTGACGTTTTCTGTTTCTGTGGGCGGAACGCTCGGCATTATCGGTGGCACGGGTTCGGGAAAATCGACACTCGTCTCGCTGATTCCGCGCCTGTACGATGCCTCGACGGGAACGGTTCGCGTTTTCGGCCGCGACGTGCGCGCGTGGAATCTCGACCAGCTGAGGGAGGTTATCGGCATGGTCCCCCAGCGGGCGAGTCTCATGAGCGGAACGATTCGCTCCAATCTGGCATGGCGTCAAAGGACGTGCTTTATGGATGATGTGCTTTGGGATGCGCTCGAGACGGCCAAGGCGGACGATTTTGTACGAGACCTGCCGGACGGCCTTGATGCTCCCGTCGAGGCGGGCGGCAAAAATTTTAGCGGCGGACAGCGTCAGCGCCTGACTATCGCGCGTGCTCTGGTGGAATACCCGCAGATTCTCGTTATGGACGATTCGGCTTCGGCGCTTGATGTAAAGACGGATGCCGCTCTGCGCCGTGCGGTGCGCGAGCTTGCAGGAAAAACCCCGGTGTTTTCGAGGAGCATCCCCATGACGACCGTCATTGTGAGCCAGCGCGTCTCGACCGTGCGCGACGCCGACATGATCTGCGTGCTCGACCACGGCTCGGTCGCGGGCCTGGGCACGCACGATGAGCTATACGCGACCTGCCAGCTCTATCGCGAGATCTGCCAGTCACAGCTTCGCCGTGAGGAGCTCGAGGGCAAGCAGGTGAGTGCGGCGCCCGCGCCCGCCCCGACTGCCCCCACATCCGTCTGCGCAAAGGAGGGCTGCTAAATGAATCCGTATACTTCTTCCGGTTCGGTCGCCACGATGACGGCTAACGTGTCCGGCAACGATAGCCTCAACGACTTGGGTGACGGCCCGCGCCAGCCCGGCGACCCAGAGCGCTATCCCGTGGGCGCGGTGACCCGCCGCCTGATGGGCTACGTCCGTCCGCACCGTATTTCGTTTACGGCGTCGTTTGTGAGCGCCGCTATCTCGGTGATTCTGCAGCTTTACACGCCTATCCTTATCGGCGAGGGTATCGACCTGATCGTTGCCGCGGGCCAGGTGGATTTCGATGCACTGCTGCCGCTCGTTACCAAGCTCGCGATTGTCGTTGTAGGTGCTGCGGCCTTCCAGTGGCTGCAGGGCTATTGCGTCAACCGCCTGTCCTACGAAACGGTGCGCGACATGCGCGTGGAGGCGAGCGACAAGCTCAGCCGTATGCCGCTCAGCTTTATCGACAGTCACGCCCACGGCGACCTTATGAGCCGCGTGGTCAACGACGTCGACCAGGTGGGCGACGGTCTGCTGCAGGGCTTCACGCAGCTCTTCACCGGTGTTATTACCATCGTGGGCACGCTCGCGTTTATGCTTTCCATCAACCTGACCATGACGCTCGTGGTGGTGCTCGTCACGCCGCTTTCCATTTTTGCAGCCGGTGCTATTGCCAAGCTCTCCAACAAAAGCTTTACGGCACAGCAGCGTATTCAAGGGCAGCTCGGTGGTCATATCGAGGAGTACGTAGGCGAGCAAAAGCTTGTCGACGCCTTTGCCTATGGTCCCAACGCCCAGCAGCGCTTCGATGCCCTCAACGCTGAGCTCTACACCGCGGGCGAGCGCGCGCAGTTTATGGGTTCGCTCTCCAACCCCGGCACGCGCTTTATCAATAACATCATCTATGCCGTGGTCGCTGTGATCGGCTGCGTGGGCGTGATCACGGGCGTGCCCGCGGCGCTTACGGTGGGCGGCGTGCAGATTTTCCTGTCCTATGCCAACCAGTACACCAAGCCGTTCAACGAGGTCACCAACGTCATTACGCAGATCCAGACCGCGTACGCCTCGGCGCGCCGCATGTTTGCGCTGCTCGATGCGCGCGAGCAGGAGCCCGACGCGTCGGACGCCGTGGAACTTGCTGCCCCGCAGGGTGAGGTGACTTTTGAGCATGTGGACTTTAGCTACGTGCCCGACCGCAAGCTGCTGCAGGATATCTGTATTGAGGCCAAACCCGGCAGGCGCTTTGCCCTGGTCGGCCCCACGGGCTGCGGCAAGACAACGCTCATCAATTTGCTGCTGCGATTCTACGATATCGATGCCGGGCGCATCTTGGTGGACGGTCGCTCGTCGCGCGACTACACGCGCTCGAGCCTGCGCCGTGCCTTTGGCATGGTGCTGCAGGACACTTGGCTGTTCGAGGGCACGGTGGCGGATAACATCGCGTACGGTTGTCCCGACGCCACGCGCGAGCAGATCATCGAGGCTGCCAAGCGCGCGCATGCGCACAAGTTTATCGTGCAGCTGCCGAAAGGCTACGATACGGTGATCGGCGAGGACGGCGGCACGTTTAGCCAGGGCCAAAAACAGCTGCTGTGCATCGCTCGCGTCATGCTCACCGACCCGGCGATCTTGCTGCTGGACGAGGCGACGTCGAGCATCGATACCCGCACCGAGCTGCAGGTTCAGGCGGCATTCGACGAGCTCATGGCAGGTCGCACAAGCTTTGTCGTGGCACACCGCCTGTCGACGATTCGCAACGCCGATTGCATCCTGGTAATGCGCGACGGCGAGATTATCGAGCGCGGCACGCACGACGAGCTGCTCGCGGCAGGCGGCTTTTATGCCGAGCTCTACCGCAGCCAGTTCGCCCAGTAAGCAAGCCCGCTGGGCAAATTAATCAGGTTTGTTTGTCCCATAGAGCGATCTTGTTATATGGCGTTCTACCAGCGCGTGAAACATTTTGACGATACTCCGTGACACAATTTGACGGCGTTTTGTGAAACAGTTTTTCGGCCATTCGTGAAACGTTCTGCGGCGGTTTCAATCCGGAGTACATGCTGTTCGAAATCTGTCCAAAGATGTCGTCTGCGTCGCCAATCGACAGACGGTGGTTTACATCTGTCACGTTAGTACTAAGATATTCATCTAATAAATTGCATTAGTGGCTTTAGTTTTGGGGGAAACGAGGCAACGTGACTATGACGTGCTCTTTGGTGGTTAACAGCAAGAGCGGTAATACCAGGATGGTTTCGGGTGCGATCAAGCGCACTCTGCAGGCTGCGGGCGTTGAGTTTGTCCATGCCGCGGCGTTGAGCGACGATGCGGACGCAGATCAGGTTGCGCTCGAGGCGCAGGGCGCCTGCGCCGCCGACACGGTGCTCGTCGGTTTTTGGTGCGACAAAGGCGCGTGCACGCCTTCGGTCGCGGCGTTGCTTTCCGCCTTGCACGGCAAGCGCGTCTTCCTGTTTGGCACCTGCGGCTTTGGGGCCGACCAGAGCTATTACCAGCAGATTATCGATCGCGTTTCGTCCAATTTGGCTGGGGATGCCGAGCTTGCGGGCTGGGCGATGTGCCAGGGCAAGATGGGTCCTGCCGTAAAGCAGCGCTATGAGGCAATGCTCGAGCAAGATCCCGACAATGCCCGCTTTAAGATGCTGCTCGACAACTGGGTTGCCGCGAAGGATCACCCCACCAAGGAAGACCTGGACAACATGGCTGCAGCCGCCAAGAAGGCCGTGCTGGGCGAGTAGATAATCGCCGTCGCGCGCTCGAAATAATACAAATGTGAAAGCCTCGAAATTCTCGAGGCTTTTTTCTTAAGACGGGGGTGCGCCGTGGCAAGCGTCTGGGGCGACATTTTCCATCATCCGGACGATGAGTCGGTTTTGGAAGATACGATCTCCTGTATCAGCTGGATGTATAGGCAGATGGAGTACGGCTACAAAACGTACCCGGGCTTCTTTACGTACCATTCGATGGGATTCATGTAGTAAGACGCCGCCGGGCGGGCGCCACGTTGCAGAACCTAGGCCTAGCAGGTGGTTGATAATTCCATACCCAAATGTATCCAGAGTGGGATGGGCTTTCCGGATGGGCGGGGTTGCGGAAGCCGTGTCCCAGAATTTGCCTTTGGAATGGGATGTGGTTTCCGGTTGAGGGGTCTGGCGGAAAGCGCGACCCGGAATTTGCGGCCGAAGTGGGATGTGGCTTCCCAACGGGGCCGCAAGCGGAAACCACATCCCACCTCGCAAGAGAATTCAAGGACACGGTTTCCAGCGGGTTATGGGCTGCGAACTAGATGGGGCAGCCATGAAACTCAGATAGGGGGGGGTTAAAAACAAATGGTACATCCGGCAGTTAATTTTAATGTGGGGGGGGGTACGATTCTTTTGTTTGCGCAAAATATCGGACCTCCTATTGAGGAATTGAGTAGCGGGTCGATCACAGGTATTGGATAAAGCAGGTCATTTTGGGGATAAATGACCGCTTACGCCAAAATTAGTAGCATTAGGCGATGAGATATTGATAAAACTGTAGGACATCACTATGTTTTCTTAATAAGAAGAGATTCCAAATTGGCTTATTTCGGACTCACTTTTCAATCGCCTTGCGGTTCCTGTTGAAACTTGCTGACCTTTGGATGGGTCGAATAAGGCCTCGATGGGGATGAATTAATCATTATGGCGGCGCGCGGACTCAAACGATTTATTGCACTTCTGAGCAGCTTGGCGCTCGCGCTCGTCATGGCCATTGCCGTTGTTTCTTTTGTGCCTCGCGCATTTGGATACATGCCCTTTGCTGTGCTTTCGGGCTCTATGGAACCCGAGCTTCCCGTTGGCTCCATGGTGTTTGTCCGCCAGGTTGAGCCAACGGATATTGCCGTGGGCGACAATGCAACCTTTTACCGATCGGACGGCGCCGTGGTGACGCACCAGGTGTATCAGATCGACCCTGTGGCGCAGATGATCGGCACGCAGGGAATTACGAACAAAAATGCAGACGGAGGCATCATGCACGATGCCGAGCAGACGCCTTTTTCGAGTGTTATCGGCACTGTTTCTTTTTGTGTCCCTTACCTGGGCTTCGTCAACGCATATTGCACGACGATGCCCGGTTTGCTTGTTGTGGTGGCCGTTCTGACGCTGCTGATCGCGGCGTCGATAGTGCTCGATCGGATGGTTCCCGACGAGCCTGCGGGCAAGCATACCCGCGTGCATGCGAGGGAGCGGCGTTCATAGCGGCAGGGAAAAGCGTCGGCGGCGGAAGGGGCCGTTGCCGGGGAAAACGATTCTCGAAAGGAAGAGAACGATGGAAAACAAGAAGAATAAGCGCTACGGCATCATTGCCGCCCTGTTGCTGTTGGTGCTGGCTGCCGGCGTGGGCACCTATGCATGGCTGACGGCTACTGCCGACCTGCACAACGTGTTTACGATTGGAAAAATCGAGGCTCCCGATAAGAAGCCTGATCCGGTAAACCCCGAGCAGCCTGGTACGGAGGCTGGTGGCGGTGCCTATCTGTTCGAGACCAAGTGGGACCCCAGCGCGGAGCACAAGATGATTCCAGGCTCTCCAATGGACAAGAACCCGAACGTTGGTATTAAAAAAGGTTCCGATGACGCTTTTGTGTTCATCTATGTAAAGAACGCCGTGGTCAAGAATAATGTAGGTCTTGCGAGCACTCCTTACTTTACGCTCAACGCGAACTGGAAGCCGGTTTCTGCTGAACAGGTGAAGACGAACGGCACCGAGGGACAGTACGTAAGCGGTCTGTTCATGTACGCCAAGGGTGCCGAGAACGGTCCCGTCGCCTTGGGTGCCAAGGAAGCAGCTCGGGATGTCTACACTGGCGAGCTCTTTAGCCAGGTGATGATCCCCGGTGCAATGAAGAGCGATGACGTTGTCTCGGGTGAGGGCGTTAAGCCTGAGATTACTGTCTCCGCCTTTATTTTCGGTGCTGATCAGGCTGATGGCGCCACCAACGCAGCGGACAACGCCGTTGCTCAGGCCAAGGCCTGGGCTGCCAAGTTGCAGCAGTAACCCCCCCCACTGAGATCCTGGCCCGTTCCCACCCCTATATTCGGGCCGGGATCTCGGTCCCCCTTTTTGTCGACGACTGGCGAACGTAATGCTCAATAATCTTTCCGACAATCAGAAACGCACCTTGGCGCTTGCCGCGATGGCGCTGTTGGCCCTGGCGTGCCTGTGTGGCACGCTGGCTTTTACCGTTGATATGGTTCCGGCGAACAACGTCCTATCGTTTGGCAGCGTAAAGGTACGAGTCTGCGAATACACCCTCAACGAGCAGGGCGAGGAGATTCCGTTTGAGGCCGACGAGTACGGGGACTATCCCGACACCAAGGCCGGGGGCTCTGACATCAGCCGCATTGTGCGCGTGGAGAACGCTGGCACGCAGCCTGAGTACGTTCGCGCGCGTCTGCGCATGACGTCGGTGGCGCCCGACGGTTCGAGCGCGGATGCTTCGAACAGCGTTGCGTTTCATGTGAACGCGGACGAGGGGTCCCCGTGGATCGACGGCGGCGATGGGTGGTACTACTACCGTGGATTGGCCGGGCGTGGCGGCATGCTCGACCCCGGCGCCATGACGGAAAGCCTTATGGACTCGCTGCGATTTGTGGGCGACTACCACGATGCCGCGCGCGGCGGCTCATTCAAGCTCGATATCGATGTTCAGGCCGTGCAGGCCAAAAACCAGCAGACAAGCGATACCGCCCTCGACGTACTTGACGTTGTGGGTTGGCCGGAGGCGAACTAGCCTATGAAGATCAAGAATATGAACCGGGGTATGCTTAGCAGGCTGGTTGCCGTCGCAGCGATTGCCCTTTGCTGCGTTATGGCGCTGCCAACGGTGGTGCATGCCGAGGACGTGCCCGAGAACAAAAACGAATACCACATCAAAAACGAGGCTGACTTTTTGTTGTGTGTGGCGCTGTCGCGCGAGCGCGATACGTCCGGCTGGCACGTTTATCTCGATAACGACATTGAGCTCGACAGCGACGACATGAAAGCCATCGTTGCAAACACCGTTAAGCATCTGTCGTTTGGCAACAAGGAGCATCCGTTTAAGGGCGTGTTCGATGGTCAAAACCACACCGTTGAGGGCCTGAACTACGATAAAGACGCTTTTGACCCCGAGCGCGATACGGGATTTTTTGCCGAGACCAACGGTGCCACCATCAAAAACTTCCTGGTCAAGGACGCCAACGTGTGGGCGGACTTCCGCGGTGGCATTATCGTGGGCAAGGCCGTCAATACGCGCTTCGAAAACGTTATGGTCATGGAGAGCACGCTGCACGTGACCTGCGCCAACAATGCTCTCAACCTCATTACCAACGCGGGCTTTGAGGGCGGTCTTATCGCCGGCGAGCTCGACGCCTGCACCCTTTATAACTGCGAGGTCCGTGGTGGCCGTGCCGTTAACAACACGACTTCGGGCGTACAGGCAATTGGCGGCGAGGGCCTGTATATGGCGGCGTTTGCCGGCTACGTTACAAATTCGACGATTGAGTACTGCCGCGTCACGCCTACGCGCAAGAAGGACGGCTCGATTGCCGAGAATGGCATGACCGACGTCACCAATAAGTACGACGTGGCTATTGGCGCATTGGGCGGCAACAACGTGTATGCCTCGGGTTTTGTGGGCTGCATGGCGGGTAACGCCAAGATTATCGACTGCTTCTCGACGGCGCAGTGCTACAGCTATGCCGCGTCGTACGTGGGCGTCGTCGCCGTGACGCGCGCGTGGACGGGTGGCTTGGCGGGTCGTATTCTAACCGAAAAGGGCAACGAGCTCGTTCGAAGCCATTTTGCGGGTGACTTGAGCTCGCGTCAGTACAATCCCATCGCCGTGATCCCCATCATTCAAAACGATGTGAACCTGGGCGGCATTGCCGCGCGTGCCAACAAGGATGATGCCACGGTCACCGAGTGCTACTTTAAGCCGAGTGTGAGCCTTTCTGGCAACAGCCAGGGCAACCCTGCTAAAAAGAAAATCCCCTCGTTTGGCGGCGATGGCACCACCAAGGGTGATGGCTATGGTCCATGGGATGACGAGCGCTACACCACGCGCGAGCTGTGGGAAGAGCACGACTACGACTTTTGTGCCGGCACCAAGCGCTCGACTGCTAACGACGGGGCCTTGGGTGGCTCGCACTTCAATGAGTGGGCGATGGATTACAAGCTGAATATTCCCGTGCATGGCCAAAGCGTTAAGGCGACGATCGATTTTCCCGGTGCGGGTACCGCGACAATTACGGCAACCAAACTTGGTATTGATCAAGCGACCTCGGATCCGTACGCCTTTGCCGTGAGCGCCGTGCTGGCGGGAACGGCTCAGGGCTTGGCCCAGGGCGATACATCGGTGACGTTTAGGCAGGATACCTCCGCAAAGCCCAAGGGCTTGACCGATGCCAACGGCGGTTATCGCTTCATGGGCTGGTTCCGTGAGTCCGGAGTTAATGTGAACCGCATCGATGCCGATAACGCCTGGTTTAACGGCAAGACCGATGCCGATGCCGTGACTGCCGGCAAGCAGGTCCAGAAGAGCGAGGCGCACGAGAAAACGTCGACCTATACCGCCGATAACGCGAAGGGGGCCGAGGCCTTCAAGGGTAACGACCTCTTTATCGCTTCATACGAGGCGCAGGTGCTGTTCCATAACGTTAAGGGTGAGACGCTTGATTGGCAAAGCGGCGTCGAGCACGACAAGTCGACGGATTGGTACCGCTATGGTGTTGGTTTAACGCCGGTTGCCCCTGCGGACCGCGGCGCTCTATCTGCCAGCGCCACCTTTATTGGTTGGACGACGACGCCGAGCGGCGAGGAAGGGATGCATGGCGGCTATGCGGCCATTACCTCGCCTGAGCTTGCCGAGCTAAAAAACGCCGGTGCGTTCTATCCTGCCGGCACCGAGATCACTGTGCTTGGCCCTACCGATTTTTATCCGGTGTACAGCGACTATGTGTCGAACATCATGACGGTGTTTGAGGGCAATGAGCAGGATGAGCTTGACGATAAGACCCAGCGCGCGGGCGTGGGCAAAACTGTCGTTAAGGTTGAGACTGCCGAGGATGGCACCGGTGTGTACACGGTGCAGGTGTGCGACGTGGACAACAAGCCTTTATCTGAGGACGGTGCGCTGCCCGACGGCTACCGTTTCCTGGGTTGGTATGAAAACAAGCAGGCCACCGATGGGTCCGAAGTTGAGGTTCGCGTGAGCCGTGATCCGAGCTACAAGCTCCCCGGCAGCGTGGACCTGACGGTTCCGCATACCTATACCGCGCGCTTTGAGTACCGTGTGGACTATTACGTCAAGTCGATGACGAACGACGCCTATAAGGATTCTAGACTCCTCTGCTCTGTGTGGAACGGGTACCAAACCTCGTTTAACGAGCAGGTCGGATCGAGCTACGTGCGAGAGAATATCGTGCACTGGGGTCCCGAGCATGTCGATCACGGACTGAAGGAAAACTATAAGGACGAATGCAATGAGGGGCGCTTTGGGGCAGATACACTCATCGTGGCGCCTTTGAAGGCGTATTCGCATACGGTCAAAAACGATACAGGTGCGGATACCCGGAAAAATGTCATTGCCGATACGGATTTCCCGGGTTCGGGCACGCTGGATGACGAGTGGGTCGCAGGAGCGCTGAAGTTTTACTTTAGGCCGGCGAGCGAGCGATACCATTTAAATTTCTGGACCCTCGAGCGCCAAGGCGGATACTGGACCTGCGTGGGCAACCCCGTTCAGAGCGAGATTGGCATCGATTTGGAGTATTACATGCGCGCCATGGTGACGACAAGCGTCAGCTTTTATGGCAAGGACGATGCCTTGGTTAAGAGCGTCACGCGACGTTATGAGGCTCCGTTGCTGCTGGACTCCGATAGCACCTACACCTATAAATATCCGTTTATCCATACCGAGCAGACGGTAGACGACACGCCCGAGCACGGAAAGGAGGGTGACGTCAATCCCAATCTGACACTCGAAGCCTCTCCGACCGATGCCGAGATGGCCGTGCCTGGTTATAAGTTCCTGGGCTGGATTTCGACTGCCGAGGTGGAGAAGGGCTCTTCTGTCTGGAACTACATCTATGATGTTGCCGGCGACGCCTATGTGACGAGTGATCCGGACAAGGCGGCGCCGTATCTGGCGACCGACGCGTCCAAGGTCACGCGATGGCAGGATGCCTATCCGGTGTACGCAAAGTACGATGTTAGGTACACCACCAACCTGCATCGCAAGGGCTTTGACGGAACGCCGGGCATTATCAATGTTCCGCAGTTCGACATTACGCCCCAACTTGTGGTTCAGGAGAACGGCGACGTGGTGGCTAAGGTGAGCCCTGACATTACGACGACGGTGTACGCCGACAGTACCGGTGGCGCCTATCAGCTTAAGAAGCTCGAAATCGAGCTTCCCGACGGAACGGTCGAGCAGCTCGATCCGACGGTCGAAGGCGGCAACACCTATTCCTATCCCGTGGAGCCTGGCAAGCCCTATACGTTTGTGGCATACTACACGCCCCTCGCGGTGGTGTATCACCTGGACGATGCCAAAGTCGATGGCAAGATTGCGCAGAAGGGCGATACGCTCGGTAGCCTTAAGGGCGGCATGCCGCTGCCAACGTATAACGTTGGCGATATCGATGCTGCGACGGGTGCATACAATGCCTTCGTAGGCTGGACGGAAGCTAAGCCGGCGGCAGGCAGCGGGTATGTCGTTTGGTCGGACGGCGTTCCCATGGTGGATAAAAACACTGTGGTCAAGGCCCCCATGGAGCTGTACCCGGTCTACCGTGCCAGCGCGGTAAAGGTCCAATCGAATATCGATCGCAATCTGAATAGCCCTGAATCCGTACGCTCGCTTTCGCGCACCGACTCTGGCGATCAGATTTCGCTGGAGGTAAAAGCCGCAACCGAGGTTGTCGGCAAAGACGGCACCAAGTACGACTTTGTCGGCTGGTCGCGCGACTATAAACCCGATAGCCAATACACCCTGATGACCGACGATGAGAAGTACCCCCTCGAGGGCGGTGAGCCATTTAAGGACGTAACGTATACCGCGGTGTATAAGATCACGCCGTACAAGGTGCGCTATCACGGTGTTGACGGGTCGGTTATCTTTACGGCGACGGTCGACTCAGGCGACGAGCGCGCGCAGGACGGCAAGTCCGGCTTCGCCTACACGGTCGACGTTCCCAAAATGGATAAGAATGGAAACCCGGTCTATGACAACAACGGCAATCCCGTGATGGAGCAAAAATCCGTCGCGTACGACCCGGATGCCTATTCCAAGATCGTTGCGCTGCTCGATGAACAAACGGCTACTAGCGATGACGTACGTGAGCTCTTCCTGGAGTGGCGATATGTGCCTGCCGATGGCGCTGCGAAATCTTGGAATGAGTTTAAGGGAGAGCCGGTCAAGGGCGACATGGACCTGTATCCCGTGACGTATCGCGTGGTTGCCAACGATACGTCTGATGGAAAGCCCGAAAACATGACCGCGCAGCTTAAGTGGCTGCTCGATCCTTCCGCCGCCAACACCGTCGACGACGCCGCCGATAAGGCGCCGTTTAAGGTCTGCTTTGCCAAGCCGTTTATGGGAACGCAGTTGACCGTCACTGTAACGCGGGCAAGCTACGGCCCTGGTGCAGAGGAAGCTCCCGTGGACGGCAAGTTTGTCTCGCTCTACAGTCTGGGTTCGGGTAATGGTTCGTTTGACCTGGCCAACCGTCTGGAGTCCAAGAAGACGGGCGAAGGCGATCAAGGTGCCGGCAACGCTGTGTTTAACTTTGATCAGACTCATACGTTGACGATCGTTAAAAAGACAACCGATGCTAGTGCCATGGGACAAACGTTTCGCTTTAAGGTGACGCGAAAGATGCCGCAGGATTCTTCTGCCGAGACGCGCACGGTCGAGGTGAAAGTTGGCGAGCAACACGACGAAAACGGTGAGGTCTGGTATGTCGGCAGCGTGCAGTTTGCCGCGCCTGCGGGCGTCTATACCGTCGAGGAAGACACAGCTTGGGCATGGCGTTACGAGGGCGAGTTGAGTACGCCGGGCAAGGCGCCCGGCAAATCTGCCGAGCTCATCATCTCGTCTGCCTCGAGCGTGGGCGACACCGTGGTGACGTGCGTCAACACGCGCGCGAATGACAAATGGGTCGATGGTGGTTCGCGTGCTAAAAATGTTTGGGAAAACGGCACGCTGAAGAAGGAGGGCTAGGATGACTAAGCGCAAGCAAATCGTTGCCCTCCTTGTCGGCGTTCTCCTGTTGACTGGCGCCGCCGGTACCTTTGCGTGGCTTTCGGTTACGGGCGTGCTGGTCAACGAGTTCGGCTTTGGTTCGGTGGCGCCCTCGGTGGAGGAGAAGCTCGATGGCAACGTGAAGAGCGACGTCACGATAACAAACAAGGGCTCGGCTCCGGCATACCTGCGCGTTGCGGTGGATATCTACTGGCAGGACCAGGATGGCGCGCGCCTGTGGGATGAGCCGGTTGCGGGAACGGACTACGTTATTGAGCGGGGCAACGTGTCCGATGCGTCTGCTTCCAACAGCGCCTCGTCTTGGGTTGCCGCGTCCGACGGATTCTACTATTGGACATCTTCCGTTGCGCCGATGGACAAAACCGGCGTGCTCATCAAGAGCGTGACTGAGAGGAAGGCGGATGGCAAGAACCTGGTCGTCGACATTTCGACCCAGGCAATTCAGTCCACGCCCGATGACGCAGTTACAGAGGCATGGGGCTGTACGGTCAAGGATGGCGTGCTGGTGCCGCCGCATGGGGGTGCGTAAGCATGGCTTTTCCAATTCGCAAAGACGCTATGCGCGCCGTGCGCTGTGTGGTCGCGGTTGTTGCCTGTGTTGCCGCGCTTGCCGCGCCTGCCCGTGCGTTTGCCGATGCTCCCACGATTGCCTATGACGGAAATGCGCGCCAGCTGACGGTCTCGGGGGCGACGGGCTCTTCGGGGGAGCCCGATCTGTTTTTGGCCTTTAAAGATCTGATGCCCGGCGATGTGCGCGATCAGCAGATTGAAGTTCGCGCCACGGGCGTAAAATACCAGGTGCGCGTGTTTGTACGTGCCGTTGTCGATCACGAGACGGCACATATGCTGTCTCCCATCACCTTAACGGCGACTGTGGGCGATGCCTCTGCAGGTTGGCTCCAGACAGGAACACCGGGCAGCGTGTTCGCCTATCCCACGGAAATCGCCACGTTTACGAGCGATGGCAGCACGGTGCTTAATCTGCAGCTAAGCGTTCCGACGTCGGTGGGCAACGAGCTTGCCGATGCAAACAAGACCATTCGCTGGGAAATCACCGCCGAGGACGATGGCGAGAAGATCCCCGTGCAGTCTGCTGGCGGAAAGAAGCCCGGCTTGCTTGGTCTGGTGGCAACAGGCGACAACACGCTCACGTTGCTTTTGGTGTTGCTGACGCTTGCAATCATCGCATTTATAGCCGCGCTTCTTTTGTCCCGGAGGGATAAGCGCTAGGTTCATCTTCTAAATGCTTCGCCTACCCGGCGGCGGAATATAAGGTTTCCTGCTCTACAGTCCTGCACAAGACGAAGGCCACATGACGTGGCCTTCAATTTATATATGTTCGGCAGATGCCCACATGACAAGCCGCGTTCCAACAACAGGGCGTCTGTCCGGGCGGAGGTATGTAAGGTTCATCGCGAGTTCCGCACGCAAAGGGGGCCGCTTAATGTGGCCCCCGTCTTGCGCAGGACTGTCCGAGCAGGGAACCTTATATGCCTCCGCCCGGACAGACGTTTCTGTTATGAACTCGCAGCTAGTCGTTACTTGATCTTGGTCGTACCCGGCGCCAGGTTGGGGTCGGTCTCGTTGGCCTCGGTCTGGAAGTGCTCGGTGTAGACGTTCTTGCCGTCGCGGAACATCTCGTAGTACTGCATCTTGGCGTAATCCTCGCGTGCCTTGGTGGCGGCTGCTGCGGCGGCGTCGTCACCGGTGACGTTGGAGGAGAGCGCCCAGCGCAGGCTGGCGTCCTCGTAGCCCACCGAGTTGATGGCGGGCAGCGACTCGCGCAGCGTCATGTGCGCCTTCTGATAGTCGGTCAGCGGTGCGCCGATCAGCTGCATCAGCTGCGTGGACAGGTAGTTGGTGGACAGGTCGTCGACCTCGCTTGTCTGGTCGCAGCCGGCAACGTCGTAGTTGGCCCAGATGATGTAATCGGTCTGCCACAGACGTTCCTGGTGTGTGGCATCGTCCTCGCCGGTAAACCACTTGTCATTGAACTTGGACGGGAAGAACGGCTGGTGATCGCCCCAGAACACCACGACCACCTTGCGGTCGAGCTTGCTCAGGGCGTTGAGGAAGTAACGCAGCGCCTGGTCGGACTGCTCAATGCACGAGACGTACTCGTCGACATCGGACAGCGTGCCGTCCTCGATGGTCTTGGCATCCAGGTCGGTCGTGTCGATGTCCAGGTGCATCTGCTTGTCGACCGGCAGCAGACCCGTATCGTAGCCCGAGTGGTTCTGCATGGTCACATCGAAGATAAACTGCGGATCGGCGTTCTGGTCGAGCAGCTCAAGAATCTTGTCGTAGGTGGCCTGATCGGTCACCATGCCGCGCAGGGTATCGGCGCCCTGGAAGTCGTTGATGGACAGGAACTGGTCAAAGCCAAAGTCCTTGTAGACGTTCTCACGGTTCCAGTTGGTGGCGTGGTTGGGGTGCATTGCCGTGGTGGAATAGCCGAGCGATTTGAACTGCTCCGCCAGGTTCCCGGTCGTCTCCATGTTGTAGATGGTGTAGGGATACACGCCCGAGCCCAGGTTGGCCATGGAGTTGCCGGTCATAAACTCAAACTCGGTATTGGCGGTGCCGCCGCCGTAGGCGCTCACGTAGAGCTTGCCGCGGCTAAGGCAGTTGGACAGGTTCTTAAAGTACTGCGGGCCCTCGTAGCCGGCGCGCATGTTCTGGTAGATGGACAGGTCCGAGAAGGTCTCGTTCATGATGGCGATGACCGTGGGCTTCTCGCTGTCGAACTGCTCCTTTGCGGCGGTGCGCTCGTCGCTCTTGGCGGCGTCGGACTTGTCGTAGGCCTTGGCGTACTTTTTGAGCGTGGCCTTGGCATCGTCGACGGAGTAGTCGGCGGGTTTGGGCGGCTTAATGGACTGTGCCGCACTAATAAAGGCAGGCAGGTAGCCCTCGCGCCAGTAGCTCTCGAGCGGGCGCCAGGTGTAGACGGTGATGCCGAGGGTGTTGTAGTAGTCGATGAGCGTGACATGCGCGGTCACGCCGCCCAGGCACAGCACCGCCACGAGCAGGTTGGTGAGCAGCATGCGCTTGGCGTTGGCGGCACCCTTCTGACGGTGTGGCGCCACCAGGCCGGCGTACTCGCATAGCAGCATGGCGATGGCGGTAAAGCCCATGGACAGCACGCAGAACAGCGAGATCGAGAAGGTGTAGCCGGTGCCGGCGACCGCGGCGGCGGTGGAGATGGCCGAAAGGTCGCCCGGCTGGATGGGCATGGATTTAAACGTGATGACGAAGAACTCGGCAATGCCCAGGACAAAGAGGGCAAAGGCCAGGACGGCGGGAGCTGCGCCGTGGCGCTGGAATAGGAAGAACAAGCCGACCATGAGCGTGGTGATGATGGCCCACTCGAGCAGGATGCACAGGGGGTAGACCCAGGTAAAGTCGTGGTTGGACGAGACCTCCATGCCCAGCAGCGCAAAGACGCCGGCGAGCAGCAGGCACAGGACGGCGGCGACGAGCGGTTTGCCCACAAAGGCGCCGCGCAGGCGGGCGAGCTTGCCGGTGGGGGCGGGCGCGTCGGGCTCGGCGAACGCAAAGACGCGCGGGGCGATGCGGTCGCGTGCGATGCTGGCCCAGGCGCAGCCGGTGAGGATGGCGTTGGTCAGGATGAGCATCACAAAGGCGAGCGGCTCGTTTTGAGCGACGAGGCCAATGGCGCCCCAAATGGTCAAAAAGAGCTGGAACAGGCCGAAGGCGACGCTCCACCCAAGAGCGCTTTTGGCAACGGTGCCCGACTGAGCGCGAATGGCCTTGGCCTCGCGCAAGACAAGGTAGACGGTCGCCGCAAGACCGACGAGCGAGATGGCGGCTGCGAACATGCTGAGACTCCTCACAAACTTAAAACCTACGAAAGCGGGGGTTTACCCGATTGTTACCAAGATATGCGCTGCAATTGGTGGCTGCGCACAACAACCAGCCATATTAACGCGCACGTGTGGCGGTGTGGCGCAATGTAGTGGCGACCTGCGCGATAATGGACGGGAATTACACGGAAACGTAAAGGCTTCTTAAAGAAATGGCGAGGGTAGGGCGATGAGCGAGCAGGTTTGCAAAGCGGACATGGGCGGCGACGGAGCTGCGGTCGTGGATACGTGCGGCTATCCGGTCGAGACTACGGGCAACGCGGTGCTGGACATCTTGGAGCATCGTTCGTCTACGCGTGCCTTCGCGCGTGACGACAACGACCGTCCCGTGGCGGTGACCGACGAGCAGCGTGCAGCGGTTTTGCATGCGGCGAGTCGCGCACCGTCGGCGGGCGCCATGATGATGTATTCCATCGTGAGCATTCGCGAGCAGGCTACGCTGGACCGTCTGGCCGACCTGTGCGATCACCAGCCCATGATTGCCAAGGCGCCCTGGGCACTCATATTTGTGGTCGATTATGCCAAGTGGATCGATCTGTTTGAGCACGTGGGCTGCTTTGAACCCGAGTTTGTCGAGCGCACGGGCAAGGCGCCCCGCCGCGCGCCGGGTTTGGGCGACTTTGCCATCGCGGCCCAGGACGCCGTGATCGCCGCGCAAAACGCCGTGGTTGCCGCCGAGGCCCTGGGGCTGGGGAGCTGCTACATCGGTGATATCGTCGAGAATGCCGAGGAAGTTGCCGAGCTGCTCGATCTGCCGCCCTATACCATGCCGCTGTCGATGCTTATTATCGGCACGCCCCGTAAGGAGCGTCCGGCCATTGCGCATCCCGTGGTGAACCTGGTGCACGAGGAGCGCTACTGCCGCGCCGATGCCGCGACTATGGACGCGCAGGTGGCCGAGATGGATGCGATGTTTCGTCCGCACGCCCGCGAGGTGGGGGAGCGCGTCGTGGACATCTATACCCGCAAGCACACGAGTCCCTTTATGGCCGAGATGAGCCGATCCATGGAATGGTGGTTCAAAAACTGGCTTGGAAAATGACGAATGTGACAAGGGGGCAGTCCCTTTGTCACATTCCATATCGCCGCGGTAGCCTAAAGACTGTATAAATCTTTATCTAGCTGGGAAAACAGTGCATTAAAACATGGGCCGATTGCCTATAATCCCTTCGAACATTAAAGTTGGGAGGAAACCGGCTTATGGAACAAAAGGCCAAGGAGGCAGCCTCGCACGCTGCGATTCCTGTGAGCATCTCGGCGATGCTCGTCACGCTGGGCGTGGTGTACGGCGATATCGGCACTAGCCCCATGTATGTAACCAAGGCGCTCGTTGCCGGCAACGGCGGCATCGGAAGCGTCACGCAGGAGTTCGTGCTCGGCGCGCTCTCCCTTGTCGTGTGGACTGTCACGCTGCTGACGACCGTCAAGTACGTGCTCATCTCGCTGCGCGCCGACAACCACGGCGAGGGCGGTATCTTTGCCCTGTACAGCTTGGTCAAGCGTTGCGGCAAGTGGCTCATCATCCCCGCTATGCTGGGTGGCGCGGCACTGCTCGCCGACGGCATCCTGACGCCTGCCGTTACCGTGACCACGGCCATCGAGGGCCTTCGCACCATCCCGGCGGTCCATGCTGTGTTGGGTGACGATCAGGGCCGTGTCGTGGCCATCACGCTTGCCATCATCATCGCGCTCTTCTTGGTGCAACGCATCGGCACGGCCAAGATCGGTCACGCCTTTGGCCCCATCATGACGCTGTGGTTTTTGTTCCTGGGCGGTACGGGCCTGTTCTTTGTCTTCCAGCATCCCGCGGTGCTGCTGTGCCTCAACCCGCTGCGCGGCATCGGCTTTCTGCTGAGCCCCAACAACCATGCGGGCATCATGATCCTAGGCAGCTGCTTCCTCGCCACCACCGGTGCCGAGGCGCTCTATTCCGACATGGGCCATGTGGGCCGCGGCAACATCTACGCCACCTGGCCGTTCGTAAAGTGCTGCCTGCTGCTGTCCTACATGGGTCAGGGCGCGTGGCTTATCAACAACGCTGCCAACCCCGAGCTCATGGGCATCGCCGACCTCAACCCCTTCTACCAGATGCTCACCCCGGGCCTGCGTCCCTTTGCCGTCGGCCTTTCCACCGTCGCCGCCATCATCGCCTCGCAGGCGCTCATCACCGGCGCATTCTCGCTGGTGTCCGAGGCCAGCCGCCTGGACCTTATGCCTCATATGCAGGTCTTCTATCCTGCCGAGACCAAGGGTCAGCTCTACATCCCCATGGTCAACAACGTCATGCTCGTGGGTTGCGTTATCGTGGTGCTGCTGTTCCAGAACTCGGCGCACATGGAGGCTGCGTACGGCTTGGCTATTACCCTGACCATGATGTGCACGACGCTGTTGCTCTTTTTCTATCTGCACGTGGAGCGCAAGCTCAAGGTTGCGCCGTGGATCTTTGCCGTCTTCTTCCTCATGCTCGAGGGCTTCTTCTTTGTGAGCTCGCTCACCAAGTTCTTCCACGGCGGCTATTTCACCATCCTTATGGCCGCGCTCATCATGGGCGTTATGGTGTGCTGGTACAACGGCACGGCGGTCGAGCAGCGCCAGTTTACGCTGCTGCCGCTGCGCAGCTACCTGCCGCAGCTCAAGCGCCTGCGCGACGACGACCGCTACGAGCGCATGAGCGACAACATCGTGTACCTGACCAAGGACACCAACACCGACTATATCGACCGCGATATCGTCTACTCCATCTTGGATAAGCACCCCAAGCGCGCACACGCCTGGTGGTTCGTGAATGTCGAGACCATGGACGAGCCGCATACCTTTGCCTACTCGGTCGAGACGTTCGGCACCGACTACGTATTCCGCGTGCATCTGTACCTGGGCTACAAGATCAACCAGCGCGTTAACGCCTATCTGCGCCAGGTTGTTCAGGATCTGGCAGCCAGCGGCGAGCTGCCGCCGCAGACGCATGACTACTCGGTCTACAAGGATCCGGGCAACATCGGTACGTTCAAGTTCGTTATGATCCGCAAGCTTCTGGCGCCCGAAAGCGACGTGGAGCCGAGCGAGCGTACGGCCATTACGCTCAAGTACATCATCCGCCGCGCCGCCGGTACGCCTGCGCGCTGGTATGGCCTGGAGAACTCCAACGTGAGCTTTGAGTACGTGCCGCTGTTCACCAAGTTTAAGGCCGTGAGCAAGATGCAGCGCCTGGCCCCCAACGAGCGCCCGTAGTCGACGGAGACTACACGGAGTTGATTATCGATGGGCAAAACTAAAGCCGGGGAGGTAAACATGGATGCAAGGACACTTGATGTCCGCGAGGCGGGCATCGACGCCGCCGAAGATCGGTTCTTTACGAACCGGGCCAACATGGACATGGCCGATCGCGTGATTTCGGTCGTGGTGACGGTGTTTGTCGCGGCGTGCGTTTGCGCCCTGCTCGCGCACGTTCTGTTTGTCTAACGATCGCAGGTTGCAAAGGCTATACACTTGGAACCACCACAAGGGAGAACCACCACAAAGGTGCCTGTCCCCTTTGTGGTGGTTTTTGTTTTTGAGAGAGGGGCGGGGCGCTGATGGACGTCCGTGCGGACGGCGATATTGCCGAGAACTTTTGGTGGCGGCGTACAACGCTGACGCGTCGCAGCCCCCTGTATGACGCCTGCGTATCGGTGGGGCTGCTGGTCGCGGCGACGGTTGTGGGCGCGCTGCTCGATCATCCGGGGCTCGCGCCGAGCATCATGATCGTCTATGTGTTCGCCGTGCAGCTGTGCGCTTTCTTTACCTGGAGCCGCCTGTACTGCCTGCTGACTTCTGCCGCCGCCGTGGCGCTCTACAACTTCTTGTTTGTCGACCCGCGCTGCTCGCTGTCGTTTATCGACCGCGTCTATCCCGGCATGTTCTTCATTATGTTTGCGGTCTCGCTCGTATCGAGCTCGATCGCGCTGGCTCTGCGCCGCGCCTTGGCACAGGCTGCCGCTAGCGACCGCCGCACGCATATGGTGCTCGAGACCAATCGCATGCTGCAGCGGTGTGGCGATCAGCAACAAATTGTGCACGCTATGGCAACGCAACTGGCGCGTCTTTCGGACTGTTCGGTCGTGTGGTATAGCGCCGATGCCGATAACGATGACCTGCTGCCGCGCACGACGTACACGGCCGTGGGCGATGCCGCGCCGGTGCACCAGTTGGCGCCCCAGATGCCGGCACGGCTCTCGGCATCCGCCTATGTGGGAACGCCGCTCGATGCCACCTATGGCGGCTCGGCGTTCTACGGCATATACCTGACCGTGCGCTCGGGTGACACCATGGTGCGCGCGGGTGATCCCGCCTCGGTGGTGGGGGTGCTCGCCATTGTCGCCGAGCCCGATGCGCTGACGCCCGAGGAACGGACGCTTGCCGATGCCATCGTGAGCGAAGGCGAGCTGGCGCTCGATCGCGCCCGTGCCATGGAGGCCCGCGAGGAGGCGGCGGTGCTCGCTAAAAACGAGCAGCTGCGTGCCAACTTGCTGCGCTCCATCTCGCACGATCTGCGCACGCCGCTTACCAGTATTTCGGGTAATGCCGACGTGTTGCTCGACCAGGGCTCGACCGGCACCGCGGTGCTCGATGCCCAGACGCGCCGCGGCCTGCTTCTATCCATTCGCTCGGATGCGTTGTGGCTCAACGCCACCGTCGAGAATCTGCTCGCCATCACCAAGCTCGAGGGTGGCGGTATGCGTCTGTCGACCACGCTCGAGCTCATGGACGATATTGTCGAGGAGGCACTGCGCCACGTGAACCCTGCCGTGCGCGAGCACGACCTTAAGGTAGTGGCGTGCGATGAGCCGGCGCTTGTTAACGTCGACGCGCGCCTGATGGTGCAGCTCGTGGTAAACCTGGTGAACAACGCCATCACCTATACGCCTGCGGGTTCGCATATCGTAATCTCGATTGGCGTCCATGATGGATACGTGGCGTGCTCGGTTGCCGATGACGGCCCGGGCATTGCGCCCGAGGACCGCGAGCGTATCTTTGAGTCGTTTTACACCGCAAACCATGGCCTGGCCGACAGCTGCCGCAGTGTGGGCTTGGGGCTTTCGCTCTGCCGCTCCATTATGTTGGCACATGGCGGTAGCATAGAGGTTGCCGCGGCGGACCCGCACGGTTCGGTCTTTACGATTGAACTTCCCGCCGCCGACGTTTCGTTTGATAAGGAGTAGCGCTGTGCCGAACTCTGCCGTAAAACCGCTCATCTTAGTTGTCGAGGACGATCCCGCCGTTCGCAACCTCATCGTTGCTGCGCTCGAGGCGCACGGCTTGCGCCATATGGCTGTGGAGACCGCCCATGCTGCCATCGCCGCCGCCTCATCGCAGGCGCCGAACATTGTGCTGCTCGATCTGGGCCTGCCCGATATGGACGGCGTCAAGGTGGTGGAGTCGGTGCGCGCATGGTCGGGCATGCCGATTATCGTGGTTTCGGCACGCAGCGAGGACGCGGACAAGATCCGGGCGCTCGATGCCGGTGCCGATGACTACCTGACCAAGCCGTTTTCGGTCGAAGAGCTGCTCGCGCGTATTCGCACGACGCTCCGCCGCCTTTCGTATGCGCAGACGGGCGGCGTTGTCTCCGAAGGCTCGTTCGATACCGGTGAGCTGCATATCGATTTTGATGCCGGCATCGCCACGATGGATGGCGAGGAGCTGCATCTGACGCCAATCGAGTATAAGCTCCTGTGCCTGCTGGCGCATAACGCCGACAAGGTACTGACGCACCAGTTTATCCTGCACGAGATTTGGGGCACGGCGACCAAGAGCGACCTGGCGAGCCTGCGTGTCTTTATGGGCACGCTGCGCAAGAAGATCGAGTCCGACCCCGCGCATCCGCGCTATATCCAAACGCACGTGGGTATCGGCTACCGATTGGTCACCCAGGGGTAGGGCAGCGCCCACCATCCCACTATGAGTTGCGGTGAAATACGGTCTAAATTTGCCTAATTCCAGGCAAAACAGTCCGTATTCCACCGCACTTTTTTTATTTGCCCTTGGGCTTGCTGGCGTAGAACTTCTTCTTTTTGGGCTTGCCGGCGGGGGAGGGCTTGCCGGCAAAGTTGGACTTGCCGTTGCCGCGCGGCCCCCGGTCGCCGGCCTGCGCGTGCGCGGGCGCTACCGCGCGAGGCTTGCGGGCCTCGGGGTTGTGCAGTTCCTCGACGCGCTCGGCAATTTCCTCGGCGCTAAAGCCGACTTCGGCCATGGCGTCCTCGATGGGCAGGCGGCGCACGATATAGCAATGGTGCACCTTCTGGTTGCGCGCGAAGTCCTCGGGGATGGTCTGCGCCGTAATGTCCTCCAGCACGACGCCCGCGCGCGCGAGCTTGCGCGTTTCGGGGCGGAAGCCGCGTAGGTTGCAGCTAAAGATGGCATGGCCGCCCTGGGCGAGCAGACGCGATACGCCGGCCAAAAGCTCAACATGGTCGCGCTGGACATCCCAGGTGCGACGGCCCATCTTGGACGAGTTCGAAAACGTGGGCGGATCGACAAAGATCAGGTCCCAGCGGTTGCGCGTCTGGCGCTGGTCGCGAATCCAGGCGAGCACGTCGTCGCGCACAAAGTGATGCTGCGGCCCCACAAAGCCGTTTTGGCGCATGTTGCGCTCGGCCCAGTCTAGGTAGGTGTTGGAGAGGTCGACCGTCACGGTTTCCTCGACGCCGCCGTCGGCCGCATAGCAGGTAGCGGTGCCGGTGTAAGCGAACAGGTTGAGGAAGCGGCGTGCCTGCTTGGCGTGCTCGCGCACTAGGTTGCGGGTGACGCGATGATCCAGGAAGATGCCCACATCCAGATAGTCGTCAAAGTTGACGGCAAAGGTAAGCCCGCCCTCTTCGATGAGGGGCAGGCGACGGCGCGCGATATTGGCGCGCTCGCCCGAGCCGCCCTTGCCGGCGCCCTGCTTGCCGTATTGCGAGCCGCCGCGCGATCGCATGCGGGCCTTGGCGTGCACGTGCTCGGCCGGAACATCCAGGATGCGCGGCGCGATGGCCAAGATGTCGAGCATGCGGGCCTGGGCCAGCGCAGGATCGATGGTCTTGGGTGCGGCGTACTCGGCGATGACGAGCCAGCGGCCCGGCGTCTGCGGGCAGCCCTCGTACAGGTCGATGGCGGCGGAGTAGTCGGGCAGGTCGGCATCGTAGACGCGGTAGCAGCTCACGCCCTCGCGCTTTGCCCACTTGCGACGCAGGCGGGCGTTTTTGCGCAGGCGGTTGGCGAACTGCTCGGACTCGGGGATGAGCACGGGCAGCGGCTTGCCGTCGCCCAGGTCGAGCGTAGCGGCAGGTTCGGGCATGGCGGGGGCGGGGGCTTCGTTTTCGGTATCTGCGGCCTGCTCCTCGGCATCCGCGCTAGTCGCAGCTTCAAATGCTGCGGCGGCGTGGTCGAGCGAGGGCCAAACCTCGATAGCTGCTTCCTCGTTATTGGGCATGACAGCGATCGAGTGCTCGGGCTCAGCGTGGAGCGCGCGGGCCAGCAATCCGTCGCGGGTGAGGGCGGCGACCGGCGCGGCGGTAAGCTCGGGCGCGCGACGCAGCTCGCCGACCAGCGTCATGGCGTCGTGCATGAGCGAAAGCGGGGTCTCGGTCGTGTCCGCGACTACGGCGGCGCCGGCAACGGCACCTGCGTGGTCCAGCACGGTGGCGGACTTGGCGGCGCAAAAATCGACAAAGCGCTTGTAGCTGGCACACTTAACCATGCGCTCGGCGGTCTTGCGGGCGGCAGGGTCGATGTCCACGGCAACGATGCGTGCTTGGCGCTCGCGTGCCGCCGCCTCGCGCTCGCGTGCCTCGGCGAGTAGCTGCCCCCACAGAGCGGCGTCGTGCAGCTGCCAGCCTTCAAAGCCCCAGTGCTCGCGTGCGGCGCCCGGGGCGCAGTCGGTCAGAATGTTCACGGCTTCCAGCAGCAGGCCGCCGCCGGCGCACGAGGCGTCGACCAGTGTGGGAAGGGCCTCGTTCTCGTAATCGTCGGCCGTCAGCTCGCGCTCGCATAGTGCGGTCCAGCCGACCTGCGCCAGCACCAGGGCGGCGTAGTCGGGGCGCAGCACGTGTGCGCCCTCGCCGGCGCGGGTCGCGGCGGGCGGCAGGCGCTTGAACAGCGGGTCGCCCGAAAGGTCCAGGCTTATGCTCGCGCGGCGCTGACGCAGTGAAAGCAGCAAGTGAACGTCGGGGTCGGCGGCGTCGACATCGGCGCGACGGCCCGTGGTCTCGGCCAGACGGTCGCACAGCGCGTCCTTGGCGCGCAGGGCAGAGAAGCGCGTGTTGCGCAGCTGCTCGGTCACACCACGGGCGGTGATGGCGATGGTGGCGCCGGGGCGGACGATGTTTTCCCAGGCAATGTCGTAAACGGCATCGTACAGCTCATCGGCGTCCTGCGCCTCAAAGCGCCCGAGCACCACAAACACGCGGCTGGCCAGGCGCGACCACAGGCAGGCACGGTAGCCTTGCTCGAGCTCGCCCTCAAACGTGGCGCGGCCCTTGAGGCGGCGGACATGCGAAAGCCCGAGCCGTTTAAGCTCGTCGGCGAGTGCGGACTCAAAGCCCTCGGGGCAGCTTGCATAAAATTCCATGGGTGACCTCTCTGGTTGTGTCGCTCCATTATATGATGGATGCTTCGTTTGCCATCGCCCTCGAAAGGAACCCATATGATTGATGCGTGCCTCGATTCCGCTGTACTGTTTTTTGACGTGGACGGCACGCTGACGTCGTTCGATCCCGACAGCATGACCGATAAGGACTTTTCGGCGGTGCGCCCCTCGCAGGCGGTCATCGAGGCGTTTCATCGCTTGCACGATGCGGGGCACAAGGCGTTTATCTGCACGGGCCGCCCCTTGTGGCTGATTGCCGATGGCCTGCGTGCTCTGAATCCGGCGGGTATCGTGGCCATGGCAGGCGCCACGCTCGAGGTCGAGGGGCGCGTGGTGCACGAGGATTGCTTTGACGAGGACATTGTCGAGGAGTTTGCGCGTCGCGTTGTGGACGCCGGCATTGAGGTCTTTTTTGAGGCCAACGCTGCGACTTTTGCGCTAGAGCCCGCGGGCGTTGAGCGGTCGTCTCTGATCGGCACGCGTGTGGTGCATAGCGCCGAGGAAATGTGCATCGACGGCCGTCTGCGTGTGGGCAAGGTGTGCCTTAACGAGCCCGGCTTGGTTCGCGTGGCCAACGACGACGGCTTTATCGAATACAACTTTGAGCTGTGCAATACCGGCGGCCAGAATCGCGAGCTGAGCCCCAAGGGTATTGACAAGGGCGTGGGCGTGGCGCGAGCGCTTGACTATCTGGGCCGCTCTGGCAACGCGCGCACCTTTGGCTTTGGCGATTCGGGCAACGATCTGGGCATGCTTGCCGCCGTCGAGACGGCTGTTGCCATGGGCAACGCCATGCCCGAGGTCAAGGCGATCGCCGACTACGTGACCGACGATGTCGCACGCGACGGCACCGTCACCGCCATGCGCCACTTCGGGTTGATTTAATAAATGGCCGGGTCGCCCGCAGTGGGGGCGACCCGGCCATTTGAGCTATTTTGCAATATAGAGCTTGGGATGACTGCGACTGCTCTCGATCGCCGCCGTCATGATGCCCTCGTCGTCTCCATCAACGATGATGCCGTCGAGGTCATCGATCTGCGCGGACTGATAAAAACTGGTCTTGTTGAACTTTCCCTGGTCAACCATCATGTAGCCCTGGTTTGAGTTGGTAAGGTACATATGCTTGATCATGGCCGAGAAGTCGTGCTCGACGGTAAAACCGTGGTCGGGGTGGAATCCGTCGGCACTGACAAACGCCTTGTCGGCATGTAGTTTGCTCATGCAGTCGAGCGTTAGTGCGCCCGCGAGATAGAGGTGGCCCTTGCGCACGGAGCCGCCCAGCAGCACTACCGAAGCGTTGGGGAGATTGAAGCTGGCGTAGTTCGCGATTGCAAGATCGCCGGTGATAATGGTGATCTCACGCTTGTCCATGAGGGCCTTAGCGAAGTAAAAGCCTGTGGTGCCGATATCAATTACCAGAACATCACCATCATCAACAAGAGTTGCTGCGGTTGCGGCGATGGCCTCCTTGGCCTCGACTTGGACATTGATGCGCTCCTCGGGATACGAGATTGCGTTGGAGCGAGAAAGCGATACCGCTCCACCGCGTACGCGACGCAGCTTGCCTTCGGATTCCAGCGAGATGAGGTCGTGTCGTGCGGTGACTTCCGAAACCGAAAAACGTCGAACGATGTCGGATACCGAGATATTTGGCTTTTCGGCCAGCCAATTCATGATAAATCGCTGGCGCTCAGCCGGCGAAAGGTCTGAAGTAGATGCCATATGCCGCTCCTTTTGAACAAAAGGTAAAAGATGCGCCTTTCGTAATCGAAATATAACGTATCGATATGAAAAGAACAAGGCAAATTCGAATGAATCAAAAGAACGGAATGGCATGTCACAAATGCATGCGTAGCAGATAGTTCGCACGTAGACGGGCTATAAAGAGTCTCATTCTGAAGGTGCCGCCCAAAAGAAGTACGTTCACACCCGATATTCGACCGTTCATGGAAAGTTGACAATTGAGCTTTCGATGGCTTTTGAAATAGTTTATAAAAGAAAGCCGAAAAGCTTTTGAAACAAAGAAGAAGGCTTTCGATAGCAATACTGCTAATTGAGAAAGGACCGAACATGGCGATTAAGGTGTTTGCCGACGGCGCTAACCTCGAAGGCATGCTTGACATGCATGACAATGGCAACGTTCAGGGCTTCACGACCAATCCTTCCCTTATGAAGGCCGGTGGCGTGACTGACTACCGCGCTTTTGCCAAGACGGTTCTTGAGCACATTACCGATGTGTCGGTTTCTTTTGAGGTATTCGCCGACGACGAGGCTGGTATGGAAGCCGAGGCTCGCGAGATCGCAACCTGGGCAGACAACGTCTACGTTAAGATCCCGGCGCTCAACACTAAGGGCGAGTCCACTGCCGCGCTGGTCAAGCGCCTTTCTGCCGACGGCATCAAGGTGAATGTCACCACTATCTTCACGCCCGAGCAGGTCGACGAGTTTGTCGATGCCGTCTCTGCTGAGACCCCCTCTATTCTGTCCATCTTCGCCGGTCGCATTGCCGATACCGGCGTCGATCCGCTGCCCCTCATGGCGGAGTCCGTAAAGAAGGCTGCCGTTAAGCCTGCTGCCGAGGTTCTCTGGGCGTCTACGCGCGAGGTCCTCAATATCTTCCAGGCGGAGTCCGTTGGATGCCAGATCATTACGGTCCCCAATGCCCTTCTTGCCAAGCGCAAGAATTTCGGGAAAGATTTGCTTGAGTACTCGCTTGATACGGTCAAGGGCTTTGCCCGCGACATCCAGGCACTTGGTTTCCATATCTTGCCCGAGGAGTAGGGGACGAGCATGCTGACCGATCTTCTTAAGCCCGAGCTTGTTGCCTGCCACGTCGAGGCCTCCGATTGGGAGGAAGCGATCAGGGCATGCGGTAAGTTGCTCGTAGGCGCTGGCAAATGCGACCAGAGCTATGTTGACGCCATGATTTCATCGGTTCACAAATTCGGCCCCTATATGGTCTTGGAAGAGGGCATCGCCATGCCCCACGCTCAGGCAGATGACAATGTGAGTGAAGCGGGAATCTGTATCGTCACGCTTGACCCAGCCGTTGCGTTTGGACACGAGGATTTCGATCCGGTTCACGTGCTCGTGGGTATTTGCGCGCCCGACCCCAAGGCTCATCTTGGCTGCTTGGCGGAGCTTTCGCAGATGTTCGAGGACGAGGACTGCGTTGCCAAGCTCAGCGCATGCGATACGCCCGAGCGGGTTTTGGAGACCATGCGTTCATTCTTTTAGGCCTTAATGGCACGGCGATGCGTCGCCGCTTTTGGATAGACGGAAAACCGTCACGTGTAGGAGAGGAAGGTTGCCATGCATATCATCACCGTATGCGGAAACGGCATCGGGTCCAGCCTGATGCTCGCTGGCAAAGTCGAGGAGCTTTGCGAGGAGGAGGGCATCAAGGCCGACGTTGAGTCTATGGACCTGAACGGTGCTTCTTCCGCAAATCCGGATCTGTTCATCACCGTTAAGGAGCTCGCCCCCGAGCTCCACGGCAACGTTGTGATCGTTCGCAGCTATGTGAACAAGAAGAAGATCCGCGAAGACGCCCTCGAGGCAATCAAGGCGGCTGCCGCTAACGCCTAAAGCGGCACAAAAAAGGGCGGTTCCCTGTGGAAGAGGGAAACGCGCCCACGTTAGAGAGAAAGGAAGCGCAGATGCAAGCCATCCTTCCCATACTTGAGTTTATCCAATCGATTCTGACCAAGCCAGCGTGGATTATGGGTCTGTTTGCCTTTGTGGGCCTTGTTGCGCTCAAGCGCCCTGCCCACAAGGTGATGACGGGAACCCTGAAGCCCATTCTTGGTTACATCATGCTGTCTGCCGGCGCCGCTGTTGTTCAGGAGAACCTTGCTCCGCTGGGTACCTTCATCGAGACCGGCTTCCACATCACCGGCGTCGTGCCCAACAACGAGGTCGTCGTTTCGATGGCTCAGGGCGTCCTCGGCGTTCAGACCATGATGATCCTGATTCTCGGCTACGTCGTGAACATTATCATTGCCCGCTTTACCAAGTTTAAGTACATCTTCCTGACGGGCCATCACAGCATGTTTATGGCTTGCCTGCTGTCTGCCGTTCTGCAGGCATCTGGCTTCCAGGATGTCCAGCTTGTCATCGTGGGCGGCATGTTCCTGGGCCTCGTGAGCGCTATGCTTCCCGCCGTTGGTCAGCGTTTCACCGAGAAGGTTACCGATGGCGATGAAATCGCCATGGGCCACTTCGGTTCACTCGCCTATTACATCTCCGCTGCAGTCGGTACGCTTTTTGCTAAGGACGCCGAGGAGAACAGCACCGAGAAGATCGAGGTTCCCGAGAAGTTCTCCTTCCTGCGCGACACCACCATCTCCACGGCTCTTACCATGGCCTTCTTCTACCTGGTTACCGCTTTCGCCGCTTACATCGCAGATTCTGCGGTCGTTACCAAGATCGCTGGCGGCGACAATGTAATCGTCTATGCCCTGACCTGTGCCCTGTCCTTCGCCGTCGGTGTCACTATCGTCTACAACGGCGTTCGTATGATCCTTGCCGACCTGGTCCCGGCTTTCCAGGGCATCTCCAACAAGCTGATCCCCGGCGCCATCCCCGCCGTTGACTGCGCCGTCTTCTTCCCCTATGCTCCCACCGCCGTCATCCTCGGCTTTGTTGCCTCCTTCATCGGTGGCGTGGTCGGTATGTTCATCGTGGGCGCTACCCTGGGCATCTTCATCATCCCGGGCATGGTTCCCCACTTCTTCTGCGGTGCTACCGCAGGCATCTACGGCAATGCTACCGGCGGTCGCAAGGGCGCGGCTCTTGGCGCTTTCGTCAACGGCCTGCTCATCACCTTTGCCCCGGCTCTGCTCCTGCCCGTTCTTGACGTCTTTGGCTTCAAGAACACTACGTTCGGCGACTTCGATTTCTCCGTCATTGGTATTACGCTTGGCCGCGCTGCCGAGGCCTTCGGTACCACCGGTGTCTACGCGATTCTCGCTGTCCTTCTGGTCGTTGCCTTCGTCCCCAACTTCATCCACACCAAGGGTGCTGTGATCAATCACGTTGAGGAAGAGTAATCCAGGCATACGTTAAGCCCTAATCGGGCGGAGCTCCGATAACCGGCTCCTACACGGAAGCGGTGACGTCTCAAATGAGGCGTCACCGCTTTTTGCTTTGGAGCGATTGTGAATATGAGCCGGCGAGGCACTGCTTCTGTTCCGTGAACGGAATCAAACGCAATGATCGGCAAAAACGTTTTGCCGCTGGGGCGTCGATATAAAAATGGTAAATCTGCAAAACCGTTCGCCGAGAAGATAAAAAGCCGCAGCTCACGTCTTGATAAACGTAGGTAAAGTGTTTAGCAGTTTATCGGCCGTATGCTAACGAAAGGAATCAGGCAGATGGCAATCAAGGTGTTCGCTGACGGTGCAAACCTCGAGGGCATGCTCGACATGTACGAGAATGGCAACGTTCAGGGTTTCACGACCAACCCGTCCCTTATGAAGAAGGGCGGCGTGACGGATTACCGCGCGTTTGCCAAGGAGGTCCTGGCTCACATCACCGATGTGTCTGTGTCGTTTGAGGTCTTTGCCGACGACGTCGAGACCATGGAGGTTGAGGCCCGCGAGATCGCTACCTGGGCCGAGAACGTCTACGTCAAGATTCCGTGTGTGACCACCAAGGGCGAGTCCACCGCCGAGCTAGTGCGCAAGCTTTCCGCCGACGGCATCAAGGTCAACGTCACCACCATCTTTACGCCTGCGCAGGTCGACGAGATGGTCGACGCCGTCGACGCCGAGACGCCGTCTATCATCTCGCTCTTTGCCGGCCGTATCGCCGACACGGGTGTCGATCCCATTCCGTTTATGACGGAATCGGTCAAGAAGGGCGCCGCCAAGCCCAACTGCGAGGTCCTGTGGGCGTCCACGCGCGAGCTTATCAACATTTACCAGGCGGAGGCCTGCGGCTGCCAGATCATCACGGTGCCCAACAGCATCCTGGCCAAGCGCAAGAACATCGGCCGCGACCCGTACGAGGTCTCGCTCGACACCGTGCGCGGCTTCGCCAAGGATATCGCCTCGCTCGGCTTCCATATCCTGCCGTAACGCGAACACTGGCTGCGCTGCGAGTTGTTCGCCCCGGCCTTTCCTTTCCCTATCGCTCACGCGCTTCGCGAGGGTCGCGCTAGGCAAAGGAAAGGCCGGGGCTGCCGACACGAACCCGTCGGTAGGTCCTGAGCTGAATCGCTACCTTTATTCCGATGGGGGTCGACAGTGCTACCCCGCCAACTGTCTCGGGCAGTAATGGGGCTGGGCTCGGATGGCAACGCCGCGTGCCACTGGCGGCTTCGTTCGCCGGATGACGATTCGTGTTACGCGGCCGGCGTCACCTCGGACGGCGGCGTGGGCTCCGACGGCATCGCGTGGACAACGCGGTTCCGCATCATGGATCAACCTGTAATCTAATGATCTTCTAATCCATATCTATCAAGTATCGAAAACGATCTGGCCCCGAGTTGGCGGTCATCGCCAAGGCAAAGGACCCTGCCGGCTATGTGTTCGGGGCGACGCGCAAGTCGCCCAAGGCCTTTCGATTATCCTTTGTTCCGCGCATGCAAGATCTCATACTTGACGTGGTTGAACAGCTCTACCGGGCAAACGAGGTCTTTGCGGCTCGTGCCCATAAGTGTCCCACCAACAGAAATCGAGATATTCGGCCTCAGGGTGCCGTCAAGATTGCCAATATGGCTGAAAAACGACCCGTACTGCACCTCTGCGGGTGCAGATATAGGACGTTTGTGAAATATCTGATGCCTATTTGTTGAGCTTGCACTTTGAAGAGGTGTTATCGCGATCCAGCGAGGCCGAATATCTCAAAAATTGCAGGTGAGGATTAGCGGAAACGGCGTCTCGCACTTCGGGATATCGCCAAATCGTTTTAGAAGGAGAGGCGCTCGGCGGAATGGGGCCCACCGAGTGCCTGCAGCGGCTTATTTGCCCTGCACCATGGTGAGTGAGATCTTCTTGCGGTCACGATCGACCTTTTCGACCCACACCTTGACCGTGTCACCGACGCGTACCACGTCGCTCGGGTGCTTGACGAAGCGGTTGGCCAGCTTGGAGATGTGTACGAGGCCGTCCTGGTGCACGCCCACGTCGACGAAGGCGCCAAAGTCCACGACGTTGCGCACCGTGCCCTTGAGCTCCATGCCGGGCTCCAAGTCGTCGATGGAAAGTGCTGAGCGGCTAAAGACCACCTCGGGCGCGTCATCGCGCGGGTCGCGGCCGGGCTTCTTGAGCTCGTTGACGATGTCGATGAGCGTGAGGGTGCCGCAGTCCAGGTCGCTTGCCAGCGCCGAGATGCTGCCCAGACGGCGCTCGATGTCGGGCACGCCGCCGCGGCTGAGCTCGCTTGCCGCAACGCCGGCACGCTCCAGGACGGCCGTGGCCACCTCGTAGCTCTCGGGGTGGACGCTTGTCGCGTCGAGCGGGTTCTTGCCGTCGCTGATGCGCAAAAAGCCTGCAGCGTTGAGATATGCCTTGGGTCCCAGCTTGGGGACCTTCTTGAGCTGGCGGCGATCGGTAAAGGCGCCGTTTTCCTCGCGGTATGCCACGATGTTCTTGGCCACGCTCGGCGTGATACCCGATACGTATCCCAGCAGGCTCGCGCTTGCGGTGTTGACGTCGACGCCCACGCGGTTGACGACGTCCTCCACCACGTGACCCAGGGTGCGCGAGAGCTCGGCCTGGTCGAGGTCGTGCTGGTACTGGCCAACGCCGATGGACTGGGGCGGAATCTTGACGAGCTCTGCCAGCGGGTCTTGCAGGCGGCGGCCCAAGCTCATGGCGCCGCGCACGGTGACGTCCAGGTCGGGGTATTCCTGGCTGGCGAGCTCGGAGGCGGAGTACACCGATGCGCCGGCTTCGTTGACGATGGTGTAGCGAAGGCTGGGTGCCTGCTCGGCGATGAACTCCGAGACGACTTCCTCGGTCTCGCGGCTGGCGGTGCCGTTGCCGATGACGATGGTGTTGACGCCGTCTTTCTTGATGAGGCGGGCGAGCTCGCGCTTGGTGCCGGCGACGTCGTGGCGCGGCTTGGTGGGGTAGACCACGCCGTGGTCGAGCAGCTTGCCGGTCTCGTCCATGACGGCGACCTTGCAGCCGGTGCGGTAGCCCGGGTCGAGCGCGAGTACGCGGGCGCCACGGACGGGGCGTGCCGAGAGCAGGCCCTCAAGATTCTTGGCAAAGACATTGATGGCCTCGGTTTGGGCGCGGACGGTGAGCTTGGCGCGGGCCTCGCGCTCAAGCGAGGGGGCCATGAGGCGCTTGTAACCATCAGCGATGGCGGCATCGAAGACGGGAGCGAAGACGCCCTGGCGTCGGGGCCAACGGCTGCCGAGGCGTGCCGTGGCGGCGGCACCGTCGACGTTCACGCGCACGCGGAGCTTGCCCTCGCGCTCGCCGCGGTCGATCGCCAGCACGCGGTGGTTGGGGATGCGGCGCAGTGGCTCGTCATAGCTATAGTACGGCTCGTAGGGGGTCTTCTCGGCGGGGTCGGTGGCCTCGACGACGATGTCGGCGGTGTTTTGCGTAAAGGCGCGCAGGTCGGCGACGTTCTCGGGATCCTCGGCCACCGTCTCGGCCACGATGTCCGCCGCGCCGGCGAGCGCCTTCTCGGGCGTGTCGAAGCCGGCCTTCTCGTTGACGTATACCGCGGCGGCGTCGAGCGCGCTGCCCTTGGCGGATGCCTGCATGATGATCATGTTGGCGAGCGGCTCCAGGCCTGCCTCGCGGGCCTTCTGCGCGCGGGTCATGCGCTTTTTGCGGTAGGGCTTGTAGAGGTCCTCGACACGCTGGAGCTGCGTGGCCTCGCGAATCTGCTGCTCAAGCTCGGGCGTGAGCTTGCCCTGGGCGTCGATAAGCAGCATGACGTCCTCTTTGCGCTGCTCAAGATTGCGAAGGTAAGACAGGCGCTCGTCGAGTGCGCGCAGGGCGACGTCGTCCATGCCGCCCGTTGCTTCCTTGCGGTAGCGCGAGATAAAGGGGATGGTGTTGCCCTCGTCGATGAGCTTGACGGCTGCCTCGACATTGGCGGCCTTAAGGTTGAGCTCGCGCGCGAGCTGGGCGATAAGATCCATGGGACTCCTTGCGTTTAAGGTGCGTTTGCGGCACAGGGCTACCAAGGATACCACCCGCCACTCCACCCAAGTAGTCATTTTGGGACGGGGCTCTTTTAGCTACTTTTGGCGTCCGGCCTACCTGATGATTTTTCTGGGACGGGGATTTAATAATCATTGTGTACCTAATGATTATTAAATCCCCGTCCCAGAAAAATCGTCCTCAAAGTAGCTAAAAAGCCCCGTGGGCAGGAGGCTGCTCGCGGGGCAAAGAAGAGGGGCTTGTTGAGGGCGGACCGAGGGACTCGGCATGAGTTTTGCCGCGGTCTGCCCTGGGGTATTACAGCTCGACGAGCCGACCGGTCTCGGCGGCCTCCTTGATGGCGTTGAGAAGCGTGAGCGTCTTGACGTTATCGGCGGGGGTCACGACGGGCTCGACCTCGCGGCGAACGACCTTCACAAAGTGCTTGAGCTGCATCTTGTGCGGCAGCGCCGGGTCGACGGCCGGAATCTCCATCTGCAGCGGCTTGTGCCAGTTGGAGGCGCCGTCGTAGGAGAACTGGTGCAGGCGGGGCAGCGATAGGGCGCCTTTAGTGCCGCCGATGAAGTAGGCGTCGGCGTCGAAGGGGCGGTACTGCGGATCCTCGCGTGCGGTCGCCTCCCAGTTCCAGGGGCTGGCGGTGGCGTCGGAGATGGTCATGCTTGCGAGCGCGCCGTCGGCAAAGCGAACGTTGACCACGGCGGAGTCCTCGGTCTCAAAACCGCGGGCGGCACTGGACTGCATGCCCTGGACGGCAACGGGCTCGCCCAGCAGATAACGGAGCAGGTCGACGTCGTGCACCAGGTTGACCAGGATCGGGCCGGCACCCTTCTTGCGGCGCCACTCGACATCAAAGTACTCGTCGTTCTTATAGATCATGTAGTGGAAGCTCGACACGGTAAGTTTGCCCAGCTCGCCGGACTCGATGATCTCCTTGGCCTTGTTGACGAAGGGGTTGTGGCGACGGTGTTGACCCACGAGCACGGGCACGCCGGCGGTCTCGGCCTCGGCGGCAAAGGCCTGGGCGTCCTCAAGATCGTTGGAGATCGGCTTTTCGACCAGCGGCACGATGTTGCGCTTGATGGCCTCGCGGGCAACGCCCAGGTGCAGATCGTTGGGCGTGGCGATGATGACGGCGTCGGGCTTGACCTCGTCCATCATCTGGGCGGGATCGGTGAAGAACGGCACGCCGGCGGCCTCGGCCGTGGCGCGGGCGCCCTCAAAGGCGTCGGCGATGGCGACGAGCTCGGCCTCGGGCTCCTCGGTGACAAAGCGGATGTGGTTGCGGCCCATGGCGCCGGCGCCGATAACGGCAATGCGGACGGGGTTGAGCTCAGACATTTCGACTCCTTAATACTGGTGACCGGTGGAATGCGACAAAGGGGCTGTCCCTTTGTCGCATCGGTACAACTAAGCGGACTTCTTCTTGCTGTCGGAGACCATCATGTAGACGGTGAGCACGACGGCGATGGCGGCGATCACAATGGCGCCGTAGAAGGACTGCTGGTAGGCGGCGCTGCCGGCCTCAGCGTGATACAGCACGGCGGTGATGGGCTGGCTGATCCAGGTGGAAGCGGCATAGCCCAAAAACATGATGCCGTAGTTGACGCCGATGTTGCTGGTGCCAAAGGCGCCACCGGTGAGCGGCGGGTAGATGACAAGCAGGGCGCCAAAGCTAAAGCCGAGCAGGGCGAGCGCCACAAAGAACATGCTCTGCGTAAAGCTCATCGACATGATGACGAGCGCGACGATGGTGACGACAAGGCTGATGAGCAGTGACTTGTAGGCGCCGAGCTTGTCGATGATCTGGCCAAAGGACAGACGACCAACTAGGTTGGCGCAGGTGTTGACGGAGACCACCACACCGCCGAGGGCGACGGCCGCGACGCTCGTGGGGTCGGCGAAGAGCTGGACGGCGGCGATGGAGGCAACCTTGCCTACGAGCAGGGTGCCCGCGGTGGCGGCAAAGGCGAAGGTGACGATGAGGACCCAGAAGCGCGGGGTCTTGACCATCTCGCCCGGGGTGAGGTCGCCGAAGGTGCCGGCATGTGCGCCGCCCTTGGGGGCCTCGAAACCCTCGGGCAGCCAGCCGGCCTCGGGGGCCTTCAGGAACAGGGCGGAGGCGGTGATTGTCACAAAGAAGATGACACCGAGTGCCTTAAGGGCGCCAAAGATGCCCAGGCTCGGGATGAGCAGCGAGGCGAGCACCGGGGACAGCACGGCGGGGCCGGCGGTCGAGGCGGCCAGGGTGATGCCGGAGGCCAGGCCCTTCTTGTCGATGAACCACTTTTGGCCCGTGGTGAGCGCGGGGTTGTAGCCTAGGCCGTTGCCGATGGCGGCGACGAGCGAGAACCACAGGTAGAACTGCCACGGCTCGGTGACGGTGCCGGACATGAACCAGCCCAGGCCGTAGCACACGGCGGCGGCGATCACGACGTTGCGGGGGCCGATCTTATCGGAGATGCGGCCGGCGAAGATACCCGTCACGGCCATGATGGTCTGAAAGACGGGGAAAGCCCAGGTAAGGGCGCTCGACCACTCGGGGTAGACGGCGAGCAGGTTCTTGCTCACGACGGAATACAGCGCGATGGAGCTGATGAAGAACATGGTGACGCACGCGGCGGAAAGCACGACGGCGCGACCCTTGTTGGAGTTGGTGGAAGCCATTGGACTCTTTCTAATCGATACGGGGGAGGAGTGGGCGTGTCCGCGGGGCCTCCCTGTCAAGTTGGTTTACGTCAGTCGGCTTGGCGACGCCGGACTCGTCGGACCAGAGCTCGACACCCTTGTTCTTGAGATAGTTGTCGGCAAAGGCTCGGCGGCCGCCAGGCTTGGCGGTGAGGTCGCCCATCATGTTGGAGAAGCCGCCGTCGACCTTGATGGCGTCGCCGGTGGTAAAGTCCGAGCGCTTGGACGCCAGGAACATGACGGCGTTAGCGATATCGCTGACCTCGCCGATGCGGCGCGTGGCGATAAGGCGGCTGCGGCTCTTCTCGACCTCGGGGTCAGCGTAAAAGCTTGCCGACATGGGGGTCTTAACGAAGCAGGGCTCGACGCAGTTGGAGCGCACGCCGTAGGGGCCCCACTCGGCGGCCAGCATCTTGGACATCATGTTGACGCCCGCCTTGGTGGAGCTGTACACGCCCGAGAACGTCTCGGGGGAGTGGCTGGCAACGGTCGAGATGTGCACCAGACGACCCTGGCCGGCCTTGATCATCTCGCGACCAAAGCGCTGCGAGGTGATGAAGTAGCCGGTGAGGTTGACGTTGATGACCTCGTTCCAGTCACTCAGCGGCAGGTCTTCCATGGCTGCGAAGCGCAGGATGCCGGCGGTGTTGACGAGGACGTCGACGCGGCCGAAGTCGGCGATGGTGGCATCGACGGCGGCCTGAACCTCGGCCTCGTCGGTGGCGTTCATCTTGTAACCCTCGGCGTGGATGCCAAACTCGGCGGCGAGGTCGGCGGCGGCGGCCTTGACCTTCTCTTCGTCCAGGTCGAGCAGGACGACGTTGGCGCCGTTGCGGGCGAACTCGCGGCAAATCTCGACGCCCATACCGCCGAGCGCGCCAGTCACGGCGCAGACATCGCCCTCGAGCTTAAGCCAGTTGCTCATAGGAACTTCCCTTCTTGTGCCTCCCGGTGGGCCGCTCCCATTACTCGACCCACGTGGTTTTCGCTGGTTATCGTATGCTTTGAATTTGCGCAGGTGAATTGCATATTTGTTAGAATGGCGTAAACCTGTGGTTTATAGCACGCAAGGCAATTTGTTCTTAGTTGAGTGTGTGACCTGCCAAAACGACCCCCTTCGGCAGCTCATGTCCATACGTCTGGAAACGGGAGATTGACGTGTACGATCGACGCCTCGAGGCCATAACGGCCGCCGCGGAGCTGGGAAGCTTCTCGCGCGCGGCGGCAAAACTGCGCGTGTCGACCCCGGCACTCGTCAAACAGGTGTCGGGATTCGAGGCCGAGTTTGGCATCACGTTGTTCGAGCGCTCGCATTCGGGCGTCAAGGTGACGCCGGCGGGTGCTCTGCTGGTGGACGATGCGCGCTCGATCATGCGCCAGTCCGAGGACGCGTTGCGCCGCGCCCGACGCGCGGCGGGCGATGGCGGCGCCGTGCGCCTGGGCGTGTCGATGATGTGCCCGGGGCGCCAAACGCTGTCGATGTGGTCGGGCATCCACGATTTGGAACCGTCGCTGCGATTTGAGATCGTGCCGGTAAATGACCTCTATGACGAGCGTGAAACCGTCATGCGCAGCCTGGGTCGCGAGGTGGATGTGGTGCAGTCGAGTTTTTCGACTCCGCGTTGGGGCGACGCCTGCCAAAAACTCCGTATCGTCAACGTGCCGTTTTATATCGACGTGCTCCGCACAAGCCGGCTTGCGCGCAAGACGCGCATCACGGTTGCCGACCTGGAGGGCATGCGCTTGCGCGTGCTTCGTCACGGTAACGACGCCATGGACAGCCTGCGTATCGATCTGCTGGCAGACGGCGGCGTGGACGTGATCGATGTGGACAGCTTCGACTTTGCGCTCTTTAACGATGCGGAGGAAAAGGGTGACGCGGTGCTCACCTGCGGAGCGTGGTCGGGCGTGCACCCAGCTTTTGTTGGTGTGCCGTTCCTGTGCGGCCGCGAGGTGCCGGTCTACCTGCACTACCCGCTCGAGCCCACCCTCCAAGTGCAAAAATTCGTCAACGCCATGGCCCAACTCCTCAACTAGCTAATTTGGGACGGGGTTTATTTAGCTCCTTACAAAACGGGGCCCTGGCCAAACGGCCAGGGCCTCACTAACTTTTATTCCGTTCTAAACGACGGGCTGATTGCGCGTAGGAGGGTGCCCCGGGGGCGGCGGGGTATTTCCTCCGCGCGCAGTTTCGCAGCGCAGCGAGAATGTTTGAGCACGGAGGAATTACCCCGCCGCCCCCGGGGCGCCCTCCGTCAGTAACCGGTCCTACTCGAGCTCAAACGCACCCGTGTACAGCTGGTAGTAGTACCCGCGCTTGGCAATCAGCTCGTCGTGGTTGCCGCGCTCGATGATGCGGCCGTGGTCCAGGCAGATGATCGCGTCGGAGTTGCGCACGGTGGACAGGCGGTGCGCGATGACAAACGTCGTGCGGCCCTCCATGAGCTTGTCCATGCCCGCCTGCACGATAGCCTCGGTGCGGGTATCGATGCTCGATGTGGCCTCGTCCAGAATCATTGCCGGCGGATCGGCGACGGCGGCGCGTGCGATCGAAATCAGCTGGCGCTGGCCCTGCGACAGCTGGGCGCCGTTGCCGGTGAGCATGGTGTCGTAGCCGTCGGGCAGGCGGGTGATAAAGTCGTCCGCGCCCGCGAGCTTTGCCGCCGCGATGCACTCCTCGTCGGTGGCGTCCAGGTTGCCGTAGCGGATGTTATCCATCACGGTGCCGGTGAACAGGTTCACGTCCTGCAGCACGACGCCCAGCGAGCGACGCAGGTCGGACTTACGAATCTTATTGACGTTGATGCCGTCGTAGCGGATCTTGCCGTCGGCGATGTCATAGAAGCGGTTGATGAGGTTGGTAATGGTCGTCTTACCGGCACCGGTGGCACCGACAAACGCGACCTTCTGGCCCGGCTTGGCGTATACGGACACGCCGTGCAACACCTCGTGGTCGGGCGTATAGCCAAAGTCCACGTTGTCCATGACCAGGTCGCCACGCAGCGGCACGTACTCGATCTCGCCCGTTGCACGGTGTGGGTGCTTCCAGGCCCACATGCCGGTGCGGTGGTCGGCCTCCTCGAGCTGCCAGGTGTCGGGATTCACCTGTGCGTTGACGAGCGTCACGTAGCCCTCGTCGGCCTCGGGCTCCTCGTCGAGCAGCTCAAAGATACGCTCGGCTCCGGCAAGGCCCATGACCACGGCGTTGATCTGCTGCGAGATCTGGCCGATCTGGCCGCAGAACTGCTTGGTCATGTTGAGGAACGGCACCACGACGGCGATGGAGAGCGCCATGCCCGAGAGGCTCAGGTTGGGCACGCCCAGCGCCAGGAAGATGCCGCCGGTCAGCGCGACCAGCACGTAGAGCAAGTCGCCCAGGTTCCCGAGGATCGGCATGAGGATGTTGGCGTACATGTTGGCCTTCTGCGAGACCTCGAAGAGCTTCTCGTTGCGCTCGTCAAAATCGGCCTCGGCGGCGGACTCGTGACAGAACGCCTTGACGACTTTCTGGCCGTTCATGACTTCCTCGATATGGCCCTCGACCACGCCGAGCTCGGTCTGCTGCGCGATAAAGAAGCGCGCGGAGTTGGAGCCGAGCAGCTTGGTCATAAAGGTCATAAAGGCGACGCCGGCAATGATGACCATGCACATCCACACGCTGTAATACAGCATGATGAAGAACACGGTGACGATGACGATGATCGTCATGAGCAGGTTGGGCAGCGACTGGCTGATCATCTGACGCAGCGTGTCGATGTCGTTGGTGTAGTGGCTCATGATGTCGCCGCGCTGGTGCGTGTCGAAGTAGCGAATCGACAGGTCCTGCATGCGGTTGAACATCTTTTCGCGCAGCTTCTCGAGCGAGCCCTGCGTGATGACGGCCATGGCGCGGTTCCAGAAGAGCGAGGAGGCGACGCCCACGGCGTAGATGCAGCCGAGGGTGGTCACGAGCTTCAGAATCTTGGGCTGCGCGGCCGTCCAGTCGCCCGACTGCCACGATTCGCTAATGACCTGCAGCGCGCTCTGGAGAAACGTCGCGCCGATGGAGTTGATGATGGCGCAGAGCACAACGCCGGCGACGACGAGGGGCAAAAGCACCGGGTAGAAGCCAAAGAGCATCTTGATCAGGCGCGTCATAGTGCCGCCCTTGCGGTTGCGCGCGCGCTCGGCGGTAGCTGCCTTACTCATGTGCCTCGCCTCCTTCCTGGGTCTGAGCTTGCGGTGCGGATGCCTCGGTGTCGGCTGCGACGGTCTCGGCCGCCTCCTCGCCCGCGGCACTCATCTTGTTTTGCGAGGTAAAGGTCTCGCGGTAGATCTCGCTCGTCTTGAGCAGCTCGTCATGGTTGCCGATGTCCTTGATGCGGCCGCCCTCCATGACGATGATGCGGTCGGCGTCCTGCACGGAGCTGATGCGCTGGGCGATGATGAGCTTGGTCGTGTTGGGCAGGTAGCTCGCCAGGCCCTCGCGGATCTTGGCGTCGGTCTTGGTGTCGACGGCGCTCGTGGAGTCGTCCAGGATCAAGATCTTGGGGCGACGCAGCAGGGCACGCGCGATGCACAGGCGCTGCTTCTGGCCGCCGGAAACGTTGGAGCCGCCCTGCTCGATCCAGGTGTCGTAGCCCTTGGGGAAGCCGTCGACAAACTCGTCGGCGCAGGCCAGATGTGCGGCCTCGCGGACTTCCTCGTCGGTGGCGTTCGGGTCGCCCCAGCGCAGGTTCTCGGCGATGGTGCCGCTAAACAGCACGTTTTTCTGCAGCACCATGGCCACCTGGTGGCGCAGCGCGTCCAGATCGTAGTTGCGCACGTCCACGCCGCCGACGCGCACGGTGCCCTCGGTGACATCGTACAGGCGGGCGATCAGGTTCACGAGCGTCGACTTGGCCGAGCCGGTGCCGCCGATGATGCCGATGGTCTCGCCGCTCGTAATGTGCAGGTCGATATCGTCGAGCGCCTGGCGCTTCGCATGCTTGGAATACTTAAAGCTCACGTGGTCAAAGTCGATGGAACCGTCGGCAACCTCGAGCACGGGCTCGGCGGGATCGGCGATCGTGGGCTCGGCGGCCAGCACCTCGGCAATGCGGTGTGCCGATTCGTCGGCCATGGTCACCATGACAAAGATCATCGACAGCTGCATTAGGCTCATCAGAATCTGGAAGCCGTAGGTAAAGGTCGAGGAGAGCTGGCCCACGTCGAACAGCGTGCCCTGGCTCGTGATGATGAGCTTGGAGCCCAGGTAGATGATGACGACAAACGCGCCGTTGACGCAGATGTTCATCATGGGGTTGTTAAAGGCGAGCAGCTTCTCGGCGCGGGTGAAGTCCATCTGGACGTCGCGTGCGGCGGTCGCGAACTTCTCCTTCTCAAAGTCTTCGCGCACATAGCTCTTGACCACGCGCATACCGGTGACGTTTTCCTCGACGGACTCGTTAAGGGCGTCGTACTTGTGGAACACGCGCGAGAAGATGGGGCGCACCTTAAAGATGATAAAGAACAGTCCAAAGCCCAGCAGCGGAATGATGACCAGGTAGACCATGGCGACGCTGCCGCCCATGATAAATGCCATGGTAAAGGCGAAGATCAATACCAGCGGCGCGCGCACGGCGATACGGATGATCATCATAAAGGCCTGCTGCACGTTGTTGATGTCGGTGGTGAGGCGGGTGACGAGCGAGGAGCTCGAGAACTCGTCGATGTTGGCAAAGCTGAACGTCTGGATCTTGTAGAACAGGTCGCGACGCAGGCTCTTGGCAAAGCCGCAGCTGGCATGGCTGCAGGTGATGCCAGCTGCGGCGCCAAAGGCGAGTGACGTCAGCGCGATGAGCACCAAAAAGCCTGCGGTGGGAAGCATCTCGGCTACGGTGGTGCCGTCCTTGATGGCGTCGATCATGTCGGCGGTGATAAACGGGATCATCATCTGGCAGATTACCTCGCCAAGCACCAGCAGCGGCGTGGCGATCGTGACCTTCATGTAATCGCGGATGCTGCCCATGAGAGTTTTAATCATCCAGTTCCTCCCAGGTTACGCGGATTTTCTCAAGCATTTCGGCGAGCTGTTCGCGCTCGTCGTGCGTAAGGGCGCTAAAGGCCTGTTCCCTAAAGCGAATGCGGGCCGCCTGGTCGATGCGGGCGTTTTCCCGGCCGGTTTCGGTCAGGCGAATGGTGAGTTGCCGTCGATCCTTGGGGTTACGGCTGCGCTCGATGAGGCCGTTGAGCTCGAGCTTGGACAGGATCTCGGAAAGCGACCCAGGCTTGAGGTCAAAGTGCATGCCGAGCTCCTGCTGCGACATCTCGCCGCCGGGTTGCTTGGCCAGTAGGCAGATGATAGGCGCCTTGCCGGACACGCCGCCACCATGAAAATGCATGTAATGGCCGCAAAAGCCCAGGCCACTCAGGATGCGCTTGGCGAGTTTGTCTTCGGCGCTGACCGCTTCGGGCATGTCTACCGGTTGCAACGGGTCACCGCCGGGCTCATGCGGAAGGACGAGTGGTTCAACACACATATCTAAGCTTCGCTCCTTTCTTTAGTTAGGTAGTGCAATTGTTTTGTGCCTAACTAATCTAGGAGCATAAGAAATGAATGTCAAGGTACCAAACTTATTAAGTTACGGCGTTTTACCAAACGCCGTAACCGCTCGACGCTGCAAACGCTCCTAAGCGGCAATCTGATCCCTGGGGGACGGAGGAAAAGGTATCGTTTTGGGCTGCGATGATGCTTTTCGAAGCGGCCTTGCCAAAAACTATGCCTAATTACTACGATGAATCCAGCATCGCTGACCACAACAGCTGTTTCTGAAAAAACGCAAGCTATCTACCTGCGGTTTTGTTGGAGAGAAATTCGTTGTGGTTGGAGGCGGGCGGTTAAACGTAGTAAATAGGCATAGTTTTGAAATGGCGCTATATGAGTAGCATCAACTAGGCCGCTATGGAGCAAACAGCCCCCATTTCCGTAACCTTTCCGCAACAATTTGCCCTTCGCGCTGCCCGACTTCGCCCGTAACGTCCCCTGCGCTACACTTAGTCGCACTGTGGCGCTGCCGCGCCGCGCCCGAAACAAGGGAGACCCTCATGAAGAACACTCAGCTGCTGCTGATCAACGATATGTGCGGTTACGGCAAGGTCGCGCTTTCCGCCATGCTGCCGGTGCTGTCGCACATGGGCTACCGTATCCATAACCTGCCGACGGCGCTCGTTTCCGATACGCTCAACTACCCCAAGTTCTACATCCACGACACCACGGAGTATGTGCGCCAAAGCCTCGCTATCTGGGAGGAGCTCGGCTTTGAGTTCGACGCCATCTCGACCGGCTTTATCGTGACCGAGGAAGAGACGCGCATCATCTCGGACTTTTGCCACCGCCGCGCGCAAAAGGGCACCAAGGTGTTCGTCGACCCCATCATGGGCGACAACGGCAAGCTCTATGCCGGTGTGCCCGAGTCCACGATCGGTCTCATGAGGCACCTGCTCGAGTGCGCCGATTACGCGGTTCCCAATTACACCGAGGCCTGTCTGCTCACCGATACGCCTATTGCAGAGCAAATCACGCCCGACGAGGCCCGCGTTCTTGTGAACGCCGTGCGTGAGCTGGGTGCCAAGTCGGTGGTCATTACGAGCGCCGTAGTCAATGGCACGAACGCGGTTATCGGTTACGACCATGTGGCGGGGGAGTACTTCACGATTCCCTTTGAGCTCATTCCGGTCTATTTCCCGGGCACGGGCGACACGTTCTCGGCGGTGCTCGTCGGCCGCGTTATGGCAGGCTGGAGTCTGCAGCGCGCGACGTCCGATGCCATGCGCGTGGTGGCTGAGCTTATCGAGCGCAATGCCGACCAAGAGGACAAGTCGGCCGGCCTTCCCATCGAGGCCTGCCTGGACGTGGTCGACCATGAGTAACGCTGGCGAGGGCGGCATCAAACCTGCGGGCGAGAACAGGCCGCTCGGCGCGCCGCGTGGCAAGCGGCCGCGTATCCGCGTGAGCTGCGTGGACCAGCTGGGCGCGTGCCGCTGCCACCATGGTCACAAGCCGGGCGACGTCTTTGACTTCGACCGAGACCGCGGCAAGATGTGTGCCATGGCCTGCCATGTGGGCTTTCCCTATATCGATATCCTGCGCTATGGCGGAACCGTGCCTGGCAACGAGCCCGGCACGGCAAAGTTCTGCTGCCCCGAGGTCGACACCCTCAACGTCTGGCTCGCCGAGATCGTCGACGAGTAGTTGAACGTGGATTTTCTCCCGCCGAGATAATGAGCGTGGATTTTCTCCCGTTTAGAGCGCACTTGAACACTCAAAGCGGGAGAAAAACCACGCTCGATTTGTATATGGGAATTCCGACTTCGCTTATGCCTATGCTTAGGCGTTGTCGTCGTTGTTCTGTGCGCGAGCAAGGTCATATTTCTGCATTTCATCCGATTTGTGGCTCTAAAAACTCTGCATTTCATCGATTACAGTTGCTCGAGCATAGCGGTGCAGCCGGCGAGTACATCGCGGTAGGTGGCGTCGAAATTACCGGTGTACCAGGGGTCTGCCACGTCGCCGGGACGATCGGCCCAATCGAGCAAGCGCGTAGTCTTGTCGTCGGGGTCGTCGCCAAAGATGCGACGCAGGCCGCGCGCGTTCTCAGCATCCATATAGACAATGTGGTCCCAGTCGCCATACTCTGCGCGACGCACCTGACGTGCACGATGTGCGACGACGGGAATTCCGACTTCGCGCAGCTTGGCGACCGTGCCATGATGCGGCGGGTTGCCGATCTCCTCAGTCGAGGTCGCAGCAGAATCAATGACGAACTCCGCCTCGCGCCCGGCACGGCGCACCAGCTCAGTAAACACCGACTCAGCCATCGTCGAGCGGCAGATGTTCCCATGACAGATAAACAGTACACGTTGCATATGCGGCTTCCTTTCGATCGCCATCATCGAGCTCGAGTATCGCATCTACGCCTACGCCTACGCCCTCGCCCGCTTGCGTTCCCAGCGAGCCAACTTAATCGTCACCAGCGTGAGCGCCCAGGCCACAAGCGAGAACGCGGCGCCCACGGCACCCACGTACGCAATGCCAACGCTGCTCACAACGGCGCCGCCCACTGCGGTGCCAAACGAGATGCCGACGTTAAACGCCATGGGCTCAACCGAACTTGCAAGTACCATCGACTTGGGATGGCGGCTGCGTGCCACGTCCATAAAGTGCGTGATGCATGACACCGAGAACAGGTACATGAGCATTGCCAGACTAAAGACAAAGACCAGTGCGAGCGGCATGGTGCCGCCCACGGCAAACAGCCCAAACAATGCCGCCGCCTGCAGCGCGAACGTAACCAGCAGTGCCTTCATGCCAAAACGCGCGTCGATCCATCCGCCCAGGATGTTCGAGATCAGGCAGAACACGCCGTAGGCCATAAGCGTGGTACTGGCTTCGACCGTGCCCATGCCCAGCACCTGCTCAAGATAAGGCGTCACATAGCCGTAGAAAACGTAGACCGACCCCACGCCAAACAAAAAGATGAGCATGCCGGTGATGATGCTCGGCTCGCGCAGCAGCCCCGCCTGCTCGCGGAAGGTGGCGGGCTCATCGGTCTGACCGGAGCGCGGCATAAACGCCACAAGCGCTCCGCAGATCAAGACGGCAAAGGTCAGCGTGCCGTACATGGCCACGTGCCAATCGAGCGTGTCGGCCACAAACTTGCCAATCGAGGTCACAAAGACCATTGCCACGGAAAACGCACCATATACCACCGAGATGGCAAGCGAAGTTTGCTGCGGGGACAGCAGCTCGGGGATGTACGTCACGCCCACGGCGAGCAGTGCGCCCGAGACGGAGCCCAGGACAATGCGCGAGATAAACAGCATCTGGAAGTTGGGCGCCAACGCCATGACCAGGTTGCCGAGCACAAAGACGATGCTGTAGCACACGAGCAGCTGGTAGCGGCGGAAGCGTCCCGTGCCGAGTGCAAGCACCGGTGTGGCGATAGCGTAGACAAGCGCAAACACGCTGATGAGCTGGCCCGCAGTGGCAAGTGATACGCCGAGTTCCGTTGCCAAGTCGCTTTCGATGCCGATGACCACGAACTCGGAGCAGCCGAGCGAGAATCCCAACAGCACGAGCAGCGCCAGGCAGAGCTTGGTGCGCGCGGGGGAGAGCGCGGCGGCGGTTGACTTACTTTTAGGCGTGGTTGCGGCGGTCAAGGTTGTCACTCCAATGTCGCATGAATAAGCGGGATTCAACCCCTGCAACTCTAGCAGAATGTGACAAAGGGGCAGTCCCTTTGGCGCGTCGCACGGCCGACTGGCTCCCCAAACCGTCACAACATTCGATGAAAATCTCGAAATCGAGGAAAAGCGTCGAATGTTGTGACGGTTTTTCTGCCTAGGGGCTCGCTCATTCCTTAGAAACTTGCAAAATTCGCAAGTTTCTAAGGTAACATCTTATAAACTTGCTAAAAATGCAAGTTTATAAGGTTTCACGTCTGGTCGGGCGCTAGGGAGGCTCTATGGATATCGTTCGCCGAAGCCGTTATCTTGATCGACTCATTGCTTTTCAGGATACCGACCTCATCAAAATCGTGACGGGTATACGCCGTTGCGGTAAATCCACGTTATTGGACATGATGAGGGACCATCTGGCGCAACAGGGGGTGCCAGCCGAGCGCTTGCTGACCTTTAAGATGGAATCTCTAGAGTATGCGGGAATTACGGATTACCTGACGTTTTATCGCATGGTTCGGGAGCGCATCGACGGCGTTGATCATCCCTACCTATTCTTTGACGAGCTCCAGAATGTCGAGGGTTGGGAAAAGGCGGTCAACTCGCTCCGAGTGGATTTGCCGTGCGACATCTATGTCACGGGCTCCAATGCCTTTTTGCTATCGAGCGAGCTTGCAACGCTTATCTCGGGTAGATATATCGAGGTCAAGATGCAGCCCCTCACGTTTGGCGAGTATCTTGATTTTCGCTCGATTGATGCGGTCATCGCCGAAGGGCTCGGTGAGAGGGTTGAGCTCGTTTCCAAGGCGGGCAATCGCCTTAATTCAAATACCGTGCTCGAGCAGTACATGACCTACGGCGGCATGCCGTTTCTGGCCCATGATGAGCCGAGACATGAACCGTGTCGCGACTATATTCGTAGCCTCTATCAGACGATCGTCGCGCGCGATATCTTATCGCGCGCGACGCGTAGGGGTCGCGGGGCTATCACTAAGCGCGATGTTCTCGAGCGGCTCTGTGCGTACCTGGCAGACAACATCTCCAATCAAACCTCGGTCAATAAAATCGTAGGGACGCTCAACGAATCGGCGGGCGGTAAGACCAACGCATCGACGGTGTCGGCATATATTGACGCTCTGGAAGAGACGTACCTGTTTACCAAAGTAAAAAGGTATGACATCAAGGGGCGGGAGCTTCTTAAGACAGGCGGTAAATATTACATAGCTGATACGGGAATCCGCAGCTATCTTGACGGATATAGAGGTAGCGATAGCGGAAGGATGCTCGAGAACGTTATCTACAACCAGCTTGTCTTTGAAGGATACGAAGTATTTTGCGGCCATCTGCGCGCGGGGGAAATCGACTTTGTCGCAATCGGCGAGGGGTCGGACCGCAAATATATCCAGGTTACCGAACGGATCGATGCCGAAGCGACGAGAAAACGCGAGCTGCGACCGCTCAAGCTAAGCACGCTAGGAAAAATTCCTGATTCGTACGAGAAGATCCTGATTGTCAGGGATGGTGACCATCCAACGGACATCGATGGCATCAGAATCGTAGGAGCGGTCGACTTCTTGTTGAGAAACAAGATCGCCCACGGCTAAACGTGTGACAAGGGACAGTCCCTTTGTGATATTCCGTGCGAGCGGGCGTGCCATCTGAGGGTATAAGGCTGACAAGTGTTTATTTGCGAGGCCAAGGGGGTGCCCCGTATGGATATCGATGGCTTTGAGTGGTGGTATAGCGAGGGCGAGGCTCCGGACGAGGAGTGGGACGAGCCCTTGCCAAGTGACGAGTCGATCGACGAGGACGAGGCTGGCAACGACGTCGCCGCCGACTCGGACGCCGCCATCGACCCCGCCGAGCCCCTGACCTTCGAACAAGCTTGGGCCCAGGCCGAGGCAGACGAGGCCAAGGCCGACGCTACGGCCACGCTCGGCGAGCCAGCCGACATGTCGATCTCGCCGGCAAAGACCCCGCAGCCGCGCCACACCATCGACCCCGACAGCACGGCATCCTTCAGCATTCTCGACGTGCCCTCGCAGGGTGCCCAGGCGCCCGCGCCCACACATCGCCCCAATCTGTCTCACGAGGAAGATGCGGGACGTCGCTCGCCGCTCGGCCCCATCCTCATCGCCTTTATGGCTGGCGTTATCGCCTGCTCGGCAATCGGTAGCGTCTGGGGTCACGTTGAGCAGCAGCGCAAAGACGCCGCCAAGGTCGAGATGTCTGTCGAGCAATCGCTCAGCCGCACACGCTCGGTACATGTGTCGGTCGAGGTCAAGGACGGCGCGACGTGGGACACCGCGCGCGGCGACAGCCAGATGCTCGTTCATATTGTGGGCCGCACGCTCAAGGGGCAAGTGATCGACGAGTACCAATACGTCAATTCCGAAGGTGACGGCATCGAGCTCAAGCCCGGTGACTACGAGCTCACCGTCGATGAACCGCCCGTCGCCACCGATGGCACGCGCTTCCGCGCCTCAAAGCGCATGGTTCCCGTGAGCTTTAACTCGCAAGCACCCGATACCGTCGATAGCACGCCGCAGGGCGGGTTTGACCTTTACGCGATTGCTCAATAACTGCGCCTGCCGTCGCGACCTGTCGCTAAGAGTGGGACAATAGCCCTCGACACTGTTGTTTACTTTTGGAGGAAGTAGCATGTCCACCGTCACCACCATCAAGCGCGGCGGCCTTACCGCTGCCATCGATTCCATGGGCGCCCAGCTCACGAGCCTTGCCCTCAACGGCAACGAGTACCTGTGGCAGGGCGACCCCGCCTTTTGGGGCAAGCACGCGCCCATCCTGTTCCCCATTGTGGGCTCGCTGCGCAACAACACGGCAACGTCTGCGGCCGGCACCTGCGAGATGCCGCGCCACGGACTCGCGCGCATTGTCGAGCACAAGCTGGTCGAGGTTTCGGAGGACGGCTCGTCTGTCACCTACGAGATCACCGACACGCCCGAGTCGCTCAAGGCCTTCCCGTTCCACTTTAAGCTCAACATGACCTATGCTCTGACCGGCGACGCCACGCTCACGCAGACCTTTGCCGTCACCAACACCGGCGACGTTGACCTGCCGTTCTCGGTGGGCGGCCACCCTGCATTTAACGTGCCCGCCCCCGGTGCCGAGGACGAGGCGTTCGAGGATTACGAGCTGGCGTTTACCGAGGCCTGGACTAACGAGGCCCCCGTCATCACGCCCGATGGCCTTATGACGTTCGATGGCAGCTACATGGCCCCCGACAACTCGGACGTGCTGCCCATCACGCACCGCAGCTTCGATAACGACGCCATCATGTTCACCGATACCCCGGGCTCCACGCTCACGCTGCGCGGTCGCAAGTCGGGTCACGGCGTCAAGATCGACTTTGAGGGCTTTAAGTACATCGGCGTGTGGTCTGCCGCCAACGACGCCCCGTTTGTGGCGCTCGAGCCCTGGACCGGTCACACCACCATGGACACCGAGGACGATGTCTTTGAGCACAAGGTCGACACCATCGTCTTGGCCCCCGGTGTCACCGACAAGCGCACCTTTAGCGTTACCCTGCTCTAGAGGTTCCGCCGTTCTAACGAACGGCGGACCGGTCGACGCTGCGCGCCGCCCAGAGCGACAATTTGTCATTCAAAAGGCAAGGCATGACCAGAAGGTCTATGCCTTGCCTTTTTCATGCCAACTTGTTCGCT
>CABRBD010000021.1:0-7909 GCA_902469185.1 uncultured Collinsella sp. | reverse complement strand
GGCGGAGCCGCCGCGACCGGTGCCGCCGTGGGCCTAGGCGCCGCAGCCGGCATCGCCTCCAACATGGCAAGCACTCGCGCCCCGCAGCGCCCGCTCGCCCAGCTCGTCGACGTCGTGAGCGGCGAGAGCCATAGCATCACCTCCGCACAGGTGACCATCGGTCGCGAGCGCTCAGTTTCCGACATTGCCCTGCGCGACCCCAACGTGTCGCGCCGCCACGCCCAGCTCACCTTTACGGGCTCGGATTGGTCGATCGAGGACCTCAATTCCACCAACGGCACGCTCGTCAACAACCGCCGCATTACGCGCTGCCCGCTGCGCAACGGCGATCTGCTGACGTTTGGCCTGAGTACCTTTGAATTTAGGGGATAGTCGCTTATGAACATCGATATCGTCCTTTTTGCAGGCCGCATCGTCTTGGTCGCCCTGCTCTATATCTTCCTGTTCGCCGTCATGAAGACCGGCGTGGGACTCGTGCGCGGGCAGCGCCGCGACTCGGCTATCTGGACGATCGATGTGGACAAGGGCCCGCGCGGTATCCGCGGCATCCACGTAGACATGCTCGGCCCCGTCATCGTCGGTCGCTCGCCATCTTCGGACATCTGCATCAACGAACCGTTCGTCTCGGCCTCGCATGCGCGCTTTTCGCTGCAGGGCCCGGCGCTCATCATCGAGGACCTCAACTCGCTTAACGGCACGCTCGTCAACGGCCGCCAGCTCGTGGAGCCCGCGACGCTGCGTGAGGGCGATGAAGTCCAGATTGGCGACGTGGTCATGAAGGTGAACCGTCGATGATCGACGAGGAGACCAAGTCCGCAACTATGACCGAGGCACCGGCCGCCGCCACAGCTGCGCCGGCCCACGCCGCTCCGGCGGGCTCCGCGCCCGTGGAGCCCGAGGACACCGTGTTCTCCCTGCCTCTTTCGCATGTAACGCATGATATTTCGGATCTCGCCGATAACGAGGACGAAGAGGATGCCGTAGCGGCGCCCATCGGCGCACATGCTGCGGAACAGCCCACAGCGCCCGAAGCAACCCCGGCGCCGGCTCACTTTGCAGAGCCCGTCGCCGCGGCAATCAACGAGAGCGCTGCGGTGTTTGCGGCACCCGAACCCGCCGCGCCGGCGTTTCCCATAGCCCCGGCATCCGAGGTTGCGCCCGCGTCTACGCCGGCGCCCGAGGCGGGGCCATCCCCCGAGGACGGCCCTGCACCCAAGGCCCCGCAGCCTGCGCCCCCAAGCGAGTCCGATGCCGTGGCCGAGCCCGCCGCCCAGTCGCAAAGCACACCCGCGCCGTCGCACTTTGCGACGCCCGAGCCTATAGACGCCAGCCCGCAAGACGACGAGTCGACCGCCTGCGCGTCCGAAGAGCCCGGCTCCCCGGACACCGGCGATTCCGAATCAAACGCCGAGACCGACACCGTCTCTCCCGGTGACACAGCCGAGATCGACGTTGCCGCCGTTGAGGCCAAGCTCAAAGACCCCGGCTCGACCATGAGCTTTGAGCCCCTGACCGAGGAGCGCATCGAGACCGACTCGACCTATGATGCCGGCACCACCACGCAACTCATGTGGGGCGCCCGCTCTGACGTTGGCTGCGTACGCCCGCACAATGAGGATTCCTACCTGGTGCAGTCGCCGCTCTTTTGCGTATGCGACGGCATGGGCGGTCACGCCGCCGGCGAGGTAGCCTCTTCCATCGCCGTCGAGACTATTGCCAAGACGGCCCCGCAGTCCGCCGACGCAGCACGCCTGGCCGCAGCCGTCGAGGCAGCCAACGCCGCCGTAATCGAGGCGGCCCTGAACGGCCTGGGCAAGCCCGGCATGGGCTGCACAGCCACTTGCGCCTATATCGAAAACGACACGCTCGCCATCGCCCACGTGGGTGACTCTCGCGCCTACCTGCTCCACGAGGGCACGCTCATCCGCGTGACCCGCGACCACTCCTACGTGGAGGAGCTCGTGGACGCCGGCGAGATTACGGCAGACGAGGCTCGCGTCCACCCCAACCGCTCGGTCATCACCCGTGCGCTGGGCTCGGACCCCGCCATGTATGCCGACCACTTCACTCTGCATATCGAGGAAGGCGACCGCCTGATCCTTTGCTCTGACGGCCTTTCGAGCATGATTCCTGATAGCGATATCGAGAACATCGCCACGCAGTCCTCAACCGCGCAAATCTGCGTCGACAACCTAGTGGACGCGGCGCTTGCCGCCGGCGGCCACGACAACGTGACCGTAGTAGTCGTTGACCTGGTTGACGATGGCGTTATGCGCGAGGCGCAACGCGTGCGTCGCCGCAACATTACTATCGCCGCCATCCTGGCCCTCGTCTTTGTGCTGGCAGCTGGCATCTGGGCCTACACGGGTGTCACCGGCTCGTACTACCTGGGTACCTACCAGGGCAATGTCGCCGTCTGGCGCGGCCTGCCCGGCAAGCCGCTCGGACTCAAGCTCCACTGGCTCGAAAGCGAAACCAGCATTAAGCTGTCCGACCTGCCCGAAGACACGCAAAACCGCCTCAAGGCGGGCATTCCGCAAACAAGTGTCGACGATGCGCAGGACACGATATCCAAGTACCGCCACCAGATCGATGAAGAGCAGACCCGCCAGGTGATCGACGCGCAAACGATTCGCGACAACACCAATCAGGGATCGACCTCCGAATCAGATTCCGAGAAAACCGCCGAACAGTCCGCCGAGGCCGAAGCCTCCGATAAGAATTAGAAAGGGAGTGCCGCTTATGAGTCGCCGCAACACCGAGCTGCTCTTGCTCATCGCCTCGGCGTTCCCCGTCATCCTGCTGTATGCGATGTACGTGCTCACCGCGGGCGCTGCCATCTCCTTTGAGACGCTCGCCGTACCGATCGGCCTCTTTGCCGCCTTTGCTGCGGCCCACATTGCCGTGCGCATCTTGGCGCCCGGTGCCGACCCCGCCATCCTGCCCATTGTCTTTGTGCTTTCGGGCATCGGTATCACGTTCGTGACGCGTCTCGCACCCGCTCTCGCGATCTCACAGCTCATCATCCTGTTTGTCTCGGTGGCCCTGATGGTGGGAACGCTCGCGTTGGTTAAGAACCTCGACGTAGTCATGCGCTACAAGTACACCTTTGGCATTATCGGCATCATTCTGCTGATGCTGCCTATCTTTATCGGCACCACGATCTCGGGCTCCAAGCTGTGGATTCGCATCGCGGGCTTTACCATCCAGCCCGGCGAGTTCGCCAAAGTCTTTATCGTGCTGTTCCTGGCCGGGTACCTGGCCGAGAACCGCGAGCTGCTCTCCATCTCCAACCGCAAGATCCTGGGCTTTAAGATCCCTCGCCTGCGACTGCTGCTGCCGCTGTTTGCCGTGTGGGGTGTGTGCCTGCTCGTCGTCGTCTTCGAACGCGACCTGGGTTCGGCCGTGCTGTTCTACACCATCTTCTTGCTGATGCTCTACGTTGCCACGGGGCGCTTTTCGTATGTCGTTATCGGCCTTGCGCTCTTAGCCGTTGGAGCCGTGGGCGCCTACAAGTTCCTGTCGCACGTTCAGGTGCGTTTCCAGGTTTGGGTCGATCCGTTTAAGGACGCCCAGGGCCAGGGCTACCAGATCGTCCAGTCGCTCTTCTCGCTTGCCGATGGCGGTCTGGTCGGTGTTGGCATCGGCAACGGCATGGCCAACAACATCCCTGTCGTCGAGTCCGACTTTATCTTCTCTGCCATCGGCGAGGAGATGGGCCTTTTGGGCGGCGGCGCCGTGCTCATCCTGTTTATGCTCTTTGCCGTGCGTGGCCTCACCACGGCTGCCCGCGCTAAATCCGACCTCGCCGCCTTTAGCGCCACGGGCCTTACGGCCGCCATCAGCTTCCAGGCCTTCTTGATCGTGGGCGGCGTTACCCGCCTGATCCCGCTGACCGGCGTCACCCTGCCCTTTATGAGCCAGGGCGGTTCCTCACTGCTGGCAAGCTTTATCATCGTCGCGCTCCTGCTGCGCGCCGGTGACGAAGCGACCGGACGCGAGGCCGAGCTTACTGGCACCGGCACCATGACCGCCATCACCGATGATCAGGTCGCATCCGCCGCCGCCCCGACGGGCACGCGCTTTGCCACCTCGTCTTCCTACGGCAGCGGCAGCCATTCCGTCGGCTCGCGCATGCGCCGTCGCCTGCTCGACACGCCTGAATCCGGTGTGCTCGGCCGCGTTGCGCTCGCCAACCGTCTAACCCGTGCGGTGCTCGCCTTTACGGCGCTGTTCGCCATCCTTATCGGCAACCTCACCTATGTCCAGGTCATCAAGGCCAAGGACTATCAGGATATGCCGACCAACAACCACACTATCGCCCGCTCCAAGTACATCCAGCGCGGTTCTATCATCACGTCCGACGGCGTGACGCTGGCCGAGTCGCTGCAGCAGGAGGACGGCACCTACGTACGCTCCTACCCCAACGGCAACCTGGCAGCGCACGTGGTTGGCTACGTGAGCCAGCAGTATGGCACCACCGCCATCGAGAGCGTCATGAACGACACGCTCACCGGCTCTAAGGATTACTCCAGCTGGAACAACGCCATCGCGTCGCTCGCGGGCCAGACCCAGCCGGGCAACACCGCCAAGCTCACCATCGACTCGCGTATCCAGACGGCGGCCGAGCAGGCGCTCAAGGGCTTTAAGGGCGCTGTAGTGGTCATCGACCCGCGTACCGGTGCGGTGCTCGCATGCGCCAGCTCGCCCACCTATGACAACACCAACATCGACGCCCTGCTGCAGGCGGGCGGCGGCGAGGACGGCTCCATGTACAATCGCGCCATGGACGCGCTGTACACGCCGGGCTCCACGTTTAAGGTCGTTACGCTTTCCGCGGCACTCGAGACCGGCACCGCCAGCCTTACCAGCACCTACCAGGCGCCCGGCTCCATGGACATCGGCAACGCGCCGGTCACCAACTATGCCAACGAGAGCTACGGCACCATCAGCCTGCAGCAGGCCTTTGCCGTGTCCTCCAACGTCGTCTTTGGCCAGGTGGCAAACGAAGTTGGCGCAAACACGCTCGTGCAGTTTGCCAACGCCTTTGGCTACGGCCAAAAGCTCGGCCAGGACCTGACCTCCGCGGCCTCCATCATGGCAGACCCGTCGCTCATGACCGAGTGGGAGACCGCTTGGGCCGGCGCCGGCCAGCCTGTCGGCATGGGCCACACGCCCGGCCCGCAGACCACCGTCATGCAAAACGCCGTGATTGCCGCCGCCATCGCTAACAGTGGCGTGGTCATGGACCCGTACTTTGTAGCCCAGGTACTCGCCCCGGACGGAACTGTGGTCAAGACCACGCAGTCCCGCTCGCTGGGTCAGGCCGTCAGCTCCGCCACGGCCGACCAGGTCAAGCAGGCCATGCTCGCCGTCGTCCAGTCCGGTACCGGCACCGATGCCCAGGTCCCCGGCGTCAAGGTCGCCGGCAAGACCGGCTCGCCCGAGACCGGCGGCACCAACGTCAACTCGACGTTCGTTGGCTTTGCACCTTACGATTCACCCACGGTCGCCATCTCGGTGGCCTTGGAGGATTACGACAAACACGACGTCAAGGCGGCCAAGATTGCCGGCATCGTCCTGACCGCGGCGCTCGCCGCACAGGGAGCGTGATGCCCATGATTGAATCGGACACCCGAGGCGCGCCGCGGCCGAAGAGTTAGCGGCAACGCGCCACACGGCCCCAGCGGCCACATCGTAGGTACTACACACATCGTTGAGCGAATAGTTATGTTAGGAGCAGGAATGGAACAGAGGGTCCTCGGGGGAAGATACCTCCTCAAGGATAAGGTGGGGACAGGCGGCATGGCGACCGTCTTCCGTGCGCAGGACCAGGTCCTCGACCGCACGGTAGCCGTCAAGATCATGCTGCCGCAGTATGCTGGCGACGCAACCTTCGCCGCACGCTTTAAGCAGGAGGCCCAGGCAGCAGCCGGTCTCTCCTCCCCCTATATCGTGGGCGTCTACGATTGGGGCAAGGACGGCGACACCTATTACATCGTCATGGAGTACCTGCGCGGCACCGACCTTAAGAGCGGCATCAAGAGCCACGGCGCCCTCGACCCCAAGAAGGTCGCCCAGATCGGCTCGCAGATCAGCTCCGCGCTTTCGGTCGCCCACAAGCACGAGATCATCCACCGCGACATCAAGCCGCAGAACATCATGGTGCTGCCCGACGGCAACATCAAGGTGATGGACTTTGGCATCGCGCGCGCCAAGAACAGCCACCTCACGCAAGACAACAACGTGCTGGGAACCGCCCACTACGTCAGTCCCGAGCAGACCCGTGGTCAGGACCTCGGCCCCACCTCGGATATCTACTCGCTGGGCGTCGTGATGTACGAGTGCGCCACCGGCCGCGTGCCCTTTGACGGTGATGACGCCATCTCAGTCGCACTCAAGCAGGTCAACGAGCTGCCTATTCCGCCGAGCCAGATCAACTCCGGTGTCGACGCCGACCTTGAGCGCATCATCCTCAAGTGCATGGAGAAGGACCCGGCAAACCGCTTCCAGACCGCCGACGAGCTTCGTCAGGTGCTCAACAGCTACCTGTCGGGCCGTGCCGTCAACATCTCGGAGCCCACGCGCATCATCGGTGCACCCGGTGAACTGGGCGCCACCAAGACTCGCGAGCTTTCCGATCAGACGCGCGCCATGGTACGTCCCGTCTCGGGCGTGAGCGGCCAGAATACCGCCCGTAGCTCGGTTTCGGGCTCCACCGGCTCCTACGAGGTCGAAAAGCCCAAATCCAACAAGAACAAGATCATCGCCGCCGTGGTGGCAGCCGTTGCCGTCATCGGTATCGTGGTGGCCTTTGCCACAGGACTCTTTGGCGGCGAGCAGGTCACCGTGCCCGATGTGCTGGGCAAGGACCAGCAGACTGCCGTCGAGCAGATCAAGGAAGCCGGCCTCGAGGTCGGCACCATCGACCAAAGCTACAACGACGATATCGACGAGGGCAAGGTCGCCGAGCAGACGCCCAACGGCAAAACCAAGAAGGCCAAGGGCACCAAGGTTAACCTGGTAATCTCCAAGGGCCCCAAGCCCTCCGAGAAGGTTGAGGTTCCCCGGCTTGTCGGCCTGACCAAGGACCAGGCAGAAGCCGCGCTGGCAAGCGTTGGCCTGAAGGGCAACGCCTCCGAGGAGGCCAACGAGGCCGATGAGGGCCAGGTCTTTGAGCAGGGCACCGAACCCGGTAAGGAAGTCGAGAAGGGCACGACCATCTCGTACAAGGTCTCCAGCGGTCCTGACACCACCTCCGTCCCCGATCTGACCGACATGACCGAGGCCCAGGCGCGCAACGCCCTCGATATGGCAGGCTTTGGCGTCGACGTGAGCTACCAGGAGAACGATTCGGTTACCGAGGGCACCGTGATTAGCTGGAACCCCAGCGGCAAGCAGAAGCCTGGCGCCACGATTACCGTCGTCATTGCCAAGAAGTCCGGCAAGGCCAGCGTTCCGGGCAACCTGTACGGCAAGAGCATCTCCGCGGCCGTCACCGCGCTCAACAACGCCGGGTTCTACAACATCGCATTCTGCGATCAGAACGGCAACCCCGTGAGTGGCAACGAAAACGCCACCGTCACGGGCGTCTCCCCCACCGGCAAGCAGTCCACCGACAGCACGATTACGCTGACGGTTGCACTTTCTGGCTCGGGTTCGGGTTCAGGCACGAGCACGGGCGACGATTCCGGTACGACCAACTAGTCGCAACCCAACCGCTCATTACGGCTCTCGCCGCAAACATATTCGCTCACAGGCGCCCGCTTGCTCCCCCAGCAAGCGGGCGCTTCATTTTTGACATGGCATGAATCAGAACCACCCTTAAAAAGGGTGGTTTGCTCTTAGGGTATAACCCACGGGCCCCGGGCTCGCGTCTAAAGGCGCGGGCCCGGACTTCGTCCAGGCC
>CABRBD010000020.1:0-18307 GCA_902469185.1 uncultured Collinsella sp. | reverse complement strand
GCCATGACACGACTCTCCGACCCGACGCCGCGCATGACTCTCCCGCGGGCCCTGCTCTCCGAGGCCCTGCGCCTGGCGCGCTCCCCGCTCTCGGCGGTGCACCTCGCCTGCGGCCTGGCAGCCGGTCTTGCCTGCGGCGAGTACTTCTCCGTAGCCCGATGGGACCCGGCGCTGGGCGCGGACGCCTACGCCCAGTTCCTCGGCGCCCTCATGCCGCTCATGTGCGCCATCGTCCCACGGGGGCTCCGTCTCGCTCGCCAACAGCCCCTCGGGCGGCGCGGTGGTCACCATCGCGGTCCCCCTGTGCGGGATCTGACGATTTCCTCGATGTCTACCTCGACTGCGATATGTCGCTCGCCGAGGCCGCGACGAGATGGTGTTGCGTCTGCCCCATTTGGTGCTTCTAGCTCAAATTTGATCTGATGTAAGGCCCGTGCAATCCTGCATGGGCCTTTCTTTTGGCAATTGCTCGACCGATTCGTGGCTTGAAACACAAATTATCGAGTTAAAGAGACATGGGGTCACACAGCGGCTCTCAGAGCGCCCGCCGCACTCCCCCGCCATTACCCTGCGGCGTCCTCGTATAGAGCCCATCCCGCTTGGCGTTTCGTTGCAACAGCCCACTTGTCCATCGATCAAGTGAACTACTGGAATAAATACAGCGACATGCTTGTCCGTTATAGTCGCTATATCTGTGTTAATCGCCGCGATAAATACAGCCTGTACTCGGCTGCATACCAGCTACGCGTATGTAGATTCATATCGCGTTAATAAATCGGCTCAAGCGCGTGCAAAACGCGCAAGTAGCCGCAAAAGGCGATTATCGCGTAGGTAGATTTTTGGCACCCTGTTGCTTAATCAAAATTAAGCAATTGCTTAAAACAAAAAAGGTCAGGCACTAGGTGCCTGACCTGCAAACTTCTGGTCGGGACGACTGGATTCGAACCAGCGACCCCTTGACCCCCAGTCAAGTGCGCTACCAAGCTGCGCCACGTCCCGAAGCTTTTGTTTGTTGCTCTGCTCTCGCTCGCAACAGGGAGTATATTAACCCGAAACTTTAGACTTGTGCAAGAACTTTTTTATAAATTTTGAAGCAAGTCCAAAATTGTATCTGCGAGCTGGGGTTTTGTTAGAACGGGAAGTTCTTTCGTATCTGTTGTGCTCACAATCCAGGCCTTGTTAGTGTCGGTTCCAAAGCCTGAATCGGCGCGCGAGACATCGTTGGCGATAATTACATCGCAACCCTTGCGGGCAAGTTTGCGCTGCGCGTACTCCACGACGTTATCGGTCTCGGCCGCAAATCCGATCACGCATCGCTCTCCCTTTTGGCACGAAAGCTCGGCCAAAATATCAACCGTCTCGACTAGTTCGATGCGATCCAGGCGCTCGTTGGCCTTTTTGAGCTTGTGGTTGGCAGGGGCCGCGGGGGTGTAGTCGGCGACGGCCGCAGCGCAAATGGCAGCGTCGGCCGTCTGGAAGGCGTTTAACGCCGCCTGCAGCATCTCTGCGGCGGTCTGCACGCGCACGCACTTTACGCCGCGAGGAATATCGAGCGATGTCGGTCCCAGCACGAGCGTGACGGCGGCACCGCGACGTGCGGCCTCCCCCGCCAGGGCGATACCCATCTTGCCCGAAGAACGGTTGCCAATGAAGCGCACCGGGTCGATCGGCTCGTGCGTGGGGCCGGCGGTGATGACGATGCGCTTGCCCGTCAGGTCTTGCGGCACGGGGTTGAGCACCTCACAGACAGCCTCGACGACGTCCTCGGGCTCGCTCATGCGTCCCGTGTCCACGTCGCCGCAGGCAAGGTAACCGCTACCCGGACCCACAACATTGACACCGCGCTCGCGCAGCGTGGCCATGTTGGCCTGCGTGGCCGGTGCCTTCCACATGCCATTGTTCATGGCCGGTGCGATCACGATGGGGCGCGGCGTGGCAAGCAGCGTGGTGGAGATGAGGTCGTCGGCGATGCCGTTGGCCATCTTAGCGATGATGTTGGCCGTCGCGGGCGCCACGACCACCACGTCGGGCTCCTGCGCCAGCGAGATATGGTGGATGGGGTCGGAGGGGTCGTCGAATAGGCCCACGGCAACGGGCTCATTGGTGAGTGCGCGGAAGGTGAGCGGCCCCACAAACTCAGTGGCATGCTCGCTCATGACGACCTTGACGTGCGCGTCGCGCTTTTGGAGCAGGCGCACGATATTGCACGACTTATAGGCGGCGATCCCGCCGGTAATGCCCAGCAGGATCGTTTTTCCCTCAAGTTGCATTGAATTGTTGGGTGCCGCCATCGTTTAAGCTTCCTTGCTCGGGAGCACCAGCAGGCGGTGGCAGTACGGGCAGTGCGTAATCTCACTGCCGTCGTGGTTGAGGTCGCTCATGGACGATGCCTGCAGCGCGGTGTGGCAGACCGTGGGGATGTTGCCCTGGATGGTCTCGACGGCCAAGCCGCGGAACTGCTTGAGCAGACGCTCGTAGTCGGTGAGCACGTCGGCCGGCAGCGTGGCGGCCAGCGCGGTGCGCTCCTTAGTGGCGGCTTCGATCTGAGCCTGCAGGTCGGCAGCCTTGGCGCGGGCGGCCTTGGTATCGGCCTTCACGCCCTCTTCGAACTTGGCGATGATTGCCTGCGCGCGGGTCTCGCGGTCGAGCGCCTCTTTGTGGGCGACAACGACGTCCTTGCGGGTGTGCTCAATCTTGTCCAGACGCTTGGCCAGGGTGGCGAGCTCGTTCTCCAGGTCCTGAACCTCGCGATAGTCAGAGCCGTCGACATGGCGCTTCTTGGCGGCCTCGATGGCGTTATTGGTCTGAATCTCGGTGGTGTTGAGATCGTCGAGCTCAATATCCAGGTCCTTGCGCTGGGCGTAGAGCTTGGTCATTTCGGCCTTGAGCTTAACGTAGGTCTTGCGCTTGGAAGCGAGCTCCTTGAGCTCCGGCATATTGGCAAGTTCGCTCTTGTTGCGGGCGAGCTCCAAATCGATCTGTTGCAGCTTGAGTAGCGTAGCGCCGGCGCTCATAAGTTCTCTCCTTTTGTCACAGTCCACCATTGGCAAGGGTTCAGTATTTTAATCGCATGACGGGGGTCGGCCCCGGCGTCAACTGCAGAGTTCATCAATATATCAACGAACGGCTCCTCGGAGCGGTCGTGGCCGAGCAAGATCACCGGCAGCCTGCGCAAGGCAAGGTCTTGCGCCACGTGGTAGCCCGCCTCGCCCGTCACGACAACATCTGCGCCCGCGGCGATGGCGAGCTCTCCGAAGTCGCCCAGGGAGCCGCCCAAAATGGCGACGGTGCGGCACGGGCGATCAGCTTTGCCCCACACACGCGGGTCGCTGCCAAAGGCCGTGGCAGCACGGGTGGCAAGATCGCGCAGCGTGCACGGGTCGTTGAGCGTTGCAAGTGCGCCCAGGCCGGTGGCCTCGGGGTCGTCCACGTGCTCCAGTGAGCTCACGGGTGCGGCACCCAGCAGCTTGCTCAGGCAGACACGGGCTTCGTGCGAGCGGTCCAGGTTGGTGTGGAGCGAGATAATGCTCACCCCGCAGCGGGCAGCCTCGTAGAGGGCCGCACTGCACTGGGGTCGTGTGGCATCCGCCGGACAAAAGGCCTCGGGTGCCTTGATGTATATGGGATGATGCGTCAGCAGCACGTTGGCGCTTGCTTCTTGGGCGCGGCGAACATTAGCCTCAGTCGCATCGAGTGCGCAGGCAACGCCGGTGATCTCCGCGGCCGGATCGCCAACGGAGAGTCCTACGTGGTCCCAGGGCTCGGTGTCCGTCTTGGGATAGCGTGCCAGTAGCGCGCGCTCGAGCTCGGCGACGATCATGCGGCACCTGCGATCGAGAGCAGCGTCTGGGCAAACTCGTCCAGATCGTACGGATTCACGCGGTCGTCAAAGGAAATGCGCAGTGCACCTAGTGCCTGCTCGCGACCAATGCCCATGGCGCTGAGCACATGGCTCGGGTCCATGCTGCCGCTCGAGCACGCCGAGCCGGCCGAAACCTCAAAGCCGGCGGCATCGAGCTTGACGATGAGCTCCTCGGAGTCCATGCCATCAACGTAGATCGACACCATGCCCGGCAGGCGATCGGCCTGTGCGTAGTCGCCCATGGTGGCATGAATACGCGGATGAGCCGTAAGCGTGGCGTAGAGCTTGTCGGAAAGGGCTTGCAGCTTCGCGCGCTCCTGAGCCACATGGGGCGTCAGAGATGAGGCGGCAGCGGCAAAGGCGAGCTGCGTTCGCAGGTCTTGCGTGCCGGCACGACGACCGGCCTCCTGTCCGCCGCCAAAGATGCGCGGGCGCAGCGGCGTGCGGCTCTTAAGGTAGAGTGCGCCAGATGCCACGGGACCGCCAATCTTGTGGGCTGCGACGGACATGGCGTCGACGCCCAGCTCGGTGACATCGAGCGGAATATGCAGATACCCCTGGATGGCATCGGTGTGGAACAGGGCGCCAACGGTATGCGTGGCCGCGGCAAGCTCGCGGATGGGCTGCACCACGCCGGTCTCGTTGTTGGCAACCATGATGCTCACGAGCGCCACGTCGTCGCCTAGCAGCTCGACAAGCGTGGCAGGCTCAATGTAGCCCATGCGGCAGGGCTTCACCAGGTCGACGGTAAAGCCGGCGGCACGCAGCAACGGCAGGTTGTCCAGAATCGAATCGTGCTCGATGGCCGAAACGATTACACGATTGCGCTTGCGATCGCGCTGACGAGCGCCCTCGGCAAGACCGAGCAGCGCCAGCTGGTTGGCTTCGGTGCCGCCGTTGGTCAGTACAATCTCGGACGGGCGGACGCGCGCGCCAAAGCTGCGGGCGATCTCGCGACGTGCAACCTCCAGACGCGTGGCAGCCTTGCGGCCGAGCGAATGCAGCGAGTTGGGGTTGACGCCGGCAAGCTCGCTGTCGTCGTATTCGCGCTGCGCAAGGAGCGCCTCGGCGCGCATGGGCGTCGAGGCGGCATAGTCAAGATTCACGGGTATGCGGTTTTGACCTGCGGTCATAAGGGTTTATGCCTCCTGTGCGGCCTCGTTGCCCAGCTTCTGCAGCAGCGCAACCTCGGCAGCGGGATCTTCGGACTTAAATACGGCAGAACCGGCCACGAGCACGTTGGCGCCGGCCTTGACGACCTCGACAATGTTCTTGGAAGAAATGCCACCGTCGACCTCGATGAGGGGCGAAACGCCGTGACGCTCGCACATGGCCCTGAGCTCGTGGAGCTTAGCGATGGTGCCCGGGATAAAGCTCTGACCGCCAAAGCCCGGGTTCACGCTCATGAGCAGCACCATATCGACGACGTCGATGATGCTCTCCAGCACGCACACGGGGGTGGCGGGGTTGAGCACCACGCCGGCCTTAACGCCGCGCTGCTGCAGATGGGTGAGCGTGCGGTGCAGGTGCGTGGAGGCCTCGTAGTGTACGGTGATCATATCGGCGCCGGCGTCTGCGTACCAATCGACCGTCTCGTCGGGGTTCGACACCATGAGGTGCGCGTCGACCGGTACATTGGTGGAGCGCTTGACGGCCTTGAGGATGTCAACGCCAAAGGTGAGGTTGCCGGTAAAGTGGCCGTCCATGACGTCGAAGTGCACGTAGTCGGCACCGGCGATCTTGTCGAGTTCGCCCTTGAGGTTGGCCATGTCGGCCGAGAGGACGGACGGAGCGATTTTAATGGAACCCATGGTAGTAGCCTTTCTGCGCTAGTCGGTGAGTCCGTAGAACTCTTGAGAAGGGACGCGGTCGGTGAGAATCTCGAGCGCCCTATCCAAAGTAACACCGTTGTAGAGCGTTTGCTCCACGGCAAAGGTGAGCGGAATGTCTACGCCCAGTGAACGGGCGAGTTCGCTCACGCTGCGGGCTGCGACGGCGCCCTCGACCACCATATGCGTACGCGTCTGGTACTCGTCGAGCGACACGCCGTGGGCAAACTCGTAGCCAAAGGTGCGGTTGCGCGAATGCTCCGAGGTACAGGTGGCAATGAGGTCGCCCATGCCGGCAAGTCCCATGCAGGTCATGGCCTGGCCGCCGCGGGCGTGCACCAGACGGCTGATCTCGGCCAGGCCGCGCGTCATGATGAGGGCGAGCGTGTTGTCGCCCGCACCAGAACCGGCGGAAATGCCGCACACGATGGCGATGACGTTTTTCATAGCGCCGCAAACCTCGACACCGGTCATATCCTGCGACAGGTAGATGCGGAAGGCCGTGGACAGCAGCAGCTCCTTAAAGGTCTCCCCCACCTGCTGGTCCTCGCTGGCGATGACGGCGGCAGAGAGCCCGCCGCGGCAAATCTCCTCGGCATGGTTGGGGCCCGAGAGGGCCGCCACACGCCGCTCGTTGCCGATCTCGCTGGCAATGACCTCGCTCATGAGCAGGCCAGACTCGGGCTCAATGCCCTTGGTAAGGCAGAGCACCGGGGTGTTGGCGGCGATGAAAGGCGCTGCCTGATGACATACGCTGCGCAGGTGTGTGGAGGGCACGGCAAAGATGATGGCGTCGGCGGCGTCGAGCGCTTGCGCCAGGTCCGTCGTGGCGACGACGTTGCCGGGCAGCTCGTAGTCCACCAGATACCGGGGGTTGCAGTGCTCGCCATTGATGCCGGCGGCCGTCTGCTCGCTGTGGGCCCACATGGTCACGCGCTCGGCTCGCGCGGCGGCAAGGCCGGCGACGGCGGTTCCCCAGGAGCCGGAGCCAATCAGCGCAACATTCATGATTCTCTCCTACTTATCGTCGGGCTCGGTGACGCGCTTGGTAAACGAGAGCTTGGACTCCTTACCGGCCATGAGCTTTTGGATATTCGCGCGATGGGCCCACACAACGGTGATGCCGATTATCGCCATGCAAAACTTAAGTCCCAGGCTGCTGTACGGAAAGACCGCGCAAGCAGCGATGGGAAGACCGATGGCAGCGGCAAGCGAGCCCACCGACACATACTTGGTGATGGCGACGGCCACGATAAACATGCCGAGCAGCGACAGGCCAATAGGCCAGTACCAGGCGAGGATGACGCCCAGGCCAACCGCGATACCCTTGCCGCCGTGGAAGTTAAGGTAGGGCGAGAAGATATGGCCCCACACCGCTGCCAGGCAAATGACGCCGAGCATCCAATCGCCGGGGGCTCCGGGCGCCATGATGCTTACGGGGAAGCCATAGCCCAAGTCGGCAATGAGCGGACGCGCGATAAGGACGCAGATGGCGCCCTTAAGGCAGTCGAGCAACAACGTGAGCGCGGCCACCTTAGGGCCGGCCACGCGCAGCGCATTGGTTGTGCCGATGTTGCCGGAACCCGCCTTGCGAATGTCGGTGTGGTTGAACACACGGCCCAGGATCAGGCCAAACGGAATCGCTCCGATAAAGAACGAGACCACGGCGCAGATGGCGGTCAGCAGAATCGGATTATGCATCCTTTTGTTCCTTCTTCCTAAAGAAGAGTCGAATGGGCGTGCCGGCAAAATCGAAGGTCGAGCGCATGCGGTTCTCCACGTAGCGCTGGTAGGTGTCGTTGACCAGATCGCTGTGGTTGACGAAGAACGTGAACGTCGGCGGATTGACGCCCGTCTGAGTCACGTAGTGCATGCGCAGGCGGCGCTTGCCGTCCACCACGGTGTGGCCGAACTCACGTAGGTCGGTGAGGAACGTGTTGAGGCGCGAGGTGCTGATCTTTTGCGAACGCGTCTTCTCGGCTGCGTCGACCATCGCCCAGATCTTCTCGACGCTGCGGCCAGTGAGGGCAGAGATGCGCAGGTACTGGGCCCAGGGAGCCATGACGCCCAGACGGCGGTCGATGGTCTCCATGCAGGCCTCGCGCTTGCGGTCGTCGTCGAGCAGGTCCCACTTGTTGAGCAGCACAACGATGGCACAGCCGCGCTCGATGGCAAGACCCATGACCTTCTGGTCCTGTTCGGTAACGCCCACGGAGGCGTCGACGACGAGCAGCGCCACGTCGGCGCGGTCGATGGCGCGCAGGCCGCGGACCATCGAGTAGTACTCGATATTCTCGTACACGGTGCTCTTCTTGCGGATGCCCGCGGTGTCGACCATGCGGTAGTGCTTGCCGTTGCGCTCCACGACGGTGTCGATGGCGTCGCGCGTCGTGCCGGCAATGTTGGACACGATAGAGCGGTCGGCGCCTAGGATGCGGTTGAACAGCGAGGACTTGCCGGCGTTGGGGCGGCCGATGATGGCCACGTTCAGCGCATCGGGGAACTCGTCGGCGACCTCGTCCTCTTCCTCCGGAAGCAGGGCCACGATATCGTCGAGCAGGTCGCCCGTGCCATGACCATGCAGGGCCGAGAGCGGCGTGGGCTCACCGATGCCGAGCGAATAGAACTCCCAGATGCTGTCGTTCTCGCGATCGGGGTTGTCGAGCTTGTTCACCAGCAGAAAGACCGGCTTGTCGCAGCGCTTGAGCATGCGAGCGACCGACTCGTCCTCCTCGGTGACGCCGGTGCGGCCATCGACCACAAACAGGATGACGGCGGCTTCCTCGGCGGCGGCGAGCGCCTGGTCGCGGATGGACGTGGCAAAGACGTCGTCGCTCTTGAGCGGCTCGATACCGCCCGTGTCGACGATGGTGAACTCGCGGCCGTTCCAATCGGCCGTGTGATATGAGCGATCGCGCGTGACGCCGCGAGACTCGTGGACGATGGCGTCCGAGGTCTGGGCCAGGCGGTTAACGAGCGTGGACTTGCCCACGTTGGGGCGTCCGACGACGGCGACGATAGGTTTCATCTGCTCTCCTTTAATGGGTAGGGTCAGCGGAATTAGTAGAGTCGGCAGGCACAATGCCAAGGATGTGCTCCAGGGTATCGAGCAGCTCATGCGGCATGGTCGACACCACATGAACCTCGGCGCCGCGACTGGTAAGGCTTGCGAGTAAATCGTCACGATGATACTCGTCAAGCGTCATGCCGTCAGCGTTGAACATGAGCTTAGGCACAAAGAGCATAACCCCCGACAGATCTTGGGGCAGCTGCTCCAAGATGTCACACGCGACGATGAGGCCGGTCACGTCCACGTTGCCGCCAAAGTAGCGGTTCTTGATGGCCGTGACAGTGCCGGCGAGTCCCTGGGGCGACTCCACAAAGCGGGCCACCGTGTCGCGTGCGCTGGCGCCCGAGAGGCACAGCAGGTGCTGGCTGCGGGCGGCGATGGCCTCGCGGACGCGGGCCAGACGCTCGGTATCGGCGGCAAGCACGTCGTCGGTCTCGTCTAGATACGAGCGGATCATGCCGATGCCGTCGTAGTACTGCGGGTAACCGTCGTAAAAGTCCGCCTCGGGAGGATCGATGCCGGCGTCCAGATAGAACTCGTCGCTCATCTGGAAGGTGTGGCGGCCAAAGCGCTCGAAGGCACGGTCCTGGTAGGGACGGATCATGGCAATGGTCTCGCGCGCCAGCTCGGGCTTGTCGCTGTAGGACCAGCTAAAACGGTTCTGATGCTTGGTAAAGCCGAGCGGCACGATGCCCAGGCTGGTGATTTGCTCGTGCTCCTCGCAAAAGCGCAGGGTCTTTTCCAGCTCCTCGCCGTCGTTCATGCCGGGGCACAGCACAATCTGCGCGTGAATCTCGATGCCGGCGGCCATGATGGTCTCGAGTACGTCCATGCCTCGCTGAGCGTTACGGCCCATCATACGACGGCGGACGTCGGGGCTCACAGCGTGGACCGACACGTTCATGGGACTCATGTTGCGCTGGATGATGTTTTGCACGTCCTCGTCGGTGAGGTTCGTAAGCGTGACAAAGTTGCCTTGCAAAAAGCTTAGGCGATAGTCGTCGTCGCGAATATAGAGCGTGGAGCGGCCGCCCTTGGGGAGCATGGTCATAAAGCAGAACACGCAGGCGTTGACGCAGGTACGCATGCCGTCGAAGATGGGGCCATCGAACTCCAAACCCCAATCCTCGCCGGGAAAGCGGTCGAGCTCGACGGGGGTGACGGTGCCGTCGCGCGGGTCGAAAACCTCGAGCTCGACGGTATCATCGTCGGCCTCCCAGAGCCACACAATCATGTCGGTAAGCTGCTCACCGTTGACCGTGAGCACGCGCATGCCCGGCTCGATACCCACATCCCACGCGGGCGATTCGGGACGCACGTTCTTGACGAGCGCGCCCTCACCCGGCTCGGGGTCGCGGCTGCGCCCGTAATCGGCCACCTCGGCGGCGTATGCGGGTACGGTCTGGTCCATGGTTAGCGGCAAAGCTCCTTGATGCGCGTGACGGCGCGTTCGATGTGTTCTTGCGGGGTGGAGGCTCCGGCGGTGATGCCGATGTGGTGAGCGTCGGCAAACCACGCGGCCTGGAGCTCGGAAGCTTCCTCGATGTGATGCGTGCGCTCGCAGGCGTCTGCGCAAATCTGCGCCAGGCGGCGGGTGTTGCCCGAGTTCTTGCCGCCCACGATGACCATGCAGTCGCAGCGGTTGGCAAGTGTGGCTGCTGCCTGTTGACGCTCACTCGTGGCGGCGCAGATGGTGTTGATCACGCGCAGCTCCTGCACGCGCGGGGTGATAGCAGCCACGACCTCGGCGAGGTTCTGCGCAGTCTGGGTGGTTTGCACGACGAGGCCTACCTTGCCCTTGAGCGACAAGGCGGTGGCGTCGGCGGCACAGCTCACGACCTGTGCATCATTGCCGGCGTGGCCCAAGATGCCCTCAACCTCGGGATGGCCCGGCTCGCCTACGACTACCACGCGGTAGCCCTCGCGTACCAGGCGCTCGGCGGCCACATGGACCTTCTTCACGTAGGGACAGGTGGCGTCGACCACGGTAAGGCCGCGCTCGCGGGCAGCATCGATCACTTGCGGCACCACGCCGTGGGCGCGGATGATCACGGTACCGGTTGCGGCGCTATCCAGGTTCTCAGCCAGGCTAACGCCTGCCTCAGCGAGCTCGCGCACCACGATAGGGTTATGGATGAGCGGACCCAAGGTATGGACCTGATTGCACTCCCCTGCCTGCGGCGCAGCGGCCAGCGCCATATCGAGCGCACGCTGTACGCCGTAGCAAGTGCCGGCGTGGGCGGCGATCTCGATGGTAGGCGCGGTTGCGTGGTCGGACGCAGTCGCGGCGGTGTTCGTCACGTTCTCGCTCATGGCTAGAACCTGCCCGGATGCTCGGCGCACAGCTCGTCACGCATGGCGTATACGCGGCTCATGGCCTCGGACTCAAACCAGGTCAGGCGCTCCGTACGCTTAAGCCCGGCCGGCGCGTCCGAAAGCGCGACGGCCTTGCCGGCACGAATCCAGCACTTCTTGGGACGCATGAGCTTTTTGCCCGCGGGCGTGATGTCGGACCAGCCGCAAATGGCGAGCGGGTTGACGGGCGCCTTGCCCATCTGGGCGATGAGCGCAAAACCGCCGTGGACCTCGGGCTTGATCTCGCGCGAGCGGATGCGCGTGCCCTCGGGGAAGATCAGGACGTCCTCGCCGCGCTGCAGCGCATGCTGGGCGGCGCGCAGGCACTTCATGTCGGCGGTGCCGCGCTCCACGGGAATGCCGCCCACGCGGCTAAAGGCCCAGCGTACGATCTTGCTCTTGGCGAACTCGGACTTAAAGATGGGGCGAATGCGGCGGCCGCCAAAGAACAGCGCCGTCTCCACGGCCAAGAGCTCAGCCATCGAGGTGTGGTTGCAGATGACCACGCTGCCGCGGCCGTCCTGGCGCTCAAACAGCAGGTCAGCGTCCTCGACCTTCCAGCGCCACATGAGCTTGGAGAAGGCCCAAAGGATGGCCATGACTACGACGACGGTGCCGCGAATGAGCGCTGGGAACTCTGCGTAGGGGGCGTTGTAATAGTCCTCGGGCGTCTGCTTAAACAGGCGCATGGGCTACCTCCTTTGGTTGATGAGGTCCTCGATAATGCGGACGACCTCGTCGATGGTATGGGCGGTGGAGTCGACGTGCACGGCGTCCTCGGCGGGCACGAGCGGGGCGACCTCGCGGCTGCTGTCAAGCTTGTCGCGCTGCTTAAGGGCGTCGAGAGTCTCGTCGACCTCGGCCTCGAGCTGCTCGGCAGTAAGCGGCTGGGCGTCGTTTTGGTGACGCTGCAGCACGCGGCGGCGGGCGCGCTCGCGCGGGTCGGCGGTCAGGAAGACCTTGACCTGCGCGTTGGGGAACACGACGGTTCCGATGTCGCGACCCTCGGCCACGATATCGCGGTCCTCGGCGGCGCGGCGCTGGTGAATGAGCATGGCGGCGCGCACGCCCGGGTAGGCCGAGACCTTGGACACGTTGGCGTCGACCTGCGGGGTACGAATGGCGGCCGAAGCGTCCTGGCCGTCAATGGTCAGGCGCGTATCCTCGCCGGTGCCGTTGGTAAAGCAAATCTCGATCTGCTCGGCGAGGGCGTCGATGGCCGTCTCGTCGTTCAGATCGATGCCGCGGTCGAGCGCGGCGAAGGTGACGGCGCGATACATGGCGCCCGTGTCGAGCTTGTTAAAGCCCAGCTGGCGGGCGATCTCCTTGGCGATGGTGGATTTGCCGGAACCGGCGGGGCCGTCGATGGCAACGATCATGCAATGCTTCCTTTCGATGGTTGACGTGCTGGTATGGTTCGCGGGGGCAGGGGCGCGGCGGGTTGCCTAGCCTGTGTAGCGCTCGCGGTAGGTGTTGCGCTTGGGTGCGGAGCCGTGGCTGCCGTGGTGACGCGTGCGGCTGGCGGGCGTGTCTTGGGGCTTGCCGCCGTTGCGCTTGGCGCTCGCCTGCTTGGGCGGGATGCCGCCGGCCTTGAGGACCTGTACCTCGCGGTCGGTGAGCTCGCGCCACGAGCCCTTGGCCACGTCCTTGAGCTCCAGGCCGGCAAAGTTGCAGCGATGCAGGCGGATTACCGGATGGTGAATCTTGCTCAGCATGCGCTTGACCTGGTTTTTGCGCCCCTCGCGGATGATGACCTCCACGGCGGTGGTGCCGGGCTTGACGCCTTGCGGAGCCACGGCCTCTGCCTCGCGCGCGTTGATGACGCGGCAGATCGCCGGCTGGCACAGGCCGTCGTCGAGTTCGATGCCGCGGCGGAGCGGTTCCAAGTCGCGATCGGTCAGGTGGCCGTCCACGAGCGCCTGGTAGGTCTTATAGACATGCTTGCTGGGGTGCAGCAGATCCTGCGACAGGTCGCCATCGGTGGTAAAGAGCAAAAGGCCTGTGGTGTCTCGGTCCAGGCGGCCCACCGGGAATAGTCCCGGAAAGCGGTCGCGGGGGACCAGGTCGGCCACGCAAGGGCGCTCCTGCGGGTCGCTCATGGTGGTGAGGTAGCCGGTCGGCTTGTAGAGCATCAAGTACACGGCGCCCTGGTTGAGCTTGACGGGCATGCCGTCGACCTCGATATGGTCGCGGTCGACGTCGACCTTGGTGCCCAGTTCGGTCGCGACCTGGCCGTTGACGGTCACGCGGCCGGCAGTCATCAGGTCTTCCGACCCGCGGCGGCTCGCCACGCCCGCGCGCGCCAAAAAGCGCTGCAGGCGCATGGTGTGCGGATAGACGGGCTGGGCGTCGGACTCGTGCGTATCCGCGTTGGGTACCGCAGCGCCGGCGCGCGTCTCCCCTACTTCGTTAATCCTCGTCATGCAAATCCTCCGAGGTCTCGTCGACGACCAGGGTCTCCAAGTCCTCGATTGCCTCAACATCGTCAACATCGGTATCGAGCAGTTCGCGCTCCTCGTCCAGGTCCTCGGCCTGCTCCTCGAGCGTGGACTGAATGCTGCGGCCGCTCAGGCGTTCGCGGATAAACTGACGCGACTGCTCGTCGGGGGCAAACTGCTCCAGGTCGGGCAGGTCGCGGGTGGAACGCAGACCGAACTTTTCCAAGAAGGCGTTGGTCGTGCCGTAGATGATGGCCTGACTGCGCTGGGGGTCGCGTCCGAGCTCGCGCACCAGACCTTTGTCCACGAGCGACGCGATGACGCCGTCAGAATTGACGCCGCGGATGCCTTTGACCACCTCGCGCGTCACGGGCTGGTGGTATGCGATGACGGCCAGTGTTTCGAGCGCCGCCTGCGACAGCTTTTGCGTGTCCCAGCTCAGCACATAGGCCTCGACCACGTCGTGGTAGGCGGGATGCGTAAACAGGCGCCAGCCGCCGGCGACCTCGCGCAGCTGAAAGCCACGGTTGGCCTCCTCGTACTCAACCTTGAGCTCGGCGAGCAGCGATGCGCACTCGCCGGGGGCGATATCCAGCGCACCTGCCAGCGCGGGCGCGCTCACCGGGTCGCTCGACACCAGCAGCAGCGCCTCGAGGGCGCCTTTGAGGCTGTTTGCCTCCAGCGTGGAAAGGGTTGACATGGTTGCAGCTCCTATTCGGTGAGCTCGGGGCCCTCGCCAGGCACGTATGCCTCGGCGCCCTCGACGCGGTTGATTTGAATGGTTCCAAAGATCTCGTCCTGGCTCAGCGTGAGCGAGCCACGCTTGGCGAGCTCCAGCATGGCCAAAAAGGTGACGACGAGTTGCTCGGTCGTGGCGTCGCCGTCCAACAGCTCGCGGAAGGTGCAGGTCTGGTGCGCCATGGTAAAGCGGTCGACTGAGGCCACGGTCAGGTCGAGCGGCACGCGATGCGGTGCCACGTGCTCGGCCTCCAGCAAGAAGGTCTGTCGCTTGCCGTCCAGGTCGGCACAGATGACGGCCAGACCGCGCAGGGTGATGCCGGCCAGGTAGTCGGGCATGAGCCCCAGGAACTCGGGGTCGGGGCCGGCCACACGCGGATGCATGCGGCTTTCGGCCTGCATGCGGGCACCGAGGGCCGCAGCCGCGCCCTTAAACTGCTTGTAAGCGATCAGGCGCTGAATCAGGACCTCGCGCAGGGCATCGCCGTCGAGCGCGCTGAGTTCCTCGAGGTCTTCGTCGAACTCGTCATCGTCGTCATCTACTTTGCGCGGGGCCTCCTGCGGCACCAGCGAGGCAGCCTTGATGTCCAAAAGGGTTGCCGCGACTAGCAAAAAGTCGCTCGCCACGTCCAGGTCCAGCGCCTCGATGCGTTCGGCCTCGGCAAGGTACTGCTCGGCCACCTCGCTGATGGAGATAGCGCCGATATCTACTTTTTGGCGGGTTACCAGCTGCAGCAGCAGGTCGAACGGTCCGCTGTAGACCTGCGTCGACACGCGATACGACATCTTCGACCTCCTTTGACGGCGCCTTCGCGGCGCGGTTTGGGTGCATATTACGACCGTTTTGCACGGTCGACCTGTAAGTTTACCTTAGATGCCGGCGATTGCGAAGTTGAGCAGCTGCTCAGCAAGCGGATACACGGTAACGTCGAAATAGCGGCCGATCACATCGATGCCGGTCCACATGGGCAGTAGATACAGCACAATGATGAGGATGGGCATAGCGTATTGCTGCAGACGGTAATAATTGTTGAGCGCCTTGCCTTTGAGGAACGGCACGATGATCGACGAGCCATCGAGCGGCGGGATCGGGACGAGGTTAAAGAACGCGAGCGACAGGTTGACTACGATAAACGTGGCGCCGAAGTTCATGATCTGTGACGCCAGGGCAAAGGACATGTTGGTATAGAGGCTGCCATATGCCGCGTGCATGAGGGCGGCAGCGAGGCACGCGAGCGAGATGTTCGATGCGGGGCCGGCTACGCTCACCAGGACCTCGTCGCGCTTGGGGTGCTTGAGGTTGTTGAGGTAGACGGGCACGGGTTTGGCGAAGGCGAACACTGGGCCGCCGGCCGCGAGCATGAGCAGCGGCAGGATGATGGTGCCAAACGGGTCGATATGGTTAAGCGGGTTGAGCGACACGCGGCCGCGCGAACGGGCCGTCTTGTCGCCGAGCGCCCAGGCCGCGGCGGCGTGTGCGCTCTCGTGGATCACGATGCCCACGATGACGGCGACGGCGCTGGCGAGCAGGTTCATGAGGTAGCTGCTGGACATGGCGCTCCCCTAGCGGACGCGACGCGAGGCGCGCGTGAGCAGGTAGTCGGCCACAAACAGGATGACGGCCACGATGGCGTAATCCAAGCGGAACACGCCGCCAAATGGCGACGTGATGACGCCGTAGCCGGCGATGACGCTCGGCAGCGCGCGCGAAAGCTCGACGACAAAGCCGACGATCTGCAGCTTGGCGGTGAGGCCGCTAAAGCACAGCAGCACGGTCATCGCGCTCATAAAGATGCCGCAGATGCGACAGGCGATGGCGATGATGCTCATCGCCACGGCGGCGGCTTTACGAGAGTTCACGCGCGGTCTCCTCTTCGATCTGGGTGGAAAGCTCCAGCCATTCGTCCTCGAGCTTGGGCAGCTCTTGCTTAAGGCCGTTATATTCCCCCAGCGCGGCGTTGAACTTGTCTTGATCGGCATAAAGCTCTTCGCTTGCCATCAATTCCATAAGCTCGTCATAGCGGGCGCGCTTTTTGTCGAGCTCCGTCTCGATCTTCTTGAGCTGGTTACGCACGCCCTTGAGCTTTTTGTTGAGCGCAGCGCGGGCTTGGGCCTCGGCGCGCTTTTGCTCCTTGGTCTTTTTGCCCTCGGCAGGCTTGGGGGCGGCGACGGGGGTGTCGGCCTGGGCGGCGCTGGCCTTGGTGGACTTGGTCGTGGCCGGCGCGCTCTCCGTGGACGCCTCGGCGGCGGCGCGGGCCGCGAGGTCCTCACGCTTGTAGAGGTAGTAGTCGTAGTCGCCGTCGTAGACCGTGACCTTGCCGTCGCGAATGTCGATGATGCGGTTGGCCACGGCGCGCACCAGGTGCTCGTCGTGGCTGATCAGCACGATGGTGCCGGGGAAATTTTGCAGGGCGTTCTCGAGCATGTCCACCGAGTCGATGTCTAGGTGGTTGGTGGGCTCGTCCAGGCACAGGAGCGCCTCGGGGGCCACGAGCATCTTGGCCAGGGCCAGACGCGCTTTTTCGCCGCCGGAGAGGACGCGAACCTGCTTCTCGATGGAATCGTTGTCGCTAAACAGGAAGGCGCCCAGTAGGCTGCGCTGCTGTGGCACGGTCCACTTGGGCGTGACGGTGTCGATCTCTTGCAGGACGGTGTTGGACTCGGTCATGCCCTCGAGTGCGTGCTGGGCGTAGTAGGCCACGCCCACGTTGGTGCCCAGGTCCCGGGTGCCGGTGGTGGGCGGCTCCAGGCCGGCGAGGATCTTCATGAGTGTGGACTTGCCAGCGCCGTTGGGGCCGACGAGCGCCACGTGCTCGCCGCGGTAGAGCTTGAGGTCGATGTCGCTGTAGATGTGCTTGTTGCCGTAGGACTTGGAGACGCCCTCCAGGCCCACGACCATATCGCCGGAGCGCGGTGGGTCAGGGAACTTAAAGTCGATGTGCTTGTGGCCCTCGGGTAGGATGACAAGCTCCTTTTTGATCTGCTCGATCTTGCGGATGCGCTCCTGGGCCTGGGCTGCCTTGGTGGGCTTGTAGCGGAACTTGTCGACGAAGACCTGCATGTGGGCGATGTCGCGCTCCTGGGCGGCGCGCTTCGCGCGCATCTGCTCAAGGTTGTCCTCGCGCTGCTTGAGGTAGCTGCTGTAGTTGCCGGTGTAAGTGGTCACGCGACGGTTTTCGAGCGCGGCGACGTGGTCGACGCAGGCGTCCATAAAGGCGCGGTCGTGGCTGACGATGAGGACGGCGCCGTCGTAGTTGGCGATAAAGCCGCGCAGCCACTGGACACTTTCGAGATCCAGGTGGTTGGTGGGCTCGTCCAGCAGCAGTAGATCGGGGTGGCGCAGGAAGAGCTTGGCGAGCGCGATGCGCATCTGCCAGCCGCCCGAGAACTCGGAGCACGGGCGCTCAAAGTCGGTGACCTTAAAGCCAAGGCCGGACAGGATCTTGCGGGCGTTGCTCTCGAGCTCGTAGCCGCCCAGGCGCTCAAAGCGGTCCTGGACCTGGCCGTACTCGTTAAGGAGCGCGTCGACGTCCTTGCCCTGCTCGGAGAGCTCGGTGATCTGGGCCTGCAGCTCGTTAGCGCGCTCGCCCATGCGGCGGATTTCCTTGGCGGCGGCCATGACCTCGGCGAGGATGGCGGTGTCCTTGTGCTCCAGATTAGTTTCCTGCTCTAGGTAGCCCACCTGGCAGTCCTTGGCGTACTGGACCTGGCCGGCGTCTGGGCTGTCGATGCCCATGATGATCTTGAGCATGGTGGTTTTGCCGGCGCCGTTGGGTCCCACGAGCGCGAAGCGCTCGCCGGGGTTGATCTGGAAGGACGCGCCACTAAAGAGGACGCGTGCGCCGAAGCTTTTTTCGATCTTGTCGACCAGGAGGATCATGCTGCCGCCTTTGACCTTGTGTGCCTATATGAAAAAAGGCCCCAACTTGCGTTGGAGCCTCATTCAATGCTCGGGTGGAGACGAGGGGGATCGAACCCCTGACCTCTTGACTGCCAGTCAAGCGCTCTCCCAGCT
>CABRBD010000019.1:0-24318 GCA_902469185.1 uncultured Collinsella sp. | reverse complement strand
GGGAAAACTGATGATTGGTGAATCGGCAGGTGCGATTGTATGCGCTCCAAGCATCCAATATATCGAGCAAATGGATGAAATGCCGGAGGACTACTCACAAGAAGATGATTCAGGGCTTAATTTGATTGATTTCTATGTTCTTCCGCATTATCTCACAGCACCATTTAAGAAAGTTACCGAGAAAAAAATGGCTGAGTTTTCGGATTTGAATCTATGCCCAATTAACAACCGTCAGGGAATTGTAATTGATGGTGAAGGTTCAAAGGTAATTTGCAAAGACTAATTTGAAAATTCCAGTTAGCTGTACTCGTTCCTAGCAGGGTTTGGGGCAGGCACGCCCCAACAAGAAGCTGTCCCAAAGGGGCAAGAATGGGGACTGCGGATGATTTCATGGACCGTCACGCGGCCCTTCCCAGCGCGGAGCGGAACTCAGCCGGCGTGCGGCCACCGAGCGCATCGCTGCGCCTCTCCGTATTATATCGACCGATCCAGCCCCCGAGCTCCTCGATGAAGCGGGCGGGGGGGTCCAGTCCGACCAGTCCCGGCCGTGCCAGAACTCCTTCTTGAGCAGGCCGAAGAAGCCCTCCATCGCCGCGTTGTCCGGGCTGCAGCCCTTTGCGGACTGGATTGGCTACACTGATGTGGACAGTTCCGGGAGGGGCGCAAGAGACGGGAAGGCCGCGTGCGCGTTCCTGCGCGAGGGCCGCGGGGAGGGGCTGCCTGGGTACGGCGCCTGTCAACTCGGTCTACGTCTTTGATGACCGGGTCGTACTCAATATCAACTTCACGGATGATGCCAAAACGGTCACCCGTGAGGAAGTGTTGGGTTCGAGTGCTATGGACAATGCTCCAGCATGCTGGGATCGAACTCGCTAGCCGGAATCACACGGTACCCGTGACGCAGCAACAGATCGACGAAAACGCCGTTGCCCGCTGTAAGGGTGCCGCTGAATGTTCCGTCGTAGATGCGGCCCGCGCCGCACGAGGGACTACGGTCCTGCAAGATGCACGCAGCGATCTCGGACGGGCCGCCAAAGTGCTCGCACATATCGAGCGCGCGTTGGGCACCATGGCGAAACTCGCGATCAACCGACACGCCCTCGCGGGTGCGAACCTCACAGCCCACGATCTCGGACGGGTCGCGCGGCGTGGGCAGACCGCCAAAAACCTCGGGGCATACGAGGAGCACCTCGGTCCCCGTACGCTCGCAAGCCTCGACCAACGCGCGGTGGTAATTGTCGAGCCCGTTATACTTGCAGCTCTCGCCCATCAAACAGGCGCTTACCACGATCTTCATTTCCATCCCTCTCAAGCAAAACGCCCCATTTGAGAAAGCTGCTCAAATGGGGCGTCGGCGTTTACTGGCTCGGCCGCGGCTTTACTGCTGCTTTGGCATCAGTGGATTCTCGCGCGTGAGGAGATTCATGAACTCCTCGCCCGTGATCGTCTCCTTCTTGTACAGATAACGAGCCAGCTCATGGAGCTTAAACTTGTTCTCCTTGAGGATCTGCAGGGCGCGGTCGTGCGCATCCTCAATCAGCTTGGCGACGATCGCGTCGACGCGCTCGGCCGTACCGGGGGCACAGGTGAGCGACGTGTCCTGGTTGAGGTAGGCATTCTGAACGGTACCGAGCGCCATCATGCCAAACTCTTCCGACATACCAAAGCGCGTCACCATGTTGCGAGCGAGCTTGGTGGCCTGCTCGATATCGTTGGCAGCGCCGGTCGTCATCTCACCAAAGATGAGCTCCTCGGCAGCACGTCCGCCGCAATAGACGGCGAGCTTGTCCAAGACCTCCTGGCGCGTGGTCAGGAAGCGCTCGTCCTCCTCGACCTGCATGGTGTAGCCCAGAGCACCGCTCGTACGCGGCACGATGGTGATCTTCGTAACCGGCGCAGAACCCTTCTGGCGGGCGGCAACGATGGCATGGCCGATCTCGTGATAGGACACGACCTGTTTCTCGTGATCGGACAGCACCGTGGACTTACGCTGCTGGCCGGCGATGACGACCTCCACCGACTCCTCAAAGTCATCCTGAGTCGCGCGCTTGCGACCCTCGCGGACGGCGCGCAGGGCGCCCTCGTTGATGATGTTGGCCAGGTCGGCACCCGAGGCGCCAGGCGTGGCGCGGGCGATCGCGGTCAGGTCGATCGGCGGCTGCGTCTTCACGCTCTTGGCGTGCAGTTCAAGGATATTCTTGCGACCGGTCAGGTCGGGCAGCTCAACGGGGATGCGGCGGTCGAAGCGGCCGGGGCGCAGTAGGGCCGGATCAAGGCTGTCGGGACGGTTGGTCGCAGCGAGGACGACGATACCCTTGTGGTTATCGAATCCATCCATCTCGGTCAGCAGCTGATTGAGCGTCTGCTCGCGCTCGTCGTTGCCACTAAAGCCGCCGCCATCGCGCTTCTTGCCGATGGTATCGATCTCGTCGATAAAGACGATGCACGGGGCCTTTTCCTTGGCCTGCTTAAACAGGTCGCGAACCTTAGCGGCGCCGCGGCCGACAAACATCTCAACAAACTCAGAACCAGAAATACTAAAGAACGGCACGCCCGCCTCGCCGGCCACAGCCTTGGCGAGCAGGGTTTTACCGGTACCCGGAGGGCCGACAAGGAGAGCGCCGCGTGGCAGTTTGGCGCCGATCTCCTCGTAGCGTTGCGGCTTCTCCAGAAAGTCGACGACCTCCTTGAGGGACTCCTTGGCCTCTTCCTGGCCGGCGACATCCTTAAAGGTCACGCCCACGTCCTTGGAGGCGATCACGCGCGCGCCGGACTTGCCCAGTCCACCGCCGCCAAAACCACCGCCGCCAAAGTTCATCGACGGACCGTCATCACCCATGGCCTTCTTCATGCGGCGGTTGAGCCACCAGCCAATCAGGAAGAAAATCACCATGGGAAGAATGAGGGTGAGCAGGTAGTAGGTCATCAGGCCCGAGTTCTTATCGGGAACGACCGACTCAAGCGAAGCACCGGACTCAAGCACGCGATCGGTAAAGCCCGCGTCATTCGGCACACCGGTCGTCTTGTAGGCGATATTCTCGTCCTCGCCCTTCTTGGTGTAATAAATCGTGTAATCGTCCGTGTTGTACTCGACCTTGTCGACGCTCTTCTTATCGAGCGCTTTGACAAACGTCGAGTAATCGGTCTTCGTAATCTGCTGCGTGTGACCGATGTTGGGGAACAGAACGGTCGAGAGCACGAGGTAGACGACGAAGGCGATGAGCACGTAGAGGATCATATTCCGTCTACGTTTGTTGTCATCCATCTCCATCTGCTTGAACTCCATCTACTGGGGTTGATAATGCTATCTAGAATACCCAACCCGAACGGCGATAAACCGACGCCGGGCACGAAAGGACAGAGATGGCATCACTGGAAGTCGGCAAGGTTCAAATCTATACGGGCGACGGCAAGGGCAAGACGACGGCTGCGCTGGGGCTCGCGCTGCGTGCCACGGGCTATGGACTTAACGTGCTCATGCTTCAGTTTGCCAAGAAGCTGCACTGCGCCGAACATGACGCAGCTCCTCGATTGGGGCTACGGATCGTACAAGCCGACCGCGACACGCCCGAGACTTGCGCCGCGCAGATCATGGAGCTCGCACGCGAGCAGATTAGCCAGGTCGACGTGCTGATCTTGGATGAGCTGGGAGAAGCCATGCGCCGCGGCTTTGTGACGCGCGAAGATGTCGAAGCGTTGATCGCGATGAAACCAACCACCACGGAGCTCGTGCTCACCGGCCGGGGCTTGCTGCCCCTCGCCGACCTTGCCGACCTGGTAACCGAAATGCGCCCCGTCAAACACTACTTCGACGAAGGCCTCCTAGCTCGCCAAGGCATCGAATACTAGTCATTGCGGACGTCCCCAATGACTAGGCGGTGGCGCGACCGAGCCAGTTGCCGCTGTGATGGTAGACGGTGAACATCGCGGCGGTGATTACCCAGGTCATGGGGTAGACCAGCAGCAGATGCTCGAGCGAGGGGTCGAGCGGCATAATCGCGAACACCCACGCCACGCGGAGCACGACGGTGCCAAAAATCGTGAGCATCATAGGCTGGAAGCTCACGCCAGCGCCGCGGATGGAGCCGGACGCGTTTTCGATAATCGAGAAGATCGCGTAGAACGGCGCGATGAAATGAAGAATCGTCGTGGTGTAGGCCGAAATCGAAGCATCGTCGACAAACAGACGCGACAACGGACCCGAGAACACCAGTAGCACGGCAGACAGGCCACCAATGAGCATAAACGACAGCACAAGCGACGTATGGTAGCCCTTGCGCATGCGCTCGTAGTTGCGCGCGCCAAAGTTCTGTGCCGAGAACGTGGTGATCGAAACGCCAAGCGCCTCGGTAACCATCCAGACAATGCCATCCAAACGGCCCGAAAGACCCCACGCCGTGGTGACATCGGCACCAAACGAGTTGACCGACACCTGAATCAAAACGTTGGAAATCGAATACGCAGCAGACTGAAAGCCAAGCGGCAGACCACACGAGATCATGCTCTTACAAATGCCAGGATCAATGCAGAGTTTGGACAGTGAAAGCCGCCACGCACCCGGAGCGTGCATCATACGAATCACGATCATCGTGGCGTTGGAGCAAATGGTCAGCGCCACCGCGATGCCGCAGCCCAGAGCCTCCATATGAAGCACGGCAACGAAGATGACATCCAGCACCGCATTAACAAGGCAGCCGGAAGCAATGATCACAGCAGGACCGCGTGTGTCGCCCACGGCGCGCAGCAGCGCCGTTCCCATATTGAGCAGCAGCGCCGCAACCATGGCGGCAAAATAGCAACGAGCATAGGCCACGCCCTCGGCCAATAGTTCATGCGGCGTGTTCATAAGTACCAGCATGGGCTCAACGAACACTATGCCAAGAATCGAGAAAACGATACCGCCCACCAGCGCGAGCGTCATGGCCGTATGGACCGAACGACTCAATCGCTCATCATCGTGCTGACCAAAATACTGACCGGTAATGACCGCGCAGCCAGCGCCAACGCCAACGCAAAAGCCAATGCAGAGCTCGGTGAGCACCATCGTGGCTTGAATGCCGCCCAGCGCGAGCTTGCCGCCAAACTGGCCGACGATATACGTACCAATAAGCGTGTAAGCCTGCTGAAAAAACGAGCTAAAGAAGATAGGGACGCACAGCGACAGCAGCTGTTGCCAAATGACACCCTGCGTTACATCGATAGCCGTAGATTTCTTAGCCACACGCCCTCCCCACCAGCGTACGTCAAACAACAAAACGGCAATTTAAGACCAAAGCCAATACCAGCTTAGCACCGACCGACGTCGGCCGAAACGCCCCGAACCAGAGCCCGGTGCTAACTATCTGCCTAGTGATACAGCCCCGGCTGGTAGTGGTACTCGTTGCTCACATGCGGGCACAGCTGCCAAAAGGCAACAGCGCTTGCCGCGGCCACGTTGAGTGAATCGACCCCATGCGCCATCGGAATACGCACGGCGCGGTCGCAGCCTGCAATGGTCTTGGCGCCCAAGCCAGCACCCTCGGTGCCCATAAAGATTGCCAGGCGGTCAATCTCCTGGAGCGCGGGATCGTCCAGCGACACCGAATCATCCGTCAACGCCATAGCGGCACACGAAAAGCCGGCATCGTGTAGCACCGCCAGCCCATCATGCGGCCATACGCGCGCTTCGCTGCCAATGCGTGTCCAGGGCACCTGGAACACCGTGCCCATGCTCACGCGGGCCGAACGACGATACAGCGGATCACAACACGTAGGACTGACCAAAATGCCGTCAACGTTGAGCGCGGCCGCCGAGCGGAATATTGCGCCCACATTGGTATGGTCGACAATGCCCTCGAGCACGCACACGCGCACCGGGCGCTCCCCCGCCGCCTCGACGACGCCGCCCAAGAACTCATCAACCGGAATCTGTCGCGGGCGACGAAATGCCGCGAGCGCACCGCGCGTCACGTTAAAACCCGTCAGACGCTCCATAAGCTCCATCGAGGCAACGAACACGGGAACCGGACCCGCGCCCTCGCGTACCGCCAGGCGCTCAAACAGCGGCATCATCTGGTCGAGCCAGCGCTCGCCCAAAAGAAAGCTCACCGGCTCGTATCCGGCGCGAACCGCACGTTCGATGACCTTGGCACTCTCGGCGATAAAAATGCCCTTCTGCGGCTCCAGCACGCAGCGCAGCTCACGCTCGGTCAGTCGCACGTAGGCATCAAGCCGCTCGTCCTCGAGCGAATCGATTCGCAGCACCTCAACGGCATCAGTCATAGCAGCCAGCCCGCACCTTTCTTTACAGCGCATCTATACCAAACGAGGCGACGCTAAGCGCCGCCCCATGCATTCAAACAATCCGATGATACCGTTCACGCCGGACGATTTACGCCTCAACGCGACGATACGTTACGAACTCATAATCGACACCCTCGTCGCCCTCGCCCGAGGCAATCGTGGCAACACCGCCACGCCGCGCAATCTCCCACGCGGGATCGGCATCCAAATCGGGAAAATACGTATCCACGTCATGCACGCAATGGTTATGCGTAACCTCGGCCTCCACGCAATACGGCAAAAACTGTCGATATACCTCGCCGCCGCCAATCACCCACGCAACGGTCTCATCGGCAACCGCGGCGAGCGCCTCGCCGATACTATGCACCACGTCGACACCTTCGGGCGAAAAATCCTCGTCGCGCGTGAGCACGATATTGCGACGATTCTTGAGCGGCCGTGCGCCGGGAAAACTCAGCAGGGTCTTGCGCCCCATAATAACCGGGCAACCTTTGGTGCACGCCACAAAATGACGCATGTCGGCACGGTTGGACACCACCATGTCGCCCTCGCACCCAATACCCCAGTCATCGCACACGGCGACAATGGCAGAAAGCTTACACGTCATGCACGTCACCTACACCGCAATGGGGATGTTCTTGACCTGCGGGCCGTGCTCATAGCCCTCGACAATCAGGTCGTCGGTCGTAAACGCATAGAAGTCATGCACATCGGGGTTAAGCGTTACCTTAGGCGCGGCAAACTGCGGACGCTCGATAAGCTCGCGGACGATATCGACATGACGGTCGTAAATGTGGGCATCGGCAATCACATGCAGCAACTCTCCGGGAATCATATCGACCGACTGCGCGACCATCATCAGCAAAATGGCGTACTGGCACACATTCCAGTTGTTCGCAGCCAAAATGTCCTGGCTGCGCTGGTTGAGAATCATGTTGAGCGTCGGTTTATCATCCTGCGGGCGTTGCGTCACGTTATACGTCACGCTGTAGGCGCACGGATACAGGTGCATCTCGGACAGGTCGCTAAACACGTAGGTATTCGTCATAATGCGGCGGCTGTACGGCGTGTTCTTAAGGTCGTACAGCACGCGATCCATCTGATCAAAGTCACCCTCGGCATAATGGCTCTTCTGCCCAATCTGATACCCGTAGGCCTTGCCGATGGAGCCAGTCTCGTCGGCCCACTCATCCCAAATATGGCTGTTGAGGTCATGCACGTTATTGGACTTCTTTTGATAGATCCACAGGATCTCATCCATGGCAGATTTGAGGGCCGTACGACGCAGGGTAAGCGCCGGAAACTCCTCACGCAGGTCGTAGCGTGCCGTGACACCAAAGTTTTTAATGGTATAGGCAGGGGTGCCGTCCTCCCACACCGGGCGGACCTTTTGGCCCTCGGTGGTGGTGCCATGGTCCAGAATATCGCGGCACATGGCTACAAACTGTTGATCAGCCTTGCTCATTGACCCTCCTGTCAGTCGCCTATAAGCGAGATTCATTGTAGCCCAGGCGCAAGCGGCCCCACAGCCCTAACATAAGCCCTCATTTTCTGACATATGCCAGAAATTCCTTGCGTAAATCCGCACGGTCGTTATTCTATTGTTGACATATGTCAGATATGGAGAGTGTATGGCAGGAAGACGTGAAAAATTGCGCCGCATCGGGATCATCCCCGAATATCGCGGTTTTACCCCCGATGGCCTTGCCAGCGGAGAGGCCATCGACATGACGGTCGACGAACTCGAGGTCCTGCGGCTATGCGACCTGGAAGGCCTCAATCAGGAGGCCGTCGCAAAGCACATGGGCATCGCGCGCGCCACGGTGGCGGCAATTTGCAGCCGAGCGCATCGCAAGGTGGCAAATGCGCTGGTCAATGGTCGGGCGCTCATCATCGAGGGCGGCAATATCGCGTACTCCCCCATCACCACAACGACGGCCGTATGGCCAGCAAAGGAGATCGGCACCATGAGAGTGGCAACCACGTATGACAACGGCAACATCTTTATGCACTTTGGCCGCAGCGAGCAGTTCAAGATCTACGACATTCAGGACGGCAAGGTGCTCAGCGAGCAGGTCGTGGGCACCGGCGGCACCGGCCACGGTGCCCTTGCGGGCCTGCTCGCCAACGGCGGCGTGGACACGCTCATCTGCGGCGGCATCGGCGGTGGCGCTATCAACGCGCTTGCCCAAGCCGGCATCACGGTATACGCGGGTGCCCAAGGCAGCTGCGACGCTTGCGTCGAGGCCCTTATCGCCGGCACGCTCGCACAGAACGGCGAGGCCACGTGCGGCTGCCACGGCCACGACCACGAGCACACTCACGAGCATGGCGATTCCTGCGGCTGCCACGGCCATCACGAGCACGAGGGCCACGAGGGCTGCGGCTGCCACTAACGGCACGGCACCGCGAGCTCGGGGCGCGACGCCAAACGCAACCCAACAAACAAAGCCAACAGCAAAGGCCACCCGGTAGCTTCCGAGCGGCCTTTGCCATATCAAGCTGGAATTACAGCTCTATTTCTTATTGCGCATCTGCGCTTCCATCTGGCGCAGCAGCTCCATATCGGACTTGGGACCGCCCATTCCCAAGCCGCCCATGCCGCCCAGACCCATAGCATCCAGGCCGGGGATATTGGGCATGCGCATCTTCTTGCCCTTCTTACCCTTTTTGCCCTTTTTGCCGCCGGCCTGTGCCTGATTGGCCATCGTGCGCATGCGGCCCATCATCTTATTCATCTCGCCCCACTGCTTCATAAGGCCGTTGACCTCGGTGGGGGTTACGCCGGCTCCCTTGGCAATGCGGGCGCGGCGCTGGCCGTTGATGATGGAGGGGCGCAGGCGTTCCTCCTTGGTCATCGACATAATGATGGCCTCGTTCTTGTCGAAGATGCCCTCGTCCAGGTTGCCGCCCATCTGGTTGAGCGCGCGCTGGCCACCGGGGAGCATGCCGAGAATGCCCTTCATGCCGCCCATCTTCTTAACGGCTTTCATCTGGTCGAGCATGTCGTTCATGGTAAAGCCCTCGCGCAGCATGCGCTCGGCGGCCTCGAGCTGCTCGGCATCGGCGGCCTCCTGGGCCTTCTCGATGATGCCGACGACGTCGCCCATGCCCAAGATTCGCTTGGCCATACGGTCGGGGTAGAACGGCTCCAGCGAATCGGGCTTCTCGCCCATGCTCACGAACTTGATGGGCTTGCCGGTCACCTGGCGCACGGAAAGCGCGCCGCCACCACGGGCATCGCCGTCGAGCTTGGAGATGATCACGCCGTCAAAGTCGGTGCGCTCGGCGAAGGTCGAGACGACGTTGACGATATCCTGGCCGGTCATGGCATCGACGACCATCAGCACCTGATCGGGCTTGACGGCCTTCTTGATGTCCACGGCTTCCTGCATCATCTGCTCGTCGATCTGCAAACGACCGGCGGTATCGACGATGACCACGTCACGCAGGTGGTCGACGGCCTCCTGAATAGCGCCCTTGGCGATGTCGACCGGGTGTGCACCGTCGCCACGGAAGACCGGCACGCCGATCTCTCCGCCAAGCGTGGCTAGCTGGTCGGCTGCAGCGGGACGGTAGACGTCGCACGCGGCGAGCAGCGGCGAGCGGCCCTGCTTCTTGAGCAGGTAGGCCAGCTTTACGGCCGCCGTGGTCTTACCGGAGCCCTGCAGGCCCACGAGCATGATGACGTTGGGGATACGGTTGCTAAAGACGAGCTTACTCTCGGTGGAGCCGAGCATCTCGGTGAGCTCGTCGAGCACGATCTTGACGACGTTTTGCGCCGGCGACAGCGACTCCATGACCTCTGCGGTCATGCAGCGCTCCTTGGTCTTGGCGACGAACTCCTTGACAACCTTAAAGTTGACGTCGGCTTCGAGCAGCGCCATGCGAATATCGCGCATGGCCGAGGTGATGTCGGCCTCGGTCAGCTTACCCTTGCCGCGCAGGCGGTCAAATGTGTCATTGAGGCGATCGCTCAGAGAATCAAACACTAGTCACTCCTTAATTGGACTCGCCCACCAGGGCGCGGCAGAAATCTTTGGCATTGAACTCCTGTAGGTCATCGACCTGCTCGCCCACGCCCACGCGCAGAATCGGGAGCTTGAGCTTCTCGGCCACGGCCATGGCGATGCCGCCCTTTGCCGTACCGTCGAGCTTCGTCATGATGATACCGTCCAGACCCAGCGCCTCGTTAAACTCGAGCGCCTGGTTCAGACCGTTCTGGCCGGTGGCGGCATCGATCACGAGCACGACCGAGACGGGCATGGGGCCGGCGGCCATATTGGCGGCGCGCTTACGCGTCACGTTAACCACCTTGGCAAGCTCGCGCATGAGCTCGGGGCTCGTGTGCAGGCGGCCGGCGGTGTCGATCAGCACCAGGTCGCTGCCGCGCTTATCGGCCTCATCGAGCACGTCGTAGCAAACACTTGCCGGGTCGGAGCCGCGATCGCGCTTGATGACGGGGACGCCGGCGCGCTGACCCCACACATCGAGCTGCTCGATGGCGGCGGCGCGGAAGGTATCGGCAGAACCGATCACGACATTCTTACCGCGGGCGGCCATGGCGCTCGCGATCTTGCCGACCGTCGTGGTCTTGCCGGCGCCGTTAATGCCTACAAACAGCACGCAGCTCGGCGTGTCGGAGAACGGATCGCGCTCGGCGGGCACAAAATGCTGCTCGAGCTGCTCAGCCAGGGCGCGACGGAGCTGCGGGGCGGTCTTGAGGTTCTTCTTGGCGGCCGTCTCGCGCAGATCATCGGAGACCTGAATGGCGACCTCGGCGCCCATGTCACCCATAACGAGGGTATCCTCAAGGTCCTCCCAAAAGTCCTCGTCGACCTCGCCGCCAAAGTAGAAGACCTCGTTGAGGGCCTCGCGGCTGCGCTCAAGTCCGCGCGAGAGAGCGTCAAAGAATCCCATTATGCATTCACGACCTTTCCGGTTTCGCGATCGAGTTTTTGCGAGACGACGCGGCTGACGCCGTCGGCTTGCATCGAGACGCCATAGAGAACGTCAGCGTCCTCCATAGTACGGCGCTGATGCGAAATGACCAAGAGCTGCGTATCGGAACGCAACACGTCGAGCGCGCCGATGAGCTTGGACAGGTTGGCGTCGTCAAGTGCCGCCTCGACCTCGTCCAGCACATAGAACGGCACCGTGCGCGTGCGGTACACGGCAAAGAGCAGGGCGAGTGCCGTCAGACTCTTCTCGCCGCCCGACATGAGCATCATCTTGGTGATGCGCTTGCCGCGCGGCTGCGCCACGACCTCGATACCCGTCTCGGCCGGATGCTCAGGATCGGTCATCTCCAGATGAGCCTGGCCACCCGGGAACAGCATAGCGAAGATCTCGCGGAAGTTCGCGTCGACCTTCTCAAACGTCACAAGGAACGCCTTGCGCATCTTGCGATCAATAGCCACCGTGATCTTGGTGAGCGCCTTACGCGCGCTCACCAGATCGGCCAGCTGCTCCTCGATGTAATCGGCGCGGCGCTTGAGCTGCTCGTACTCCTCCATGGCAACTTGGTTCACGGGACCAAGGTTGTTGATCTGGCGCACAAGCTGGTTGAGCTCGCGCTCGGCGGCATCGCGGTCCGTGGGCGCGGGAAGCATGAGCGCTTCCTCGAGTACCGTGTTGCCATCGGCGGTAATGGCCTTAATGGCGGCCTCTACCTGCACCTCGAGCTTGCCACGCGCGACCTTAAACTCGTTTTGCGTGGCGGTGGCGGTATCGACCTTCTCCTTAGCGCGGGCAACCTCTGCCTTGGCATCCTCGATGGTCTTCTTGAGCGAAGCGGAGTCCGCCTCCTCCAGAGAGGCCTGGTCACGCAGACGCGCTGCCCAATCCGACGCGCGCTCCAGCAGGGCCGAATAGCGCTCGTGCATGGGATCGACGCGCAGGCGCAGCAGCTCGAGTGAGCGCGAGGCCTGGCGTGTTCCGCGGATACGGCGGTCGATGCCCTCCAGGCGATGCTCCAGATCGGGCACGCGGCCCTTCAGAGAACGAAGGCGCTCGCTCGTCTGGGCCAGGCGGACCTTGGCATCGGCGAGCTTGCCGGCGGCCTCGGAATCGTCACGGCGAACGCGGTCGAGTTCGTCGTTGGCTTCGGCAATCTGAAGGCCAAGATCGCTTGCCTGCGCTCGGGCCTCGTCACGCGAGCGGGTGAGCTCGTCCACGCGCGGGCGCGCAGCGCGAACGGCCTCGGCGGCCTGCTCGCGGCGCTTGGAGATGCGCACGCGCTCGACCTCGGCGTTGTTGGCGCTTTGCTCCAGGCGGCCAATCTCGGAGAGCAGCGAGCGGCGCTCGCCCTCAAGACGGGCGAGCTCGCCGGCGGCATCGCCCTCAGCGGCACGCGCCTCTTCGACGGCCGCATTGGCCTCGACGACCTGATCCGACACATGCTCAAACACAGCAGCCAGATCGGGTTCCAGGCCCTCGAGCTCACGGATGCGACGCTTGCGCTCCAAAGCACCCGAAGCCTCTCCGGCGTCGAGCCCCACACGCACCAGGCCGCCGCAGGCGACGCGGGCGCCATCGGGGGTCACGTAAGTCACGCCGTCAACGACAGGCGCGGCCAGCGCAGCCGCCAAGTCGTCGACAACGTAATAGCCGCCGAGAAGGGCCTCGACAACCGGGCCATAACCGGAGCGCACGGACAGACGATCGACCAGACGCGTACCGGCAGCGCCATTGGCAGCAGCACCACCGCTCACGCCGCGCGCCACCAACAGCGCCTCGCCCGAAGCCTTCTTTTGGTCCAAAGCCGCACGACCGGCGCGCTCAAGCGTAGCGGCATCATCAAACAAAAGAGCATCGATATCGCCGGCAAGTAGTTGCTCAACCAGGCCCTCAAGCTCACGAGGGGCGTCGAGCACGTCGCCCAAACGGCCTGAGACATCATCGCCCAGTGCGCCCATCAGACGGCTCACCAGCGGCGAGCTGTCTGCCATGCGGGCATCAAGCTTCTTTTGGCTGGCAAGCTCCGAGCGCACCTCGGACAGCTTGTTGCGCGCCTCACTCTCACGATTACGCAAGTCCTTCAGGGCTGCACGGGCGACCTCGGTGGCCTCACGCGCATCGGCCTGGGCCTGGCGCGCTTCCTCAAGAGCACCCTCAAGCTCCTCGGCGCGGTCGCGACGGCTCTCGAGCGAGGCCGTGACTTCCTCGAGCTGATCATCGATCTGCTCCAGGCGCGAGGCGTACATGTTGTCCTCGACCTCAGCGTTGCTCAGCGAGTCCTTCACCTTGGCGAGTTCGAGCGCCGCGTTATCGGCCACACGCTGCACATCGCGTTGCTCACGCGTAAGCTGCGAAATCTGACTGTCGAGCGCCACGCGCCGCTCGTGGAGCTGAGCGGCGGCAGGACCAGCGGCGTCAACGTCCTCCTGGGCCTGCATGTGCGCGCCGGTCACTTCCTCAAGCTGCGCACGCGCGTCCTCGAGCTCCTCTACCACTCGACGACGCTGATGCTCGGAGCTCGAGATCTGGCCGCGCATGTCGGACAGGCGCGACACCATGTTGTGGCCCTTTTCCTCGAGCAGGCGCATATCGGAGTTAATGCGGCCGACCACGTCTTGCATATGGCGGCGCTGCTCGCCCAGATCGCCCACAAACAGGCCCTTTTCCTCGAGCATGACCTGGAGCTTCTCGAGCTCGCGTTCCTTTTCGCCCAAGCGGTACTGCGCAAGCTCCAGCTCGGCGGCACCTTCCTTGGAGCGGCTCTCCAAGTCGTTCCACTGCGACTGCAGCGAACGCAGCTCGTCGACGGCTAGCATCTGCGTAAGCTCGTTCGCGCGCGAGGACAGCTCTTTGTACTTGCGCGCACGATCGACCTGACGCTCCAGCGGTCGCAGCTGACGGGCGATTTCCTTATTGATGTCGCGGGCACGCGTCAGGTGCTCGTCCATCGACTTAATCTTTTTGAGCGCACGCTCCTTGCGGCGCTTGTGCTTGGAGATGCCGGCGGCCTCCTCGATGAGGGCACGGCGCTCCTCGGGGCGGCTCTGCAAAATGGCGTCGAGCTTGCCCTGGCTGATGATGGAATGCGTATCCTTGCCCAAGCCCGAATCGTGCAGGATGTCCTGAATGTCCATCAGGCGGCACGGACTCGAGTTGATGAGGTACTCGCTTTCGCCCGAGCGATACATACGACGGGTGATGGCGACCTCGTCAAAGTCGACGGGCAGCATATGGTCCGAGTTATCGAGCACCAGCGTGACCTCGGCGACACCCACCGGCTTGCGCGCTGACGAGCCCGAGAAGATGACATCCTCCATGGCCTGGCCGCGCAGCTGCTTGGCGCTCTGCTCGCCCAGGACCCACAGAATCGAGTCAGAGATGTTCGATTTTCCCGAGCCGTTGGGACCGACGATGACGGTCAGGCCCGGCTCAAACGTCATATGGGCACGGTCGGCAAACGACTTGAACCCTTTGAGCGTGAGGGACTTGAGATACACGGTTCCTCGCTTAAACAGGCTTCTTGTTGAGAATCACGCCGTTGGTGGTGTAGCCCATGCGGTCAAGTGCCTCAAGTGCAGCGGCTCCCTCGGCTTCCTTCTTTGAGGAGCCGGAGCCGCGACCCTGGCGAATACCATCGATCAACACCACGGCGGTAAAGGTGGGCGCATGCGCCGGGCCCTCGGAGCCAACGAGCTTATACGCCGGGGGTTCGTGACCGTCGGCTTGCACGCACTCCTGCAAGAACGATTTGGGGTTCGCGGGGTGCTCGGCACGCTCGGAGGCCAGGTGCGGTTTGAGCGTACGATGGATAAAGTCCGCCGCAACATCCCAGCCGGCATCCAGGTACAGCGCACCCACGAGCGACTCGTAGACGTTCTCGAGCGCCGAGTGCAGGCCGCGCGCGCCGGTACCGGTCTCGGAGGCACCAAAGATGATGATGTCGTCGATGCCCAGCTCATGCGACACCTCGGATAGCGTAGCGCCCGAGACAAGCGACACCTTCAGGCGCGTGAGCTTGCCCTCGTCAAACTCGGGATAGGACTCAAAGAGCGAACGGGCGACGACGGCGCCCAAAATGGAATCGCCCAAAAACTCAAGACGCTCATAGCTGGCAGAAACCGGCTGGCCCTCGACGGCCGAAGGATGCGTAAGGGCCGCGCGCAGCAGCACCTTGTCATTGAACTCGTGGCCCAGAATCTCCTGGGCGCGCGTAAGTCGTTCGGATAAAGCCAAGACCTAAGCCTCCCTGGCGTTTTCGATCGCGTCGACGGCGTCGGCGACAGAGTTGAGCGAGAGCAGGGTCTCGTCATCGATCTCGAGATTGAACTCGTCCTCGATAGCCGTAACCAGTTGCAGGCGCTCGAGCGAGTTGGCATCGAGGTCGTCAAAGGTGGTCTCATCGCTAATTTCGGCAACATCGACGCCCAGAACGTCAGCAGCGACCTCGGCGATCTTGTCGAAGATTTCGGAGCGGTCCATAGCGCTTCCTCTCATAGTGCATGAATACCAAAAGAATGGTACCGCCCAGGCGGTACCAAGACACGGTTCTGATTCTACCCCACGAAGCAGGCCGCGAGGCACATAACAGCGCTCTAACTCGCTCTTACAAAACGATACCGTCCATAGAGTTGGCGACATTCTCGACCAGCCCGGCGCGCACGGCTTCAGCCGCCGCGAGCGTACCGTTTTTGACGGCCTCGACCGAGGTGGCACCGTGACCGATCAGGACCACGCCACGCAGGCCCAAAAGAATCGCGCCGCCCTTGGCATCACCAGACAGCTTGGTCTTAATCTCGCGCATCTGCTTTTTGATGAGCAGCGCGGCGATCTTGGTGCCGAGCGAGGCCATAAAGGCACCCTTGAGTTCCTGCAGCAAAAACTTGGCAGCGCCCTCGGTGGCCTTGAGCGCAATATTGCCCGACATGCCATCGGCAACGACGACATCGAAATTGCCCGAGGTGAGGTCGGTGCCTTCGCAGTTGCCCACAAAGCCGGGAACGGCGGCTTTCATAGCCGGGAAGCAGGCCTTGGTAAAGTTGGAACCCTTCTCGTCCTCGGTGCCATTGGCAAGCAGGCCCACGCGGGGATGCTCGATGCCCAGGACGACGCGGGCATAGGCGCTACCCATCTGGGCAAAACGCACCATGTCATCGACCTCGACATCGGGGTTGGCGCCCATATCGCACAGCACCGTCAAACCGCCGGCGCGATTGGGCAACGCATTGGTTAGACAGGGACGCACCGGCTGCTTCTTGCCTTCGGCCATATATCTAAACGGTGTGACGTAGGCGGTCGCGGCAGCTGTCATGGCGCCGGTCGAGCCGGCGGAGAAGAACGCGTCCGCATTTCCCTTCTTGATGGCACGGCACGACAGCACGATCGACGATTTACGCTTGGTCATCACGGCGCGAATGGGATCGTCATCCATGGCGATAACGTCGGGTGCCTCAAGAGCCTCAACACGTGCATGGGAAGCAGCAAAGGGATTGACGATTTCAGCGGGGCCAGCTGCCAAGACCTCGATATCGGGATCAGCGGCAAGCGCAGCCTCGATACCATCGAGAACAACCTGAGGTTTCTCGTCTCCGCCCACAACGTCTACACAAACGCGAACGTTACTCATATACATGCTCCTTATACAAAAATGGCCGACTCATTGAGCCGGCCATTGTGGTTCCATTTGGAACGGCATCGCATCCAGAGTATACCGTTACTCGGTAACGATAACCTCGCGGTCCTTGTAGAAACCGCAGCTGGGGCACACGTGGTGCGGAAGCTTGACAGCGCCGCAACGGGGGCACGTGGACTGAGCCGCAGCCGAAATCTTCATGTTGGCGGAACGACGGGTGTGAGTGCGGATACGACCCTGCTTTTGTTTAGGTACGGGCATAGTGACCTTCCTTATGAACTATCCAGTGTGGCGATTACGCGCAAGTAGCGATACTACCACAGTTTTACTCATCGAGCTTGAGATTCTTCAATGCTGCAAATGGATTTTCCGTGGCAGCGGCCCATTCTGCCTCTGCCTGGGCGGCGCAATCGCATTGCTCGACGTTGAGATTACAACCGCAAGTGGGGCACAGACCGCGGCAATCGGGCTTGCAGAGCACCACAAACGGCGTGTCCATGACGACCGCGTCGTTGATGGGCTCACCCAAATCGACGATGCGGTCCTCACCCAGGAGCTCGTAGCCGTCCTCGTAGGCCTCGGGATCCTCGGGCTCCTCGAAGAGGTAGAACTCCTCGATCTCGCCGGCGATATCAAACGAGGCGGGCTCCAGACAACGGTCGCACTCGCCGGTGGCGTGCGCGCGAACCATGCCCGTGAGCAAGACACCGGTACCGGCATTGGTAAAGACAACGTCGTAGTCGATGCCGTCCTGTAGCTGATACTCCTTCTCGCCCACCATGTAGGTGGCGACGTCGACCTTACCGGTCAGCGGATACGAATCACCAGGAAACTCGAGCTGCTCGGAAAGATCGACGGTAACGCTCGGGAACTCAGCCATTACCACTGACCATTCTGCTGGGCGGCACCCTCGTTGAGCTGCTGACGGCAACGGGTAACGGTGCCGGTCAGGCTCTTGAGGTTCTCCTCCAGGTGCGTAAAGACCTGCTCTGCGTAGTCCTCGGCAGCATAACGCGTCTCGCGCTCGTACTGCTGGGCACGATCGCGGATGTCGTCGGCCTGCTGCTGGGCTAAGCGGACGATCTCCTGCTCACCGGCAATGGTGAGGGCCTGCTGCTGAGCGTCGGCGATGATGGAATCGGCCTGAGCGGCGGCGGAAGCCATAAGCTCCTCGCGCTCCTTAAGGATACGGCGGGACTTCTGCCACTCCTCGGGATAGCTCATGCGGATCTCGTCGAGGATGTTGAAGAACACGTCGGCGTCGATGACCTTGAACTGAGCGTTCTTGCCGAAAGGCGGCTTGGCTTCCTCGATCAGCCCTTCGAGCTCATCGACCAAGCTGACGATCCTATCGCCAGGAAAATTCTCGCCCGGCATCCGGTCTCCTTTCATAGGTAACATATCATCGTGCTAGTTTACCACATGCCACCAGGCAATAAAAAACGTCACGAAAAGCGATGTCTGAGCGCTTCGACCACGTTGGGCGGGACAAACGTCGATACATCGCTGCCGAGCGAGGCGATCTGGCGAACGACCGAGCTCGAGATATAGCCGTACTGCGGCGCACTCATGACAAAGATAGACTCCAGCTCGTTATCTAAGCGATAGTTGAGGTCTGCCTGCTGCAGCTCGTACTCAAAGTCGGTCATGGCGCGCAGGCCCTTGACCACAGCCCCCGCCCCCTGCTCGCGAGCGAAGTCGACCAAGAGGCCGGTAAAGGGCAGGACCTCGACGCCGTCGATATCACCGAGCGCCTCACGAGCCAGCGCCACGCGCTCATCCAGCATAAACGTGGTGCCCACACCGTTTTTACCCTGCGACTCGGCGACAGCGACGATCACGCTGGGAAAGATGCGGCGGGCGCGGCGGATGACATCGATATGGCCAAACGTGATGGGATCGAAGGTGCCCGGGACGATCACGCGGTTGATGGTGTCACTCATGGGCGTTCTCCTGAACCGTCATGGCATCGGTGTTGTGAGCATCGGTGCCGGCGCAATCTTCCTCACCATCGTCATCGCCGACCCAACGAAGCAGGTCGACCGAGGTAATGCCGTAGCGCTTCTCGCGCACGATCTCAAAGCCTGCCGGATGCGCGCCCGCATCGGCGGCGGCATGCTCAAACAGGGCATAAGCGCCAGGTGCAAGCAGACCCTGCTGAGCCAGGTTCTGCAGCAGTATCTCGACCGGCTCGGCACCAAAAGCATAGGGCGGGTCGAGCAGGACCAGATCAAAGGGGCCGCCCGGCACACGACCGCGCGAGGCGCTCGCCAGCATGTCGCCCGTTACCACGCGCCAACGCGCACGGTCACGGCAGAGCGACTCGATATTCTTGGTAATGAGCCGCGCGGCATTCCGATCGATCTCGAACGTCGTGAGCGAGCGGGCGCCACGTGAGAGCATCTCTAACCCTAAGGCGCCGGAGCCGCCAAAGGCGTCCAGCACGCGGACCTCGTCCAGATCGAAGTCAAATGCCGACATGACCATAGATGCGCATGCCTCGCGCACACGATCGGTCGTGGGGCGGGTGACATCGCGACCACGGGGCTCCTCGATCTTACGACCGCGCCATTCGCCGCCGATGATTCTCATCCTCCGCTGACCTCCTTAAAAATGTGTCGATATCGCATGGCGACCGCATCGCGCAGGGGGCGCGTCGCCACGGAGTCAAGGTTGCAAGCATACCGCAAGAGCTCGACCGCGTCCAAATGGGCCCACTCGATCAGCTCCTCGTCGGCATCCAGGTCGACAAAGCGCAGAGTCACACCGCCATGCTGGCGGTACCCCAGGATTTCGCCCTCGTGGCGCAGACGAAGGTCCATCTGGGCGAGCGTAAAGCCGTCCGAGGTCTTTTCGAGCGACTGGAGACGGTCTTGCGCCGCCGAAGCGCCGCCGTTGCCCTTGGAGTGCGTCATGACCAGGCAGGTGCCCGACACGCTGCCGCGGCCCACGCGGCCGCGCAGCTGGTGCAGGGCCGCCAAGCCAAAGCGCTCACCGTTCTCGATGACCATGACGGTGGCGTTGGGCACGTCGACGCCCACCTCGACCACCGTGGTCGAAACGAGCACGTCGATCTCGCCGCGCTTGAAGGCGTCGATCACGCGATCCTTCTCCCCCGCCGGCATGCGGCCGTGAAGACGCTCGATGGTAAGCCCCGGCAACGCCAGGCGTAGGCGGTCGAGCTCGGTTGCCGTATCGTGCAGCGGCACGGGCACGGTTACGCGACCCTCGTCGTCACGGACGATACCGGGCACATCCTCAAGCTCATCGGCCGAGTCGCTCGGCTCCACGAGCGGGCAAATCACGTAGGCCTGCTGACCCTTTTCATGCGCCTCGCGGATGGCGCCATAGGCAAGGTCGCGGCTCGACTCGGTAAGCACGCGTGTCGTCACGCCAGCGCCAGGGACGGGCCGATGGCGGATGATGCTCGTGTCCAGATCGCCGTAGACCGAAAGCGCCAGCGTACGTGGGATGGGCGTTGCCGTCATAACGAGCAGATCGGCACCAGGGCCCTTCGCACGCAGGGCGTTGCGTTGGCCGACGCCAAACCGGTGCTGCTCATCGATGACCACGAGCGACAGATGCTTAAACGCCACGTTATCCGAAAGCACCGCGTGGGTGCCAAAGAGGACATCGAGCTCGCCCGATTCCAGCTGGGCATGGATCCGCTCGCGCTCGGCCGCCGGCGTGGCGCCCGTCAGGAGCGCCCAGGTCATGCCAGCCTGCAAGAGCAAGGGGCCGGTCTTATCGGCATATTGACGCGCCAGCACGCCCGTGGGCGCCATAACGCAGGCCTGCGTGCCGCTATCGGCAGCCACAGCCAGCGCGCAGGCGGCAACGGCGGTCTTACCGGTACCGACATCGCCCAGCAGCAGGCGGTTCATCACGCGCCCGCCATCGCACATATCGCGCAGGATATCTTGGAACGCGGCCTCCTGCTCGTCGCTCAGCGAAAACGGCAGGGCCTGCTTAAGCGCGGCCAGGTGCTCGCCCGCGGCGTGGGCGTAGGGCACCACATCGACCAGGCTGCCGTCGTTGCGCAGGCGCAGCGCCAGCTGCAGGTAGAGGCACTCCTCGTAGGCAAGCCGTGCGCGCGCGATATCGCGCTCAGCCATGCTCGAAGGAAAGTGGATCGATCGAAGCGCACGAGCATCGCTCATCAGGCGACGTTTAACGCGCAAGCGTGCGGGAATCGGGTCGAAGGGATTGCCGACGACCTCGAGCGCGCCACTTACGATGCGGCGCATCCATGCCTGGCTCACGCCGTCACTCACATAATGGACCGGCAAAATGGTGCCCGCAGCACGCCCGTCATCAAGCTTTTCAAAGTGCGGCGAGGCCATCTGCTTAAAACCGTAGGCAAACTCGACCTTGCCCATCACGGCCAGGCGGTCGCCCTGCTTAAGCTGCTGGGCAATCCAAGGCTGACGGAAAAAGGCGACCTGCAGCACGCCCGTCTCGTCAACGAGTGAGACCTCGGTCACCTGCATGCGCGGACGCGGCTTCTTTTGAACGATACGGTCGACCGTGGCGATGATGGTGCACACGGTACCGATGGGCGCCATCTCGATGGACCAGGAGCGCGTAAAGTCCAGGTATCGATGAGGGATATGGAGAAGGAGGTCCCCCACCGTCCGAATTCCCAGACGGCGAAGGGCCTCCTCACGTTTACCCGAAACATATTTGAGTCGCGCGATATCCTCGTCGAGCGCATTGCTCTGGGCAAAGCGATCCGAGACGCGCGGCACGGAGCAGAGCTCGGACATGGGCAGATGCCTACTCGATCGAGAAGATCACGGGATAGAGCGGCTGCTCGCCACGATGGGCGTCGATCTCCAGGTCGGGCTGAGCCTCCTCGATAGCGTCGACGATCTCCTGGAAGGCCTCGTCGGACAGCTCCTCGCCGGCCAGAATCGTCAGCGCGTCGCCCTCCTCTTCCTCCTGCATGCGGTTGATGCAATCGAGCGTGACCTGCTTCACGTCGGAGCCGACCACATCGATGGAGCCGGCCATGATGCCCATGACGTCACCGGAGTGAATTGGCGAACCGTCGGAGGCGCTGGAGTCGCGCACGGCGCGGGTGACCTCGCCATCGCGGACCTCGCTGATGGCGTCGACCATAGCGGCGACGGCATCCTCGAGCTCGGAATCGGGCAGGACCGCGAACAGCGCGGAGAAGGCCTGCGGAACGGTCTTGGTGGGAACGACGGCGACCTTCTTGTCGGTGCAGGCTGAGGCAGCGGCCTCAGCGGCCATGCGGATGTTGCCGTTGTTGGGCAGGATGATGACCGAGGTCGCGTTGACCTGGTCAACAGCGCCCAGCAGGTCTGCAGTCGAGGGGTTCATGGTCTGACCACCCGACACGATCACGTCGACGCCGAGGGACTTGAGGATGTCTGCCTCGCCGGACCCAGCGGCAACGGCGACAAAGCCCAGCGCCTTGGCGGGCTCGGCGGCCTTTTCCTGGTCCTCGTGGATCTTGGCGGTACGGTCGTGGGCCTCCATCTCCATGTTGTGGATAAAGACCTCGTAGATCTGGCCAAGCTGCAGCATGTGCTCGAGCACCAGGTTCGGGGTGTTGGAGTGCACGTGGATCTTGTAGTCGGGATATGCGCCCACGAGCAGCTCACAGTCGCCCATGGAACCCAGGAACTTAAGGCACTCGTCCTCGTCAAACGGGGCGTCGGCCTTAAACAGGAACTCATTGCAGTAACGGAATTCCGAGCCCTCCCAGTCGTCGTTAGCCTCGATCTCAACGCGGCCAAGAGCGGCATCACGGGCAGAGCCGGCGGAATCAAACGTGGCGGAGAAATCCTCGACAACGGTGCTGCGGCCAAGCGCGGCGGCAACAAAGTTCTCCAGGAAGATGGCAAAGCCAAAGGCGCCGGAGTCGACCACGCCGTTCTCCTTCAGAACGGGCAGAAGGTCGGGCGTGCGAGCGACAGACTGATATGCCTCGACGACGATAGCGTCGAGCGCGTCCTCGGCCGAGAACTTCTTCTTCTCGCACTCGTCGGCCTTGGTCGAGACATCGCGCAGCACCGTGAGGATCGTGCCCTCGATGGGCTTACGGACGGCCTGGAAGGCGACCTTGACGGCTCGGCGGAACGCATAGGCAATGTTGGCGGACGTAATGGGCTCGTCGGCAGAGACAAGACCCTCGGCCACACCGCGCAGGATCTGCGAGGTGATGACACCGGAGTTGCCGCGGGCGCCCATCAGGGAGCCGTGGGTGATGGCGCCGGCGATGGCCTCCATGTCAGCGTCGGCGGGAAGAGCGGAGAGCTCCTTGGTCACCGAGGCGAGCGTGAGCGACATGTTGGTACCGGTGTCGCCGTCGGGTACGGGGAAGACATTGAGCTTGTTGATCTCCTCGGCCTTGTCGGAAACAGCAGCCGCAGCGATCGGAAAACAGGTGCGAATGGTCTTTGCAATCATGGGTATTTGAATCTCCGTTTTCGGATGCTAGTTCAGACGGCTCTTGAGCGCGTCGATGTGAATGCCGATCTTAAGGCTGGCGGGATCGATCTGGGCGATCTCCTGCAGGGTGAAGGCAACGGAGCTCGAAAGATTGTGGCAGACGGACTTCATGTTGACGCCGTTCTCGAGCACGACGTGAAGATCGACCGTAAGGCCGTTCTCGTCGGCGGAGACAAGCACGCCCTTGCGGAGGCGCTGACCGGCAAGCAGGCGCACGCTCTCGGCGCCCTGGAGCTGCTCAGCCATACCGACGACGCCATAGCACGTCATCGCGGCATAACCGGCAATATCGGCAATAACGTCGTTCGAGACGCTCAGGCTGCCGTTGATGGTCTCAGACACAAGAATCTCCTTATCTGGTGCTCACGGCACCATGTCGTGGGAGCAATCATTGCAATATTCTACAACGACCGCGCCATGTTGAGGTGGTGGGTCGTGGGATTACATCCTCGACACGAAATGTTGATATGGCAACGTTCGAGTCAAGTGGTCGCGGCATGAAAAAACCCGCCGCATAAGCGACGGGTTTTACAACCTGGCTCCCCGGGTAGGACTCGAACCTACAACAGCGCGGTTAACAGCCGCGTGCTCTACCATTGAGCTACCGAGGAATTAAAAAGCCCAGCGGAATGGGCCGAGAAATTCTGGCTCCCCGGGTAGGACTCGAACCTACAACAGCGCGGTTAACAGCCGCGTGCTCTACCATTGAGCTACCGAGGAATAGGTGCGTGCTCTCAAGCAACGAAGTTTATTATACGGACGATCGGGCGAAGGGCAAGAACTTTTTTAAGAAATTTTCTCGCCTTGATCCCTTGGGGACGGCCTAACTGCCGGCACCGGCAACGGAAACGCCGATGTTTTGACAATGCCAGCGAGCGGGCACCAGAGCGAACAAATTGGCATGAAAAGAGGACGGCATAGACCTTCTGGTCATGCCGTCCTCTTTGAATGACAAGTTGTCGCTCTGG
>CABRBD010000018.1:0-13739 GCA_902469185.1 uncultured Collinsella sp. | reverse complement strand
GGGCGCGGCCCAGGCTGCCGCTGGTGCCGCCGTGCCCACCATCTCGCGCGGACGCGTGACCTTTGTGGATGCCGCTCTACCGCAGGGCGTGGTGGTGCCCGATGCCAATCTGGCCGTGTTCTCGATCGCCGACCTCAACGCCCGCATGGACGCCAACCGCGCGCGCAGCCGCCGCAAGGTCGACATTACGCAGATCACCTTCCCCTTTAAGCCGGGCGACTACGTGGTGCACGCAACGCATGGCATCGCGCTCTTTAGCGAGATCGCGCGCCAGGAAGTGGGCGGCAAGGAGCGCGACTACTTCTTGCTGGAATACGCCGACGGCGACAAACTCTATGTGCCGCTCGAGCAGGTCGACCGCATCACGCGCTATGTTGGCCCCGACGGCGATAAACCGCGCTTGACCAGGCTCAACACCGCCGACTGGACGCGTGCCACCAACAAGGCGCGCAAGAATGCCAAAAAGCTGGCGTTTGACCTGGTCGACCTGTATACGCGCCGCTCTTCGATTACCGGTATCGCCTGTCCGCCCGATACGCCCGAGCAGATTGAGATGGAGGAGAGCTTCCCCTACGACGAGACGCGCGACCAGCTGGAGGCTATTGCCGACATTAAGGCGGACATGGAGGCACCCAAGCCCATGGACCGCCTGCTGTGCGGCGACGTGGGCTTTGGCAAGACCGAGGTCGCCCTGCGCGCAGCGTTTAAGTGCGTGGACTCCGGCCGCCAGGTCATGGTACTCTGCCCCACGACTATTCTTGCCCAGCAGCACTACGAGACGTTCTTTGAACGCTTTGCCCCGTTTGGCCTTGAGGTCGAGGTGCTCAGCCGCTTTCGCACGCCGGCGCAGCAAAAGCGCGCGCTCAAGGCGTTTGCCGAGGGCACGATCGATGTGCTGATCGGCACACACCGTCTGCTTTCGGCCGACGTGAACCCCAAGAACCTGGGCCTGGTGATCATCGACGAGGAACAGCGCTTTGGTGTGCAGCACAAGGAGCAGCTCAAGAACCTGCGCGAGCAGATCGACGTGCTCACGCTTTCGGCCACGCCCATCCCGCGTACCATGCAGATGGCCACGAGCGGCGTGCGCGACATGAGCCTGATCACCACGCCGCCGACCGGGCGCCGTCCCGTGATTGTGCACGTGGGGGAGTACGACCCCGACGTGGTGAGCGCGGCGATTCGCCTGGAGGTGGGTCGCGGCGGCCAGGTGTACTACGTGTCCAACCGCGTCAAGACCATCGACGACGCCGTGGCGCGCGTGCACGAGGCCGCGCCCGAGGCGCGCGTGGGCGTGGCGCACGGCAAGATGAGCCCGCGCGAGGTCGAGGACGTGATGATCGAGTTTGCGACCAAAAAGATCGACGTGCTCATTGCCACGACCATCGTGGAGAGCGGTATCGACAACGCGTGCGCCAACACGCTCATCATCGAGGATTCGCAGCGCCTGGGCCTAGCACAGCTCTACCAGCTCAAGGGCCGTGTGGGCCGCTCGGCCACGCAGGCCTACGCATACTTTATGTTCCCGGGCGAGCTGCCGCTCACCGAGGAGGCAACGGCGCGCCTGACTGCACTTTCCGAGTTCCAGGACCTGGGCAGCGGCATGCGCATCGCCATGCGCGACCTGGAGATTCGCGGCGCCGGCTCGCTCATGGGTGCCGAACAGCACGGTAACCTATCGAGCGTGGGCTTTGACCTGTTTACGCAGATGCTGGGTCAGGCCGTGGCCGAGGCGCGCGGTGACGACGATGCCGGCGTGGAGGCGGCGAGCGTGGGCATTAACCTGCCGGCCGATTACTTCTTGTCCGAGGAGTACCTGCCGGCGGTGGACCAGCGCGTGCTCGTGTACCGCAAGCTCGCGGCGGCCGAGGACCTGGAGAGCATCGACGAGGTACAGGAAGAGACCGAGGCCGCGCATGGCGAGCTGCCGTTGGCGGGACTCAATCTGTTCAACCGCGCGCGTATCCGTATCCGCGGCGAGCGCTTGGGGCTCGAGAGCGTCACGCTCAGCGGCGGGCGCATCACGTTTTTGGGTGTCGACGTGCCCAAGAAGGTGGCCTTTGAGTTCAAGACTCGCTATGGCGCGGTGAACTTCCCCAAGAGCCGCAAGCTATCGGTGCCCTACAAGGCGGGCGCCGGCGCAGGCAGCGGCCTGGGCCGTGGCCTCGATGCCAACGACGGTACCGGCCCCGTGGCAGCAGCCCTCATGCTGCTGCAGCAGCTGGGTGCCAGCGACGACGACTAACGGGTCGGCGCTGCAAACGCCCCATTTGGGCAATCTGGCCCTCACTCGTCGGTCGCGTACGCAAGTACGCTTCCCTCCTCCTTCGGGTCACCTTGCCACAAATGGGACGTTTTCGCTCACTTATGCTCAACCTGTAAGGGTATTAATGGGACAAAAACTACTGATAACTTTGTCCCACCACGTTGCGGGTCGACCCTTCGTCCGACCGAAAGGAAAGCATGTTCGGATACATCTATAAGAAAGATGCCGCCATTATCGCGGTTGTCCTGTGCCTTTGTTTGGGCGTGGGCAGCTTCTTCGATTATCAGATCTCGAGCGCGCTGTTCAACATTGCCAGCATGTACGGTCGCTTTATCGAGGCCGCCGGCGAGCTGCCGTTCGAGCTGACGGCGAGTATCGCGGGCGTTATGCTCGTGCGCGCGGTGCGTCCCGACTCCAGGGGGAGCAAATGGCTCGCCGTGCTCGGCATCCTCGTCAACATTGGCCTGGCCGGCTACGAGATCGTTTCGTCCCTGCGGGTCGGCGGCAAACTCATCGCGGTTCAGCTGGTGCTGACGTTTGTGCTGGCCATCGCCGCCAACCTGATCGTCTATCGCCTCACGCGCGACACCGACTCCAATGAGCTTACGCGCTGGGCGTTGATGGTGCTTGCCGTGTGGGTTGCCCAGGCCATTATCCTCAACGTGATCGTCAAGCCGCTGTGGTCGCGCCCGCGCATGCGCGTGATCGAGGTCACGCCGGGGCTCAATTTTCAGCCGTGGTGGGTAATCGGCAATCCCGACAAGTGGGCCTATATCGCCGCCGGCGTGATCAAGGACGGCTTTAAGTCGTTTGCGAGCGGACATACGGCACACGCGGCGATCGGCCTTATGCTCGCCGGACTTCCCGCGCCGGCCTTTAAGGAAAAGCCGTCGCGCCGCCGCGTGGTCTTTTGGGTCGCCGCTGTGGTTGCGGCGCTCGTCGCTTTTGGCCGCATCGTGATCGGTGCGCACTTTTTGAGTGACGTGAGCTGCGGCTTTGCCCTGGTGCTGGCGCTCGAGTGCCTTGCCGCGCGCATTGCTTATCCGGGCGGCGTACAATAGCCCCATCTGAATCATCGGGCTCGTGCCCGGCTAGAGAGGATTACCATGCTCGCGTTCAACAATGACTATTCCCACGGCGCACATCCGGCGGTGCTGCAGGCGCTCGTCGACACCAATATGGAGCCGCAGCCCGGCTACGGTACCGATGCACACACCGAGCGTGCCAAGCAGCTGATCCGTGAGGCCTGCCAGGCGCCCGATGCCGACGTATTTTTCCTGGTAGGCGGCACACAGGCCAACGCGACGGTGATTGACATGCTGCTCGCGCCCTACGAGGGCGTCGTTGCCGCCGAGACCGGCCACGTCGCCTGCCATGAGGCGGGCGCCATCGAGTTTGGCGGCCACAAGGTGCTCACCATCCCCGGCTACGAGGGCAAGATGCACGCCGAGGACCTCGAGAACTATATCCAGGTGTTCTACGAAAACGAGAGCTACGAGCATACGGTGTTCCCGGGCGCCGTGTACGTGAGCCTATCGACCGAGTACGGCACGCTGTACTCTGCCGCCGAGCTCGCGGCGATTCACGCAGTGTGCCAGAAGCGCGAGATTCCGCTGTTTGTGGACGGTGCTCGCCTGGCCTATGCGCTGGCGGCCGATGAGTGCGACATTACCCTGCCCGAGCTGGCGCAGCTGTGCGACGTGTTCTACATCGGCGGCACCAAGTGCGGCGCGCTTTGCGGCGAGGCCGTGGTGTTTTGCGGCATGCACGCTCCGGCGCATCCCATTCCGCGCATTAAGCAGCACGGCGCGCTGCTTGCCAAGGGCCGCCTGACGGGCGTGCAGTTCGAGGCTCTTTTTACCGACGGCCTGTATTTTGAGATTGGTCGCCAGGCGATCGAGACCGCGCAGGCGCTGCGTCGCGTGCTGCACGAGCGCGGCTACCAGTTCTTTTTGGAGACGCCGACCAACCAGCAGTTCGTGATTCTGCCCAACGAGGACATGGCCCGCATTCGCGAGCATGCCTCGATCGAGTACTGGGAAAAGTACGACGAGACCCACACCGTGGTGCGCTTTTGCACCAGCTGGGCCACGACACAGGAGGACATCGACGCGCTGGCGGCTGTCCTGTAGCCTGATGTAATGACGAGAGGCCGCCTTGCGCTGGGTTTGGCGCAAGGCGGCCTTTGTTTTTGAGGGGGAGGGGCTGTATGACCGAGATGTCCGAGCCGACGATTCGCCTGGCGACGGCCGATGATGCACCGGCACTGCTTGCCATCTATGAGCCGTATGTGCGCCAGACGGCGATTACCTGCGAATACGAGGTGCCGAGCGTTGAGGAGTTCGCCGGGCGCATCGAGCGTACGCTCAAGCGTTACCCGTATTTGGTGATGGAGCTGGACGGGCGTCCGGTAGGCTATGCCTATGTGAGTCCGCTTAACAGCCGTGAGGCATACGACTGGTCAGTCGAGACATCGATCTACCTGGCGCGCGACGTGCGCCACGGCGGGCTGGGCCGCAAGCTGCACGATGCGCTCAAGCAGTGTCTGATCGCGATGGGCATCACCAACATGTGCGCGCTCATTGCCGTGCCGCACGACAAGGACGACGAGTACCTGACGCACAACAGCCAGGACTTCCATGCTCATATGGGGTATCGCCTGGTGGGCGCTTTTGACCGCTGCGCTCAGAAGTTCGGTCGCTGGTACGACATGTGTTGGATGGAGCTGGTCCTAGCCGAGCGCACACCCAACCAACCCAAGCCAACCTGGTTCCCCGACCTTCCCAAACCTACCATTTAGGGACAGGTTTATTTTGGCAGGTTAGCCGATGGGCTCGGTGTATTTGGCGCGGTCGGTTCGTTGGATGCGTTTGGAGACGTGGAGTGGGCGGCCGTCGGTGTCGTAGACGTAGTCGGTGATAAGGATCAATGCCTGCCCGCGCTCAACGTTGAGCAAAAACGCCTCGTTTTGCGAGGCGTAGCACACCTCAAAGGTCTTGTGCCCCTGCGCCGGCGCACGATGGAACTCCTGGCGCAGCGTGGCGTAGAGCGATCCGTTGATATCGCGATCGATGAGCGCCTCAAAGCTTGGCGGAAGATAGGTGGTCTCCAGGCACAGCGGGGCGTCGTCCAGATAGCGCAGGCGGACAAGCTTGACGAGCTTGCTGCCCACGGCGGCATCGAAAAACTTGGCCACGCTACCCGTTGCCTTGGCAAAGCCCGAGTCCACCGTGCGGGTGGTGGGCTTCATGCCCTGGCCCTGGATCTGCGCTGTGTAGCTCGAAAACACCAGGTTGTTCTCGTGGAGCGCCGGCGTGTCGGCCACAAAGGCGCCGCGCCCGCGCTCGGTGCGAACCAGGCCCTCGTCAACAAGCACCTTAAGGGCATGGCGCACGGTACTGCGCGACAGCCCCGATTCGTCCATGAGTTCCATCTCGGACGGCAGCTTGTCTCCGCAGGCGTAGATGCCGGCAGCGATGCGGTCGCGAAGTGTGGTCGCCAGACGCTCGTATTGGGTCAGTTTCTTTTTAGACGAAGCGCTCATGTGATCAACCTGTATCTAACCTGTATGCTTACCTAATCAAGCATGTATCCAATACAACAACAAAACTGCTGGTAACGAGTTATCGAAAACCGTATCAGCAAAATATCTAAGACAAATATAGCATACAACTAGTCGACATCGTTAAAACATGTATGTAACTTGTATGCCGTCAAGAGCATCAAATGAGAAGAAAGGCTGATGCACGATGACTACTCAGGAACAGGTTAAGGATGTCGTCTCCCAGGTTTTGGCTGACAAGGCAGACAAGGGCGGCATCAAGCGCGTTGTGTGGATCGGCGCCGGCGGATCTAACGGCGGTAACTATCCTGCCCAGTACTTTATGGAGCACGAGGCCACGCAGGTCGTGAGCTCCAGCTATACCAGCAATGAGTTCGTGCACGCAACCCCTGCCTACGTCAACGAGAACACCCTGGCCGTTGTCGTTTCCATGCGCGGCACCAAGGAGACCATCGTCGCCGCCCAGGTCGCCAAGGATCACGGCGCCAGCACTATCGCCATCTATGTTGACGAGTCCGGCCTCACCAAGGTCTGCGACTACAAGATCCAGTACGACAGCTTGGCCGTCGACGAGTCCTGCATGGGCCGCACCAACTCCGCCGTCGTGACCATGATCGCCATGGAACTCACGCAGCAGACCGAGGGCTATGCCGAGTACGAGACCGCTATGGCCGCGTTCGACTTGGTCGACCCCATCTATCGCAAGGCCGTCGAGTACACCCGTCCGCTCGCTGCTAAGTGGGCCGAGCAGAACGCCGACAAGCCCTGCATCAACGTCATGGCCCAGGGCCCGCTCTTTGGTGCCGCCTACGTCTTTAGCATCTGCAACGTGCAGGAGATGCTGCAGATCGACTCCTGCACCATCAACACCTGCGATTTCTTCCACGGCCCCTTTGAGATTCTGGACAAGCGCACCTCGCTGTTCCAGCTCATCAGCGTCGGCCGCAGCCGCTGCAACGACGAGCGCGGCGTCCGCTTTGTCAACCAGTACGGCGGCGAGCGCGTCTATCAGCTCGACGCCAAGGAACTCGGCCTCAACGACATCAAGGACAGCGTGAGCGAGTACTTCAACCACCTGGTCTTTGCCCCGATCCTCAACAACGTCTACATGCGTGCACTGTCTGCCGTCACCCATAAGGACTACATGACGCGCCGCTACATGTGGAAACTTGATTATTAGTTCCGCGGTTTTACCAAACCGCGGAACGGCTCGACGCTGCGCGGACCGCATTTGGACAATCTGACGTTCAACTTCAAGGGCGCGACCAGAAGGTCAGCGCCCTTTCGTCTCACGTCACCTTGTCTCAAATGCGGCCCGCTCGCTGTCATTGCCAAAACATCGGTATTGCCGTTGCTGTTACCTGTCGGTTGGGTAGTCTTTTTGGGGGCCACTCATTGGGGACGTACTTAAACGGCTGCCCCAAGGTGAGAGTGGATAATCTCCCGTTTTTGGTCTGTTTGCGGGCTCAAAATGGGAGATTATCCACTCTCGTGTTTTGGCCGGCACTTGGGGACACTCCTTTTGTCTAGAGATTTCCCGTTTGCCGATTTGTGTCTTGATAAATGTATATAACGACTATAACGTAGCATGAAACATACTGGAAACAAAGCCAAGGAGGCTACGTTGAAGAGAAGCAATCTGGGCTATGTGCTGGTGCTGATCGCCGCGCTTATGTGGGGCAGCATCGGAATCTTTGTAAACGGCATCTCGGCCATGGGCGTTACGTCCCAGAGTATGGCTGCCTTTCGCCTGTTGTCGGGTGCTGTCTTAATGGCTCCGGTCTTGGCATTCATGGGTTGCCAGGGAGGTGCTCGTGAGGGAAAAGCATCGGGTCCCCTGGCACTGTTCAAGGCAAGTCCTAAAGAGCTTGTTCCTTGCGCGCTTCTTGGCATTATCGGCCTCGCAACCGCTAACACGCTTTATTACGAGTGCATGGGCGAGGTGGGCATGTCCACGGCCTCGGTGCTGCTCTACACCTCGCCGGTGTTTGGCGTCATGCTCGGCCGCGTGCTTTATCGCGAGGATGTGACTCCCAACAAGCTCGTTGCCATCGCTTTTAACATAGGTGGATGTGTACTTGCAGTGACCAATGGCGACCTTTCCGGTTTCCATTTTTCGGTTTGGGGCGTCACGTCGGGCGTGATTGCGGGCTTTTGTGGCGCGTCGCTCGCGGTGTTTAGCCGGATAGCAACCAAGACGGTCCACCCGCTGGCTGTCACGTTTTGGGGCCTTGTTTTTGGCGGTGCGGTTATGGCGGCTATCGCGGCTCCGTGGCCAGATGTCGCCGCGGCAATGTCGCCACAGCTGCTGCTGCTGTTCCTTGGCTTTGGACTCATCCCCACAGCCGTGGCCTACATCTTATATATGCAGGGTCTGTCCATGGGGCTCGAGACGTCGAAAGTTCCCGTCGTAATGTCTTTCGAGACGGTCGTCACCGTACTGGTAGGCATTGGTGTCTATGCCGAGCCCGCCGGCGCGATCAAGGTTCTGGGCATCGTGCTGGTGCTCGCGTCCATCCTGATTATGAACACCGACTTCTCCAGGCTGCGCAACAGTGTGTTTGTCGGCCATGTTATTGAGAGTATGACCTTTAAGCCCAATGCGTGGTGGACGGAGAAATCGCAGGACATGGATCTGTTTAAGGAACGCACCGGCATCGCGCTGGAGCCCACCGTGCAGGAAAGCCCCTGGTACTTCGTGCGATAAGGGATTGCGCGCGGCGTCCGACCTGGGGTTATCCAGCCAGCGCCGGCCTACCCAGCCCCAACGTTTCAAGTACGTTAAACCCGTCAACGGTCGATTTTCACCCGCGAACGGTCTTTATACTAATTAGCAATATAAGCAACGTATAAGACGTTATAATGACCATAACGAAAAGGAGGAGGCAAGATGAATCAGATCATTCTCGCATCTCATGGCGGCCTGGCCGCAGGCGCCAAAGACACGCTCGAGATGGTTCTCGGCGACGTGTCGAACGTCCACGTCGTGTCGCTTGCTCGTGACGACAAGGAGCCCATCACCAACAAGGTCGATGCCCTTATTGCCACGTTCAACGCGGACGACACCGTCTATGTGCTGACCGATATGCTCGGCAGCTCGGTCAACAACAGCATGGTCGAGCTTTCCAAGAACGGCACGAAGTTCACGGTGATCAGCGGTTTCAACATCCCGCTGGCACTGACGCTCGCTATGAGCCCCGCCCCCATCAAGGGTGCTGAGCTCGCGGCCCTCATCAACGAGGCCCGCACCGGTCTGACCAACCCCAACGCACCGGTCGAGGTTGCCGCGGCCCCCACTAAGAAGGCCAAGGCACCCCGTCGCAGCTCCGGTCCCGCCAAGATCGTCCTCGCACGTCTTGACTACCGTCTGCTGCACGGCCAGGTCGTCTTTACCTGGACCACCAAGGTCCAGGCCGAGCGCATCATCGTCGTCGACAACGCTGCCGCCAACGATGACATCAAGAAGGGCGCTCTTAAGCTGGCCAAGCCCCAGGGCGTGCGCCTGAACGTCTTCACCGTCGAGCGCGCCCTCGCCAAGATGGACAAGCTCAACACCCTCGGCGAGCGCGTCATGTTCGTCTTTGGCAACACTGCCGAGATGCTGCAGTTCTGCCAGGGCTACAAGCTCGACGCCATCAACCTGGGCGCCACCGCCAACCACGACGGTGCCGATCAGGTCGGCGGCAAGGACAGCTCCGTCTTCTTCGACGCCACCCAGAAGGCCGACGTCAACCAGCTGCTCGACATGGGCATCAAGCTCTACGTCCAGCAGACCCCTACGTATCAGAGCGTCGATATTGACGCCAAGCTGTAATCAACCAGGCTTTTGCCTGACTGAAAGGAGAAGGGTATGAATACGTTCATCAGTGCGGTGCTCGTCGGCCTCGTCGGCGTGTTCTGCATGTGGGACTCCCGCCTGCTCGGTCGTCTTAACTTCGAGCAGCCCCTCGTTGGCGCTACGCTCGTCGGTCTGCTGCTGGGCGATGTGCCCACCGGCCTTGCCGTCGGTGCCGCCGTCGAGCTCGTGTCCATGGGCCTGGTGCAGGTCGGCGCCGCCGTTCCGCCCGATATGGTCCTGGGCGGCATCGTGGCCGCTGCCTTCGCGTGCCTGACCGATGCTTCCGCCGAGACCGCCATGACGATCGCCATCCCGGTCGCCGTCCTGGGTCAGCTCCTCGGCATCGTGTTCCGTTCCATCATCGCCGCCCTCACCCATGTGGCCGATAGCGCGATCGATAACGGTAACTTCAAGACCGCCTACCGTATGCACATCTGCGCCGGCTCCGGTCTGTACGCCATCATGTACTTCCTGCCGATCTTCCTGGCCGTCTTTGTCGGTACCGACCTGGTCCAGGCCATCGTCAACATGGTTCCCGAGTGGCTGTCCACTGGTCTGAATGTCTCGACCAAGATCATGACCGCCTACGGTCTGGCCCTGCTGCTCACCATGATGATCAAGAAGGGTATGACCCCGTTCCTGTTCATCGGTTTCCTGCTCGCCGCCTACCTCAACCTGTCCGTCATCGCGGTCGCTCTGATCGGTGTGTGCCTGGCTATCGTCTTCATGGGCTTCAAGTTCAACGGTTCCCATGCTGCTGCCGGTGTCGATTCCGACTACGATCCGCTCGAAGACGACGAAGACTAAGGAGGAACACACTATGGCAACCGCAACCAAGGACGTGTCCCTGAACAAGAAGGTCAGCCAGTTCTTCTGGCGCTCCTGGGCCATCCAGGCCTCTTGGAACTACGAGCGTCAGATGAACATGGGCTTCCTCTACGGCATGGTTCCCACGCTCGACCGCCTCTACCCCGACGAGTCTGACCCCAAGCAGCTCGAGGCCAAGAAAGAGGCCTACCATCGTCACATGGCGTTCTACAACTGCACCCCGCAGACGAGTGCTTTCATCCTAGGCCTCACCGCCTCCATGGAGGAGGAGTACGCCAAGGATCCCGAGAACTTCGACCCCGATTCAATCAACGCGGTCAAGACCTCCCTCATGGGCCCGCTTTCCGGTATCGGTGACTCCTTCTTCCAGGGCACCATCCGCGTCATCGCCTTTGGTCTGGGCGTCCAGCTGGCTCAGCAGGGCTCCATCATGGGCCCGATCCTGGCCATGCTCATCTCCATCGTGCCCTCCGTGCTGATCACGTGGTTCGCCGCCAAGATTGGCTACCAGGGTGGCCATGAGTACCTGAGCAAGCTCCAGGGCGGCGACCTCATGGAGAAGCTCATGTATGTCTGCGGCATCGTGGGTCTTATGTCCGTGGGCGGCATGATCGCTACGCTGATCGGTGCCATCACCCCGCTGCAGTTCGCTGAGGGTACCGTCGTTATCCAGGACATCCTGGACGGCATGATGCCCCAGATGATCTCCCTTGGCCTCACCGGCCTTATGTACTGGCTCATCAAGAAGAACGTCAACACCGGTTGGCTTCTCGTGATCGCCATCGTGGGCGGCATCGCCCTCTCCGCGGCCGGCATCCTGGCCTAGTCGCGACCCAGTGCTTTCCCCCGGGGGCCTGCCTGGCATCCCATACCCCAGGCAGGCTCCCATCCCTAACATGTGACAAAGGGACAGTCCCTTTGTCACATCCTCAACGGGCCGGCTACTCGGTCCTAACCACGGTAACCCTGCGAGCGTCCGGCAATGTGACGCCGCAAAAAATCGAAAGGAATGTGTCAGATGTACGAGATCGACCTTAACCTCCCTAAGCAGATCGTCGCTGACGTCCTGTCCAACCACGAGATCCACAGCGTCGCCTTCGTCGGCTGCGGTGCTTCCATGTCCGATCTTTACCCCGCCAAGTACTTCCTGGCCAACAACACGGACAAGCTGAACGTTCAGATCTTCACCGCTAACGAGTTCAACTACGACACGCCTTCCTGGGTCAACGAGCACACCTTCGTGATCACCTGCTCCCTCGGTGGCTCCACGCCCGAGACCGTCGAGGCCAACAAGACCGCCAAGAAGCACAACTGCCCGGTCGTCTCCCTCACCAACAAGGCTGGCTCCGCTCTGACCGTCGACGCCGATCACGTCATCGTCCACGGCTTCCACGCCAACTACGCCGCCAAGTGCGAGAAGCCTGGCTACGCCATCGCTCTTGCTCTCGAGATCCTTCAGCAGACCGAGGGCTATGACCACTACGAGGACATGATCACCGGCCTCACCAACGTCTTCGAGCTCTGCGAGAACGCCGCTCAGTCCTGCAAGGGCCTCGCCAAGCAGTTCGCCCAGGACTTCAAGGACGACGAGATGATCTACTTCATGGCTTCCGGTGCCTCCGAGAAGATGGCTTATTCTCACGCCGCCTTCCTGTTCACCGAGATGCAGTGGATCGACGCCGCCGCCTACAACACTGGCGAGTACTTCCACGGCCCGTTCGAGGTTTCCACCGAGGGTAAGCCCTACGTCTTCTTCATGTCCGACGGTGCCACCCGTCCGATGGACGCTCGCGCCCTCACCTTCCTGCAGCGCATGGGCGCCAAGGTCGCTCTGATCGACTCCAAGGACTACGGCCTGGCCGACGCCGTGCCGGCAAGCGTCGTCACCTACTTCAACCCGCTGCTGCACCTCGCCGTTATGCGCGAGTACGGCAACCAGATCGCCGAGGCCCGTCAGCACCCGCTGACCATGCGTCGCTACATGTGGAAGCTTTCCTACTAATCACAAGTAAGTAGACCTTACGGGTTGATTGAGAGGGGATGGGGTTTGTGCCCCGTCCCCTTTTTGCTTTGGGGAGGGCGTACACGCACGCGCCTTAAACCTCAGATAAAACCTACCAAAATAAACCTGTCCCTTTTTGGCAGGTGGGAGGAGATGCGTATGATCAAGGCAGTGCTGTTTGATATGGACGGCGTGCTGGTCGATACCGAGTGGTTCTACAACCGTCGCCGCGTGGCGTTTATGGAAGAGAAGGGCTTCCACTTTGACGAGATCCCCGATCTTTCGGGGTCTAACGAGCCCGCCATTTGGAAGTCGCTGGTGCCCGACGATGTTGAGCTGCGCGAGCGCCTGCGCGTGGAGTACAAGCAGGTCTACAGCCCGGTCCACCCCGTTCCGTACGCCGAGCTACTCAACGAGCAGACGGAGCCGGTGATGCGTGAGCTGCACGAGCGCGGCGTGAAGTGTGCCATCGCGAGCTCGTCCTATCGCGAGCTTATCGACGAGCTGGTGGAGATTGCCGGTATCGTCGACGTGCTGGACTACACCATCAGCGGTCACGAGTGCAGCGCATTCAAGCCCGATCCCGAGATTTACCTGCGTGCCATGGAGGCGCTGGATGTTGAGCCGGCAGAGTGCCTGGTTATCGAGGACTCGCCTATGGGCATCGAGGCCGGCAAGCGCTCCGGTGCCCGCGTCCTGGCGCTGCGTCCGCACGAGGGCGTCAACCTGGACCAGTCTGCCGCCGATGCCATCATCGATAACCTTGCCGACATTCTGATCGCTTTATAGCGTCAGTTCGCCGCGAGAAGTACCGATTCACGCGTCTTTTGCGGTGGATTGGCTCATTCTGGCTTCGATTGGAACCGTTTGGCTTCGACTCGGACTAAGTGAGTAGACTTTTTGGCGCAGACCAAGCACAAAGCGCATCTGTCTTACTAAAAGCGCAGGTCACAGAGGTGGCAGTTTTTGGTGTGCTCGGCAGATCGTAAAAAGTCTACTCACTTGTAATTTGGGCCTTTGGTCGTGGGGGTTGCTGGTCCCGTTTTGGTTGATTTCCGATCTCAGCCGAACACATTGAGCAAATAGGCCATTCCCGCAGTTAGCCGAACGCCCCCGCGGCCCCTCCCGGGGCCCGGGGGCGCCGTTTTCCCAGTTGAAGGAACGGTGGAGATGTGTTTCGATGGGTCCGGTGGCCATGCTCCGCCCGCCGCCCGGCGCCTCTTCCCAGACTCAGCCGAACGGT
>CABRBD010000017.1:0-99109 GCA_902469185.1 uncultured Collinsella sp. | reverse complement strand
CGGCGGCGGCCCGGCCGGCCTGGCGACGGCGTTCTTCCTGACACGTGCCGGCGTGCCCGTCACCATCTTTGAGGCCCGCGATTCGCTCGGCGGCGTGGTCCGTCACGTCATCCCCGAGTTCCGTATCGCCAGCGACGATATCTCCCACGATGCCGAGCTCTGCCTGGCCTTTGGTGCCAAGGTGCAGCTCAACGCCCGCGTGGAATCCATCGACGAGCTCAAGGCCCAGGGCTTTACCGACGTGGTCGTGGCCACCGGTGCCTGGATGCCCGGCTCTGCGGGCCTGGGCGAGGGCGCCGAGCTCGACGTGCTGGAGTTCCTCGAGGCCGCCAAGAAGGGCGAGAAACTTGAGCTGGGCGAGGATGTCGTGGTCATCGGCGCCGGCAACACCGCCATGGACGCGGCTCGCGTGGCCAAGCGCCTGGCCGGCGTGAAGAACGTGCGCCTGGTGTATCGCCGCACCAAGAAGCAGATGCCCGCTGACGAGGAAGAGCTCGATCTTGCTCTTGCCGACGGTGTTGAGTTCTGCGAGCTGCTGGCCCCCAAGGCGCTTAACGGCGCCGTGCTGACCTGCGACGTTATGGAGCTTGGCGAGCCGGATGCAAGCGGCCGTCGCAGCCCCGTCGCCACGGGCGAGACCGTCGAGCTTTCCGCCACCACGGTGATCTGCGCCGTGGGCGAGGGCATCGATGCCAGCCTGTACGATGCCGCGGGCGTCGAGCACGACCGTCGCGGCCGCCTTGCCGCCACCTCCACCGGCGTCGAGGGCGTTTGGGCTGCCGGTGACTGCCGTCGCGGTCCGGCCACCGTGGTCGAGGCTATCGCCGACGCCGCCGAGGTCGCCCGTGCCATCGCCGGCGTGGACTTTAACAAGTACGTCGACTGCAACGAGCAGGCCGGCCGCGAGGACACCTGCTACGAGCGCAAGGGGTCGCTGTGCCGTGACAAGCGCAACTGCACCAAGACCCGCTGCCTGGGCTGCGGCTCGGTGTGCGAGGTCTGCTGCGACGTGTGCCCCAACCGCGCCAACGTGGCAATTAAGGTGCCGGGCCTGGCCAAGCATCAGGTCGTCCATGTCGACGGCATGTGCAACGAGTGCGGCAACTGCGCCGTGTTCTGCCCCTACCAGGAGGGTCGTCCCTACAAGGACAAGCTCACCCTGTTCTGGAGCGATCAGGACATGGAGAACTCCGAGAACGAGGGCTTCCTGGCCGTGGACGAGGACCACTTTAAGGTTCGCATCGCCGGCACGGTTCGCACCGTCTCGGTCGATGCCGTCAACACCGGTCTGCCCGAGGCCGTCCGCCTGACCATCAAGGCCGTGCGCGACAGCTATCCGTATCTCCTTAAGAAATAGGCGAGTCTCTTATGGCCAAATCCATTCAACATAACGTGGCCTACGTTGCCTGCGGAAGCGGCTGTGCCTCCGCAGGCGGCGACGCCCGCTGCAGCGAAGGCTGCATTGGCTGTGGCGCCTGCGTCACGGCCTGCCCCCACGGCGCCATTGCGCTGGTCGATGGCATCGCCCGCGTTGATCGCTCCAAGTGCACGGGCTGTGGCCTGTGCGGCATGGCGTGCCCGCAGCGCGTGATTGCCTTCGTTCCCGGCTACCAGAACATTCTGGTGCGCTGCAACAACACCGATAAGGGCGCCATTGCGCGCAAGATCTGCGACACGAGCTGCATCGGTTGCGGTATGTGCGCCAAAAAGTGCCCTGCCGGCGCTATCCGCATCGAGGACAACTGCGCCCATATCGACGGCGCGGACTGCCTGTCGTGCGGCATGTGCGCCGTCATCTGCCCGCATGGCGCCATTCACGACCGCACCGGCATCGCCGCCGGCGTGTAGAAGGGAATCACCATGGCACAGGAATTCACTTTTACCGTTAACGGCGTGGAGCGCACAACGACCCAAAACAAACCGCTGCTGCGCTACCTGCGCGACGACCTGCATATCCATTCCGCCAAGGACGGCTGCTCCGAGGGCGCCTGCGGTACCTGCACCATCCATGTGGACGGCGCGGCCGTCAAGGCCTGCGTGCTGACCACCGCCCTTGCCGCCGGCCGCAACATCGTGACCGTCGAGGGCCTGCCCGAGGACGTGCGCGAGGCGTTTGTGTACGCCTTTGGCGCCGTGGGCGCCGTGCAGTGCGGCTTTTGCATCCCCGGCATGGTCATGGCGGGCGCGGCGCTCATCGCCGAGGACCCCGAGCCCACCGAGGAGCAGATCAAGTACGCCATCCGCGGCAACGTCTGCCGCTGCACCGGCTACAAGAAGATTATCGAGGGCATTTCGCTGGCCGCTGCGGTGCTCCGCGGCGAAAAGCAGATCGACGAGGATCTGGAGCGCGGCGATGACTGCGGCGTGGGCAAGCGCGCCTTCCGTATCGACGTGCGCAAGAAGGTGCTCGGCGAGGGCAAGTATCCCGACGACATCGACGAGCTCGATCAGCCGGGCCTGATCTATGCCAGCGCCGTGCGCTCCAAGTATCCGCGCGCCCGCGTGCTCTCCATCGACACCTCCAAGGCCGAGGCCCTGCCCGGTGTGGTGGGCATCCTGCGCGCCGAGGACGTGCCGGTCAACCAGGTCGGCCACCTTATCCAGGACTGGGACGTCATGATCGCCCAGGGCGATATCACCCGCTGCGTGGGCGATGCCATCGTGCTGGTGGTTGCCGAGGACGAGGCGACGCTCGAGAAGGCCAAGAAGCTCGTAAAGATCGATTACGAGCCGCTGGAGCCCGTGCGCAACATTGTCGAGGCCAAGGCCGCCGACGCCCCACGCCTGCATGACAGCTTCTTTGCCTTTGGCAACACGGTGGAGCTTAAGGACAACGTGTGCCAGAGCCGCCATGTGACGCGCGGCGACGCCGCCAAGGCGCTGGCAGAGAGCGCGTTCACCGTGACGCAGCGCTTTACCACGCCCTTTACCGAGCATGCCTTCTTGGAGCCTGAGTGCGCCGTCGCCTTCCCGTACAAGAACGGCGTCAAGGTGCAGTCGACCGACCAGGGCGCCTACGACACGCGCAAAGAGTGTGCCCACATGTTTGGCTGGGACAACGAGCCCGAGCGTGTGGTCGTCGAGACCATGCTCGTGGGTGGCGGCTTTGGCGGTAAGGAGGACGTTTCGATCCAGCACCTGGCCGCGCTTGCTGCCTATAAGCTCCAGCGTCCTGTGAAGTGCAAGCTCACGCGCGCTGAGTCGCTCGCCTTCCATCCCAAGCGCCATGCCATGGATGGCACCTTTACACTGGGCTGCGACGCCGAGGGCAACTTTACCGGCCTGGACTGCGAGATCAACTTTGACACCGGCGCCTACGCGTCGCTGTGCGGCCCGGTGCTCGAGCGCGCCTGCACGCATGCGGTCGGCCCCTACAAGTACCAGAACACCGACATTCGCGGTTTTGGCTACTACACCAACAACCCGCCCGCCGGCGCGTACCGCGGCTTTGGCGTCTGTCAGTCCGAGTTTGCACTCGAGAGCCTGATCGACTTGCTGGCAGAGAAGGTCGGCCTGGATCCGTGGGAGATTCGCTACCGAAACGCCATCGAGCCGGGCGAGGTTTTGCCCAACGGCCAGATTGCCGACTGCTCCACGGCGCTTAAGGAGACGCTGCTCGAGGTCAAAGATGCCTACTATGCGCATCCCGGACACGCCGGTATCGCCTGCGCCATGAAGAATGCAGGCGTGGGCGTGGGTCTGCCTGATGCCGGCCGCTGCAAGATTCGCATCGAGGACGGCGTGGCCGTGGTCTATGCCGCCACGTCCGACATCGGCCAGGGCTGCAACACCGTCTTTTTGCAGGACGTTGCCGAGGCCTGCGGTCTGCCGCTTCGCTGCATTGCCAACGGCGAGTGCTCCACCGAGAACGCTCCCGACTCCGGCACCACGTCTGGTTCGCGTCAGACGGTCGTGACCGGCGAGGCCGTGCGCGGCGCCGCTTTCCTGCTGCGCGATGCCATGGTTGGCATCGAGGCCGGCAAGCCTGCGCCCGCCGCTCCCGTGAGCGCGCATGGCGACGGCGTCAAGATCGAGTACAACGACGGTCGCGCCTATCAGCTGCGCGCGCAGGAGCTCGTCGCTGGTCAGGGTATGCATCCTCAGGACCCCGCGACCGCCATCAAGGCGCTCGAGGGATGCGAGTTTGGCTACGTGTATCTGGAGCCGACCGACAAACTGGGCGCCGACGTCCCCAATCCCAAGAGCCACATCTGCTACGGCTTTGCCACGCACGTGGTCATTCTGGATGATGACGGCCGCGTGAGCGAGGTCTATGCCGCGCACGATTCCGGCAAGGTGGTCAACCCCATCTCGATCCAAGGTCAGATTGAAGGCGGCGTGCTCATGGGTATGGGCTATGCGCTCACCGAGGACTGGCCGCTTAAGGACTGCGTACCCCAGGCAAGGTACGGCACGCTCGGGCTGTTCCGTGCGCCCGAGATTCCGGATATCCACGCCATCTACGTGGAGAAGGACGAACTGCTGCCCGTGGCATACGGCGGCAAGGGCATCGGCGAGATCGCAACGATCCCCACGGCGCCCGCCGTGCAGAATGCCTACCGCGCGTTTGACGGCAAGCTGCGTCCAAATCTGCCCATGGTGGATACGCCGTACAGCCGCGCTCGTCACCGCGGGTAGGGTAGAACGCGGACGCCCATTGCTGACGGGCTGTTCGCGCTCAACATCAACTGTATATGCTGCGCCTTTGGCCCCGGCTCCATCGCGAGCCGGGGCTTTTTGTTTGGAGCGCCTCCGCATACGGAAACTGCGTCCCGGAATCGTGCCCCAGAATGGGATGCGGTTTCCGCTGAAGGACTCAACCGGAAAGCACAACCCGTTCTGAGGCCGGATTCCGGGATACGCTTTCCGCTAGGCCCGCCATCCGGAAAGTGCATCCCGTTTTGAGCGTCCAAGCTGGGACGCGCTTTCCGTTGGCGTGGCCGTTGGGAAAACGCGGCCCAGATAGGGGGGATGCGATCCGGCGATGCGCGGCCTGGCAGCTCCTACAGCTCCACGTCGTTGAGCCATGTCGGCAGCGCGGTCTGCCGGATGCCTGCCGTCTGCAGCTTTTTGGCGAGCATTCCTGCCGAGCGGACCTCGTTCATGGTAAAGCGCAGCAGAGGGTGACCGTAGAGCGATAGGTGCGCCTCGCGCTGTCGTTCGGCAACGAGCGCTTCGGCGGTGGTGCGTCCGGCCAGCATGGTCTGGTCGGTATATTTGATGAGCCCGTCGAGCTCGCCCAGTGTGAGTTCCCGCGCCTGGCGCTCCCAGGCAAAGTCCGTTCGTATGGGCTTGGTCGAATTGAAGGGGCCCGTCAGCTCGTATTGAAGCCAGTCGGGCGCAAAGCCCGTCTCGATCATGACGGCTCGGGCGACCGATTCCCCGCCGCTCTCGGCGCGGGCGTCGGCATATCGAAGCGTTGTGAGGGCGGTGCGAATCGCGCGACCATTGCGGGCAGTCGCTCGTTGCTCAACGGCCTCCATCAGCTGTTCCCGTGCAAGGCCGAGCTTTAAGATCGCCGAATCGGCAATGGGCATGCCGTCGGCAAAACCAGTTTGCAGCAGGCAATCTGTGACCGTTTGGATGGGCGGCGTTACCGATATGCCGGCTCTGCGTATTGCTCCGGCCGGCTCAATCTGGTGCCGCTGAATATGTGCGCCCGGACGAGCCGACGGCTTTGTCGAGCTGCAAACATGCACGACGTTCAGGTGTCGCCACGAGACCTCGAGCCCAAGCAGACAGGCGGCCGAAAACGAGCAGAACGTCCAATCGGGGTGGATGATCGCAAGGGTGCGGATAATCTCGCAATGACGTTGCGCTCGGTTGAGTTCATCCCAGCGCATTTTGCGTGCGAACAGTCCCGGCATGGGCGAGACGATCGCGCTGCCGATGCGCCGAAGGAGCGCTTTTCGGATCGCCGCGCTTGGGGGAATCAGACAACGCCCCTCTTGTTCGGCTTGAGTGAGCAGTTGGTCGATGAGTTGGTCATTGCAATGGGTCATGAGCTACCGCCTCCTTTTGGGTAGCAAAAACGTATCAGCTGGAACTTGCCGCTCAGCTGACCAAAAGCTGACCAAAATCTAACCATGCAGGTAGATGGCCTGTTTTCGGCGACATTTTTACATTCGAATCGGTGGGCGGTAATCGGCGACCGTGAACGGTAGCTAGATATGAAACCTTGGTAAGTTTAGGGACGTGTACTTTTTTGAAAAAGAGCATTCTATCTGCTGTTTTGTGTTTCTGGATCGCATATTTGAAGGCATGTGATAAGGGCTGCGGATCGTCGTCTGTGTCGGCGGAAACCGTGACCCGGAATTGCCGCTCGGAATGGGGCGCGCTTTCCGGGACGCCCCTCAACCGGAAACTGCGTCCCAGACTTCGGCCCCAGAGTGGGATGTATTTTCCGGTAGAAGTTTCAGTGGAAACCGCATCCCAGAATTTAGGCTCAGAACGGGACGCGCTTACCTGATAGCATGCTTGGCGGAAGCTACGGCCCAGTATTTGGCTCCAGAACGGGATGCGTTTGCCGGGACGGTCCGCGTGCGGTGGTGTAACGTCCCTTTTGCGTGGCCCGCTTGTCGAATTACGTTATAGCTAGCTATATTATAGGAAGGTATAATATAGCTAGCTATAACGTAAAGGAAGGATAGCCTATGTTTATCGGAAGAACAGCGGAAATGTCCGAGCTCAATCGACTGTATGGCACGGGCTCCTTTGAGATGCCTGTGATTTACGGCCGCCGTCGCGTAGGTAAAACGCGCCTTATCACGGAGTTCATCCAAGGCAAGAAGGCTATTTACTTTCAAGCACGTCGTACCAATGCAGAGGCAAACCTGCACGGCTTTAGCCAGGCGATACTTGCAGGCTCGGTTGGTGCTGCAGGCGTGTCGTTTCGTAGTTTTGACGAGGCGTTCGATGCATTGGCCACCATGGCCCGCACGGAATGTTTGATTGTCGTGATTGACGAGTATCCCTATCTCGCCCAATCGAATCCCGAGATCAGCTCGTTGTTGCAAGATAAGATCGATCACTTGTACAAAAAGACCAAGCTCATGCTTATCCTGTGCGGGTCGTCTCTTTCGTTTATGGAAGAACAGGTGCTGGGCTACGAGAGCCCGCTATACGGTAGGCGTACGGCTCAGTTTAAGATCATGCCGCTCGATTTTACGACGACCCTCGGTCTGTGGCAGGGCATGGAGCGCGAAGATGCAGCGGTTTGCTACGGCATGACGGGCGGCATTCCCGCATATATCGAGAAAGTCGATCCTGCCGCACCGCTCAAGGACAACATCAAACGTCTTTTTCTTACTCCTACGGGCTATCTCTTTGAGGAGCCGAGCAACCTGCTAATGCAAGAGTGCCGCAATCCCGAGCAATATGATGCGATCGTGCAAGCAATTGCTCAGGGGCGCTCGAAGATCTCAGAGATTGCGAGCTCTACGGGAATTCCTGCGAGCAACGTAAAGAGCTATGTGGATAAGCTGGCGTCGCTTGGGATTGTCGAGCGCGAGCTGCCCCTAAACGAGACGAGCAATAAGCGAGCCGTGTATCTGCTGAGCGACCAGATGTTTAGGTTCTGGTACAAGTTTGTGCCGCAGAACATTGGGCTGATTCAAAACGATATGGCCGAGATGTCGTATAAGCGCATTGAGCCGCACGTATCGGATTACATGGGTACGGTCTTTGAGCTTATATGCAGACAATACGTGTACGAACTCGCGCGCGCGGGCCAGCTCGATGTGGTTCCGGCGATCGTCGGGCGCTGGTGGGGGACGGACAATCGCACACATACGCAGGAAGAAATCGACTTGATTGTTGACGATGGCGAGGGCACTGCGCTGTTTGTGGAGTGCAAATGGCGCAATGAGCCGGTGGGCGAAGACGTGCTGCAAAAGCTCGTGCACCGAAGCGAGCTCTTTAGACGGCAACGAAAAAGCTATGCACTTTTCTCAAAAAGCGGCTTTACGCAGGGATGTCGGGACGCCGCAGAGAGTAGGGGAGACGTCAAGCTGATCTCGTTTGCCGAGATGTGCGAGCGGAGATAACCAAGCGCGCTCTGATGTAATGCTCGGAATGGGTTGCGCTTTCCTTTTGCGACCTTTGGCGGAAAGTGCGTTCCAGATTTCGGCTTCAGAATGGGATGCCGTTTCCGGATCGGCCCTCAGGCGGAAACTACGACCCGGAATTTGGCTCCAAACCGGGATGCGCTTTCCCGGCGGAGTCTCTGGCGGAAATTGCACCCCGGAATGAGCGCTCAGAGTGGGACATGCTTTCCTAACGAGGCCGCATGCGGAAACTACGTCCCGGATTCGATGCTCAGGACGGGATACCGTTTCCGATAGAGGCATGGGGTGGAAAGCCTCCCAGTTCTAATGTTCAAGAAATGGGAGGCAGCTCATCGCGAGCCGGGGCCTTTTGTTTGGAGCGGAGGCAGCATCCCGGAATTCGGGCAATCCGGTGGTCAGGGGTTGAGCGAGCGTCGCGCTAAGGATGTCAAGCGTAAAACCTTCAATGAAAACAGCGTAAAAACTACATCTGTAACGGCGTAAAAACTACATCTGTAACGGCGTAAAAACTACATTGAAAGTAGCGTAAAATCAGCATTGAGAATGGCGTAATTTCGCATATCGCGTGATAGAGAGGGACGGCCGTCTATGGATGCACCAAAGAGATTGACCCAAAAGGGATATAGGCCCCGGCTCATAGAGGAGCGCCTCGACACCCTTATGCGGGCGTTTGGCTGTGTGGAGATCAACGGCCCCAAATGGTGCGGCAAGACCTGGACGGCGCTCTCTCGCTCGGCGAGCGTCTCCAGGCTCGATGAGCCTGCGCAGCGCGCGGCGGCAGAGGTCGACCCAAGCCTGGCGCTCATCGGCGATGCGCCACACCTGGTCGATGAATAGCAGGAGGTGCCCGAGGTTTGGGATGCCGCCCGGCGCTTCGTGGACGCGAGCGGCAACGAACGCGGGACACTTTTGCTCACGGGATCGACCGCGCTCAAAAGCGAGGAGCGCAGCCATGTTCGTCATTCCGGCACGGGTAGGATCGCCCGTCTGTCAATGCGCCCCATGGCCCTGTGTGAGTCGGGCGACGGCGAGCCGCTCGTGTCACTGGCAAGCCTCTTTAAGGGCGAGGGTTTTGCCCCTCAGCGTTGCGAGAGCACGGTGGATGACGTCGCACGCTGGTGCTGCAGGGGCGGTTGGCCTGCAAACCTTGGGCTTTCGGAAGAGCTTGCGCGAGAGACGGCAAGCCAGTACGTGCACTCGGTGCTCGACGTCAACGTGCTGGATGAGGGCATGTCGCCCGAGCTTGCACACGGCCTTTTGCGAGCTCTTGCCATGAACGAGAGCCAGGCTGTCACGTACAAGACGCTCGTAAAGGACGCCTCGTACGGTGAGGCGGGCCCCGACGAGAGGACCATCGCTGCGTACTTGGACCTCTTCAACAGGCTCAAGCTGACCGAGGACCTGTGCGGATGGGAGCCGCCCATGCGCTCGAAGGCCCGCGTTCGCGTGCGCCCCAAGCGCTACTTCTGTGACCCGTCACTTGCGGCGGCGTTGCTGGGGGCTACCCCCGAGCGGCTGCTTGGCGATATGCAAACGCTGGGGATGCTCTTTGAGAACCTTGTTCTGCGCGACGTGCGCGTGTTCCTTTCCACCTACGGCGGTGTTGACAACAGTGTCCATTATTTCCGAGATGAGAAGGGCCTTGAGGTTGATCTGATCGTTGAGCACGACGGGCGCTGGGGAGCCATCGAGGTCAAGCTGAGTGATGCGAAGGCAGACGATGGAGCGAGAAATCTCAAGGCGCTGGAGAGGAAAGTGCTCTCCAATCCTGCCGCCCAGAATGCCGCGCCGGCGTTTTTGGCGGTCATGGTTGGAAAGGGGAGCATTGCCTACACACGCGACGACGGCGTGGCGGTGATCCCCATGGCGGCACTTGGGGCGTAGTGGTCTTGCGGGGCGTGCCGTGCTTCCTTTACCGAAAATCCATTTGGTAAACCAGATACTCGCGGATAGAATAAAGTCGACGGCAGCCCAAGTTCTGGAGAGCTGGGCAGCGCCGTTGCTTGGTCAAGAGGTCAGTGCCTTAATGGCAGCGACTTGTTATGCTTCGAATGCTGCTTGAGTGCCTCGGAAAGTTCGATAAGCGCCGTGAAGAGCGAGACCAAAGCAACCAAGAGCTCTACGAGCTCTGATGGGCCCGGGATGACCTCTGATTCAAGTCGCCGGGCCTCAATCTTTTTTATGCATTTGAATAGAGCGGGCGGCACTCTTGGGGCCGTCTGTGTGGCGAGTGCTTGGCGCATGGTATTGCGCCCCGCTTTCATGTCCGCACGGGCGCCTATCCTTACGGCAATGTAGCCGCCTATGTAGCAAGCGGCAGGCAACGGAGAAAGGCCCTAACCGTGTCAGCTGAAAAGACGCCGTGCATCTCGGCTATCGATACGACGAACTTTGCGCGCCAGATCGTGCTGGATTTTGAGTTTGCGCCGGTGCCAAAGCAGCGCCAGCGCCGCGGGCTGCGCAACGAGATTATCGAGGTCGGCGCCGTCAAGCTCGATTACCACGGCAACGTTATGGGCGAGTTCTCGCAGTTTGTGCAGACGGAATTTACCGAAGGCGTTGCGTTCCCCGTCCGCGAGCTCACAGGGATATCGGCTGTGGACACCGCGATGGCCGACCCGCTCTACATGGTGATCAAAAGGCTCAGCGATTGGATCGGCCGCTACTCCGCCCAGGTGGTTTGCTGGAGCGGGGCGGATCGACGACAGCTTTTGACCGAGTGTCAGGCAAAGCACATCGACCTTTCCGCATTTCCTACGGACTGGGCCGACCTGCAGGCGTTTTACACTTCGATCATTGACGTGGGCAGCCACGGTTGCGTCTCTTTGAGTGACGCGGCGACGTGGTTTGGCATCGAGTTCGACGAGTCGACGGGTCACGCCCACAGCGCCCTGGCCGATGCGCGCGTGACCGCCAAGCTGCTCAAGCAGATGATGGAGGGGGACTATCACGTGAGTCCGCGCGCCCAGGAGATCCGCCAGCGGTGGGGGATGGGCGAGCAACCCCAGACGCGCCTTTCCAAGAAGTGCCCCGAGCTGGGCGACCTGCTGCTGAGGCTGAAAGCGGAGGGGAGGTAGGCCTTTTGAGAACGCCATTCGGTTTGGCATGGCGGGATTGTAAGCGCGACTTCGCCCTGCTGTTTGAATCGAAGCGTCAACCAGTATGACGAGCTGTCTGGTCTGTCTGCCTACACCCCTGCAATCCCGCGCGCGGCACTCAGCAGCTCATACTCCCTCTGGCTCCACTGGCGCAGCTCGGCCGCGCGCACGGCGTCGCGGCACAGGTCCAGGAATACCTCGGCGCCCTCGCAGAAGCACTCGCGTGCAAAGGCGCCAGATCCGTCCGCAACGCACTTGCCGTCTGCAAACAGCTCCCAGATAGACGGCTCACGCGAGTCATCTCCGAGCAACTTGATCTGCAACACATGTGGATTGCCAGCGGTGCAGAGCTCTTCCTCGAGCACCTGCACCGTAAAGCGCATCTGGTGGGAGAGGCTGCTCTTGACCATGGCCGAGGCATAGCCGCTCGGCCCGTCCAGAAGATGCATTCGTTTTGGTTTGACGACCAGATTGTGGAAGTTGCGCTCGCTGCGCACGGAGAAATTGTCCATACGGACTCCTTTCATCGATGTTGGCAGGGCCACCGTGCCTCTTGGCCGGTTGGCGTCGGGATCGTGGAGCCAACTCTCTACCCCGACTCTGGATAAAACGCGCCCGCTCCTTGCGGGCACGATGGAGTCTATCAGCACGCGCGGACAGAAATCAAGCGCCGCCTGCGAAATGATGTGCAGACGGCGCTTGATTACACGGCAATTATCCGGAAAAGTGTCGAAATCAGCCGTATGAAAGTACGGAAAAGTGTCGAAATCGCCACCTCAAAAGTACGGAAAAGTGTCGAATCCGACGGTCTAAACATCCGGAAAAGTGTAACCGGATGACAAAACAGCACGTAGAAGCTGGTGCTACATACGGACGCTTCAGCCGCTCCCAACCCTTGCTACTCGTCGTCTCCGTCGTTGGGGTCGCCCTTGAGGGTGTTGATGTCCAGGTACTGGTTGTCGTCCTCTGCTTTCTGCGTTTCCGATTCAGACGCAGTGGGGCCGCGGAACAGCTGGAATCCCTCAAACGCAATCACGCCGAGCAGAGCGATGATGATGGCGATAAAGACAACCTTTGCCGCATGCGAAAACTCCGAAAAGCGCGGCGGTTCTTCTTCGGTGTGGTAATCGGCGGCGCGCTTATCGTCGGTGCCGTGGGTATACGACGATGCCGAGGCTGCCTTTACGCTCGCTTGGTTGTAATCGGGGGCGGGCGTGGCAGCAAACGGGTCACGAGAATAGCCGCGCGACGCTTGGCCGTAATCCTCGGTTTCGATGCGGCTGGCGCGAGGCTGTTCGCTCGGGCGGTTGGCGTATGCTGCGGTGTTGTCGTATGCGGAGTCGCGTTCCTCGGCAGCCGCAAACAGGGGGTTTACCGGAATGTTGAGCGCCGGCATGCCGCCCGAGGTCTCGTCCAAATCTGCCGCCGCCCAGGAATCAAAGGCAAACTGGCGGTTGGAAAGATCATCCAGATCCATGACAGGCGGCTCGAGCTCGGGCTCGGGAGCCGTGTATGCCGGCTGCTGCGGGGCAGCGTAGCGAATTGTGCTGTCTGCCGTGGGGCGCTGTGCCGCTGCAGCGAGAAACGCCGCCGTCTCGGACGGGTCGCTTGCGGGGCGGGGAGTGGGCGTGGGCGCCGAAGTGGGTGTGGGCGCAGACGCGGGCGTCGAAACAGGCGACTGCGCAGGAGCCGGCGCAGATGCGGGCTTAGGCGCAAGTGCGGGATTGGGGCTTGACGGGCGAGCCCCGCCGCCCATGAGTTCGTCGGCGGTCCACGGGCGATCATCCATCACGTCGTCAAGGCTCAGTGAAAACAGGTCGTCTTCACCCTCATCGAACATGCGGTGCACATGTCCACCAATTGCCGGAATCAATCCGCGACCGGTGCATGATGCCTTGCTCAACGCCATTCTGTTCCACCCTTTCGAAATACTAATGACATCGATTATATGGAACTTCCCAAGCGGCTCGGTCTTGGATTCGAGCTTTCCAGAACTCGCGCCCAAAAGGGGAGGGGCAATCTAGGCGAGTGCCTACTTGTCGCCGGCCGCCGCCTTGGCCTCATTGAGGTAGCTATAGAAGCTGTACTTGGAGATGCCAAAGAACTCGCAGGCGCGTTCGCTCGACTTGGAAATGAGGAAGGCGCCGCGACGGTCGAGGTAGCCAATGGCACGAATGCGCTCGTCTTTGGTCATGAGTGCCGCGGGCTTGCCCACAAACTGTTCGCACTCGTGCAGCAGGTCCTCGAGCAGGTCGCCGATGTTCTTGGTAATGGGCTCGGGCTCGGTGTAGCCCGTGCCGCCGGTGCCGGTAAAGGCGTCGAGCGAACGCTCAAAAGCCTTCATAAGCGTAATGTCAAAGTTGATGCCCAAAATGCCGACGGGCTTGCCCTCATCGTTGCGGATAAAGATGGTCGAGGACTTGAGCAGCTTGCCATCGGCGGTTTTGGTGAGGTACGGCTCGCGGTCGTGCACGTCGGCGGTGCCCTCGTGCATGGATTCAAGCACAATATGGCTGGGGCCGTCACCCAGTTTGCGCCCGCTGACGTGGCCGTTTTCGATCACTACGATGGAGCGGTCCACGTCCTCGGTCTCCAGGTCGTGGACGACGACTTCGCAGTTGGGGCCAAATTGGAGCGCCAGACCGTGTGCAAGGCGCTTGTAAAACTCAATCTGTGCGGGGGTCATGGGTGCCTTCCTAAAAATTAGTTTGGGCTCACTGTGCCATAAACCCCACTTGTTCGCAAATAACGAAAGTGTCGCTGTGTTATGTGACCGTTCGGCGGCGAAAAGGTACCGATTACGGCAACAAACAATTTGTTAGGTTTTCCAATCAAAAAGTGTGATAGAACAGTGCTAACAAACTTTTTGTTTGGCATCCACATAAAAGTTCAGCCGTGTGAATGGGATCGGGCTGAAACGCGTATGCGGGGGCCGGCAAGAGAGAACTTAAGGAGTTCACCGTATGGCCGATAAGATCCAGTGGGCGGGCAACACGATGCCCAAGAGCGATGACAAGCACTTGGGAATCATGAGCCTCGACCACGTGAAGAAGGCCCGCGCCTTCCACCAGTCGTTCCCCCAGTACACCGTCACTCCGCTTGCCCGCCTGGATGGCCAGGCCGCGCGCCTGGGCCTGTCCAACCTGTGCGTTAAGGACGAGAGCTATCGCTTTGGCCTCAACGCCTTTAAGGTCCTGGGCGGTTCGTTTGCCATGGCCAACTACATTGCCGATGAGACCGGCAAGGACGTTGCCGAGTGCACCTTCGATTACCTGACCTCCGATCAGCTTGCCAAGGACTTTGGCCAGGCTACCTTCTTTACCGCCACCGACGGCAACCATGGCCGCGGCGTGGCATGGGCTGCCAACAAGCTGGGCCAGAAGGCCGTCGTGCACATGCCCAAGGGTTCCACCAAGCCACGCTTCGATAACATCGCCGCCGAGGGCGCCACGGTGACCATCGAAGAGGTCAACTACGACGAGTGCGTGCGCATGGCCGCCGCCGAGGCCGATGCCTGCGAGCGCGGCGTCATCGTTCAGGACACCGCCTGGGAGGGCTACGAGAAGATCCCGTCCTGGATCATGGAGGGCTACGGCACCATGGCTTCCGAGGCTGCCGAGCAGCTGCGCGAGATGGCCATCAACCGCCCGACGCACGTGTTTGTCCAGGCTGGCGTGGGTTCGCTCGCCGGCGCCGTGGTGGGCTACTTCACCAACCTGTATCCCGATAACCCGCCCACCTTCGTCGTGGTCGAGTGCGCGCCTGCCGCCTGCCTGTACAAGGGCGCTGCCGCCGGCGACGGCGACCCGCGCATCGTGGACGGCGACATGCCCTCCATCATGGCCGGCCTGTGCTGCGGCGAGCCCAACATCTTGGGCTGGGATATCCTGCGCAACCACACCACCGCCTTCGTGTCCTGCCCCGACTGGGTCACCGCTCGCGGCATGCGCACCCTGGGCGCTCCCGAGAAGGGCGACCCGCGCGTCATCTCCGGCGAGTCCGGCGCAGTGACCACCGGCCTAGTCGAGACCCTCATGCTCGACCCCGAGTACGCCGAGCTCAAGGAGCTCATCGGCCTGGACAAGACGAGCTCCGTGCTCTGTTTCTCCACCGAGGGCGACACCGATCCGGATCAGTACCGTCGCATCGTCTGGGAGGGCGAGTATCCGACCTGCTAGCAGACTGACCTGTCCGGAGGCAGCCGGAGGACTTTACTCCCTGTTCGGACAGTCCTGCTCGCACGGAGAGCACATTAAGTGCTCTCCGGCTCGTGCGGAACTCGCGACGGAGCAAAGTCCTCCGTCCGCCTCCTATGGCTACTTGCTTGTGGGGTGCTCGACCTCACGCTGCTTGGCACAAGTGATCTATCTGAAATATCTACCTGTAGGTAAACCCTTGTAGAAAGGTTGACTGTTATGACTAAAGAACTCGATTTTGATGCCATTAAGGCTGCTGCGGAGTCCCATCGTGCTGATATGACTCGCTTCCTGCGCGCTATGATCTCTCACCCCTCTGAGTCCTGCGAGGAGGGTGAGGTTGTCGCCTGCATCAAGGCCGAGATGGAGAGCCTTGGCTATGACGAGGTCAAGGTCGACGGCCTGGGCAACGTTATGGGCTTTATGGGCGAGGGCGACAAGATCATCGCCATCGACTCTCACATCGACACCGTCGGCATCGGCAACATCGAGAACTGGGATGCCGATCCCTATGAGGGCTACGAGACCGACGAGATCATCTACGGCCGCGGCGGCTCCGACCAGGAGGGCGGCATGGCTTCTGCTACCTACGCTGCCAAGATGATGAAGGACATGGGCCTCATCCCCGAGGGCTACAAGATCATGGTCGTCGGCACCGTCCAGGAAGAGGACTGCGACGGCATGTGCTGGCAGTACATCTACAACAAGGACGGCATTAAGCCCGAGTTTGTCATTTCCACTGAGCCCACCGACGGCGGCATCTATCGCGGTCACCGCGGCCGCATGGAGATCCGCGTCGACGTTCACGGCACCTCCTGCCACGGTTCCGCTCCCGACCGCGGCGACAACGCCATCTACAAGATGGCCGACATCATCGCCGACGTCCGCGCCCTCAACAACAACGGCTGCGACGAGTCGACCGACATCAAGGGCCTCGTCAAGATGCTCGACCCCAAGTACAACCCCGAGCACTTTGAGGATGCCCGCTTCCTGGGCCGCGGCACCTGCACCGTCAGCCAGATCTTCTACACCAGCCCCAGCCGCTGCGCCGTCGCTGACTCCTGCGCCATCTCCATCGACCGTCGCATGACCGCCGGTGAGACCTGGGAGTCCTGCCTGGACGAGATCCGTAACCTGCCGGCCGCCAAGAAGTACGGCGACGACGTGAAGGTCTCCATGTACATGTACGACCGTCCGTCCTGGACCGGCGAGGTTTACGAGACCGAGGCTTACTTCCCCACGTGGATCAACAAGGAGACCGCTCCGCACGTCAGGGCCCTCGTCGACGCCCACAAGGCCATGTTCGGTGACGAGCGCATCGGCTGCGAGCCCAGCATGGACAAGCGCACCGGTCGTCCGCTGTGCGACAAGTGGACCTTCTCCACGAACTGCGTTTCCATCCAGGGCCGCTATGGCATCCCCTGCGTCGGCTTCGGCCCGGGTGCCGAGTCTCAGGCTCACGCCCCCAACGAGGTCACCTACAAGGACGACCTGGTCACCGCTGCCGCCATGTATGTGGCTGCCCTGAACCTCTACGATCCGAGCCAGGCCGATGGCGACGCCACCGTGTTCCGCGCCGGTCTGACCAACAACAAGATCGATTAGTCCCATTCCTCGATCTTGTTGAGCCGGGGACAGCTCGTGTCCCCGGCACCCCCTGTTGACTTGGGGCCCGCGGTCGTTATCTCCCATGCTTCCTCGACGGTAGCGGGTCCTCGTCATAGTGCTCTGCATGTTCTAGCCACACGCGCATGCCGGAGCACATCTACTCATTGCAATCGTTTCATCTTTGGAAAGGATATTTACATGGACGCCAAGTTTACCGAGCTCGTCGAGCAGCTGAACGGCCTCGATTTTAAGGGCATGTACGGCAGCGACTTCCTGCACACCTGGGATAAGACCACCGATGAGCTCAAGGCGCTCTACATCGTCGCCGACGCCCTGCGCGAGCTGCGCGAGAACAACGTTTCGTCCAAGATCTTCGATTCGGGTCTGGCTGTCTCGCTGTTCCGCGACAACTCCACCCGTACGCGCTTCTCCTTCTCTAAGGCCGCCAACCTGCTCGGCCTTGAGCTGCAGGATCTGGACGAGAAGAAGTCCCAGATCGCCCACGGCGAGACCGTCCGCGAGACCGCTACCATGATCTCCTTCATGGCCGACGTCATCGGCATCCGCGACGACATGTACATCGGCAAGGGCGACGCCTACATGGCCGAGGTCTCCGAGTCCGTGCAGCAGGCCTACGAGGATGGCGTTCTGGATCACCGTCCCACGCTCATCTCCCTACAGTCCGACTCCGATCACCCCACGCAGTCCTCTGCCGACATGCTCTACCTCATCAACGAGTTTGGTGGTCTTGAGAACCTCAAGGGCAAGAAGGTTGCTGTCACCTGGGCCTATTCGCCCTCTTACGGCAAGCCGCTGTCCTGCCCGCAGTCGCTGATCAGCCTGCTGCCCCGCTTTGGCATGGACGTCACCCTGGCTCACCCCGAGGGCTACGACCTCATGCCCGAGGTCGTCGAGCGCGCCAAGGGCTATGCCGCCGAGTCCGGCACCACCTTTAAGCAGGTCAACACCATGGCCGAGGCCTTCGAGGGCGCCGACATCGTGATCCCCAAGAGCTGGGCTCCGTTTGCCGCCATGGAGAAGCGCACCAACCTGTACGCCGAGGGCGACGATGCCGGCATCGCCGCGCTCGAGAAGGAGCTGCTCGCCCAGAACGCTACGCATCAGGACTGGTGCTCCACGACCGAGCTCATGGAGAAGACTGCCAACGGCCAGGACACCATCTTTATGCATCCGCTGCCCGCCGACATCTCCGGTGTCTCCTGCGAGCACGGCGAGGTCAACGCCGACGTCTTCGACATGCACCGCGTGGGCATGTACAAGGAGGCCAGCTACAAGCCGTACGCCATCGCAGCCATGATGTTCCTGCAGAAGGTTGCCGATCCCGCCGCTACCCTCAAGGCCCTCGACGAGCGCAACACCGCCCGTTGGTTCCAGGCCTAAAGCTGGGTTGAGGTAAGCCATGTAAAGGGGGCGCTCTGCCAACCGGCGGGGTGCCCCTTTTTGCATCGTGGGCGTGCGGGATAAGCGCTTTCGATGTAGATGCCCCGCGACGCGAGTTATGGGTACGATGGTTTCAGGGGAGGTATCGCCATGAAACTCGGTTGCGTCATTATGGCTTCGGGCGAGGGCAAGCGGCTTGGCTCTAACAAGATGCTTGCCGATATCTATGGCAAGCCGCTGATTGCCCGGACTATCGATTCGGTTCCCCGGGGCTTTGACGTCGTGGTTTCGACGCGTTGGCCCGAGGTCGCCCAGATTTGCGAGGACAAGCATTGCCCGTGCGTGCTGCACGATGGCAAGCTCAGGAGCGAAAGCGTCCGTGCGGGCCTTTCGTGGGGGGCGAGCCGCGGCTGGAAGGGTTGCCTCTTTTTGCCGGGCGACCAGCCGCTCGTGAGTTCGGATTCTTTTGAGGCCATGGTTCGCGCGTTTGATGAGCGTGGCCGCAAGTATCCGGTGCGTCTTGCGTGCAACGGTGAGCCTTCGAGCCCGGTGCTCTTTCCGGCGGAACTGTTCGATGCACTTATGTGTCTTGAGGGTAAGGACGGCGGCGGTTCGATCCTCAAGGACCGTACCGACGTGGTGCTGGTCGAGGCGCGTGCCTACGAGCTGTGGGACGTCGATACCGTCAAGGGACAGCGACGCATAACGGAGCATATCGCCGCCTGCTCGTATTTTGATCGCGTGGCCAACTGCATCAATCAATAAGGAGCAATTATGATCATCATCAAAAACGGCGCGCTCGTGACGCCCCAGGGGCTTCGCCGCGCCGATCTTGCCATGGATGGCGATAAGATCGTGCGGATTGCCGCGGCGATTGAGCCGGCCGAGGGCGATACCGTCGAGGATGCTGCGGGCTGCTGGGTGTTCCCGGGCTTTATCGACGGCCACACGCACATGCAGTGCTGGACCGGCATGGATTGGACGGCCGATAGCTTTGAGACCGGTACGCGTGCGGCTGCCTGCGGCGGTACGACGACCATCGTGGACTACGCGACGGCCGATCGCGGCGTGACCATGCCCGATGCCTTGGCCGAGTGGCATCGCCGCGCCGACGGAACCTGCACGGCCAACTACGCCTTTCATATGGCACTCGCCGAGTGGAACGAGCGCAACCGCGCCGACCTCTCGGCCATGCGCGAGGCGGGCGTATCGTCGTTCAAGACCTACTTTGCCTACGATCATCTGCGCCTGGACGATGCCGAGACGCTCGAGGTGCTGGAGGAGCTCAAGCGTATTGGCGGGATACTGTGCGTGCATTGCGAGAACGGTACGCTGGTGAATGAGCTGCAGAAGCGCGTGTTTGAGCAGGGTATCCACGGGCCCGAGGGCCATGCGCTCAGCCGTCCGGATGTGTGCGAGGCCGAGGCAGTGAGCCGTCTGCTGTATCTGGCGCACTTGGCCGGGGATGCTCCGGTCAACGTGGTGCACCTTTCGACCAAGCTGGGGCTCGAGGCCATCCGTGCCGCTAAGGCGCGCGGGCAGAAGAATATCTATGTCGAGACCTGCCCTCAGTATCTGATGCTCGACGATACGCGCTACTTGGAGCAGGGCGAGGACGGCTTTGCGGGCGCCAAGTATGTGATGAGCCCGCCGCTGCGCCATGCCGGCGACCGTGCGGCCCTGCGCGAGGCGCTTGTGGCCGGCGAGATCGATACCATCGCCACCGACCACTGCAGCTTTAATCTGCATGGGCAAAAGGACCGCGGGCGCGATGACTTTCGCGCGATTCCCAACGGCGGGCCCGGTGTGGAGCATCGCCCCGTCGCGATCGCTACGAGCTTTGAGGGACAGCTGGGCCCCGAGGATCTGTGCCGCTTGATGAGCGAGAACCCGGCGCGCGTCTTTGGCATGTATCCGCGCAAGGGCTGTCTGGCCGAGGGCTCCGATGCCGACGTGTGCGTATGGGATCCCCAGGCGCGCTGGACCATTAGCGCGGCGACGCAGCATCAGGCTGTGGACTACACGCCGCTCGAGGGCTTTGAGGCACATGGTCGCGCCAAGGCCGTGTTTGTGAACGGCGTGCTGGCTGCGCGCGACGGCGAGCCCACCGGAGCCCAACCCGGCCGCTACGTCCCCCGCTAACAGGAGGGCTACCGCTGGAGGCTGCTGGCGATGAGGGGGCGGTCGAGGGCTGCCTCAAAGCGATCTGCCATGGCCGGGTCGCTGAGCGTGTCGACTTGGTTGAGCATGATGCGGGCATTGTCGAGGTTCAACATCTGCAGCTCGGCATTGAGCACCATGGCGACGCGCTCTGGGGTGGCAGCGTCGGTGGGCTCGTAGCCGCAGCGCTCGCAGAAGAGCTCGGGGCGGTGGACAACCTTGGCGACGGGCTTGCCCAGCCCTGAGGCGCCGACGACCCAGACAACGTTTGCCGTGGCGGCGGGAATTACCGGCTCCCAGGCGGCATGCGCCTTGAGCGGGAGTCGCTTGCTGCCATCTGCCTCGGCCAACACATAGTCAAAGCGCTGCGCCAGCTGGTCGAGCGGCTCAGCGGGGGCGGAGAGCTTGCCTGTCTCCGGGTCCAAGACGCCTGCCTGGCAGATGCTTCCGCGCACAAGGCCCGCGCAGGCCTCGCAGGTGCAGCCGGGGGCATGCGCGGCACCCGGCTTCCAAGGCGCGGCATCCAGGCGACGGTTTGACCCGTCCCACGGCACGCCGGCGACGGGAAACATGTGCGTGGTGGTGCAGAGGAGCACGCGGCCGCCAGCGCGCATGAGCTCGAGACCCAGCGTCTTTAGCAAGGTCGACTTACCGCCACTGCCGATAATTGCGGTAATGCCCGGCTCGATCCTGAGCGCCGAGGCAAGATTGCCGCTAACCGTTTCCATTTGTTCACCGCCGTATAATACTGTGATAATAAATAATCATCAGAGTAGCGGTCGAACCGCTTTTGCTCTGCTCAAACCGTAGCACAGGGAGGTGCCCCGGGAATGCTCGTTTATGTTCGCGGCGCCGGCGATATCGCCACGGGTGTCGCTGCCCGTTTGGTGCGCGCCGGCGTGTCGGTCGTTATGGCCGATATCGCGGTTCCCACGTGCATCCGTCGTACAATCAGTTTTTGCGAGGCCATTCGCTTGGGCGAGGTCCAGGTCGAGGGTATTTGCGCCCGCTTGGCGCAGACGCCGACAGAGGTGCTTGCAATTACCGAGGCCGGAGACGTCGCCGTCGTGGTAGACCCCCAGGCCAAGATGCTCGACGAACTGAAGCCCGCGGCCGTGGTGGACGCGATTCTGGCCAAGCGCAACTTGGGCACCACGCGCGATATGGCGCCTGTCGTTATTGCCGTGGGACCGGGCTTCACCGCGCCGGTTGACTGCGACGCAGCGGTCGAAACCATGCGCGGGCATTTTTTGGGCCGCGTCATTACCCAAGGTTCGCCCCAGCCCAACACGGGCGTGCCGGGCGTCATCGCCGGCTATGGCAAGGAACGAGTTATCCACAGCCCCGCCGCCGGCGTGTTTCGGTCCGACCGCGCAATCGGCGACATCGTGAGCGCCGGAGACGTGATTGGCTACGCGGGAGACACACCCATGTGCACGCAGATCGATGGCTGTCTGCGCGGGCTTTTGGCGAACGGCGTGCGGGTGACCGAGGGCTTTAAATGTGCCGACGTCGACCCGCGCGGCGATGCCAGCTACATCAACTATATTTCGGACAAGGCGACGTCGGTCGGCGGCGGCGTGCTCGAGGCGCTCGCCATGCTCACCGGTGTATTCCAGGGATAGGAAATTGCAATGGAAAAGCTCGATGTGGTGAATGCTGCGCTTGGCGCTCTGAAGGCTGGTAAGACGTGCGAGCTGGTGGTAGTTGCCGGCACGGCAGGGTCATCGCCGCGCGGCGTGGGCGCCTGGATGGCCGTCTTTGCCGATGGCAGCCAAGCAGGTACCATCGGCGGCGGCAAGATCGAGCTCTTTGCGCTGAACGAGGCGCGCGAGCTGCTGGCCGCAGGGCAATCGCGTCTGGTCCGCTACACCATGGGCGGCGAGAACTCCGATACCGGCATGATCTGCGGCGGAGCCATCTGCCTGTGCTATCTGCACCTGGATGTATCGCAGGTGCCGTTGTTCCAGTCGGTTGCCGACGTCTTGGCGTATCGACGCATCGGCGACTTCGTCATCGACTTTGAACCGTTTATCGCAAACGCGCTCGAGGGCGATGTGGCCGAGTACCATGGCGGGGCATCGCGCCATACCATTGCGGGCTGCCCCGAGCTTTCGCTGGTGGAGGAGGGGAGTAAGGTCACCTACACCAACGCCGCCTCCGAGATTCCCCCGGCGCACATCGAGACGCTCTGCCCCGAGGGCCTGACCTACATCTTTGGCTGCGGACACGTGGGCGCTGCGACGGCGCGCGTACTCACGGCGGCGGGCTTTGCCGTTGTGGCGTGCGATGACCGCCCCGGCACGCTGACGCCCGAATGGGTGCCCGGTGTCTACGATCGTCGCCTGGTCGATTACAAGAACCTGAGCAAGCAGTGCCCCATCGGCCCGCGCGACTTGGTGGTCGTGGCCACGGCAGGCCACAAGTCCGATATCGACGTGGTGATTCAGGCCATGCGCGCTAAACCCGCCTATCTGGGCTGCTTGGGCTCGCGCCGCAAGACGGCCTTTGTGCGCGCCCGTTTGGAGCAGGAGGGCTTTACGCAGGACCAGATCGACGGGCTGCACCTGCCGATCGGCGTTGCCATCGAGGCCGAGGATCCCGAGGAGATTGCCATCTCCATCGCCGCCGAGATGATCCACCTGCGCCGCACCAAACTCGTCCCCCGCAAGCGATAGTCTCATCCCCATATATGAGTTGCGGTGGAATAGGGACTGTTTATGCCTGTTAAGCCATCAAACAGTCCGTATTTCACCGCAACTGCTGTTTGTCCCCGGGGGATGCAGGATAGCGGGTCAAAATGCTACCTGTGTCATATGCCCTATAATGTCCGACCGTTGAGCGGCATGGGACCGCTGCTTAGGGTATGGGAGGCGCAAATGGCAGAGTCGGCAGCAGGGGATGCCCTGTTCGAGCGTACGGGAAAAGTTTCGTTTGTGCAGGTATTACCCCATGCACTGCAGCATGTGCTGGCGGCATTCGCGGGTATCGTCACGCCCGCCATCATTATCGCGTCGGTCTGTGGCTTTACCCCTCAAGAGGAAGCCGCTGTCATCCAGGCGTCGCTTGTCCTCTCGGCGCTCGACATTTTCCTTCAACAGTTCCCCATAAAAGGTGTCGTCGGTTCGGGCCTGCCCATCGTGATGGGCGCGAGCTTCACCTTCGTGCCGGCGCTCAAGGCGGTCGGTCTCGAGCTCGGCTTTGAGGCCGTGCTGGGCGCCCAGGCAATCGGTGGCGCGCTCGTCGTGCTCTTCGGCCTGCTGTTTAGGCGCGTGAGCTTTCTGTTCCCGGCCCCGGTGCTCGGCACCGTCATCTTTGTCATTGGCCTGTCACTATGCCCAGTGGCGGTTGCCTCCATGGCGGGCGGGGAGGGCGCGGCCGATTTTGGCAGTGTCACCAACTGGGCCGTCGCGCTCGTGACGTTTGTCGTTACCTTTATGGCCGGCAACTACGGCAAGGGCGCGCTTAGACTGGGCAGCATCCTGGCCGGTATCTGCGCGGGCTTTGTTTTGGCTGCGGTGTTGGGCATGGTCGATTTCTCGGCCATCGCGACTGCCAGCTGGTTCGCCCCGCCGGCTCTGGGCGCCCATCGCCTGGTGTTCGACCCGGCCGCGTGCGCCGTCGTGGGCGTTGTCGCCATTGTCAACGCCGTGCAGGTCATGGGCGAGTTTGCCGCCGTGTCGTCCGCTGCGCTCGATATCCCTGCGACCGATAGCCAGATCTCGGGTGGCCTGATCGCCAACGGCCTGGTCGGTATGCTGTCAGGCTTTTTGGGCGGCGTCCCCACGGCAACCTTTGGCCAGAATGTGGGCATTATCGCCGAGAACAAGGTCGTCAACCGCATGGTCTTTACGCTTGCCGCCGTCATCTTGCTCATCGCGGGCCTGCTGCCCAAGTGTGCGGCGGTACTCACGTCCATTCCGCAGCCGGTAATCGGCGGCGCCACGATCGGCGTGTTCGCGACCATCGGTATGAACGGTGTGGTCATGTTTGCCCGCCACGGCCTGTCTCAGCGCGATACCACGCTCATGGGTCTCTCTATCGCCTTTGGCACGGGCATTGAGCGCACGGCCGGCGCGCTTGCCGGCGCTGGATTCCCCGCATGGGTTGGCACCGTCTTTGGCGGATCCTCCATTGCTGTCGCCGCGCTCGTTGCTGTGATCCTCAACCTGGTCCTCCCGCGCCAAAAATAACGCCCCATATATGAGTTGCGGTGGAATAGGGACTGTTTAAGCCTTTTAAGCCATCAAACAGTCCCTATCTCACCGCAACTGCTGTTTTCCTCCGTGCCCTAGGGATCAATTTGTGCGGGGGAGTTGTGGAGTTGTGCAGGCAGACGAGGTTTTTCTGGAAATACGGTCCCGATGCGCGTATAGTACCGATTGTTTTGTCGGCTCCTGCTGCGTCGAGTCCAAACCGCGAAATGCCATGAGCGGCGCGGATGCAGTCAGGAGGCACGAGGACAACCCATCGTGGCCACGCCCCGTGCTTAAAACCCCAAGAAGGAGTGAACAATGGCAGAAGAGAAGTATGTGCCGCGTCTGAAGACCAAGTACAACAACGAGGTTAAGCAGCAGCTTCAGGACAAGTTCCAGTACGAGAACGTCATGATGATCCCCAAGTTTGAGAAGATCGTCGTAAACATGGGTGTCGGCGAGGCCGCTACCGATTCCAAGGCCATCGACGGTGCCGTGCGCGACCTGCGCGCCATCACCGGCCAGCAGCCGATGATCACCCGTGCCCGCAAGTCCATCGCTACCTTCCGCCTGCGCGCTGGTATGCCGATCGGCTGCAAGGTTACCCTGCGTGGCGACCGTATGTGGGAGTTCTTCGATCGTCTGACCTCCGTCGCGATCCCCCGTATCCGCGACTTCCGCGGCATCTCCGCCAAGAGCTTCGACGGCCGTGGTAACTTCTCCATGGGCGTCACCGAGCAGCTCATCTTCCCCGAGATCGACTTCGACTCCGTCGATCACCAGCGTGGTATGGACATCACTTTCGTGACCACCGCCAACACCGATGAGGAGGCCAAGGCCCTTCTGGACGCCTTCGGTTTCCCGTTCAAGAAATAGGTTCACCTGCCCTATGAGCGCCGTTCCCAGAAGGGGGCGGCGCTTGGGGCGAACAATACTCTATGTGAGGAGGATATAAGTGGCTAAGACATCGATGATCGTCAAGTGCAATCGCAAGCAGAAGTTCTCTACTCGTGAGTACACGCGCTGCCAGCGCTGCGGCCGTCCGCACTCTGTGTACCGCAAGTTCGGCCTGTGCCGTGTCTGCTTCCGCGAGCTTGCACTCAAGGGCGAGCTTCCCGGCGTTAAGAAGGCCAGCTGGTAAGTCACTACCAGCGTTTCAAGCATCAGTTTGGAACAGGGAAAACGCGCTAAAAAGGCTTTGCCGTTAAGGGCGGCGAAGAACCAAGAGCACGTGTTCATCAAGAACGAAGGAGAATCTGTATGAACCTTACAGACCCGATCGCAGATATGCTTACGCGCATCCGTAACGCTAACTCTGTGAACAAGGCCACGGTCTCCATGCCGAGCAGCAAGAAGCTCGTCGAGATCGCTCGTGTTCTGCACGAGGAGGGCTACATCGAGGGCTACGATGTCGAGGACACCGTTCCCCAGAAGACTCTGCACATCACGCTTAAGTATGGTCCCAAGAAGGCTAAGGTCATCAACGGCATCCGCCGCATTTCCAAGCCGGGCCTGCGTAAGTACACCGGCGTTGCCGACATGCCCCGCGTCCGCGGTGGCCTTGGTACCGCCATCATTTCCACCAGCCATGGCGTCATGACCGACCGCGATGCTCGCAAGCACAACGTCGGCGGCGAGATCATCGCTTACGTCTGGTAATTCGCTCGGTAGGTAGAAGGAAAGGAGATCACCGTGTCTCGTATCGGTAATAAGCCTGTCCAGATTCCCGCCGGAGTCGAAGTGGCAGTCAACGGCAACAACGTTGTCGTCAAGGGCCCCAAGGGCCAGCTCGAGCTCGATGTCTTTGAGAAGCTCGCTATCAACGTCGAGGACAACGTCCTCACCGTTTCCCGTCCCGACGACGAGCGTGAGACCCGTGCCCGCCACGGCCTCACCCGCGCCCTCATCCACAACATGGTTGTTGGCGTTTCCGAGGGCTTCGAGAAGAAGCTCGAGCTCGCCGGCGTCGGTTACCGCGTGCAGCAGAAGGGCAAGAACCTCGAGTTCTCCCTGGGCTTCTCGCACCCCGTGATCGTCGAGGCTCCCGAGGGCATCACCTTCGAGGTTCCCGACAACACCCACGTGAACGTCAAGGGTATCAACAAGCAGCAGGTCGGTCAGATCGCCGCTGAGATCCGCGGCCATCGTCCTCCCGAGCCTTACAAGGGCAAGGGTATCCACTACGTTGGCGAGCACATCCGCCGCAAGCTGGGTAAGGCCGCCAAGTAGTCGTAACCGACTCACTCGCATAAGACCAGCACCCCGTCAGGTGCTGGCAAGATCAACCTTTTTAGGAGTTTACGTATGAACAAGCATAAGGCGAAGCTGGAAGGCCTCAAGCGTCGTCAGCGTCGTGTTCGCGGCAAGGTCTCGGGTACCTCCGAGCGTCCGCGTCTTCGCGTGACCCGTACTAACGCCAACATCTATGCCCAGATCATCGACGACAGCAAGGGCTCCAGCCTGACGCTCGTCTCTGCCTCGACCCTCGAGGCCGAGTTCAAGGGCACCCACACCTCGAACAAGGAGGCTGCGGAGAAGGTCGGTCAGCTCGTTGGCAAGCGCGCCATCGAGGCCGGCATCACCAAGGTCGCCTTCGATCGCGGTGGCCGTATCTACCATGGCCGCGTCAAGGCCCTCGCCGACGGTGCTCGTGCCGCCGGTCTCGAGTTCTAGGAGGTATGTAGCACATGGCTCGTAATCAGAAGCAGCAGCGCGAGGCCTCCGAGTTCGAGGAGCGCGTCGTTTACATCAACCGCGTGTCGAAGACCGTCAAGGGTGGTCGTCGCATGAGCCTCGTCGCTCTCGTCGTCGTTGGCGACGGCAAGGGTAACGTCGGCGTTGGCATGGGCAAGTCCGCTGAGGTGCCCCTGGCCATCTCCAAGGCGTCTCTCGATGCCAAGAAGAACATGTTCCACGTGCCGGTGACCGAGCAGGGCACCATCCCGCACGAGGTTCTCGGCCACTTTGGTGCCGGCCGCATCATCATCAAGCCCGCTGTCGAGGGTACCGGCGTTATCGCCGGCGGCGCTGTGCGTCCCCTCTTTGAGCTTGCTGGCATCAAGAACGTCCTGTCCAAGTCCCTCGGTACCGACAACGGCCTCAACATCATCAAGGCTGCCGTCGAGGGCCTCAAGGAGCTCTCCAGCCCTGAGGACGTCGCGGCTCGCCGTGGCCTGACGGTCTCCGAGATGTTCGTCGGTAAGGAGAACTAAGCATGGCTGACACCATCAAGATCAAGCAGGTCCGCAGCACCAACGGTTGCAAGCAGGACCAGGTCCGTACTGTCCGTGCCCTCGGTCTCCACAGGATCCGCGAGGTTCGCGAGATTGCTGACAACGAGTCCGTCCGCGGCATGATCTTCAAGGTCAAGCACCTTGTCGAGATTGTAGAGGAGTAGCAAATGCAGCTTCACGATCTTACTCCCGCGCCCGGTTCCACCAAGAACCGCAAGCGCGTCGGCCGTGGCAATTCTTCGGGTCACGGCACCACTTCTGGCCGCGGTCAGAAGGGCCAGGGTTCCCGCTCTGGCGGCACCAAGGGTGCCGGCTTCGAGGGTGGCCAGACTCCGCTGGCTATGCGCCTGCCCAAGCTTCCGGGCTTCCGCAACCCCCGTCGTATCGAGTACACCGCTGTTAACGTTGAGCGTCTCGAGCGTAAGTTCGAGGATGGCGCTGTGATCGACGGTGCCGCTCTTAAGGCCGCTCGCATCACCAAGAGCGAGTTCGAGCCCGTCAAGGTGCTCGGCAATGGTGAGCTCACCAAGAAGTTCACGGTCAAGGTCGACAAGGTCAGCGCTTCTGCGCAGGCCAAGATCGAGGCCGCCGGCGGAAAGGTCGAGCTGCCGTGCTAAATGGTCTTAAGAATGCTTTCCGCATCAAAGAATTGCGCGAAAAGATTCTTTTTACCATAGCTATGCTCGTCGTGTACCGCATTGGTGCGCACGTTCCTGTGCCCGGCATTCCCTTCCAGGGGATGCTGGGCCTTTTCTCGACCGATAACAATTCGGTCGCCGCAGGTGCTATGGCCCTCCTGAATCTTTTCTCTGGCGGCGCGTTGAGCTATGTTTCGGTGTTTTCGCTGGGCATCATGCCTTACATCACCAGCTCGATCATCCTCCAGATGCTCCAGGCCGTTGTGCCTTCCCTGCATGAGCTTGCCCGCGAGGGCGAGGTCGGTCAGACCAAGATTACGCAGTATTCGCGTTACCTCACCCTGGCTCTGGCAATCCTCAACTCCGTGGGTTACCTCTTCCTCTTTAAGAGCTTCGGCATCAGCTTTAACGGCGCCGGCGCTCCCGAGATCATCTTCGACCTCATGATCGTCGGCACGCTCACCGCGGGCGCCATGTTGATCATGTGGATTGGTGAGCTCATCACCCAGCGCGGTATCGGCAATGGCATGTCGCTGATCATCTTTGCGAACATCATGGCCGGTCTGCCGCAGGCGATCTTCTCCAGCACCGAGGGCAATGCCGGTGGCATCATCACCATGGTGATCATCTGCGCCATCATCCTGCTGGTTATCCCGCTGATTGTTTTCCTTGAGCGCGGCCAGCGCCGCATCCCGGTCTCCTACGCCAAACGCGTCGTTGGCCGTCGCATGATGGGTGGCCAGACCACCTACCTGCCCATCAAGGTCAACACCGCGGGTGTCGTGCCGATCATCTTCGCTTCGGCGTTGCTGTACTTCCCGGCTCAGATTGCCGTGTTCTTCCCCGGCATCGGCTGGATTCAGGCAGTTGCCTCCGCGCTTTCGACCGGTTGGCTCAACTGGGTGCTTAATGTTGTCCTCATCGTGTTCTTCGCGTACTTCTACACCTCCATGGTGTTCAACCCCGATGACACCGCCGACAACCTTAAGAAGCAGGGCGGCTTTATTCCGGGCGTTCGTCCGGGTAGGGCTACCGCGGCCTACATCAAGAACGCGCTCAACAAGATTACGCTTCCCAGCGCTGTCTTTTTGGCGCTCATCGCCATCGTGCCTTCGATCATCTTCTCCTTCACGGGTAACCATCTGATTCAGGCATTTGGTGGCACGTCCATCCTCATCATGGTCGGCGTCGTGCTCGACACGGTCGATAAGCTCGAAGGCCAGATCAAGATGTATGATTACGATGGATTCTTTAAATAGGCTAGAGGAGGATTGCTCATGAACCTCGTATTGCTCGGAGCTCCGGGTGCCGGTAAGGGTACCGTCGCACAGGAGCTCGTCGCCGAGTTTGGCGTCGCCCACATTTCCACGGGCGACCTGCTGCGTGCTGCCGTCAAGGGCGGCACCGAGCTTGGTATTCAGGCTAAGAAGTACATGGACGCTGGCGAGCTCGTTCCCGACCAGCTCGTGATCGACCTTGTCAAGGAGCGCCTTGCCGCCGATGACGCCCAGCAGGGCTTCATTCTCGATGGCTTCCCGCGCAACACCGCCCAGGCTGTGACGCTCGATTCCGAGCTCTCCGCCATGGGTCGCGAGATCGATTGCGCCCTTCTGGTCGATGTGGCCCCTGAGGTCATTATCGATCGTCTGTCTTCGCGTCGCACCTGCCGCGCCTGCGGTTACACCGGCACTGCTGCCGATGCCACCTGCCCCAAGTGCGGTGGCGAGATGTATCAGCGCGACGACGACAAGCCCGAGACCATCAAGAACCGTCTCGACGTCTACGAGAAGTCCACGAGCCCGCTCGTCGACTACTATCGTGGCCAGGGTCTGCTCAAGTCGGTCAACGGTGACCAGGCTCGCGAGACCGTGTACGGGGATGTCAAAGAGGCTCTCGGTCTATGATCAAGATTAAGTCTGCAACGCAAATCGAGCAGATGAAGAAGGCAGGAGCGCTATCTAAGATGGCGCTCCGCCACGTTGGAGCCATGGTGCGCCCCGGCGTTTCGACTTTTGAGCTCGATCAGCTCGCGGAGCAGATTATCCGCATGCATGGCGGCACCCCTGCCTTTAAGGGTTACGGCGGGTTCCCGGGAACCATTTGCGCATCGATCAACGATGCCGTGGTCCACGGTATTCCCAACCCCGACATGATCCTGCGCGATGGCGATATCATCTCCATCGATACGGGAGCCGTTGTCGACGGTTGGGTCGGCGATAACGCATGGACGTTTTTCGTCGGCACCCCCACGCCCGAAGCCAAGGCTTTGTGCGAGGTCACGCGCGATTGCCTTAAGGCTGCCATCGAGCAGACTGTTCCCGGTAACCATATCGGGGACGTCGGTTATGCCGTTCAGTCCCTCGCCGAGTCTCACGGTTACGGCGTGCTTCGTGATTATGTGGGTCATGGCATTGGCCGCGTGATGCATGAGGACCCCAACGTTCCTAACTATGGAAAGAAGGGGAGGGGCGTTCGCCTCCAGGCCGGCATGGTCATTGCCATCGAGCCGATGGTTACGATGGGTTCCAACCATGTGAGCACGGGCTCCGACGGTTGGATTGTTACGACCAACGACCACCTGCCCGCCGCGCACTATGAGAACACCGTCGCCATTACCAATGACGGTCCGGTGATCCTCACCACCGACGCGCAAGGTGCTTGGTGTTCGCTCCAAGGCGGAGAAATGTAACAAGTTCCGCTTAGTTGTGGAGCCATTACGAAGTTATTACGATGCGTGCATACGTGTTGTAGAATACTCAATCGCTGTCGTTTTCTAGAGAAAGATGATTGCTTGTGAAGAAGGAAGACGCAATTGAGCTCGAGGGTACGGTAAAGGAACCGTTGCCCAATGCCATGTTTAAGGTTGAGCTCGAGAACGGTCATTCGGTTCTGTGCAACATTTCTGGCAAGATCCGAATGAATTACATCCGTATTCTCCCCGGTGACAGGGTTGTCGTGGAGCTTTCCCCGTACGACCTGACCCGCGGCCGCATCACCTATCGCTACAAATAGCGGCACGCATACACGCACTCCATTTCCGACTGCAGGCTTAGCTCAACCTACGGTCGGATTGTGTGTGAAGACCAGCCATAGTTTTAAACGCCTGCGGCTGGGCGAGTAGATAGTAGGGAAGTAGTTTGAGCGCTACCGAAAGGAAGAACGATGAAGGTACGTCCTTCGGTCAAGAAGATGTGCGATAAGTGCAAAATCATTAGGCGCCATGGCAAGGTCCTCGTCATTTGCGAGAACCCCCGTCATAAGCAGCGTCAGGGTTAAGAGAGGAGACTACGTTGGCCCGTATTAATGGTGTCGACCTCCCGCGTGAGAAGCGCGTTGAGATCGGTCTGACCTACATTTACGGCATCGGCCGCACCACTGCGACGAAGATCTGCGTCGAGTGCAACGTTAACGTGGATACGCGCGTTAAGGACCTCACCGAGGATGAGGTTAACGCCATCCGCGATTATATCGATAAGAACCAGATCATGGTTGAGGGCGACCTCCGCCGTGAGCGCAACCAGAACGTCAAGCGCCTTATGGACATCGGCTGCAACCGCGGCCTTCGTCACCGCAAGGGCCTCCCGGTCCGCGGCCAGCGCACCCACACTAACGCTCGTACCCGCAAGGGCCCGAAGCGTCAGATCGGTGCTAAGAAGAAGAAATAAGGAGCGCTAGATAGATGGCTACTGCTAAGAAGAACGTTCGCGCTGCCCGTCTGAAGCGCGCGGACCGTAAGAACATTTCCGTGGGCCAGGCTCACATTCGTTCTACGTTCAACAACACGATCGTTTCGATCACCGATCCCCAGGGCAACGTCATTTCCTGGAAGTCGGCTGGCCAGGTGGGCTTCAAGGGCTCCCGTAAGTCCACGCCGTTCGCTGCCCAGATGGCTGCCGAGGCTGCTGCCAAGCAGGCCATGGAGCACGGTATGAAGAAGGTTTCCGTCTTCGTCAAGGGCCCCGGCTCCGGTCGTGAGACCGCCATCCGCTCCCTCCAGGCTGCTGGCCTCGAGGTCTCGAGCATCCAGGACAAGACCCCCATTCCGCACAACGGCTGCCGCCCCAAGAAGCGTCGCCGCGTGTAACTGAAAGGATCGTATCAATATGGCAATCGACAGGACTCCTGTTCTTAAGCGCTGCCGTCAGCTCGGGATCGATCCCGCTGAGCTCGGTTACAGCAGCAAGAAGGAATCTATCCGTCAGCCCAAGCGCCGTCGCAAGGAATCTGAGTACGGCATGCAGCTGCGCGAGAAGCAGAAGGTCAAGTTCATCTATGGCGTTCTGGAGAAGCAGTTCCACGGCTACTTCAACAAGGCCCGCAAGATGAACGGCGTCACCGGTGAGAACCTCATGATCATCCTTGAGTCTCGCCTCGACAACGTCGTCTTCCGTCTTGGCTTCGCCCGCACCCGTAAAGAGGCTCGTCAGTCCGTCCGTCACGGTCACTTCACCGTGAACGGCAAGCGCGTGGACATCCCGTCCTACCGCGTCAAGGCCGGCGACGTCGTCGCTGTCGGCGAGAAGTTCCGTGACCTCCTCCCCATCAAGGAGGCCCTGATTTCCTCCGAGCGCTTTGAGGTCCCTGGCTGGCTCGAGGTCGATATCGAGAAGCTGTCTGGTAACGTGCTCGCTCTGCCGACGCGTGAGCAGATCAGCGGTGATATCAACGAGCAGCTCATCGTCGAGCTCTACTCTAAGTAGTCCATCCGGGCTGCTGAGGCTGGAGGTAATACATGTCAGAATTCATTAGGCCTCAGGTTCAGGTCGAAGAGATTAACGAGACGTCTGCTCGTGTCTCCGTCGAGCCGCTCGAGCGTGGTTACGGCGATACGCTGGGTAACTCCCTTCGTCGCGTTCTTCTGTCCTCGCTCGAGGGTGCCGCCGTCGAGGCTATTCAGATCGATGGTGCGCAGCACGAGTTCATGACCATCCCTAACATGGTCGAGGACGTCACCGACATCGTCCTGAATGTCAAGGGTCTTGTCTTCAGGGCTCTCGGCACGACCGACGAGGCGACCGCCACCATTTCTGTTGACGGCCCCTGCGAGGTCACCGGTGCGGACTTCTTTATTCCGTCCGAGTTTGAGCTGGTCAACCCCGAGCAGCACATCGCTACGCTTACCGAGGGTGGCCATCTCACCATGAGCATGCGCATCGGCTATGGCCGCGGCTATGTCTCTGGCGAGGCTAACAAGCGCGACAACGATCCCATCGGTGTGATCCACGTCGACTCGCTGTACTCGCCGGTGTCCCGTTGCGCCAAGCTCGTTGAGGCTTGCCGTGTCGGTCAGCACACCGACTACGACCGCCTTGTCCTCGAGATCGAGACCAACGGCTCCATCGCTCCGCGCGACGCCGTGGTCCAGGCTGCCAATATCATCAACCAGCATATGGCTGCCTTTATGAACCTTGCCGAGACCCCCGAGGTCGAGGAGGAGGCTTCGATCTTCGCTCCCGAGGTCACCAACGACAACGCCGAGCTGGACAAGCAGATCGAGGATCTGGACCTTTCCGTCCGTTCCTACAACTGCCTTAAGCGCGCCAGCATTCACTCGGTCCGTCAGCTCGTTGAGTTCTCGGAGAACGATCTGCTTAACATCCGTAACTTCGGTGTTAAGTCGATCGAGGAAGTGAAGGACAAGCTTGAGTCCATGGGCCTGAGCCTGAAGGCTTAATGCTTCGCATATTTGAGGAGAAACTAGACCATGCGTCACAACGTTAAGAAGGGCCTTAAGCTCGGCACCGATGCGAGCCACACCAAGGCCATGAAGAAGAGCCTTGCTAAGGCCCTCTTCGAGAACGACCGCATCAAGACCACCGAGACCCGTGCTAAGGCGCTGCGTTCGGTCGTCGACCCGATCATCACTTGGGCCAAGAAGGGCGACCTGCACTCTCGTCGTCTGGCTATCGCCAAGCTCGGCGATAAGCAGCTCGTTGCCGAGATTTTCGACAAGGCTGCTCAGGGCATGTGGCAGGACCGCAACGGTGGTTACACCCGCATCATGAAGCTCGGTAACCGTAAGGGCGACAACGCTCCCATCGTTATCATGGAGCTCGTCACCGAGCCTTGCACGCCTAAGGCCAAGAAGGCTGCTCCGGCCCCCAAGAAGGCCGCTGCTCCCAAGAAGGTCGAGGCTGCCGAGGAGACCGCTGCCGAGGAGGCTCCTGCTGAGGAGACCGCTGAGTAGACATTCCGTCTGCATAGGCTATATTCGAGGGGTACGTTCGCGTACCCCTCTTTTTTTGTCGCGATACCGTTGATTGTTTGTTGGGAGCGCCCATGACCGCGCCGTCTGATTTCAATTCGATTCCTGAGCTCGATGCCACGCTTGTATTCTGTGTTGCCTATGATGGCTCGTCCTATAGCGGATTTGCCGAGCAGCCGGGCCAGACGACCGTTGCGGGCGAGTTGCGCCGCGCTATCGAGACGCTGCTGCGCCGCCCGATCGATCTGACGTGTGCGGGTCGTACCGATGCCGGCGTGCATGCGGTGGCCCAGTACATTAGCGTGCCCGTAACGGACGCTGAGCTTGCTCTGACGCGCCGTAGGTGGCTGAGGGCTATGGATGCCCTCCTGCCCAAAGATATCGCCATAAACGAGGTCTACAAGGCCCGTAGGGGCTTTTCTGCCCGCTTTGACGCGCGGTCCCGTACGTATACGTACCGTATTGCCGATCGCGATGCGCGCCCCGTGCTCTCGCGCGGTGCCGTGTGGTGGCATCGCTATCCCTTGGATGTTGAGGCTATGTCTGCTGCCTGCCCCGCACTGCTGGGCGAGCAGGACTTTAAAAGCTTTTGCAAGGTTGCTTCGGCCGTTGGCAAGCCCACGCATCGCTGCGTGATGCGTGCCGAATTTGGCCATGAGGTTGCGTTTGGCGAGGACATCCTGACGTTCACCATCGAGGGCAATGCGTTTCTGCATTCGATGGTCCGTACGATCGTGGGCACGCTTGTCGAGATTGGCATGCATCGCCGTGAACCCGAGTGGATGCGCGAGGTTATCGATGCTTGCGACCGCACCGCTGCGGGCCCCACGGCTCCTGCCTGCGGCCTTACGTTTATGGGCGTGGATTACGATCCCGCCGAGCTTGTCGTGCTCGACTAGGGGAGGGCTCGACGTGTCGTGCGTCGACACCTGTCATCTGTGGGCTGCGCGTGTGCAACATCTGTTCTTGGCGTGCAATGCAACCGGTGTCTCATTGCTTTTATTGCCGGGGTGTACCATGAACCACGGTTTGATTCATTGCTGTCGAGAGGACGGATAATTTGGTTCGACGTGGCTCGCATCCGCGACTTTCGGTGATCCTTGTGGTAGAAGGTTCGCCCAGCTATGCGATGCGTGCGCTCGAGAGTATCCAGAACCAAGACCTCTACGATTTGCAGATTGTCGTTGTCTGTCGCGATACTGCGCCCGGTGTGCGCCATTCGCTTCAAGTTGCTGCCGACAGGGACATCCATATTGATTTGATTGACGTCGAGGACGCGACGCGCGGCGCGTGTCTTCGTGCCGGTTTTGCTGCCTCGCGCGGCTCTCAAATCATCGCCATGAACGCCGATGAGTGGTTTGCTCCGCAATCCCTTTCCAAGATGGTCGATATCGCGTGCGATACTGCGGCAGACATAGTGTTCCCCACGGTGTCGCTCGACCGCTATGATGCACATCGAGAGCGCCATTCGCGCGTCTTGGATGCTACTCATATTTCCATTGATAGCAAATCTTCGATGGTGGCCGGGCTGCCTCAGTTGATTTTAGGCGGCCTAGTCGTTCAGACCTCTGGCGTGATGTATAGTCGTCCGCTGTTTGAGGCATGCCTGTCGCACGGCAAGGCGTACCGTACGGTTGAGTTTATGGTGTGCGCGCTCTCGCAGGCGCAGCGCGTCTCCGGATGCGGCGACGCTTGTTTCCACACGGTAGCGCCTAAGCTTACAGACGCCTTTGATCCCACCATGTATGCCAAGGTATCCGATGACACCCGAGCGCTCGACGAGCTTGCGGACTCACTCTCGGAAGCAGATAGCGGTGGTCGGCTCAAGCTGGCAAGCCAAAAGTTCTACTTTGCCGGACTGGTCGCCTGCATCGAGAATTTGTGTCTGAGCCCGCATGGGGTGTCGTCAATCGAGCGTTCCGCCCGCATGCGTGATATGCTCGAGGCGCCTCGAACCCGTCAGATGGTCGCCGCGCTCAAGGACAACCATCGGGGACTCGGTCTGTTGTTTGGGCCGATCGCCAGCGCTAAGCCCGCGCGCTGCGTGATGTGTACGCATCTGGCAGCTTTTCTTAACCGGACGGGCGCAAAAACCGTCTAAACGGCTCATTACGAAACAAACTTGCATAGAATTGTTTCGAAATGCGTTCTTATACACAAAAGCCTTCAAATAGCGTTAAACTATTCAATCACTGATTGATTGTCTCCGCCATCTTTTGGAGAGAGGGTTTGTATGGCTAAAAAACGCAATGGGCGCCAGGATGCCATTAGAGATATTGTGCGCAATAAGGATGTCCGCACGCAGCGCGTGCTGGTTGATGAGCTCCGTGCTATGGGCTTTGATTGCACGCAGGCGACTGTCTCTCGCGATATTGCCGACATGGGGCTGCGTAAGCTCCCTGAGGGCATCTATGTTCTGGCAGAGGATTTGCACCTGCAGCGTATGGTTTCCGAGCTCGTAACGGGCGTTCTGCGTACCGATAATCTGGTTATGATCAAGGCTCAGCCTGGCACGGCTTCCGGCATCGCCGCCGCCGTTGATGCGGCAGAGTTGCCCGATGTGCTTGGCTCGCTTGCCGGCAACGATACGATTTTGGTTATTGCCCAGACGGCCGAGGACGGCGAGCGTCTCGAGGCGCTGATCAATAAGTTGAGCAATTCTCGCAAGTAGGTGTGCGGGTCGTGCGCTCGGCATTGTGTGCGCTGACATAGTGGCTTGTAAGGGGTATCGACGTTGGTCGGTACCTCTTTTTGTTTGCCGGTATAAAGACCGCCCACCAGGTCGCTTCAAACTAAAAGGCCCCGAGCAGTTCAATAAGCTGCTCGGGGCCTTGTTGGCTTTAGTCGCGTACTTCTTAGCCGACCGTATCGTCAGGCGTGGGCGAGGGGTCGGGAGTGGGCGTAGGCGTAGGCGTGCCGCCATCGCCGCCGGTCGAACCACCAGTGGAGCCGCCCGTCGAGCCACCGGTCGTACCGGTGCCGCCGGTGGTGTCGCCGCCCGTGGTCTCGGTGGTCGTGGTCGTCGTGGTAGTCGTTGTGGTGGTTTCCTCTTCCTCTTCCTCTTCGTCCTTGTCCTTGTCGTCGTTCTCCGACTTCTTGGTGTTGTTGGTGCCGTAGAACTTCCAGACGCTGTTGTTCTTGTAGGTGGGCGCCGTTCCGGTCGCAAACTCCTCGCGCTCGGTACCGGTCAGAACGGTGTTCATAAACCGCTTAAAGACAGGCAGGTTGGTGCTGTCGCCCAGCAGGTCCGTGCCGTACTTTTGGATGGGGATCTCGCCCGCGGAATAGCCGGTCCACAGGGCGCATGCCAGCTGCGGGGTATAGCCGCAGAACCACAGGTTGGTGGTGTTGTCGGTGGTGCCCGTCTTGCCGGCATAGGGCTGGTTGACACTCAGGGCGCCGGCAGCACCCGTACCGCTGCCCTTCATGACGCCGGACAGAACATCGGTGACCGCGGCGGCCTCGCCCTCGGTAAGCACCTGTGAGGGATTGTCGGTGTGCTGGTACAGCACCGAACCGGTACGAGAGTCAATCTCGGTGATGGCGATCGGCTGGCGATAGTAGCCGCCGTTGGCAAACGTCGCGTAGGCGGCGGCCATCTCGAGCGGCGAGATCGAGCCGGTGCCGAGGGTCATGACGGGAACGTCCTCGATGTTGTCCTTGGCGGGGTCGATGCCGAGCTTTTTGACGAGCGAGATGATCTTGCTGTTGCCGACGGCTTCCGCCACCTGGATGTAGCCGGTGTTGGAGGAGTATGCCGTCGCCTGCTTAAGCGTGATGGTGCCGTAGCTTTGATTGGCGTAGTTTTGTACCTCGGTTGTGGTGCCCTTGGCCTTGAGCGGCGAGTTGCAGTTGAGGGTGACGTTGGGGTTCATGCCGTTTTGGATGGCAGTTGCCAGCGTAAAGGCCTTAAAGGTGGAGCCGACGGGACGCTTGGCCGTGGCATGGTTTACGTGGTTCTCGTCGGCGTTGTAGTCGTAGCCGCCCACCATGCACTTGATGTAGCCGGTCTTGGGGTCGACGACGACCATGCCCATGTCCAGGCCGTCAAGCGAGAGCGTGTCGAGCTGCTCGCGGACGGCATTCTCTGCCACCTGCTGCATCGTGGGGTCGATGGTGGTCTTGACGGTCAGGCCGCCCTTAAAGAGCACGTCGGTCGAGAACTCCTGCTCCAGCAGCTGCTTGACGTAGGAGACAAAGTAGGGCTGCGAGTATACGTCGACGCCGCTACCCGAGATTTCGGTCACGTTGAGGGTGATGGGCTCGGCCTGTGCGGCATCGTGCTCCTCCTGGGTGATGTGGCCCAGGCGCAGCATGTTGTCGAGAACCTTGTTGCGGCGGGACAATGCCAGATCGGGATTGACCGTGGGGTCGTACTGCGAAGGCGAGTTGGGAAGGCCGATGAGTAGCGCGGCCTCGCTCAGGGTGAGGTCGGCGGCGCTCTTGGACAGATAGGTCTCGGCTGCGGCCTCGATGCCGTAGGCGCCGTGGCCGTAATAGATGGTGTTGAGGTACATCATGAGGATCTCGTCTTTGGAGTACATGTCCTCCATCTTGATGGCGATGTAGGCCTCGCGCACCTTACGCTCAATGGTCGAGTCGAACTGCTCCTCCTGCAGGATGGTGTTGCGCACAAGCTGCTGGGTGATAGTCGAGGCGCCTTCGTGCCCGCCGCCGAGGGTTGCCACCGCAGCACGCGCGATACCCCACAGGTCGATACCGCCGTGCTCGTAGAAGCGCTCGTCCTCGACGTCAACGGTGCCCTGCAGCACGTAGGGGGAGACCTCGTCCTTGGTGATGGATTTGCGGTTTTGCGTGTAGAAGCTCGCGATCTTGTTGCCGTTGCAGTCGACGATCTCGGTGGGCTCGCTCACCAGATACGCGTTGGCGTCGGTGTAGTCGGGCAGATCGGACAGCCAGCGGTTGACGTTGCCGACCATGCCGATGCCAAACGCCACGCCCGCAATCAGCAGAAAGCCCAAAAACGAGAGCAGGATTATGGGCAGGGCGTGCGTCTTTGAACGGCTGTGTCCCTGTCGTTGGCGAGGACCCATATATTGACCTCCAGGTATGTCGTGCCGGACGGTGGATGTGCCGTCGGGGCAGGATGGACATAAGTTATTACACGATAAACCAAACGGGGCGCGCGAGGCCTCGTGTATGCTGGAAGACGGCATTTTTCAGAGTGAATGCATACCTTGGTAAGGAGTTTGTCGATGGCGATTCGGGCGATGGGGCCGAGCGGACAATGCGAGACTGGATTGGATGTCGTCAGTGCGGCGCTGCCCGAGCTGCTGGCGCCGGCGGGCGGACTCGACCAGATGCTTGCGGCTATCGCCGCGGGTACCGATGCCATCTATGCGGGGTTGGGCGGCTTTAACGCCCGTGTGAGCGCCCACGGCTTTACGGATGACGAGTTTGCGCGCGGCTGCGCCGTGGCGCATGCCCATGGCGTGCGTGTGTACGTGACGCTCAACGTGTTCGTGTTTGACGATGAGTTGTCCGACGCGGTGGCGTTGGGAGCTCATGCACTGGAGCTGGGCGCCGATGCTCTGATTGTGGCCGATGCCGGGTTGGCCTGCGCGCTGAGCGCGGCGATTCCCGGGGTCGAGATTCACCTGTCTACGCAGGCGGGCGTTCATAGCGAAGGCGCCGTGCGGCTTGCCGCCGATGAGTTGGGGGTCGAGCGCGTGACGACGGCGCGCGAGCTGACGGTCGACGAGATTGCGGCGCTCTGTGCCACGGGCGTGCCCATCGAGGTATTCTGCCACGGTGCGATTTGCATCGGCTATTCGGGGGCGTGCGAGTTCTCGGCCCTGCGGCGTGGACGATCGGCGATGCGCGGCGACTGCACACAGCCGTGCCGTCTGGCGTACGACCTAGTGGACGAGGCGGGACAGAGCGTTGTCGCCGTTGAGGGGGATCGTCTGCTGTGTCCGCATGACTATCTGGGTATTGCGCATCTGCCCGAGCTTGTAGATGCCGGCGTGGCGTCGCTCAAGATCGAGGGGCGCATGAAGAACCCCGATTACGTATTCAACGTGGTGCGGGTTTGGCGCCGGGCGCTCGATATGCTGCGCGACGGCGCGTGGGACCCCGGTGCCGTGGAAGAGCTTGAGCGCGAGCTGGGAAGGTCGTTTAACCGTGGGTTTACCGATGCGTACCTGCGAGGGCGTTCGGGTGCCGAGCTGATGAGCTTTGAGCGTGCAATTAACCAGGGCGTGCGCGTGGGGCGCTTGGTCGCTGTGGGCCACGAAGAGGTGACCGTTGAGCTCGATGCCGCCGTGGCGGCGGGTGACACGCTCGAGATTCGGTTCTATCCGGGCGTCGACGCGCGCCCCGATGTGCCCAAGCGCTGGCCGCAGGTGCCTTGCCCCGTGGATGGTGCGGCGGGGGAGCGCATCGTCGTCCATTGCAAGCGCAAGGTGGATGCGGGCTGCGAGGTGTACCTGATTCGTAGCGCCGGCGTGTTGGAGCAGATGGCGACGGTGTTGGAGCACATGCGGGCCGAGGCGGATGCGATTGCGCCCGTTGCGCGTGCCGTTGGGGCGTTGCCGTTTGAGGGCGTTGCGGTGGATGGCGGTGCGTCGACGGAGTTGGTGGAGTGCGCGGTTCCCGCTCGCATGGTTTTTGCTTGGCAGCTGATGGATGCCGACCCGCGCGGAGAACTCGATTTGTCCGACGCCGTTGTGGTGCTTGACGAGGTGTGCCGCGCTGGTGACGCTGACCGGACCTGCTCACTGATGCAGCGTGCCGGGCGCGTCGTCTGCCGCAACCTGGGACAGGTGGTGATCGCTCGCGAGCTGGGCGTGACGTTTGACGTGGCGGCGCCGGTATTCTGCGCGAATCGGGCCACGCTTGCCTGGCTACGCGGGCTCGGCGCGGGGCGGGTGTACTTGCCGGCCGAGTTGCTCGGCAATGATGCGGAGCGTATTGCCGAACTGACGGCTGAACCTGGTGTTCTGGGCCCCGTCGATGCCGATTGCCCCGAGCTCATGGTGTGCGAGCACTGCTTGCTGACCGCCGAGGGCGTCTGCGCTACGGATACGACGGGGCAGGTCCATTGTCGTGACTGCTCGCGCCGTCAGCAAACACGCTATTTGGTCGAGCGCGACGGCTCGCGCCTACCGGTCGCCGTCGATGCGCGCGGCAGGACGAGGATTTTCCTGTCGTAGGTGTCGCGTCGCGCCGTTTTGGTTATCATAAGTGAGTTTATGAACTTCCAGCACCGCCGTATCCGGTGAGGGTGCTATAGCAAAAGGAGGATACCCAATGCTGTCTGTTGACGAGCAAATGCGTATCATCACCTCGGGCGCTGCGAAGATCGTCCCCGAGGCCGACCTTCGTAAGAAGCTTGAGAAGGGCGAGCCTCTCAACATCAAGCTCGGCGTCGACCCCACCAGCCCCGACCTGCACCTGGGCCATGCCGTGCCGCTGCGCAAGATGCGCCAGTTCCAGGATCTGGGCCACAACGTCACCCTCATTATCGGCAACGGTACCGCGCTGATCGGCGACCCCTCGGGCAAGAACTCCACCCGCCCGCAGCTTTCGCAGGAGCAGATCGAGGCCAATGCCGAGACCTACGTGAGCCAGGCCATGAAGATCCTGGATCCCGAGAAGACCACCATCGTGCACAACGGTGACTGGATCTTGTCGATGGATCTGGCCGGTCTGCTTCAGGTGTGCTCCAAGTTCACCGTTGCCCGTATCCTCGAGCGCGACGACTTTACCAAGCGCTACCAGTCTCAGACGCCGATCGCCCTGCATGAGTTCCTGTATCCCGTGATGCAGGCATACGATTCGGTCATGATTAAGGCTGACGTGGAGATGGGCGGCACCGATCAGCTCTTCAACCTGCTCGCCGGCCGTGAGCTCATGGAGAAGATGGGCATGGAGCCGCAGATCGCGCTTACCATGCCGCTGCTCGAGGGCACCGACGGCGTGCGTAAGATGTCCAAGTCCTACGGCAACTACATCGGCCTGACCGACGCGCCCAAGGATATGTTCGGCAAAACCATGTCCATCCCCGACGAGATGATCGGCAAGTACTACCGCCTGGCGAGCTCGCTCGCCCCGGCCGAGGTCGACAAGATCGACGCCGCTCTGGCCGATGGCTCTGCCGACCCCTATGAACTCAAGCGTGCCCTGGGCCGCGACCTGTGCGACACCTACCACGGCGCCGGTGCCGGTGACGAGGCTCAGGCGGAGTTCGACCGCGTGTTCAAGGAGGGGCAGCTTGCCGACTTCCCCGAGAAGCATGTTGAGCTGACCGTCAACGACGAGGGCCAGATCTACCTCGCCGGCCTGCTCAAGGACCTGGGTCTTTCGGCCAGCGCCGGCCAGGCCCGCCGCGATATCGACGGCGGCGGCGTCAAGATCAACGGCGAGGCCGTGGCTCCCAAGAGCTACAACATCGATCCGAGCGCCCTCAAGCTGGGCGACACCCTCTCCGTGGGCAAGCGCAAGGGCTTCAAGTTGGTCTAGTAAGTAGGTTAACCTAACATGTGCAATAGGGCCGCAGCCGGAACGATTCCGACTGCGGCCTTTTTGGCACTTGGGGACGTTCCTTTTGTGTCGGCACTTTGGGACACTCCTTGTCATTGGTACAAAGCAACCTGTCCCCATTGCGCCAAGCGGCGTGTGCCGTTAAGCGGAGGGGGTGTATTCCCGACCCATCGTTTGGGCATACAATGGCTATTGTCTTGCTGCGGTGAAGGCCTGTCCGCTCCGCAGCTGTTTTCTACGGTTAAAGGAGAATGTATGTCCGTTGAGGTCATGAGGTCTGTGATCGAGGCCGCCGAGGGCCGCGTGCCCGTCGACACGCTGTTTACCAATGCGCAGATCGTCGACGTGTATGGCCAGCGTGTGGCGCCCGGTAGCGTTGCCGTCAAGGACGGTGTGATCGTCGGCGTGCTCTACGATGGTCGCGACGATGCCGCTGGCACCTACGAGGCAACTGAGGTCGTCGACTGCCAGGGTCGCTATCTCGCTCCCGGTTTTATTGACGGGCATCTGCACATTGAGTCCTCGAACATCCGTCCCGCCGAGTATGCTCGCATGGCCGCGACGCGCGGTACTACCACCGCCATTGCCGACAGCCACGAGATTGCCAATGTTGCCGGTCTCGACGGCCTGCGCTTTATGATCGAGGATGGTCGTCGTGCGCCCATCTCCATCAAGTACATGATGCCTTCGTGCGTGCCCGCACTGCCCGACGAGCAAGCGGGCGCTGTGATTACCGCCGCTGACATGCAGGCGTTTTTTGCCGAGCATCCGGGCGATGTCTTTGGTCTGGGCGAAATGATGAACCTGCCGGGCGTCTTTATGGCCGACCCCGAGACCTGTGCCCGCATCGATGCTGCCAACCAGACGCCGTCCAAGCAGGTTGACGGCCACGCGCCGCTCGTTGCCGGTATGGACCTCAACGCCTATGCCGCAGCGGGCATTATCGCCGACCACGAGTCGACGATTCCCGAGGAGGCGCTCGACAAGCTGTCCCGCGGCATGTATGTGATGCTGCGTGAGGGCACGTGCAGCCACGACCTGGCCAATTTGTCTCCGATGCTGCTGGAGAACCCTGCCCGCGCCCGCCGCTGCTGCTTTGCGACCGACGACCGCGCTCCCTCCGATGCTCTTTCGACCGGCATGATCGACAATGCCTGCCGCGTGGCCATCGAGGCCGGCATCGACCCGGTGGTCGCCATCTCCATGGCGTCCCTTTCCACGGCTGAGGCATTTGGCCTGGACCACGGCTGTCGCGACCCGCATGAGCTCCGTGGCGCGATCGCCCCGGGCAAACGCGCCGACCTGCTGTTGCTCGATGACCTGACGTTTGCCAAGGCTCCGCATCGCGTATATGCCGCCGGTGCTCTGGTGGCGCAGGACGGCACCTTTGTGGGCGAGATCGCACCCGAGATGGCCGAGGTTGCGGCCCTTGCCGATGAGCTGCGCGCCTCCGTTAAGCTGCCGAAGCTTTCGCTCGACGTGTTTGACTATGCCTTTAAGCCGGGCGAGGCCGTGATTGACGTGGTGCCGGGTAAGGCCATCACGGGCATGGCTCGCCCCGAGAGCGCCGAGGGCCTGCGCCGCATTATGCTGATCGAGCGCCACGGCCGCGGCGTGTCACTGCAGGCCGAGGGCGCCGACGGTGATGGTCCTGCGGGCCTGGGTCTCGTTGGCAAGCACATTGGTCGCGGCTGGGTGCGCGGCTTTACCATCACGGGCGGTGCCATCGCCTCGACGATTGGCCACGATTCGCACAACGTGTGCGTGGTGGGCGACAACGCGGCCGACATGATGGCTGCCGTCGAGGCTGTTGGCCAGGGCGGCCACGTGCTGGTACGCGATGGCGAGGTCGTAGCGCGCATCCCGCTGGCGCTCGGTGGCCTGATGAGCGAGGGCACGGCCGAGGATGTCGCCGCGCAGCACGACGACTTTATGGTCAAGGCGCGCGCCATGGGCATCGAGCCGCCGCTCGACCCCATCATGGGCATCATCTTCCTGCCCCTGCCGGTGATCCCGACGCTCCGCATCCGCCCCGAGGGCATGTTCGACGTCACCACCTTCACCTACGCCGACTAGTCATCGGGGACGTTCTTAAACGACTAGTCGTCGGGGACACTCTTCCGTGTGTCGCCTGCCGCCGCGGTCGTGGGCTCTCTGGCACGCGTGAGCTATTTGCCAGGTCTATGTAACGTTTACGCCCGCGGAGTCTTATTTGAGCTCCCTTTGGGTACGTTGGAATCGGATACACGTTCGATTCCAACAAGCCCGAAGGGAGCTTTTCTATGTTTAAACTGATCGCATCCGATATGGACGGCACGTTGCTTGACGAAAACGGCCAGGTGCCTCCCGAGACCTACGAACTGATTTTGGCGCTACGCGAGCATGGCGTGCATTTTGCCGCATCGTCAGGCCGCCGCTACGATCGCCTGTGCGAGTTCTTTGCGCCCGTTCGCGACAAGATGGACTTTGTCGCAGCTAACGGTGCCCAGGTCTTCGCCGACGGCAAAATGGTAGACCGCGAGGTGTATTCGCACCTGGCGATTCGAAAGCTCGCCCAGGCCGTCGCGACGTTTCCCAATTTGCACCTTGCGCTCTTTGACCGAACCAAGTCCTTTTTGCTCGATGACGAGAGTAAGTTCGTGCGCGAGGTCGATAAGGACCTTCCCAATGCCGAACGTATTTGGGAGCTGCCCGATCCCAGCGTAAATATCATCAAGGCGAGTATCTTTTGCGATGACTGTGCCGTTATGGACAGCGCCTACGTACTGCAGCGCGAACTTGGTCAGCTCTTTACCTTTGCGCCTTCGGGCAACGCGTGGATCGATGCCATGCAGCCCGGTGTGTCGAAGGCCTCGGGCATCGCGCAGCTCGCGGAGCATTACGGCATTGGGCGCGACGAGGTCATGGCGTTTGGCGATTCGATGAACGACTACGAGATTATTCGCTTTGTCGGCACGGGCTGTGCGATGGAAAACGCGCGCCCCGCGCTCAAAGCGGTTGCCGATCGCGTCGTAGGCTGTAACCGTGACCACGCCGTTCAGCATGAGCTCCGTCGCGTGCTGGAGAGTCTCTCCTAATCCGGCAGATGGGGACGTTCCTTTTCTGCCGACAGTGGGGGACAGTCCTTGCAGCTTTTTGCGAAGAGTGTCCCCAGTGACTAGTCGTTTAAGAACGTCCCCAATGACTGACCAATGACTAGGCGAGGGCGGCCATGATGGTGCGGGCGACGCCGTCGTGGTCGTTGTCGTATTCGGTGATGGCGTCGGCGGCCTCGCGATCTTCGGGCTCGGCGTTGATCATGGCCATGCCATGGCCCGCTGCCTGCAGCATGGGGATGTCGTTGATGTTGTCGCCGAACGCCCAGGCGTCGGCGAGACGCTCGCCCAGATGCTCACACAGCCACGTGAGGGCCGTTCCCTTGGTGGCGCCTTCGCCCATAACCTCGATATTCATGGCGTACGAACGCGTGACCTCAATGCCTCCGAGCGTGTCGAGCGCCGCCGCGATGGCGTCGCGATCGGCGGGGTCGTGCCAGTACATAGCGATGCGTTCGAGCGTCTCGACCTCATCGATCTTGCTGTCGATATTCATGTCGATCGGCGTTCGTGTGCGCTTGAGCGAAGCCGCGATGTGGGGGTCGCCGCCACAGAACTCATCCAGACGCCCGTATAGCGAGCGGGGGAGGAAGCACTGCCCATCCGCGAAGATATCGAAGGTCACATCGTGGCCGGCGGCAATGCGATGGATGCGGTGGGCAATGCCACGGTCGAGCGGACGGCTCAAGATGCACGTGGCGCGCGAGGCGTCGGTGGGCGTATCCTCGTCGAGCTGCCAGACGCTGGCGCCGTTGGCACAGACCGCGTAATGCACGGCGGGATGGGCGAGAATGGGCCCAAAGATGCCCGACAGTGGACGTCCCGTGCAGGGAACAAACTCGATGCCACGACGTGCGAGCTCGTCGAGCATCGCCCAGGTGGCATCGCTCATCTGCTTATCGCTCGTCAGCAGCGTCCCATCCATATCGGAAAACACAATCATTTGATGCAGCCCTTTCTACTGGCATAAAAAGCGTGGCCGAGGGCTTGGGTCCCTGGCCACGCTCGAGTTCTATAACGGTTCGCGTCCTAGCGGTCGGCGAGCGGCTTGTACTCCAGCGGCTCGATCACCGGACGATAGGCCGGGCGAATAATACGGTGCGCGCAGAAGAGCTCTTCCATGCGGTGTGCCGACCAGCCGGCCATGCGGGCGACGGCGAATAACGGCGTAAAAAGCGTCTCGGGCACGCCGAGCATCTTGTAGATAAAGCCTGTGTACAGGTCGATGTTGGCGCAGATGGGCTTGGTCATGCCGTGGTCGCGCATGACCTGGGGTGCCAGGCGCTCGATGCGCTCGATGAGCGCGAACTCTTCGCCCAAGTCCTTCTTGGCTGCCAGCGAGCGCGCGTAACGGCGGCAGACCTCGGCGCGCGGGTCGCTGAGCGTATAGACGGCGTGGCCCATGCCGTAGATGAGACCCGTGCCGTCGAAGGCCTGCTTGTCGAGGATCTTGCCCAGATAGGCTGCGACCTCGTCCTCGTCCTCCCAGTTGGAGACATGCGCGCGGATGTCCTCGTGCATAGACACGACCTTGGCATTGGCACCGCCGTGGCGCGGGCCCTTGAGCGAGCCGATAGCCGCGGCGTAGGCGGAATACGGGTCGGTGGCCGATGAGGACAGCACGCGGCAGGCGAACGTGGAGTTGTTGCCGCCGCCGTGCTCGGCATGCAGCATGAGCATCACGTCGAGCAGCATGGCTTCGTCGCGGGTGAACGCCATGCCACCGCGCAAGACCTGTAGGATGGTCTCGGCGGTGGAGAGGCCGGGCGTGGGGTGCGGCACGTGAACCTCGGAGCCGCGAAGCTTGGCGACCGAGGCCATGTGTGCGAAGGCGGCGATGCGCGGGAGACGTGCGAGCATGGAAATGGCGACGTCGATTTCGTGCTCGGGCGTGATCACGTCTGGTTCGGCATCGAAGGCGTAGAGCAGCAGTACGGCGCGCTGGAGCACGTTCATGATGCTCGACGACACCGTGGTCATAGGGAACTCTTTAACGTACTCGTCGCTCAGATGTCTAAAGGCGCCCAGGCGCTCGCAAAAGCCGTCGAGCTCTTCCTTGTTGGGCAGCGAACCCGTGATAAGCAGATAGGCGACTTCCTCGTAGCCGTAGCGATTCTCGGCCTGGGCATTGTTGACCAGATCCTCAATGCTGTAGCCGCGAAGCGTGAGCTTGCCCTGATCGGGCACGACCTTTCCGTCGACCTTGTTGTAGCCGTGCACATCCGAGATACGAGTGAGACCCGCGACCACGCCCGAGCCGTCGGCATTGCGCAGGCCGCGCTTGACATTGTGCTCGACAAACAGGCCCTCGTCATAAGGGTCGGTCGGCAGGCCGTGGTAGAGGCTTTCGCTCTCAGACGAAATCTGGCGGCTTGCTTCGTAATCCAGGACTAGTCGGCTCAAGTGGTCATCGAAGCGGTAATAGATTTTCTTGGCGTCGTAGGCCATGCGCGCTCCTCTCCGGGCCGCATCGGGGTGACTTGCATGGGCATGCGCGCGTCAGGCTATCCCCAGCGGCTTGCTCGCTACAGGCGGTACATAAAGTTAAAGACGTCCTCGCGCTGGATGGACACGTTGACGCCCGAAAGCTCGCCGGCCTCGGCCAGGGCCTTCTGCAGCTCGGCGAAGTCGAGCTTGGACTCGGCGGTATCGGCCAGCATGGTCATGGTGAAGATGTCCTCGATAATGGACTGCGTGATGTCGCGGATGTCGACGTTGGCCTCGCCCAGAACGCGGGTGACGCCGGCGACGATGCCGGGGCGGTTCTTGCCAAGGACGGTGATGACGATACGGGAGGACGAGATCTCGGCCATGGGAAACCCTTTCGCGTGATTGCGGCGCGCGCGGGGCGCTCCGCTACGGTACAGTGTTCATCATTGTACCTGTCTGGCGCAAAAAAAGGCGCGCTCGCTGCGGCGTTACATGCCTGCAACATGAGCGTAAGGGGGAAGGCCGCACGGGGAAGAGCCGTCTGGCGCGTGTCCGGCTCGTGTTGGGTTGATTTCCGATCTCAGCCGAACACATTGAGCGGACAGGCCGTTCCCGCAGTCAGCCGAACGCCTCCGACGGCTGATTCCGAACTGGAAGCGGAGGGCATCCCCGCCCTTCGGTAGGGGATACCGCTCCGCGGCGCATGCCGCGGGCGGCGCCCCTATCGGACCACCGTGACCTCAGTTGGGATGGGCCCAGCACTGCCGCGTACTCGGTGAGCTAGAGCCAACTGTTCGTCTTCACGTCGCGTATGGCGATATTTCGGTCGTCCGGCTCGGTGATGCCGTAGCCGAACGCCTGGAGCGTCTCGATGGACTCCTGGATCCTCTGCTGGAACATGGGACCCGGATCGACCCTCGGCCCGAGGTGCCCGCGCCAAAGGCACGGCGTGGCGCGCAGCATGTTATGGATTTTGGAGATGGGCTCGATGTCGGCGTAGACGTTGAGCGTCGCCATGGCGTCCTTGTGGCCGAGGATCGATTGGAGCGCCTTGATATCGCCGCCTTGGCGGATCCACTGCGTTGCGAACGTGTGGCGAAGGCCGTGGAACGTGATCAGCTCGTCGTTGGTGCCCATGAGGCCGTTGGTCTCCGAGAACGTCTTGAACGCCCTGCGGATATAGCTTGTCGTCGCGAAGGTCGCGCCCGGCTCCGACAGGATGTAGCAGTCCCCGATCTCGACCGCCCCGGTAAGGCCGCGCAAGCGCAGCTTTCCGCAGTCGATCTCGTGGGTCTCTTTCAGGAAGGGGAGTGGGCCGACCGGGTCGATGGGGATACCCCTGGCGTCATGGGTCTTGGTGTCCTTGATGAACGAACCCATTCCCTTCGCGTACGCCACCGAGTGTCTGATCGAGATCAGGCCCGTCTCGAAATCCACATCGCACCACCGAAGGCCGCAGACCTCGCCGATTCGCATCCCCGTGTGCAGGGCGAGTACGACCGCCCTCTAATCCTCGGCGGACCAATCGAGTCCGAACTCCTTTCGGGCATCCTCTTCGCTCATGACTTCGAGAAGGTCTCCGGGTTGGCAACGAAGGGCGAGGCATAGCTGCTCGAGTGTGTTGAAGCGAATGCCGCGAATATGCCCTTTTTTAATACGGGACAGGTTCACGGGCGTGGTTCCAATCCTTTCGGCAAGTTCGTTCGAGGAAATCTTTCGCTCGGCCATGATCTTGTCGAGGCGAACAATTACGGGCATGGCGTTTCCTTACGCAATCTCGTCGGAGTCGAGGTACAGCTCTCGGGCGTACAAGAAGAGCTGGGAAAGCATGAACAGGACGATGCCGAGAACCAGAGAGGTCCAATCGAATGATGAAGCGATCTCTTGGGCGCCGACGGCCCCCTCGCCGCCAAACATCGAAACGGAGGTTTTGAGTGAGCCGGCGTAGAGGCTGGTGGCAGCTTGAACAACGAAGAGAATGCCGAGCACCTTCAAGCATGTCGCAGACCCTTTCTTGAAGGGGTCTCCGCTCTTGATCGTCCACACGAGAACGGCGCTGAGGATGGTCGTAGCGATACCGATGACGGCAGGGACCAATGTCGAGATCGCAAGGGCTGGATACGCGGGGGAGTCTGCAATTACAGGGTTGTCGAGCACTTCGATTGCTGGCTTTAAGGAGAACGCCACTTGTGCGATGGCGGTGGCGCAAAGGGTCGCAGAGGCTATCGCACATGCGATGCGGAAGGAATGAAGCCGGGGAGTGCGATTGTCGGAACTCATAATAACCTCCGAAGAATTTAAAAAACTCAGGTTACTTTTTAACAGTTTATGTTAAATTGACTTTGCCGGCAAGTAATCACAGCATGCTGCAACCGAAACCCCTCTAGATTGGAGAGGATTATGTTCGGTACTGTTAAGTCGTGTAAGCTCTTGGTTTTCCTCGGCCTCGCTCTTTGTCTGTTGCTGCCGGGAGCCCCCGCTTTTGCGGATACCCCGATGCCTCCTTCCCAGGAGAGCAGCCAGTGTGCCCTCGTTGAGCCCCTCGGGTATACGGACGACGTCGTCGATACCTACTGGAGCTACAGCTGTCCTCGCGGCGTAAGCGGGCACAGCATCTCGATGTTCAACATCTCTTACAAGACGATCTCCTACCGAAATGGCTATCGCCGATCCGCGCATCATAGGGAATCCCGCCTCGCTGCAATGTGCTCCTGTGGTGTTCTTGGCACAACTGATAAATGGCAATTTGTCTATAGCACCTACTAGATGCGAGGAAGGGCCGAGCATTTTGTTCGGCCCCTCTGTTCCGACTGGATGAGGTTAAGGTTGGCGATGAATATGCTCAAAATCTCGAAGGCGATCTTTAGGTCGCTTCTCTCCTCCAGGTCGCTCTGTGTTGTCGTTGTTGCGTTGATGGTTCTTTGTGCTCTGCCCGTCTTCAGGAGCGCGGCTGGCATCGACGGACGGGTCGAATACCTCGAGTCGGGAATAACCCGTGTTGAGCAGGAATTGTCAGCATCCTATGCGGATGCGCTTGTGAATGCGGGGGAGGACGGTGTCTATACCTCTTCATCAAGCATGCCCGCGCTTCTGTACCCTCTTGCCGCGGGACGTCTTATCTTGGCACCGCTCTCTCCCCTACTTCCGTTTCTGCAGATATCGGATGGAGAGTACACCTATTATGACGGATCGAAGGAGTACTTGCTATGGGTCGCAACGGCCGTTGCCGTCTCGTTCCTTGCCGCGCGTCTTAACAAACGTGAAAAGCTCATCATCCAGGCACCGATGGGCGAGCTGGGTAGACTTGTTGCATCGAGCGTATGGGCGAGTGTTTTTGCAATGCTTGCCGTCCTCGCCATCAATCTTCCAGGGATAATCGCCGCGCTTGTGAAGAATGGCCCGGGCTCGCCGTTCTATCCGATAGGCTACATTCAATATGCGACTCCGGTTATCAAACCGGCTTGGCTGGTGTTCGCGCAGACGGCCATCTTGCAATTCTTGGTGGCAGCGTTCATCTCGCTTGTCGTTCACCTTGCCGTGAAGATTGCCAATAACCCTACGCTTGGAATCGTGTTCGTATGTGCCCTGATGGGGGTGACGATGGTTCCCGGGTATTACGGAAGATCCATCGCTTTACGTGAGTTCGCCCTGTTGAATCCCCTTACGTATGCGAACACTGAGTTGACCGTCGGCGCCTATAGCCCGTACCCGACAACGCAGATAGTGAATCTGCCTGGACTTTGCTTCGAGCGTGGCGCGATTGCCCTCGTATGCGCAATCGGGATCGAGGTGCTGGCAATTAGCCTGCTTTGCGTTGCTGGAAAGAGCGGCTGCGCGTGCCCGATATCCCCGATTTGTCTTGAGAGAGGTTCCTTCACTGCATCGAGAACGGCAACTCGTTCGAGCGCTTGTGCCTTCGCCGTTGCATACGTAAGAACGATGGGGAAACTGCTCCTGCGTTCTCCTACCCTCGCCGTATGCGCGATTGCAATGTCGACGACGATGCTGGCCCCGGCTCTGGTCGAGATGTTTCCTGACGCTGATAACGTTTCCGCTGTTCGGTATAGGGATGGAGAGCTCCGTTCAATAGATCGGTATCTAGAGCAGAACGCTGCGAATATGGACGTCGAGGGCAAAGCGGCCCTGGAAGACATGCGGGATGCTCTTTCGGGTTTCGTGTACGCGCCTATGCCTGCGGAGGGGTTTCGAAGCCTTGCGACGTACGAGCGCGCTCGAGGTGAGCTGGGCGCGGCAGATGCGACTCTCCTGCAATCGATCGGAATCGAGCCGGAGACTCCTTCTCGTGCGGAGGCGCGCGCCCTTCTGCTTGAGTCGATCGCGAGCTTGCCGGACCCCAAGGTTTACGAGTTAAGTACGAAGATGCCCCCATTAATCCTCCTTTCGTATCTCCAGGCAGCGCTTCCCTCCTTATTTTTGCTGTTGCCCGTGGTTGTCACATCGCTCGCGTGCACCCACCTGCAGTGTCGTTCCCTTCTGGTTCTCCAGATCCCCGCAACAGCGCATGTGCGTTTTCTGACGGCTGTTGCGCTGGCTCTCCTGCTTGGCTTGGTGCTGCTTTTGGTGTCGATGGTTCCCGCTGTCGTTGTGTCCGTGATTAAGAACGGTGCGGGTGGATCGGAGTATCCCGTCGCTCTCATTCGGGCGGGAGCTTCGACAACGTCCACGGTGGGGGAGGCGGTGTTGTGCAGTATTCCGTTGCTGGTCATGGCATACGGCGTGATTTCCGTCGTCGCTGCGTTGACAGCAGCGATTAGCCGCAACTCCGTTGTCACCGGAATGGTTTGCGCGGTTCTCTTGGTGTTGGGTTCGTTGAGCGCTCATGTTGAAAGCGTGGGCATGGGCGTCGCGCTGCTGGCTCCATTCGCCTCGTTTGATCCCGCTTCCCAGGTGGGGACGATTGGGTTCCTTGGGCGAGGGACGAACGCGATGCCTTTTGGAGAGGTCGTCGGCGCATCGGGCGCTCTGCTGGTGGTCTTGGGCGCCGTATCTCCGTTGATGGTGCGCCTGAGTGTTCCAAAGATCGAAAGGGGATGATCTCGATGATTGACCTTCAAACGCTGACGATCTCTTATGGAAAGAAGGTGCTCGTAGATTCGGTGAACGCTGAGTTTGCCCCGGGTACGGTCTACGGTCTCGTCGCTCCGAACGGGCATGGAAAGACGACGTTGCTGCGTGCGATGGCAGGTTTGCCGGGTCCTCGCGTGGACGGGAGCATCGTTCTGGATGAGGTGCAGGGTACGGGTGCGAGAGAGGTCCGTTCTATGATCTTCTATGCACCTGGTGAGGGGACGCTGCTGTATCCCGGATTGCGTGCGGAAGATCACCTCAAGATGGTTTGCGATATGTGGCCGCATGCTCGCGATATCGAAGAGATAGTGGAACAAACGCAGATAGGCGAGTTCGCGAAGATGAGGATCCGCACTCTGAGCCAGGGCATGAAGCAGCAGCTTACCCTGGCGATTGCGTATGCGACGGGCGCGCGGTACCTTCTATTAGATGAGCCCATGAACGCGCTCGACCCCAGCAGGGTGGACTTGCATTCCGAGATTCTCAGGAAGCTGGCCGATTCTGGTACGTGCATCATCATGTCATCCCACATCTTGGATTCGGTCGATAGGCTGTGCGATGAGATTCTGTTTTTGAAGGATGGGAGGCTCATTAGAAGCATTCCGCAAGATGATGCTGCGCCGAAGTCTCCTGGATCCCATTTCGCAAAGCCTGCCGGACGCGCCGAGGGTGCGCTAAGCACGTATCGGCGACTCTACGAAAAGGGCGGGTAGAAATGCAATTTAAAAATCTATGTGGCCAATGTGATACCGTTGAACCCGCGTATCGATACCGCTCAGCCATTCGCCTCGCCCCCGTCGCACGTATCTTCATCCGGTCTGTTACTTTTAATCTAACGATTCTTTGAGGAACGTAGGTGCTTCCAAATGTACTGTCGACTTCTTCTCAAACTGATCCTAAGAGACAGGGCCGCATGGATTTGTACGCTCGTTCTCGCTGCAGCCTTTTCCGTCCCCATTGCGTTCAATTCACCCATCTACGGGCCCTTCTTTATGAAGCAGGGCATGCAGAGCTTTGTCGACGCATTCAATACGCGCGCACCCCAGGCCAACGGCACAGACCTATCGCCAGAGCAGCAAGCTGACGCGGAGCTTGCAAGATACGCGAACGCCGCCCTTGCCGCTCAAACCGACGCCGCCTTTCTCGATTCTGCCGAGAGCTACTACGCGCTCATGGACGAAGGCTTCCAATCCGGGTCCATCGTGGGAGACCGAGAGACCAATGACGCAGACCTCGCGTATTGCCGTGCCCTGAGCAGCTCCGGCATCACGGATATCCCAGCCTCCGCAAACGACCTGCCATTCCTTTCCTTCCTGCCTTACGCCATTGCCACGGCGCCGTCTTTCCTTCCCTTCATCCCCTTCCTTCTCTCGTCGATACTCGTGCTCGGCGCCACAAGGCCCGGGACCCTGGCGGCAAAGGCGCCCGCGCCCAAATTCCGGCGCCTTATCCAGATCGTGTTTTCGATAATCGTCGCGGGGACCGCGATGCTCCTCGCCGGCCTCGCACCCGGGGGCATTTACGCCTTGGTCCTAAACGGCTTCGGGCAAATTGGGTACCCGATCGCCTTCTTCCATGACGGCGCGCTTACCACCACGACCGCGGGAAACGTCTTCACAGCCCTGCTTCTCGCGCTGCTTGCGGGCGGAACCTTGATATCCGTTTGCTCCGCCGTCATATCGACCGCAACGAGGCGCGTCCTCGCGGGCCCCCTTACCTCCGCGCTGCTTGTCGCGGCCCCGGCATTCCCGTTATTGTCCGATTCGGCACTAGGGCATAATGCCGTGCTCGGGCTCCTGCCACTGCCCGTATTCTCGCCTATCGAGGCAACGGGTTACGTAGGATGCTTCCCGACAGAATTCATTGGCTCCGGTTCAGGCAGCGCATCGATGCTTGCCGTGGCCCTGGCATACGTCGCGGTCTTTTTTACGGTCGGCGCCGTTGCGACACGTTCGCCCAAACAGTCTGGACCCGCGAAAAAGCACCATGGGCTCGAGCTTCTGGACGCGAGCGTGGGATACGGAAGCACGACGATACTTTCAATCGGGTCGCTTTTCCTGAGCCCGGGAACGGCGGCGGGCCTCGTTGCTCCCAACGGCTCGGGGAAAACCACCCTTCTTGAAGCGCTGTCGGGCCAATTTCCCACCCGCATCCGCTCGGGAAGCCTGGCGGCAGACGGAATCTGCCAACGTCGATCAGCCGAATTTGCAGAACTCGTCTACCTGAGCTCTTCGGGCGGCGCGGATCTCTATCCCACGCTATCGGCCATCGAGCACCTTGCTTTCGTTAGGGAGGCGTGGAAATCGGCCGCCGACATCGACTCGCTCTGCGACTCCCTCGGAATCTCCCCATATCTCGACAAGCCGACCCGTAAACTCTCGACAGGAATGAAGCAGCAGGTAAAGCTTGCCATGGCGATAGCGACCGATTGCCCGTACCTCATCCTCGATGAACCGCTGAACGGCCTCGATCCGGGAAAACGGAAAACCTCCTGCGACGCGATGCGCAGCGAAGTGGCGCGGGGACGCAGCGTGCTCATTTCAAGCCATCTACTCGACGACCTGGCAGACCTCACCAACTCGTTCTACTTCATCGAGGCCGGCACGCTCGTGGAAAAGATCGAGTCGTCCTCGCAGACGCTCAAGCAGGAATACCTCGATACATACGAGGGAGATGAATGACATGAAACTATTTGAACAGCTGAAGTCCAATGCGTCGCGCATGGCTGTCTACGCCATCCTCATGGCAACGGCTTTATGCGGAATCGCGGCACCCGTCTATGCGCTCAACGGAGAGAAAGGCGATGTCGAACCCGCGTACATGGCTTCGACGGTTAAAGACCGGTACAAAGCCTTCTCTGGAGACACGTTTTACGTAGCAGAGTACGACACGACCTACCGTCAGCTTCGCTACAACAAGGGCTACGACTATCTAGGCGCAGAGGCAATCAGCTATACGTCGGGTTGGTGCCGCTCCAACTATGGACACATAACCCAGTTCAAGTGTAACTACCGTGTGTACAACTAAAGCAACCGGCCGGGACGAGGGGTGACGCAAAAGCGTCGCCCCTCGTTTTTAACCATGTCAACTGAACCTAGTTCAGTTTGGTTGATTTCCGATCTCAGCCGAACACATTGAGCGGAAAGGCCGTTCCCGCAGTCAGTCGAACGTCCCCGGGGCCCTTCTCAGGCCCCGGGGACGGCATTTTCCCAGTTGAAGGAACGGTGGAGATGTGTTTCGATGGGTCAGATTCGTGTCGTTCCGAAAAGACCGTGAACCTTTTGTGGGACGCGCGGCGCCGTGGTACCATAGCCGAGTTTGTTGTCTTGGTCGGAAACCAAGACGCCTTATGCGCTGATCGGTAACCAGCGCCTGACCAATAAGGAGTCCTACCATGAAGCAGGGTATCCATCCCCAGTATGTCGAGTGCACGGTGACGTGCTCCTGCGGCAACACCTTCAAGACGCACGCTACCGTGTCCGAGATGAAGGTCGAGCTTTGCAACGAGTGCCACCCGTTCTACACCGGCCAGCAGAAGTTCGTCGACACCGGTGGACGCGTCCAGCGCTTCGCCGACAAGTTCGGTGGCGCCGCTGCCGCCCAGCTCAAGAAGGCTGAGGAGGCCAAGGCTGCCAAGGCCGCCAAGGCTGCTGAGGCCGAGGCTGCTCGCAAGGCCGCCGCTGAGGCTAAGGCTGCCGAGAAGGCTAAGCGTGCCGCTAAGTTTGCCGAGGAGGCTGCCAAGCAGGCCGCCGAGGCTCCCGCAGAGGCTCCCGTCGAGGAGGCCGCTGCCGAGGCCGAGACCACCGAGGCTGCTGAGTAAATAGCTCGCCGCGGAATCGCTCGCATTCATGGCATAAGGGCCGTGCATCCGTTCGGGTGCGCGGCCCTTTTCTTTTTATTGGTGCAAGCTAGCTCGTCCCCATTGCACCAGATTGGTGCGAAGGGGACAGGTTGGTTTGCACCAAATGGCAGAGTGACGGCGTTTTCCCAGATAAAACCTGCCAAAATAAACCAGTCCCTTTTTGGCAGGTCGGTCGGGTCGTAGTTATTACGTGGCGGTCGAGGTCGACCGTATAGGCCGCGTCCTGTTTGGCTAAAGTACATTTATCTGTGTTTAACTCGCCCGCAGCTGCACGGCGTGGGCGATGGCCAAAAAGGAAAACCACATGGGATTCATGTCAAAGCTGCTGTCCTTTGGATCCGATAAGGACCTTAAGCGCTACTACAAGATCGTCGACCAGATCAACGGTCTTGAGCCCCAGTTTGAGAAGATGACCGAGGACCAACTCCGCGGCCAGACCGACAAGTTCCGCGAGCGTTACGCCAACGGCGAGTCGCTCGACGACATGCTCCCCGAGGCCTTTGCCACCGTGCGTGAGGCTTCCAAGCGCACCATGGGTATGCGCCACTTTGACGTGCAGCTTATTGGCGCCATGGCACTGCACGAGGGCCACATCGCCGAGATGAAGACCGGCGAAGGTAAGACCCTCGTCTCCACGTTGGCCGGCTATCTCAACGCTATTGCCGGCAAGGGCGTGCACGTCGTTACTGTCAACGATTACCTTGCCAAGCGCGACTCCGAGTGGATGGGCCGCATCTATAAGTACCTGGGCATGACCGTCGGTCTGCTCCAGAACAACATGCCGCTCGAGCTCAAGCGCCCGGCCTACCAGGCCGACGTCACCTACGGCACCAACTCCGAGTTCGGCTTTGATTACCTGCGCGACAACATGGTTACCCGTCCCGAGCAGCGTGTGCAGCGCGGTCACAACTACGCCATCGTCGACGAGGTTGACTCCATCCTGATCGATGAGGCCCGCACCCCGCTGATCATCTCGGGCGCTGGCACCAAGTCCGCCAGTACCTACAAGGACTTCGCGCGTGCCGTGCGTGGCCTTGAGCGCGGCGAGGACGTGTCGCACGACATGCTCACCGCCACCGAGGACGTCGAGCCCACGGGCGACTATGTCATGGACGAGGCCAAGCACACCATTGCCGCCACCGAGCGCGGCCTTAAGAAGATCGAGCGCCGCCTGGGTATCGATGACATCTATGCCGATCTCTCCGGCCAGCTGGTCAACCACCTGCAGCAGGCGCTGAAGGCCCAGTACATGTTCCACCGCGACAAGCAGTACGTAGTCACCAACGGCGAGGTCAAGATCGTCGACGAGTTCACCGGCCGCATCATGGAGGGCCGCCGCTATTCTGAGGGCCTGCACCAGGCCATCGAGGCCAAAGAGGGTGTGCTCGTGCGCGAGGAGAACCAGACCCTGGCCACCATCACCCTGCAGAACTACTTCCGTCTGTATGACAAGCTCTCCGGCATGACCGGCACGGCACTTACCGAGGATGCCGAGTTCCGCGAGATCTACAAGCTGCCCGTCGAGGTCATCCCCTCCAACAAGCCCGTGCAGCGCGTGGACCACGAGGACCTGGTGTACCGCACCATTCAGGCTAAATACAACGCCGTTGCCGACGACGTTGAGCGTCGTCACGCCAAGGGCCAGCCGGTCCTGGTGGGCACCGTCTCCATCGAGAGCTCCGAGAAGCTGTCTGCCGCCCTTACCAAGCGCGGCATCGCGCACGAGGTCCTCAACGCCAAGCACCACGAGCGCGAGGCCCATATCGTGGCCCAGGCAGGACGTTACGGCGCCGTGACCATTGCCACCAACATGGCCGGTCGTGGCACCGACATCCTGCTGGGCGGCAACCCCGACGAGCTGGTGCGCGAGCGCCTGGAGTACGAGGGCCTGACCATGGAGGACGTGACGCCCGAGCAGCTCGAGCAGTTTAACGCCGAGGCCAAGGAGACTTGCAAGGCCGAGCGCGAGCGCGTGCTTGCCGCCGGTGGCCTGACCGTTATCGGCACCGAGCGCCACGAGTCCCGTCGTATCGACAACCAGCTGCGCGGCCGCTCCGGCCGTCAGGGCGATCCGGGCGAGACCCAGTTCTACCTGTCGCTCGAGGACGACCTCATGCGCCTGTTCGGCGGCGACAAGATGGACCGCGTCTCCAAGATGATGGTCACGGCCGACATGGGCGACGACATGCCCATCCAGCACAAGATCATCTCCAAGGCCGTCGAGAGCGCCCAGCACAAGGTCGAGAGCATCAACTTCTCCATGCGTAAGAGCGTCCTTGAGTACGACGACGTCATGAACAAGCAGCGCCAGGTCATCTACGCCGAGCGCAATAAGATTCTGGACGGCAAGGACCTGACCGACCACATCACCGAGGTCATGCACGACACCGTGTACCGCTGCGTGCAGGAGTTCTGCACCAAGGACAGTCACGATGGCGAGCGCGACCTGGAGGGCCTGCGCAAGTGGGTTGTGGAGCTCACCGGCCACATCGATACGCCGAAGTTCCCCGACGAGGATTATGAGGCCCTGGCTGCCGATGTCCTGGCTTACGTAGAGAAGTGCTACAACATGAAGGCCGAGCGCTTGGGCGAGGACCTGATGCGCGAGCTCAACACTCAGGTCATGCTGCGCGTCATCGATACCCGCTGGATGAACTACCTGCAGGAGATGGACTACCTTAAGACCGGCATCGGGCTGCGCGGCTTTGGCCAGCGCGACCCGCTGGTTGAGTACAAGACCGAGGCCTACGGCGCGTTCCAGATACTCGTCGATACCATGTATGAGGATTACCTGCGCACGGTTCTGCGCATCGAGATCAAGGCTGCCCCGCGTGCCGTGGAGCACAAGGAGGAGCCCGCGCTCGAGGGCGCGCGCTTCTCCGGTCCTGCCGAGGTCGATGGTGATAACGGCGACTCGGTGCTGCGCAAGCAGGCGCAGGTGCAGGCCCGCACGGCTGTCCAAGGCGGACCGGCTGTCGTCAACAACGGTGGCAAGGTGACCACTTATCGCAAGTCCGAGAGCGACGATCCGTACGTCAACGTGGGCCGCAACGACCCGTGCCCCTGCGGTAGCGGCAAGAAGTTTAAGTACTGCCACGGCAGGAATCGTTAATGGCTGAGGCTTTAGAGGTAACGCCCGCCGAGCTGGACGCGTTCGCGGACCGGCTCGGCGAGGTCGAGTCGTATCTCCATTTGGACGAAAAGCGCACGCGCGTGACCGAGCTCGAGGCCAAAAGTGTTGCCCCTGGCTTTTGGGATGACGCCGACGCCGCCCGTGCCACCATGGAGGAGATCGCGCGTACCAAGGAAGATATCGCTGCCGTGGACACCGCGCGCGGCGAGCTTTCCGATGCCCGCGCCGCGCTGGAGCTTGCCGAGGAGATGGGGGATGACCCCGACGCCGTCGCCCTTCGCGAGGAGGCTACAGCCACGGCTGAGCGCCTGGCCCGTGCCATCGATGAGCTTGAGCTTTCGAGCTGGTTTACCGGTGAGTTCGATCACGGCGATGCCATTGTGACCATCAAGCCCGGACAGGGTGGTCTGGAGGCCCAGGACTGGACCTTCATGCTCTTTAAGATGTACATGAAGTACTGCCAGCGTCGCGGCTGGAAGGTCACCATCAACGACTGTCCCGCAGCCGAGGTCATCGGCATCGACCGCGCGACCTTTACTGTCGAGGGCAAGGACGCATTTGGCATGCTGCGCGCCGAGGCCGGCGTCCACCGCTTGGTTCGCATTAGCCCCACCGACGACAAGAAGCGCCGCCAGACCACGTTTGCCGGCGTCGAGGTCATCCCCGTGCTACCCGATGATATCGACATCGAGATCAGTCCCGATGACATCCGCGTGGACGTGTACCACGCGAGCGGCCCGGGCGGCCAGGGCGTTAACACCACCGACTCCGCCGTGCGCGTGACGCATTTCCCCAGCGGCATTGTGGTCACCTGCCAAAACGAGCGCAGCCAGATCCAGAACAAGGCCGCGTGCATGCAGATCCTCAAGGCTCGCCTGTACGAGATTGAGCTTGAGAAGCGTGCCGAGGCGCTCGATGAGATCCGCGGACCCAAGACCACGATTGGTTTTGGCAACCAGATTCGCAGCTACGTGCTCTACCCGTACCAGATGGTCAAGGACCTACGCACGGGCGTGGAGACCAGCAATGTCGAGGCCGTTCTTGACGATGGCGATCTGGATCCGTTTGTGATTGGCTATCACCGTTGGGCCACCGGCAACGCCGATGCGGAGGTTCCATCTGCCTAAACCGCTCGGTTTAGGCGAGGACGAATTAAAACCCTCCGAGCGGGTGGTTTTGTATCCAGAGCAAACCCTGCGCAGGGGTGGTTTTTGTCCGGCGAATCGGTAGAATCGAATACAAGAAGAAGTTCAAAGCGCATCCGATGGGGTGCGCTTTTTTGAGGGAGGCAGCATGGCATATCGTCTGGACATCAAGCGCATTCTTTCGATGAACTTCTTTCACGATCTGCCCCAGATCATGTTGGGGTGTGCCTTGGCCGCCATCGCGACCGACCTGTTTTTGATTCCCAATGGTCTTGCCGCCGGTGGCGTTACGGGCCTTGCGACTATTATCCAGGCAGTCGGCGCGGCGCGAGGCGTGTCGCTTCCCGTCGGTATCCAGACCATCGTGATGAATGCCTTGCTGCTGCTGGTCGTTATGCGCGAGGGCGGCATGTTCTACGTGGTGCAGACCGCGACGGGCTTTGTGCTGCTGGGCTTCTTTACCGATCTGTTTGCCCCGTTTGTAGCACCTCTGGCACATGCAGATCTGATGCTTCCCGCTATGTGGGGCGGCATTATCACGGGCATCGGTTACGGCATGGTGCTGCGCGCCGGCGCCAACACCGGCGGCTCGGACACGATTGGCCAAATCATCTCGCGTAAGACCTCGCTGCCGGTGGGTTCGACTGTCATGGCAATCGATGTTGCCGTATGCGCGGCGTCGGCTCCGGTCTTCTCACTCGAAAACGCGCTATATGCAGGCCTTTCGATGGTCATTAGCGGCTATGTGATCGATGCCGTGGTCGATGGTGGCAACAAACGCCGTATGGTACTCATCATCTCGGACAAGTTCCCTGATATCGCTGCCGATATCATGTATGGCCTGGGTCGTGGTTGTACCAAGTTTAAGGCGACTGGCATGTATTCGGGTGCCGAGAAGCCGGTGATTATGGTCATCGTGAGCCGTCGAGAGCTCAATACCCTTAAGACGATCGTGCGCGAGCGCGATCCTCGCGCCATTGTGACGGTCGCTGACGTTACGGAAGCCTTCGGCGAGGGATTCAAGGACATTAGCGCGTAGGGGCGACCGCGTGCCATCCAAAAGACGTTCACATTGATAAACCGTTTCATCAGCGGTTCTGCCTGCTAAATTGTTCAAATAATGATAAAAACTCTGGTAAAGCCATCAGTTTCCAGCATAATGAATGACGTACGTGCATTGCGGCTGTGTTGGGATTACCTTCGGTGCCGTGCGCATTTTGTCTAATGAGGATGAAAGGAAGGCACAATGAGCGACGAAGAGCTCAAAAAGGTTGCCAACGAGGTAAGGAAGGGCATCGTCACCGGCGTGCACGCTGCCAAGTCCGGCCATCCGGGCGGTTCGCTCGGCGCTGCCGACATCATGACCTATCTGTACTTTGAGGAAATGAACGTCGACCCGGCCGATCCCCGCAAGGCCGACCGCGATCGTTTTGTGCTCTCCAAGGGCCATTGCGCTCCGGGCCTGTACGCCGTGCTCGCCGAGCGTGGGTTCTTCCCCAAGGAGGACCTCGAGACGCTGCGCCATATCGGCAGTCACCTGCAGGGCCACCCCAACATGAACGACACCCCGGGCGTCGACATGTCCACCGGTTCGCTCGGCCAGGGCATCTCCGCCGCCGTGGGCATGGCCGTTGCCGCCAAGCACTGGGGCGATGACTATCGCACCTACGCCCTGCTGGGTGATGGCGAGAGCGAGGAGGGCCAGGTCTGGGAGGCCGCCATGTTTGCCGGCAACCAGCAGCTCGATAACCTCTGCGTGATCGTCGACCACAACGGCCTGCAGATCGATGGCCCCGTCGAGGAGGTCAACGACCCCATGCCGCTCGCCGACAAGTTCCGCGCCTTTAAGTTCCACGTGGTGGAGCTTGCCGACGGCAACGATTTCGATCAGATTCGCGCCGCCTTTGCCGAGGCTCGCGCTACCAAGGGCCAGCCGACCGCCATTATCGCCGAGACCCTGAAGGGCAAGGGCGTGTCCTTTATGGAGAACCAGGTTGGTTGGCACGGCAAGGCCCCCAACGATGAACAGTTTGAGCAGGCCATGGCAGAGCTCACGGCCGCCGGGGAGGAGCTCTAGGATGGCAGACGTCAAGACAATCGCCACGCGTGTAAGCTACGGCGAGGCCCTCGTCGAGCTCGCCAACGAGCACGATGACTTTGTGGTCCTCGACGCCGACCTGGCCGCCGCCACGCAGACCGGCAAGTTTAAGGCCGCCTGCCCCGACCGCTTCTTCGATGTGGGCATTGCCGAGAGCAACCTGATGGGTGTCGCCGCCGGTATCGCGACCACCGGCCGCGTTGCCTTTGCGAGCACCTTTGCCATGTTCGCAGCCGGCCGCGCTTTTGAGCAGGTCCGTAACTCCATCGGCTACCCGCACCTCAACGTTAAGATCGGTGCCACGCACGCCGGTATCTCGGTGGGCGAGGATGGTGCCACGCACCAGTGCTGCGAGGATATCGCCCTCATGCGCGTCATCCCTGGCATGACCGTGATCGTTCCTGCCGACGACGTCGAGGCCCGCGCCGTGACGCGCGCCGCCTACGAGTGCGACGGTCCGGTGTACATGCGCTTCGCCCGTTTGGCCTCGCCGGTTATCAACGACCCCGAGACTTACAAGTTCGAGTTGGGTAAGGGCATTGTCATGCGCGAGGGCGCCGATGTGACCATCATCGCCTGCGGCCTGATGGTCGGCGAGGCTCTCGAGGCCGCCGAGCAGCTCGCCGCCGATGGCATCGACGCCGAGGTCATCAACATGCACACCATCAAGCCCATCGATGCCGATCTGATCGTCAAGAGCGCCACCAAGACCGGCCACGTCGTGACCGTCGAGGAGCACTCCGTGATCGGTGGCCTGGGCAGTGCCGTTGCCGACGTTCTGTGTGAGCAGTGCCCGACGCCGCTCAAGAAGATTGGCGTCAACGACACCTTCGGCGAGTCCGGCCCGGGTGCCGAGCTCCTGCACAAGTACGGCCTGGACGCCGCCAACATCGTGGCGACCACCAAGGAGTTCTTGGCATAAGGCAAGACGAGGCAAAGTATCGCGTCGACAACCGCAAACAAGCCAGAACAGGGGCGTCCTCAAAGAGGGCGCCCCTGTTTATGCTGAATTTAAATTAGAGTCCTGCCAAGCAAAGTTCCCATGGGGAAACGAGCCCATCCCAGCAAAGTGCAATTCAGACCCTTCCAATTTTGTATGCGCAGCATCTCAAGTTGGTGCGTCGGCCCCATAGTAGCCGCAGGCCGGGCGCAGGGTTACCTCCCAAATCTTTCCGCAGCGCAGGCCGGCGTTTGTCCGCAGCTCCGCAGGAGCAGGACAAATGCCGGCCATGCGCGAGGACGATTTGGGAGGTAACCCTGCGCCCGGCCGGTGAGACCCAAACCCCGCCATGCTTCTTATGTGCAGCAAAGCTAATGCTGCTAAAATACAAAGCGCTCATGTAGTTTAAACGCACGACGATAAGGAGCACCAGTGGGTAACCACTTCCGTACCTCCGGTGCGGGCGATGATGCCCCCAAGACGCAGACAGGCGTCCAGGGCAGTCGTTTCGCCACTCCGGATTCAGAGGGCCAGCTTGTTGCTCAGGCCCCCGCTCAGCCGGCAGATCAGGCACAGCCGGCATCCGATCCCTTTGCCTACAATCCCACCAGCGATGTCGCGCTTTCCGGCACGGCGGGTTTTGAGCCCGTTCAGGCCGTGACCGCTCGCGTGGAGCAGCCTCAGGCTGGCGCTGCCACGCCGCAGCCTACCATGGCCGGCATTCCCGACCCCATGGCCCCTGCGACACCGGCTCCTCAGCCTGCGCAGTCCGGTCTCTTTGCCGCTATTCCCGACCCCACGCAGCCTGCTGCCCCGGTGGTCGAGAGCGATCAGGCGGCCGAGGTCGCAAGCCTCGATAACGCGCTCAACAACCCCGATTTTACGTCGGTGTTTGCGCCCATCGATCCGCAGGCCAGCCGCAAGAAGATGGCCAAGCAGGCCGGTGTCGAGCCCGTCATCCTTATGGAGCATGTCACCAAGATCTATCCGGCACAGCCCAACAAGCCTGCACTCGACGACATCAACATCGAGATCTATCCGGGCGAGTTCGTCTTCCTGGTCGGTCACTCCGGCTCGGGTAAGACCACGCTGCTGTCGACGCTCAACCGCGACGTCAAGCCGACGAGCGGTCGCATCCTGGTTGCCGGTCAGGACCTCATGAAGATCAAGAACCGCAAGGTTCCGTTCCTGCGCCGCCAGATTGGCGCCGTGTTCCAGGACTTTAAGCTCCTGCCGCAAAAAACCGCCTACGAAAACGTGGCGTTTGCTCTGCAGTGCATCGGCAAGCCCAAGGGCGTCATTCGCAGCCAGGTGCCGGAGGTGCTGCGTCTGGTCGGTCTGGCCGATCAGATGGACTCGCTGCCCGACCAGCTTTCCGGTGGCGAGCAGCAGCGCGTCGCCGTCGCCCGCGCTATGGTCAACCGTCCGCCGCTGCTGATCTGCGACGAGCCCACGGGTAACCTCGACCCGGCGATCTCGCTGGGCATCATGAAGCTGCTCGAGCGTATTAACCGCACCGGCACCACCGTGATCGTCGCCACGCACGACCGCGAGATGGTCGATAGCATGCACCGTCGCGTGATCGCCCTCGAGGGCGGCCACGTTATCCGCGACCAGGAGAGGGGAGGTTACGGCAACTATGGCACCAACTAACGTGGGCTACTCCTTCAAAGAGGCAATCAGTCACTTCTTCCGTAACTGGACTACCTCGCTCGGCGCCGTCATCACGATCTTCCTTTCGCTGTTTATCATCGGCCTGTTCATCATGGGCTCCGCGATGCTGAACTCCGTGATCGGCACCGTCGAGGATCAGGTCGTCATCAACGCCTTTATTAGCGATGACGCCGACCAGGCAGATGTTCAGGCCTTTGAGGCTGAGCTCAAGACGTGGAGCAACGTCAAGTCCGTGACGTACAAGGACAAGGACGACGCGCTGGCCGAGTATACGAGCAAGATGTCGGGCAACGCCGACGCCACCATGAGCGCGCTCGATGGCCAGAACCCGCTGCCGGCTTCGTTTGCAATTGAGATGGACGATCCGTCCAAGGTCGAGAGCACGGCCCAGAAGCTCAAGAAGAACGCCGACTTCCAGAAGATCGCGGATGACGGCGACGTCAACGCGAGCGTGCTGTACGGCCAGGAGGAAGTGAGCCGCCTGTTCCAGGTGACCAACTACATCCGCATCGCCGCCGTGGTGCTCGTTGGCCTTTTGACCTTTATCGCATTCATCTTCATCAACAACACGATTCGCCTGTCCATCACGGCGCGTCGTCGTGAGATTGCGATTATGCGTCTGGTCGGCGCCAGCAACGGCTTCATTCGCGGCCCGTTTATCACCGAGGGCGTACTGCAGGCCATTTTGGGCTCGCTGCTTTCCATCGGCGTTCTGGAGCTGCTGCGCAATCTGATGATTCCGCGTTTGCAGGAGAGCATCGGCTGGATGTCGTTTGCCCTGCCGATGCAGTACTACCTGGTGACCTATGCTGCGCTGATTCTGGTCGGCGTGATTATCGGTCTCTTTGGTTCTGCCATCGCCATGCGCCGCTACCTGCGCGTGTAGGCATGCCTGGAATTCATCCCTTCCAACGGGTCGTCTCTTGCGGGGCGGCCCGTTTTTTGATCCCTAGGGGACGGCAGGAAAACGGATCATTTGGGTAGACTCTTTGGAGTTCGCAATCGATAGTTAGGAGGCGCCATGGGGCGCAATAACAAGCATAAGCGTGGAGCTCGCAATAAGCGCGGGCCGGTGCGCAGCGAACGCCGTCCGAGCCTGACCGGGCGCGTGCAGCTCCATGAGCATAGCGCCTACGTTGTAACCGAAAACGGCGACTACAAGGTCATGGGCCGCGGTAAGCGCGAGATCATGGATGGCGATACCGTAGCCGTGAGCATTAAGAACAGCCCGCACGGTGAGCGGCGCGCCGTGATCGAAGGCGTGGTTGAGCGCGCAGCCATAAGCGTGGTGGGTACGTACCAGACCGCTGGTCCGCTCGGTGTGATCGAGCCGCTCGATTCGCGCCTGAAGGCCGACTTCTTCATTCTGCCCGAGGATACCTCGGCGGATCGTCTGGGCGTTCACCCGGGTGATGCCGTTGTCGCGCGCATTTTGACCTACCCGACGCGCCTGGAATCGGGCACCGTGACGATCGAACGCCGCATTGGCGGAGATGACGCGCCCGATTTGGGCGTTCAATACGTGATGGCGCGTTACGGCTATACCGATAGCTATCCCGAGGCCGCGCTGGACGAGGCCGAGGGGCTTTCGCTCGATGTGTCCGCGGCGCTTAAGGACCCGCTCCGCCGCGATCTGCGCGACCGCTTTGTTATCACGATCGACCCGGTCGACGCGCGCGACTTTGACGATGCCATTTCGCTTGAGCGCACGCCCGAGGGTGGCTACAAGCTGGGTGTGCATATCGCTGACGTTTCTCACTATGTGGCTTGGGACGGGCATATCGATCTTGAGGCTCGCCATCGTACGACATCGGTGTATCTGGCCGATCGCGTGCTTCCCATGCTGCCCGAACGCCTGTCCTGTAACCTGTGTTCGCTTCGCCCTGACGAGGACCGTCTTGCGTTTACCGTTGACATTGAACTCGATGCGCAGGGTCGCGTGCGGCATTACGATCCGTACCCCAGCGTGATTCGCTCGCGTGTGCGTATGGACTATGACGGCGCCGAGGCGCTGCTGGTGCGTGCCGGCGCGGTGGAGTATGGGGTGCTGGAGGGTGCGGCCGAGGATGTTGCGGCTGCTGAGGCCTCGCGCGAGGAGGCGCTTGAGCGCGGTCTTGCGTGCGAGGAAACTGCTCGCGGCTATAACGTCGACCTCGGCGATTTTCTTGTCGCCGCCAACGAACTCGCCGAACTTCGCCGTCGTATTCGTCGTGCCCGCGGCTCAGTCGATTTTGACACGGCCGAGATTCGCGCTCTATTGGATGAGGACGGAGTACCCGTGCAGATTGTGGCGCGCGAGCGTTCGTGTGCCACGTCGCTTATCGAGGAAGCCATGCTGCTCGCCAACGAGTGCGTTGCAGAGTGGCTGGCAGACCGTGATATCGAGGCCTGCTATCGCGTGCATGAGGATCCGAGCCCCGATAGCCTGCACGGTGCCGCCGTTGCGCTGGCGCAGCTGGGCATCATCGACGATCGCCGTGCTGCCGGTATCGCCCTGGGGAGTCCCGATGAGCTACAGGCTGCAGTTGATGCTGCCGCCGGTACGGCCAACGCACCGCTCGTCAACACGCTGCTTCTGCGCAGCATGCAGCGCGCACTGTACAAGCCGCGCAACGAGGGCCACTTTGCGCTCGCCGCGCCGTGCTACTGTCACTTTACGAGTCCCATCCGTCGCTACCCCGATCTGGTGGTGCACCGCGTGCTCAAACTGCAGTTGGCCTATGAGCAGCTCGGCGGCAAGGACGCCCTGGTCCGTACACCGCGGCTGATCGGCAAGGGGCGCGAGTCGCTGCCGCGCATTCTGCCGCAGATCTGCCGCGCATGCAGCGATGCCGAGCGCGCGGCAGATGCCGCTAGCCATGCGACGCAAAAGATCAAGATTGCCCAGTACTATGAGGATCGCCTGGGCGAGCGCTATGCCGGAACGGTCTCATGGGTCAGCAGCATGGGCCTCTTTGTGCGCTTGGACCTGACGCAGGTCGAAGGCTTGGTTTCGATCAAGAGCCTGGGCAACGAGTGGTTCGAGTTCGACGAGGATGCGCTCACGCTCACAGGTGCCGACACGGGGACTCGCTATGAACTGGGTCAGCGCGTGATTATCGAGGTCTCGCGCGTCAATACCACGCGTGGGCACTTGGACTTTAAGCTTATCCATTAGCCAAATCTCGACTCATGGCGGGAGAGCGGAGGGCGGTCTTTCGGGGCCGCCCTCCGCATTTGGATCATGGCTACCTTGCCGTCTGCTCGGCCGCCCGCTTACCTGCTATTCGAGAGGTAAAACCTACCAAAATAAACCTGTCCCTTTTTGGCAGGTTTACAAGAAAGCGGGGATGAGATGGCGACGGTGTATGGTTATGCGCGGGTGAGTTCGCGCGATCAGAATCTTAATCGGCAGCTGGATGCGCTGGGCGCCTATGGCGTGGGCTCGGCGAATATTTATGCCGACCATGCGAGCGGCAAGGACTTCGATCGACCGCGCTATCGCGAGCTGCTGCACGTCCTGGGAGACGGGGACGTGCTGGTGGTGCTTTCTATCGACCGACTTGGTCGTAATTACTCCGAGATTCTTGAGGAATGGCGTCGCATTACCAAGGAGCTCGGGGTTGCCATTGTGGTGTTGGACATGCCATTGCTTGACACGCGCGCCAGGGCAAGCGGCACGCCGGATGTGACTAATACCCTGATTGCCGATATTGTGCTGCAACTGCTGAGCTACGTGGCGCAGGTGGAGCGCGAGAATATCCATCGGCGCCAAGCGGAGGGAATTGCAGCGGCGCGGGCGCGAGGGGTCCGTTTCGGTCGACCTCGCAAGCCGTGCCCTCCTCAGTTTGATCTGGTACGCGATAGCTATGAGGCGGGCAATATTACCCGCAGCCAGGCAGCAAAGTGCCTGGGCGTGTGCGTGGGGACGTTCGATCGCTGGATGCGCGAGGCGGGGTAGGGGTTTGCGCCGCTTTGGCGCTTCCTGTTGCGATTCAAATTTTGATACGGTGACGATGCCATTTGGGGCTACACTCGCTGATATTCAAAAAAGGAGGTAGGCCCTTGGCGCGCGTAAAACAAATAATCGGATGGACCGCGATCGTTCTGTTTACTGCAACGCTGGCGGGCATCTGGGTGCTGACGGAGCAAAATGCGGTGGAGACGTCGTTGCTGAGCGAGTCCACCGCGCGTGTGGTGGAGGGTCAAGCTACGGGCGTACAGGCTGCCGATGTCGCGGGTGAAGCTCAGACCGAGAACGGGATGACCGGGGGCACCGATTCGGCTGCTTCGAATGTCCGGTCTGGCCGACTTGCTTCCATTCGCATGTGGGTGGGCACGAACGTCCGTCGCGTTGCCCATACCGTAGAGTTTTTCTTCGTCGGATTGTTCGCCTCGGTGGTCGTGGTTTGCTTTTCCAGGCGTCCGTGGAGCGTATGCTCCCGTTGCGTGCCCGTGTTGCTCTTTTGCGCCGTCTGCTCCGTTGGCGATCAGGTACATAAGATCTTTGTTCCCGGCAGGCATTTCGACGTTATCGATTTAGGATTCGATGCTGCGGGCTATGTTACCGCGATGCTGCTGGTATTGCTGGCAGCGGCGTTGGTGCACTATGCGACTCGGCCGATTGGCGCCCATGCGAGGCGCTAGCCGGTAACAAGCCCGTTTTTGATAATGCGACCTTGTTGAATTATTTTGTGTCGCGCGTATTTCCGAGCGGTCGGATTTGAGGGGCGAGCGGTAGAACGCTCGCCCCTTGTGCGCCACGATGCGGCACAATGTACCGTAAAAGCTGTTTGTATCCGGTACGAATCGTTCGTTGGTCTTTAATTCTTCTCAACGGAGGTGTTTGAGATGGCAAACGGATTGCTTTTGCGGCTTCGCGAGCGTGAGCTCAGTGCGAGCCCGGCGGAACGCAATGTCATCGCATATGTAAGCGCTCATCCGCACGAGGTAGTCGGGCTGTCCGTCCGCGGTCTTGCCGATGTCACGTTCTCCTCGCCCTCGAGCATTTTGCGCTTTTGCAAGCGCTTGGGTTTTGCGGGCTACAAGGAGTTCCAGCGCGAACTGATTGCCGAGCTGGCGCTCTTGGGTGACAAGAAAGACGTTGCCCTCGAGGACATCTCCATGGATGACAGCGTCGAACGTATCGTGGGGAAGGTGATGAAAAGCAACGTGCGCACGATCGAAGCGACGGCGCGAACGCTCGATTACACCGTCTTGGAGCGATGTGCGGCCTATCTTAAGCGGGCACGTGCGGTCAATCTGTTCGGTATCGGTGCCTCTCGTTTGGTCGCGCACGATCTGGCGCAAAAGCTCATGCGTGTCGACAAAGAGTGCTATCTGTACGACGACTGGCATGATCAGCTCTTGTGTGCCAAGAACATGCATGAGGGCGATATGGCAATCGCCTTTAGCTACTCGGGCTTGACGCAAGAGGTGCTGGACTGCGCCGCCGAGGCCCAACGTCACAACTGTCCCGTTGTGGCCGTGACCAAAGTAGATGGATCATCCAAGCTTGCCACCATGGCCGATGCCGTGCTCGGCGTCGCTGCGAGTGAGCCCTTGGTCCGCAGCGGTGCCATGGCTTCGCGTATGGCCCAGCTTATGGTTGTCGATGCCCTGTACGCTGCTTACGTTGCCAGCGACTACGAACGAGCGACGCATGTCATTAAGCAAAACTACATCGAGAAACAGGAAAGATGAGGTGAATGAAATGCTCGATTTAACAAAATTCACGACCGAACAGCGTAATCAAAGGTCAATGAACCTCGATACGATGACATCGCTGCAGATCGTCACGACGATGAACGATGAGGATCTTCGTGCCGTCCAGTCGGTCACAAAAGTGCTGCCCCAGGTTGCCACAGCAATCGACTGGGCTGCTGAGGCACTCGAGCGCGGCGGGCGCGTCTTTTACATGGGCGCAGGCACCAGCGGTCGTCTGGGCGTACTCGACGCTTCGGAGTGTCCGCCCACGTTTGGCGTGTCACCCGATCTGATTGTCGGGCTCATTGCCGGAGGCGAGACGGCGTTTATCAAGGCTGTCGAAGGTGCCGAAGACAGCGAGGAGCTTGGCGCGAGCGACCTGCGGGGGCGTGGACTCTCGGACAAGGATCTTGTCGTTGGCCTGGCGGCAAGCGGTCGTACTCCCTATGTGGTGGGCGGCCTTGTGTACGCCAAGGCAACTGGGTGCAAGACCATTGCAATTGCCTGCAACCAAGGGTCGAAGATCGGGGAGAGCGCAGATCTTGCCATTGAACCCGTGCCCGGTCCCGAGGTACTGACCGGCTCAACGAGGCTCAAGGCGGGAACGGTTCAAAAGCTCATTCTCAACATGATTTCGACCGGTGCCATGGTCATGATCGGCAAGGTATACCAAAACCTGATGGTCGATGTGCAGCAGACGAACGAGAAGTTGGTGGTGCGCGGCCAGAACATCGTGATGGAGGCGACCGGCTGCACGCGCGAGTGCGCTATTCAGGCGCTTGCAGATGCCGGCGGCCACGTAAAAACCGCTATTGTCTCGGTACTGCTGGACTGCGATGCCGAGCAGGCTGCGGTAGCTCTTGAGCGAGCGAGAGGCCATGTCCGTGCTGCGGTGAGTGGCCATGAGAAGAGCAATGCCGACGCCCAATAGGTGCGCGGCGTGAGCTGATATGACATCCAGACGAGATACCCAATACAAGGAGGAGTTATGACGAACAAAGAGCTGGCTCAAAAGCTGCTGGACCTTTTGGGCGGTAAAGACAACGTGCTCGCAAACGCGGCGTGCATGACGCGCCTGCGCGTGACCGTCAAAGACGCGGGCAACGTCGACACGGAGGGCATTAAGGCACTCGACGGCGTGATGGGCCTGGTCGAGGACGACACGATGCAGATCGTGCTGGGTCCGGGCAAGGTGAATAAGGTGCTCGAGGAGTTCTCCAAGCTCACCGGCCTTGCGAAAGGCGTTGCTGACGAGAGCGTGGTTGACGCTGCGGCCACAAACAAGGCCGCGCAGAAGGCCAAGTACGAGTCCAAGCCGGTTCAGGCCTTCCTCAAGAAGATTTCCAATGTCTTCGTCGCCCTGCTTCCCGGCATCATTGCGGCTGGCCTCATCAACGGTATCTGCAACGTCATTAACGTCTCGACGGCAGGCGCGCTTGCAGGCGAGTGGTGGTACCAGGGCATTCGCTCCATGGGCTGGGCCCTGTTTGCCTATCTGCCAATCTTGGTGGGCTATAACGCGGCACGTGAGTTTGGCGGCTCCGCTGCGCTGGGCGGCATCGCCGGCATGATGTGTATTGCCAACAGTGCCATGCCCCTGCTTGCGCCTGGCGCGGCCGATCCTGCCACTGCCATCTTGCTGCCGCTCACCAATGCGCAGTACAACCCCGCAGCGGGCGGCATGATCGCGGCTCTTATCGCTGGCGCATTTTTTGCCTGGATGGAGCGTCAGATTCGCAAGGTTATGCCCAACGCGCTCGACACGTTCTTGTCCCCGCTGCTGGTGCTCATCATCGGCGCCTTTGCTCTGATGCTCGTCATCCAGCCGGTTGGCGCATGGCTGACGACTGCCATCTTTAGCGTTTTGACCTTTATCTTCGAGAAGCTGGGCGTCCTGGGTGGCTATATCCTGTCGGCAGGCTTCTTGCCGCTGGTTTCCGTCGGCCTGCATCAGGCGCTCACGCCGATCCACGCTATGCTCAACGATCCCGACGGCGCTACCAAGGGTATCAATTACCTGCTTCCCATCCTTATGATGGCTGGCGGCGGCCAGGTCGGTGCCGGTTTGGCGCTGTACTTTAAGACCAAGAACGCCAAGCTCAAGAAGTACGTTGCAGAGTCCATTCCCGTTGGAATCCTGGGTGTGGGCGAGCCTCTGATGTATGCCGTTACGCTGCCGCTCGTTCGTCCGTTTGTGACGGCCTGCCTAGGTGCCGGATTTGGCGGCGCGCTCGCGGCGCTGCTTCACATCGGCACGGTTTCTCAGGGCGTTTCCGGTCTGTTTGGCCTGCTGATCGTCGTTCCTGGCCAGCAGCTCGGCTACGTTGCCGCTATGCTGCTTGCCTATGCCGCCGGCTTTGTCCTGACGTGGTTCTTTGGCGTCGACGAGCAGAAGATCAACGAGTTCTTTGGCGAATAGTTTGATATCGCGAGCCGTGTTGCTCAGGGCTCGCGGCGCGCGGCAGATTTCTTGATGCTATGGTTGTGCCGGCGGGGCTAACTGCTCCGCCGGCCTTTTTTAAAGGAGTGTTGAAGCGTGAAAACGGGTTTTTCGATTTATCTTTCCAGCCCTCTGCAGGATATTGAGCGGACAATTGAGCGTGGCGCCGCGGCGGGCGCGCGCTATGCGTTCACCTCGCTGCATATTCCCGAGGATGGGGGAGCGGCGTATACCGATAAGGTCCGTCATGTGCTGTCGCTGCTTTCCGCGCACGGCATTGCGCTCATTGCCGATGTGGGGCCGCGCACGTGCGATTTGCTCGGGCTTGAGCGCATCGAGGACCTGCGCGACCTGGGGTTGGAATACCTTCGTTTGGACTATGGCTTTAGCGCCCGGCGGGTCGCGGAGCTGTCCGGTGTATTTCGCATTGTGGTCAATGCATCGACGGTGAGTTCTGATGAAATCGCATCGTGGCGTGAGGCCGGTGCCGATGTGACTCGTTTTGCCGCCTGCCACAATTTTTACCCCAAGCCTTATACCGGTTTAGCTCTGGAGGACATTGCTCGGGTGAATCTTCGTCTTGCGGCGCTTGGATTCGAAATCATGGCTTTTGTGCCGGGTGATGCTAACGTTCGCGGGCCGGTATTCGAGGGACTGCCGACGGTCGAGGCGCAGCGCGGTCGCGCGTCAAAGGTTGCTCTCAATATGCTTGAGCTTGCACATGGCGCCGGTTGCGACATTGTGTTGGTCGGCGACCCCGATCTTTCCGATGCGGGCTGGACGCAGTTTGCTCATGTTTCCGCCGGATACGTGGACCTGCAATGCGAGCTGGAGCCCGGTTATGCCTATGTACGTGGGCAGATTCATCACGACCGACCCGATTCGAGCACCCTCATCTTTAGGTCTCAGGAGTCGCGTACGACTCTTAAGCCGGATTCCGTGCCGATGGATGCCGGTGCCGGCCTGCCGCGAAAGACGGGGTCGATCGCTGTGAGCAATAGCGGCTATGGGCGCTACGAAGGCGAGCTTGAGATTGCGCGGGTCGATCTTCCCGGTGACGAGCGCATGAACGTTGCGGGTCATATCACGCCCGAGGCAATGGAACTGCTGCCGTTCATCAAACGCGGATTCGGGGTACGGTTCGTTTAGCGTGTGACCCGTGGGCTACAATTGGCCCATCATGCGAAGGCGCCTCGTGTGGCGTGTGTCTGCGTTGGCCGATCTATATTCGGAGGATTTCCATGACCGTACTGTTTGTTGAATATCCCAAGTGCTCGACCTGTAAGAAGGCCAAGGCATGGCTGGACGAACACGGGGTAGAGTATATCGACCGCGATATCGTTTTGGACAATCCCACGGCTGATGAGCTTGTGACCTGGATTGCTCGTTCGGGGCTGCCGGTGCGGCGCTTCTTTAATTCGTCGGGCATGAAATATCGAGAGCTGGGCCTGAAGGCGCGTCTGGATGCGGGCATGACTGATCGGGAGTGCTACGAGCTGCTGGCGACCGACGGCATGCTGGTCAAGCGTCCACTGCTGGTGGGCGACGACTTTGCGATTCCCGGCTTTAGGGAAGCGGCTTGGGCCGAGGCGTTGCTGTAGCAACTGCGGAAAGTGCGACCCGTTTTGAGTGCTCAGGGCGGGACGTGTTTTCCGCCGGCGGGCCTGCCCCAGTCAGTCCGCCAGCCGCGCCCATTCGTGCGGATCGTAGACCTTTACGTGCTTGTTGGGCTTGCCGCTCCAGTACTCCTCGTCCATAAAGGGCAGATATGCCTGAACGCCGGGGCAGATAAAGGGAATCCGCTGCTGTTGCAGTCGCTCGCGCTGGCGCTGCTCCAGGTGCGCCTCGGATATGACGGTCGGCATACCGGACAGCTCGACGAGGCTTGCCTGGATTCGCTTAAGGTCGGGGAGTCCCGCGTGCCATGACACCCGCATGATCAAAAAGGATGCACGGCGGTATTTTGCCTGCATCACCGTGATGGCGGGGCGCAGTGTGGGATGGATTTTGTCCCGTTCGGGCCAAAGGTCAGCAGTGATCTCGAGGCCCAGGGTCTCCCATAGGTAATCAAGCTCTTCGTCCATGGCGCCTCGATATCCGTGCAATGATGACGGTTCGATTGTGCCATCAGCCGTGAGTGCCGCATTGTTGTAATCTACCAGCGGTAGATGTGGGATGTTTTACGGGCTTTGGCGCCGTACGTGTCGCTGGTGCTTCACAGGTCCTTCACGTGTTGGCCGTATTTGACTGAATTTCAAAAAAGTCAAAATTAGGGCTTGCGTCACGGCGGGACTTCCCGTATATTTCTTTCTTGCGCAAAGGCACAGCCGAGCGCAGCGATGCAGTCATTGGGATGTCGTCTAATGGCAGGACAGCGGATTCTGGTTCCGTCAATGGGGGTTCGACTCCCTCCATCCCAGCCATTGCATTTGCTACATATGGCCCGTTCGTCTAGCGGTTTAGGACGCCGCCCTCTCAAGGCGGAGATCACCAGTTCGAATCTGGTACGGGCTACCAAAATTGAACGCCCGGGCCTCGTAAGAGACCCGGGTTTTGTGTATTGACCGATGTTTAAGGCGCGTTGAGTCTGCCGCCTGGACCGAGGAGTTGTCATGGACCTGCCCATCAGCTTGCAAGACATCACGTATGCCGAGAACTATCTGGCGCAGGGCGACCTGGCTACGGCGACGCCGCTGCTGGAGCGCCTGGTGGAGCTCGCCGAGGAGTATATCGACGCCGAGTGCAAGACGGAGGAGAAGCGCCAATACTTTAGCTTCGATAGCAAGTTTGAGCGTTTGGCCTATCGCCGCGTGGAGAAGGATCCGCGCGAGCTCGTGCAGGTCGAGGTGCCGTTTGACCGCCTGTACTCTGACATGGCGTTTGCCTACATTCGCCAGCAGGATTATGTGAGCGCTCGCAATGCCCTGATGCAGGCTGTGCGTTGGGACCCCATGAACTGCAACTATCGCTTGGATTTGGCCGAGCTGTTCCGCGCACTCGAAGACAAGCAGGAATGGGCATCGCTCTCGTTTTCGGTGCTGGAGCGTGCAAGCGATGGCAAGTGCGCCGCCCGCGCTTACGCCAATCTGGGACAGTACTTCTTGGAGCCCGAGACCGAGAACATTTCGGCTGCCGTGGGCTGCGCGCGTCTGGCGCTGCGCCTGGCGCCCAACGATGCGCATACGACGCGCCTGCTCAACAAGATCCATACTACCTATCCGGATGCCGCCGAGGAGAGCGACGAGCACGTGATGGGTGAACTGGCCCTGCAAGGCGTTCCGACCTCGCCTTCGGCCGAGATTGCCATCTGCCTGATTATGTGCGCGACCGATGCTGCAAGCGACGGCGACAAGCAGGAGGCGACGCGCCTGACGGTGCGTGCTCGTGACTTGGTGGGCGAGGAAGCCTGCGCGGCGATTATCAAACTGGTGCGCGAGAGCGATGCCGAACTCAATGCCGAGCGCAAGGCAAAGCGCGAAGCTACGGGCAAGGGTTCCGATGGCGCCAAGGAGGCCGGCGATGCCCAGTAAGCGTGAACGCAAGCTCATTTCCAAGAATCGCTCGGCACATCACGAGTACTTTATCGATGAGACGTTTGAGTGCGGTATTGAGCTGAGCGGCACCGAGGTCAAGTCGATTCGCGAGCGCGAGTGCCAGATTACCGATACCTTCGCGCTGATCCGCGGCGGGGAGTGCTGGCTCGTCGGCCTGCATATCCACCCTTATAGCCATGGTGGCGTGTGGAATCGCGATCCCGACCGTCGGCGTCGTCTGCTGCTGCACCGCAAGGAGATCGACTTTCTTGACGGCAAACTTCGCAACCGTGGTTATGCGCTGGTTCCGTTGGAGCTCTACTTTAATACCGACGGCCGCGTAAAGCTGCTGCTGGGTTTGGGTCGCGGCAAGAAGCTCTACGACAAGCGCGAGGACATGGCCAAGCGCGACGTTCAGCGCGAGATCGACCGCGCCCTTAAGGAACGCAACCGCTAGGCACTCTGTATAAGTTGCGGTGGAATACGGACTGTTTTGCCTGTTTGAGGGGCTATTCGGTCCCTATTTCACCGCAACTGCGGGCGTCTCATCTTTCTTACTGTTCTGACACATATGTCTCAAAGGCGGCGTCCGTTATGGGTGCCGCCTTTTTTGTGGGTACATACATCCATGAGGTTCCAACCCGAGCTAGGGGAGTGATCGTTATGGACAAAACTGCGTTCTTTACGATGCCGAGCGGCCTGTATGTGGTGAGTGCCGCGTCCGACGGGCTGCGTGCCGGCTGCGTTATCAACACAGCGGTGCAGGTGACATCCGCCCCGCCGCGCATCTCAGTTGCCGTGAACAAGGAAAATGTCACGTCCGGCGTAATCGCATCGGCTAAGGCCTTTGCGTTGACCGTGATTGACCAGACCGCCGACATGCTCTATATCGGCAATTTTGGCTTCCGCACCAGCAGCGATTACGACAAGTTTGCCAAGTACGAGACCCACGAGACCGCGCTGGGCATGCCCTATGTGCCCGAGCACGCGGCGGCGCTGTTTAGCTGCCGTCTGATTGATACCGTGGATGTGGGCACGCACCTGCTCTTTATCGGCGAGGTGGAGGATGCCGAGCGCTTGAGCGGCGAGGCCCCGCTGACCTATGACTACTATCACAAGGTCTTGAAGGGCAAGACGCCTCCGAAGGCGTCCTCGTATCAAGGCTAGAAATGTTTTAAAAATACTTGCATTATATTATTGAGAATCTATACTGATAAATGAAGTACATCACCAGTCGCGTTTGAGAGGAGAACATCATGGCTGAGGAGAAGAAGACGTATAAGTTCGTGTGCGTCGTTTGCGGTTACGAGGTTGAGGTCGATACGCCCGAGCTGCCCGAGGATTATGTGTGCCCGGTGTGCGGCGTCGGTCCCGATCAGTTTGAGCTCGTCGAGGAGTAGCTCGCAGACACACGGCGAAAGCCGAACATAGCTCTGTTCAAGGGCCTCGGTCGAATTCTCGGCCGGGGCCCTTTTCCTCCGCCCCCAAGGGATCACGGTTGCTGTTGGCCGATCCTGTCTGTTGTGAGTCCGGCCGACCTTTTGTCTCAATCTGTAACATCTAACGGTGGAAATTGGGCCCACTTGTTACATATCGAGACAAACCAAAACCGTCCGGCAGAAGATCTCAATCTGTAACATCTAGACATCGAAAGCGGGTCTAGATGTTACAGATCGAGACGTTTGCCTGGGTAGGTGCCCCCGCCCCATTACATCCCTGCCAACAACACGACATCGAGAATCGTCACGATGGCACCGATTCCTACGAGCAACGCGTTGAGCGGGCGCGAGTTGGCGTATTTGCCCATAACGCGGCGTGAGCTGGTGAGCCGTATAAGCACGAAAACCGTGATCGGCAGCTGAAGCGACAGCAGTGCCTGGCTCCAGATGAGACCTTCAAAAGGATTTGGGACGACCAGACATGCCGCCACTGCGCCGGCGAAACAGGCCGCCACCCCGATCGAGGAATGTCGGTCGTGGACGTCGTATTCCTCGTCGAACATGCCCGCGGTGATTGTGCCTGCCGCCATGCCTGCCGTCACACTACTCGAGAGGCCCGCAAACAGCAGCGCCACCGCAAAGATTGTCGAGCTTGCTGGGCCCAGAATGGGGGAGAGCGTGTCCGCTGCGACGGCGAGGTCGTCTACGACAGTGCCGTGCGCAAAGAAGGTCGTTGCGGCCAGGATGACCATGGCCGAGTTGATTGCCCAGCCCACGCCCATCGAAAAGAGCGTGTCGAAGAGCTCATAGCGCAGACGCTCTTCGATAACCTGCTCGCCTTGGCCTTCGAAGTGCATGGATTGGATGACCTCGGAGTGTAAAAAGAGGTTGTGGGGCATAACGACCGCACCCAGGACACTTACGATAATCGCGGCCGAGCCAGTGGGCATACTGGGCGTGATCCAGCTTGCGGCGGCTTGCGGCCAGTCGACCTTGACTAGTGCAAGCTCGGCCAAAAACGAGAGTCCTACCACGCCTACGAAGGCGATGATCCAGCGTTCGGCACGCTTGTAGGAGTTCGTCATGAGCATCGCCATCGATACTGCCGCCACGATGACGCAGCCCGCACGCACGGGCAGCCCAAAGAGCATTTGAAGGGCAATCGCGCCACCCAGGACTTCGGCCATGGCGGTGGCGATGGTCGCGAGATAGGCGCTGGCGAGCACCGTGCGTCCAACGAAGCGGGGGAGGTAACGTGTCGTGGCCTCGGCAAGACAGGCGCCCGTGGCGATACCCAGGTGCGCCGCATTGTGCTGCAGCACAATGAGCATAATCGTGGACAGTGTGACGATCCACAGCAGCGCGTATCCAAACTGCGAGCCCGCGGCCATATTGGAGGCCCAGTTGCCCGGGTCGATAAAGCCGACGGTCACGAGCAGCCCGGGGCCGATATGCCGCGCAATGTCTAGGCCTCCGTGACCACCGGTGCGCCGGGAGCCAAAGTGTTGTTTGAGATGGTTGAGCATGGTGCGCTCCTGTGTATGGGCGGCGTGACGTCGCATCTGGGCCGTGCGGCGCCACGCGTCGGTTTTGGGTTGGGGCTACTTGTGTGCTTTGCCCTGATTGGCCACGGCGTCGATCTTGGCGGCGATGGTCGCCGGGTCGCCGATGTAGCGCTTGTCGAGGACGTTGAAATCGGTGTCGAAGGTGTAGACGAGCGGCACGCCGGTGGGGATGTTGACCTTGAGGATCTCCTCGGGCGTGAGGTGCTCGAGCTTCATGACGAGAGAGCGCAGGGAGTTGCCGTGTGCGGCGATGAGTACGCGCTTGCCGGCGAGCATCTGGGGGCGAATCTCGTCTTCGAAATAAGGCCAGGCGCGGGCGATCGTGTCCTTGAGGCACTCGGTATAGGGCAGCTGATCGGGCGCGACATCACGGTATTGCTCCTGGGTGTGGGGATCGCGCGCGTCGTCCGGCTCGAGTGCCGGCGGGCAGACATCGAAGGAGCGGCGCCAGATGAGCACCTGCTCGTCGCCGTGCTCCGCTGCGGCATCGGCCTTGTTGAGACCCTGCAACGCTCCGTAGTGGCGCTCGTTGAGCTTCCAGGATTTGATGACGGGCAACCACTCGCGATCCATTTGGCCGAGCACGATGTCGAGGGTGTGAATTGCGCGCTTGAGACGCGAGGTGTAGCAGACGTCGAAGTCGAAGCCCGCTTCTTTGAGGGCTCGACCGCCTGCTGCGGCTTCTTCGCGGCCCGTGTCGGTGAGCTCAACATCGGTCCAGCCGGTGAACAGGTTGAGCTTGTTCCACTCGGACTCTCCGTGACGGATAAGGACGAGTTGCATCGTCTGCTGGTCTGCTTGGTGCGCCATAGGGGCCTCCTTGATCTGGCACGGTGTGCGTGCCGTTTGCTTGACGCCGCAAAGGATACCCGTTTTAAGCTTAAAAGTTAACCAAGACTAACAAAATTGTTGTATTTGAATGGGATGGTGAAAGGGGGCTGCCGAAATGTCTCGATCTGTAACAACTAGGGATGGAAATTGGGCCTAGGTGTTACAGATCGAGACAGGAAGAAATGGTCCTATGGAAAATCTCGATCTGTAACAGCTGACCGCCAAAGCCGGCCCTTCGTGTTACAGATTGAGACATTCGGAACCGTCTCTCGAAAACATCTCAATCTGTAACAGTTAGTCGTCGAAATTGGGTCTTACTGTTACAGATTGAGATGTTTGAAGAGGTGAGTTTGCAGGCCGAACTTGGGGTCTATGTTTTCGCCCTTGAGGTCGGCGGTGTCCACTCGTAGGGCGTGCGTTACGCGATTGTTTCGAAACGGGTGGGAAACACAACGGGCCGACGATGCTCCTACTATGCCTATTCAACTGACTGTCTAAATATCTAGGGGAGGATCGCGATGCAGGCAGATTCCGCTCAGCAGCAGGGCCTTTATCGCCCCGAATTCGACCACGATGCATGTGGCATCGGCGCGCTTGCCGATATCAACGGTGAGCGCCATCACCAGATTCTGGACGACGCACTGTCCATTCTGGTCAACTTGGAGCACCGCGGCGGCACGGGACTCGAGAAGAATACCGGCGATGGCGCTGGCATCCTGTTCCAGGTTCCGCATCACTTTTTCCGTAAAGAGGCTCAAAAGTGCGGTCAGATTCTGCCGGCAGAGGGCGACTATGGCGTGGCCATGCTGTTCTTCCCGCAGGACGACAAGGGCGTAGAGGATGCCCGCCGCGTGTTTGAGGAGGGCTGTGCCGAGGCCGGCGTGCCGCTGCTCTTTTGGCGCGAGGTGCCCGTCGACCCGCACGACCTGGGCGAGACGGCCCGCGCCTGCATGCCCACTATCCTGCAGGCCTTCCTGGGCCGTCCGGACGACACGCCCGCCGGCGATGCCTTTGAGCGTCGCCTGTACGTGTGCCGCCGCACCATCGAAAAGAAGGCCGATGCCGAGTTTGCCCTGCGAGACAAGATCTTCTACGTGTGCTCCATGAGCTCGCGCACCATCGTGTACAAGGGCATGCTGGTCGCCACGCAGATGCGCCGCTTCTTCATCGACCTCAACGACGCCGCCGTCAAAACGGCCGTGGCGCTCGTCCACTCGCGCTACTCCACCAACACCACGCCCAGCTGGGAGCGTGCGCACCCCAACCGCTTTATCATCCATAACGGCGAGATCAACACCCTCAAGGGCAACGTCAACTGGATTCGCGCCCGCGAACCCAACCTGTACAGCCCCGTGCTGCAGCACGATCTTGAGCGCGTGATGCCCATCATCAACCGCGAGGGTTCCGACTCCGCGATTCTGGACAACGTGCTCGAATTCTTGGTCATGAACGGTCGCCCGCTCACGCGTGCCGCGTCCATGTTGCTGCCCGAGCCGTGGGACCACAACGATAGCCTGAGTGAGGAGCGCCGCGCCTACGACGCTTACCAGTCCATGCTCATGGAGCCCTGGGACGGCCCGGCGGCCATCGCCTTTACCGACGGTCGCACGCTGGGCGCCGCCCTCGACCGCAACGGCTTGCGCCCCGCCCGCTACTACGTGACGCGCGATGGCCGCTTTATGCTGGCAAGCGAGGTGGGCACCATCGAGGTGAGCCCCGAGAACATCCTGACGAGCGGCTGCCTGGGACCGGGCCAGATGCTCGAGGTCGATTTTGCCCGCGGCCGCGTGATCTACAACGACGAGCTGCGCGCCCGCTATGCCAAGGAGAAGCCCTACCGCGACTGGATTGCCGAGGAGACACTGACCGTCGACGCGCTCGATGAGCCCGCCGCGCCCGCGCCCGCCGAGGATGCCGAGGTGCCCGCCGCCGTGCGCATGGCCAAGCTCGGCTATCACTGGGATGATGTTGACGAGGTCGTGCGTCCCATGGCTCAGCAGGGCAAGGCCCCGCTCGCCTCGATGGGCATCGACGCGCCGCTGGCCTGCCTGTCCAAGAAGACGCGCTCGTTCTTCGACTACTTCTATCAGCTGTTCGCCCAGGTCACGAATCCGCCGATCGATGCCCTGCGCGAGCACATGGTGACTTCGACCACGCTCTACCTGGGCAACCACGGCAACCTGCTCGAGGATTCCCGCACGGCCTGCCAGCTGGTGCGCTTGGAGCGCCCGTTGCTCAACGAGGAGGAGTTCGAGCGTATCTGCGCCATCGACCGCGTGGGCTTTAAGACCCGCCGTTTCCGTGCCGTCTACCGCCGCGATGCCGGCGAGGGCGCGCTGCAGGCTGCGCTCAAGCAGCTTGCAGAGGACGTTGAGGCTGCGGTCCGCGACGGCGTGAACATCGTGGTGTTGAGCGATCGCGCCGGAGCGGGCGAGGTGCCCGTGCCGTCGCTGCTTGCCGTGGGCTGCGTGCACAACCACCTGATCCGCGCCGGCGTGCGTACCTTTGCCGACATCGTGGTGGAGTGCGGCGACGCCGTGTCCCCGCACGACTTTGCGGCGCTGGTGGGCTACTCCGCGAGCGGCATCTATCCGTACAACGCGCACGCGTGCATCCGCGATCTGGCGGCACGCGGCGACCTGGACGTGACAGCCGAGCAGGGTATCGCCAACTACAACAAGGCTGCGACCGCCGGCATCGTCTCCATCATGTCCAAGATGGGCATCTCTACGGTGCAGAGCTACCATTCGGCGCAGATCTTCGAGGCCGTGGGCTTTACGCCGGAGTTCGTCAACGCGTACTTCGCCGGCACGGTGAGCCGTGTGGGCGGTATGGGTGTCGAGGACGTTGAGCGCGAGCAAAACGAGCGCTACGACGCCGCGCTCGCTATCCTTAAGAGCCCGGCTCCCGATCAGCTGCCCACACTGGGCCTGACCAAGTGGCGCCCGCTCGGCGGCGAGGATCACCTCATCGATCCGCAGACTGTCTACCTGCTGCAGACCGCCTGCCGTGAGGACAGCTACGACACCTTTAAGGAGTACAGCGCCCGTCTGCACCGCACCGGCCGTGCCGTGCGCCTGCGCGACCTGCTGGACTTTGATGCCAGCGGCCGCACCCCGGTGGCGCTCGACGAAGTCGAGCCCGCGCTCAATATCGTCCGCCGCTTTAACACCGGCGCCATGTCGTATGGCTCCATCAGCAAGGAAGCACACGAGTGCATGGCCATCGCCATGAACCGCCTGCACGGCCGTTCCAACTCCGGCGAGGGCGGTGAGGATCCGCGTCGCGAGACCCCGCTGGCTAACGGTGATTCCAAGAACTCCGCGATCAAGCAGGTGGCAAGTGCGCGCTTTGGCGTGACGAGCCGCTACCTGTGCAGCGCCTTCGAGATTCAGATCAAGATGGCCCAGGGCGCCAAGCCCGGCGAGGGTGGCCACCTGCCCGGCAAGAAGGTCTACCCCTGGATTGCCGAGGTCCGTCAGTCCACGCCCGGCATCGGCCTGATCTCGCCTCCGCCGCACCACGACATCTACTCCATCGAGGACCTGGCAGAGCTGATCTTTGACCTTAAGAATGCCAACCCCGGCGCGCGCGTGTCGGTCAAGCTGGTCAGCGAGGCCGGCGTCGGCACCATCGCAACCGGTGTGGCCAAGGGCGCTGCCGACAAGATCTTGATCAGCGGCCACAATGGCGGCTCGGGTGCCGCGGCGCGCGATTCCATTTGGCATGCCGGCCTGCCGCTGGAGCTCGGCCTTGCCGAGGCCCAGCAGACGCTGCTGCAAAACGGCCTGCGCTCACGCGTGGTGCTCGAGGCCGACGGCAAGCTCATGGACGGCACCGATGTTGCCGTCGCCTGCCTGCTGGGCGCCGAGGAGTTTGGCTTTGCGACCATGCCGCTCATCTCGATGGGCTGCTTCATGCAGCGCGACTGCCAGCAGGATACCTGCCCCGCCGGCATCGCGACGCAAAACTGTCGCCTGCGTCGCGGCTTCCGCGGCAAGCCCGAGCATGTCGAGCACTTTATGCTCTTTGTTGCCGAGCAGCTGCGCGAGGTCATGGCGAGCCTGGGCTTCCGCACCGTCGACGAGATGGTCGGCCATCCCGAGTGCTTGCGCCAGATCGAGGTCCCGGGCAACCGCAAGGCTAACCTGCTGGATCTGTCGCCCGTGCTGGCAGGTGCGACCTGTGAGTTTGGTGCCCACATCCCGGGTGCCGACGGCCGTCACTTCCTGCCCCAGATGGCTGCGGACAGCGAGCTCGACAAGACGCTCGACTCCACGCTGTTTGTGCCCTACACGGCCGACGCTCGCGCGCAACTGCGCCCGATTCGCTTCCGCGCCGATATCGCCAACGTCAACCGCTGCGTGGGCACCATCTTGGGCAACGCGGTGACCAAGGCGCATCCCGAGGGCCTGCCCGCCGGCTCCATCACCATCGATTGCGATGGCTCGGCCGGTCAGAGCTTTGGCGCCTTCCTGCCGCGCGGCATTACGCTCAACGTGTGCGGCGACGCCAACGACTACTTTGGCAAGGGCCTTTCGGGCGGCGAGGTGTCGGTGCGCCCCAACCCGCATGCGACCTATAAGTTCGACGAAAACATCATCGTGGGCAACGTTGCGTTCTTTGGCGCCACGAGCGGCCGTGGCTTCATCAACGGCCTGGCCGGCCAGCGCTTTGGCGTACGCAACTCCGGTGCCACCGTGGTGGTCGAGGGTTGCGGCAACCACGGTTGCGAGTACATGACGGGTGGCCTGGCGCTCATCCTGGGCGAGGTCGGGCAGAACTTCGCTGCCGGCATGACGGGTGGCGTGGCTTATGTTTTTGACCAGTACGGCACGCTCGATGCCCGCGTGAACCACGAGAGCGTTGAGCTCAAGGCCCCGACTGCCGGCGAGCTGGCGCAGATTCGCGAGCTCATCCAGGAGCACGTGGACGCGACGCAGAGCCCGCGCGGCATCAAGCTGCTCTACAGCTTTGAGACGATGAGCAAGCACTTTGTGAAGGTCATTCCGACCGAGTACGAGCGTGTGCTGGCGATTGTCGCTGCGAGCGAGGCTGCCGGTAAGACGCATGCGCAGGCAGAGGAGCTGGCGTTTGACATTGTGACCGGTCGCGCGAGCGCCGCGGATGTCGCTCGCTTCGATATTGCGGGCGGTGCTGCGGGTGCTGCGTCCGTGGCTGCCAGCCCTGTTGCTTCGACCAAGAACGAGGCGTAAGTGCCATGGATAAGCCCGGTGCTTTTCTTGATATCGATCGCGTGACCCACGAGCTGCGTCCCGTGGAGGAGCGCAGTCATGATTTTGATCCCCTGTATGTGGAGCTCGATGACGACGCACGTCGCGCCCAGGCGAGCCGCTGCATGATGTGCGGCGTGGCGTTTTGCCAGATGGGCGCGAGCTTTGGCAAGGCACGTCCGAGCGGCTGCCCGCTGCACAACTTGATTCCCGAGTGGAACGAGCTGGTGTACCGCGGCCGCTGGGTTGAGGCTGCCGAGCGCCTGTCGCTCACCTCGCCCATGCCTGAGTTCACGAGCCGCGTGTGCCCGGCACTGTGCGAGGCCGCGTGCAACCTGGGCTCGGTCGACGGCCAACCCACGACGATTCACGATAACGAGCGTGCGATCAGCGACCATGAGTGGGCCAACGGCGGCCCACGTCGCTTTGAGCCGGCAGGGGAGGACGCGCCCTCGGTCGCCGTGGTTGGTTCCGGCCCGGCTGGCCTGGTGGCAGCATGGGAGCTTGCACGTCGCGGTGCCCGCGTGACGGTGTTTGAGCGCGACGACCGCCCCGGCGGCCTACTCATGTACGGCATTCCCAACATGAAGCTCGAGAAGTCTGTGGTTGAGCGTCGTGTGGCGCTCATGCGCGAGCTGGGTATTGTGTTCGAGCTGGGCGCCGACGTGAGCGATCCCAAGGTTACCGCCAGGCTCGACGACTTTGACGCCGCCGTGGTGGCTGCCGGCGCCCGTGCTCCGCGTGGACTTTCGGCTGCGAACATTGATGCCCCGGGCGTGGTGTATGCCGTGGACTACCTGACGGCTTCGACCGTCTCGGTGCTCGATGGCGGCAAGCCCGCGGTGAACGCACGCGGCCTGGACGTCGTGGTCATTGGCGGTGGCGATACCGGCAACGACTGCGTGGGTACCGCGGTGCGTCAGGGCGCGCGCAGCGTGCGCCAGTTTGAGTTCTTGCCGGCTGCGCCCGATAAGCGCGCGGCAGGCAACCCCTGGCCGCAGTGGCCCAACGTTAAGAAGACCGATTACGGCCAGCAGGAGGCTATCGCTGCGATGGGTGGCGAGATGCGTGCCTGGGCCGTGGATACACTCGAGGTGCTGCTGGACAAGAAGGGTGCGGCTGCGGGTCTGCGCGTGGTCGATCTGGACTGGTCGGCGGGAAAGCCCGAGCGCATCGCGGGCTCCGAGCACGAGGTGCCAGCGCAGCTGGTGCTCATCGCCTGCGGTTTTACGGGTCCGGAGTACGGTGTGTTCGATGCGGTGAGCGTGCCTGTTGCCACCGCTGGTCGTCCGCTGCCGGTGATGGCTGCCGAGGGCTCGCATCTCGCGGCTCGCACGGAGGGCGTCGCCGCGGATGCCGCGCCGGTGTATGTGGCGGGTGATGCCCGCAACGGCAGCTCGCTCGTGGTGAGTGCCATGGCCGATGCCCTGGCCTGCGCAGCCGAGGTCGCCGAGGCGCTGGAGCTGTAAAGTAGTCATTTAAGAACGTCCTCAATGACTAGTCATTTTTTGTCTAGTCGTTGGGGACACTCCTTGCGGATTTGCGAGCGATTTGCTCGTTTGTCGACGTACGGGTGTTCATTTGTCGACTTCTTGGGCTGTGGTCACCTGTTGTTTCTGTGGTGGCTGCGGGCATCTGGCTCAAAAGGGCGGGTTGGCTGTCTATGTCTACCTGCGGTTTTGTTGCGGTGGACTCATTCGGTCAAGTGTCCCGTCAAGTGTTTGGTTAGCATCTGGTTTGCAGTCGAAGGCCTATTTTGCCCGCGCTTGCCTCGGTTGCCCACCCTCCTCGTAAGCTCAAATTGAGGTCCATCAGTTTGAGGAGGATGCCATGACTGACCAAGTTTTTGATCGAGCGCAGCTGGCCGAGGCCGTCGGCAACGATATTGCCGACATGGCTCACTTTTGGATGCTGCGGAAGTTTCAATTTCTGGAGCCGGCGCGCGAGCAGTTCGAGATTATCGTCGATCCGTGGCTCAGCTATTGCGAGGAACCATCTCAAAACGAAATCATGGCCTACAACATGGCGTTTACCGATTGGCTGCTGTTTGAGCGCCCCTATTACCACGGCAAGACGCTGTTGGAACTGTATGTGGACGAGCCGCCAGCGTCAATTTCTCCTGCTTCGCTCGGGCGACTTAAGCAGGTGCGTGACACGCAGTATTTCTCGCGCTTTGGCATTTTGGACAAGGATCCCGCGACTGGCATGGTCGTGCTGAAGGACACGCGCACCGACCGTCGCTTTGACGTCTACGACCCACATATCGTGCAAAAGGAGCGCTGGAACGATGGTGCGATTGCGGTGCGACTCGCGTGCGTCGACGATGTCTGGCTGACGGCGGGGCAGCTCTACCTGTATGACATCGCGCGCCTGAGCGACACGACGGTCGACGGGCCGGGCTCGGTGCATCCCGAGGACCTGGAGGACGGTTTCGACACCTCGTGCATCAGCTTCTTTTTGCGCCTGGTCCGCGACATCATGGGTGCCCAGGGGCGGTATGTGAAGTCGCTCAACATCTACGAACAGGAATGGGAGTAGGGGATGGACGGTTGTCGCCTGCCTTGCCTTCTGCCTTTATGTCTCGATCTGTAACGTTTAGGGACAAAAAACCGGTCTACCTGTTACAGATCGAGACGAATACCTGGGCGCCGCTGGTTTGTCTAAATCTGTAACGTTTAGGGGCCTGGAGAACGTCTAACTGTTACAGATCAAGACGTTTATCAGCGGAGGCAACGGTGACAATGGTCCATTTGTCCGATGTGGTGGTGATGGAAGTGTCTAATACCGTTCTCAAACACAAGCATACGGCTCGCAACACGTTGGCGCGGAATAGGATGCTTGCCAGGCTCACGGAGGCGGCTGAACTAGGCGTGCTGCTTGTGACGCACGACAATGCCGAGCTCATGTGGCTGCGGCGCCATGTGGGAACCGACGATATCGCGGAGCCTGAGTCGCACCTGTTCTGTTTTCAGCATGATTGGGATGCGTTGACGCCGACGGAGCGAGCGCTGCGGACCATCAAAGGGCTTGCGGAGTTTCATCCCGATTGGGCGTTTTGGGGTTACGACGCGGCACTTTTGTGGGGTCTGGAGGTGCCAAATGATCTGCTTGGGCCGCGATTTCTTGTTAAGACAGGTTGCTCGGTGCCGCTGAGTGCAGGATGCCGGCTGTTGCGTCCGCAGGCGGCGGGTGCGCTTGAGCGCGTCGACGGCGTGCGAGTGACGCCGTTTTGGCGCACGGTGAAGGACTGTCTGCTGCGTGCGCCGTTTTCGTATGGTCTGGCGATCGCCGATTCTGCGCTGCGGGCGAAGGGCATATCGCGCGACGACCTCTGCGAACGGCTCCAGGCCGATTGCGAGGGCAGACGCGGATATCGCAGAGCTCAGGTGATTGCGTCGCATGCGGACGGGCTGTCCGAAAACGGTGGCGAGTCTCGGTTCCGGGCATTCTTTATTGCATACGGTTTTCCGGTGCCAGAGTTGCAGGTGGAGTTTCGTGACCCGCTTGATTCGAGCCAAGTGTTTCGCGTTGATTATTTCTGGAGGCTCGAGGACGGGACGTGCGTGATTGGCGAGCTCGATGGAAAGGGAAAGTATGCCTTACAGAACGACGAGGGTCGGGAGTCGGTCGACCCGTTCGTGGCAGAACGTCAGCGAGAGTCTCATCTGACGATGCTCGGACATAAGGTGCTGAGGTTTACGTTTGATGAGCTCAAGAATCCGGGGAAGCTGGCTGAAAAGATGAGACTGGCGGGCATTCCGCAGTGGGCCGATTTGGCTGAGCAGTGGAGGCGGCAGTGGTATGGGCGCTGAGGGGTGTAACTGACGCGGATGTGGTTGTTCCTGCCGAGTTTGTCTCGATCTGTAACAACAAGGGGCCGTTTGGCCTCGCAACTGTTACAGATCGAGACAGAAGGTTGGCTGCCGCTAAAATATCTCGATCTGTAACATCTAGAGGCCGAAAACCTGTCTACTTGTTACAGATTGAGACAAAGGTTGGACGCGGTGCCGAAAGATCTCGATCTGTAACATCTGGCTGCTAAAACCCGGTCTACCTGTTACAGATCTAGACATTTCCCGGATGTCGCTGGGATGGGACTGCAATGCATTCCGTTCTCCGTGTCTCATCCTTTCTCCGTTAACCGATATGTCCGCAGCAACCCTGCCGCACTGGGTGATAATGGACAAATGTTCAAGTTGCTCGTGAGGGAGGAGCTCGATATGGCGTCTGCCGATCGTTCCACGTTGTTTATCAATGCGACCGTCCTGGATGGCTCGGAGCATATGGAGCCGCAACCCGATATGGCCGTGGCCGTTGAGCGCGGTGTCATCACGTGGGTGGGGCCGAGTGCTGTGGCGCAGGCGCCTGCAGGTGCCGAGGTCATCGACCTGGCCGGCGCGTACCTCATGCCCGGCCTCATCAATATGCATGTGCACCTGTGCGGCTCGGGCAAGCCTGTCTCGGCCGGCGATGCGGGCGCGCTGATGAAGAAGCTCGATAATCCCGTGGGGCGCGCCATCGTGCGCCATATTCTTAAGGGCAGCGCCCAGCAGCAGTTGGCAAGCGGCGTGACCACGGTGCGCGGTGCGGGTGACCCGCTGTTTGCCGATATTGCCGTGCGCAACGCTATCGACGCCGGCAAGTATCAGGGTCCGCGTCTGGTGGCGCCGGGAACGGGTGTCACGGTGCCGGGCGGTCACGGTGCGGGGCTGTTCGCGCAGGTCGCCGATACCCCCGATGAGGCGGCCGAACAAGTGCGTGACTTGTATGCGCGCGGTGCCGACGTCATCAAGCTGTTCGTGACGGGCGGCGTGTTCGACGCGACCGAAGTAGGTGAGCCGGGCGTGCTGCGCATGCCGGTCGAGGTTGCCGCGGCGGCGTGCAAGGCTGCGCACGAGGTGGGCCTGCCGGTTATGGCTCATGTCGAGAGCACCGAGGGCGTGAAGGCCGCGCTTGAGGCCGGCGTCGATACGATCGAGCACGGTGCCCCGATGACTCCCGAGATCTTGGAACTGTACCGCGGCGCCGCGGGCACGCAGCTTGAGGGGCGTGCGCCCAGCGTTACCTGCACTATCAGCCCCGCGCTGCCGTTTGTGCTGCTCGATCCGGAGAAGACCCATTCGACCGACACGCAAAAGAAGAACGGCGACATTGTGTGTTCGGGCATCATCGAGAGCGCCCGTGCCGCACTGGAAGCTGGCGTTAAGGTGGGCCTGGGCACGGACTCGAGCTGCCCGTTTGTGACGCAGTACGACATGTGGCGTGAGGTTGCCTTTTTTGCCAAGTACGTGGGCGTGAGCAACGCCTTTGCGCTGCATACGGCTACGCAGATCAATGCCGAGCTGCTGGGGCTGGGCGGCGAGACCGGTACGATCGAGTGCGGCAAGGCTGCCGATATCTTGGTAACGCGCAAGAACCCGCTCGATGATCTGTGCGCACTGCGTGAGCCGACGTACGTGATGTGCCGTGGTGATCTGGTGCGCAAACTCAAGGTGAAGCGTATTCCCGAGGTGGACGCCGAGCTCGACGCGATTATGGCCATGCCTGCCGAAGCGCTGGCTGAGGAGCTCGCCCGCGACGGTGTGGCGTAGATGTGACAAAGGGGCAGCTCCGTTGCCGCATGCAAAAAGCCGAGGTCTCAACACGAGGCCTCGGCTTTTTTATCGAACAAATACTTAAGATTTGGGACAAACAAACCTGATTAATTTGTCCCGCGTGCGGGCGCTAGGAGCGGGTTTCCATCTTGGCGTGGCACTTGGGGCAGGTGACGCGGATCTTGCCTTTGCCCTTGGGGACGGAGAGCATCTGGCCGCAGTTGGGGCACTTGAGGTATGCTGTGGTCTTGCGACCCTTCCACATCTTCTTGGCCGTGCGCTTGGCACGCTCAAAGTCTTCCTTGCTGGTACCGGCCGTGCGCGAGGCGTTGGCAGCCGCGGTGCCGCTACCCAAGCTCGCTACGAACTTGCCCAGGCCGGGGACGTTAGCGGTCGCGGCGACAAAGGCCGCGTTTTCCTTGCGACGTGCATCGATATTTTTGGACAGGCCGCGCAGCACGCCAATCACGATTACGGCGATGGCAATCCAGCTGAGCCACTGGATATGGGCTATCGATCCGATCATCGCGATGACGATGCCGACAAAGCCCATAACGATGGTGAGCTCATCGGCGCCATTGCGGCCCTTCATAAAGTCATTCATGCAAATTGCCTTTCGTTCGATATGCTGCACGCCTTTATACCCGATTTAGAGCAAGGGGGACAGGTCAATCTGCACCAAGGTGGTGCAAACATACCTGTCCCCGATGCACCAAGAAGGTGCAAAGCAGTCCGTCCCCAATGCCCCAATTACTTGGAGAGCTTGTCGACGACGCGTTCGATCTCGGCGAGCTTGGCGGCCTTGAGGTCTTCGTCGCCCGATTCGATTGCCGAAGTCACGCAGCCCTCGATATGCGCCTTGAGCACGTCGGCGTTGATGCGCGCAATGAGCGCCTGCGTTGCCATGAGCTGCGTGGAAATATCGACGCAGTAGCGGTCCTCATCGACCATCCGCAAGATGCCGTCGATCTGGCCGCGTGCCGTCTTGAGCATGCGGGTCACCGATTTGTGGTCTGCCATCATGGCGGGTCCTCGTTTCTGGTCGATGGGGTCGAATGCTTCTGGTAGCTGCTACGCGGCGGTCACGGACAGGGCGTGGAACTTCTCGCCGGCGCCCTCGACGGCGGCAGCGAGCTGCTCGGCGGTCACGGTGTCGGCGCACTCAACCTGGACGGTCTGGGTCTCGTGATCGGCGTCGGCGTCGGTCACGCCGGCAACGTTGAGCAACGCCGTCTCGACGGTGGCGTCGCAGTGGCCGCACATGAGGCCGGAAGTCTTGATTGTGTATCGCATCGGTATTCCTCTCTGTTGTGTCGGCTTTCCCAGGCACCCGACCTTGGCCTTCAAGCCGTCGCTCGCGTACCAAAGTACGCGTCGCTCCTCTTTCAGGTCAATCTCGGGCACCTGGAAAACCCGTTCTAAATGGACTTAAGGGTGAACCTATTTTGCCACTTTAGGCTTAAAGGTTCGTAGGCGCAGCGCATTGCTTACGACGCACACGCTCGACAGGCTCATGGCCGCGGCGCCGAACATCGGCGAGAGCTGCCAACCGGTGAGGGGGAAGAACACGCCTGCCGCCAGCGGAATGCCGATGCCGTTGTAGAACAGCGCCCAGAACAGGTCCTGCTTGATGTCGCGGATCGTGGCGCGCGAAAGCTCGATGGCGCGCGCAACATCCATGAGGTCGCTGCGCATGAGTACCACGTCGGCGCCCTCCTTGGCGATGTCGGCGCCGGTGCCGATCGCAAGGCCCACGTCGGCGCGCGCCAGGGCGGGGGAGTCGTTGATGCCGTCGCCCACCATGGCGACCTTGCCGCCCGCATCCTGCAGTTCGCGCACGTGGCGTTCCTTGTCGGCGGGGAGGACGTCGGCGATGACCTGTTCGCTGGTGAGTCCCACGCGGCGGGCGATAGCCTCGGCCGTCACGCGGTTGTCGCCGGTGAGCATGCGCACGTCGACGCCGAGCTTGCGGAGCGCGGCGATGGCCCCGGCGCTCGTCTCTTTGACCTCGTCAGCCACGGCGATGGTGCCGACAAGCTCGCCGTTCTTGGCAAAGAACAGCGGTGTTTTGCCCTCGGCGGCAAATTGCTCGGTAAGACCCGCGGGCACGGTAACGCCCAACTCGTTCATCAGGCGTACGTTGCCGGCGGCGATGACATTCTGCCCCTCGCGCGCCGTTACGCCACGACCGGGCACGGCGGCAAAGTCCTCGACCATGCGCGCGACAATTCCGCGTGCCTCGCACTCGGCCATAATCGCCTCGGCCAGCGGGTGCTCGCTCGAGCGCTCCAACGCGGCGGCCAGCTTGAGCAGCGACTTTTCGCTCATGGCGGGCGAGCCGTCGGCGCGCACGGCAACCACAATGTCGGTCACGGCCGGCTTGCCGCGGGTGACGGTGCCGGTCTTATCGAGCACCACGGTGCCCACGTTGCGCAGATTCTCCAGCGCCTCGGCGCTCTTAAACAGAATGCCCATCTCGGCGCCCTTGCCGGTGCCCACCATAATGGCGACGGGCGTGGCCAGGCCGAGTGCGCACGGGCAGCTGATCACCAACACGGCCACGGCGGAGGTGAGCGCCTCGTTTATGCTGCCGGTCAGCGCCATCCATACCGCAAAGGTCACGGCCGAGATCACGAACACCACGGGCACAAACACGCCGGCGACCTTGTCGGCCAGGCGGGCGATGGGCGCCTTGGTGGCGTTGGCGTCCTCGACGAGCTGGATGATTTTGGCAAGCGACGTGTCGGCGCCCACGCGTGTGGCACGGAAGGTAAACGAACCGGTGCGGTTGACGGTGGCGGCGTTGACGGTGTCGCCGGCGGTCTTTTCCACGGGGATGGACTCGCCGGTGAGCGCACTCTCGTCCACGGCCGACGCGCCCTCGAGTACCACGCCGTCGACGGGGATAGACTCGCCGGGGCGCACGCGCAGGACCTGGCCGGGAAGGATACTGTCGACGTCCACCGTGGTCTCGGTGCTGTCATCGGCAACGACGGTCGCGGTCTTGGGCGCCAAGTCGATGAGCGCCTCGATGGCGCCGCCGGTCTTGGACTTGCTGCGCGTCTCGAGGTATTTGCCCACGGTGACGAGCGACAGAATCGTGCCCGCGCTCTCAAAATAGAGGTTGTCCATGCCCGTCATCATGGCCTCGTGCACCTGACCTGCGGCTAGCTGGTCGGCCATGATGAACATGGCGTAGAGCGACCAGGCAATGGAAGCGGTGGCGCCGACGGCGATGAGGGCGTCCATGGTGGGCGCGCCGTGCACGAGCGACTTGAAGCCGTTGATAAAGTACGCGTCGTTGACGTAGACGATGGGGATGAGCAAGACGAGCTCGGTGAGGGCGAGCGTCATGCTGTGGGTGTGGTCGGTGAAGACGCCGGGCAGTGGCCAACCGAGCATGTGCCCCATGCCTATGTAGAACAGCGGGATGAGGAAGACGATTGAGACGATGAGGCGGGTGCGCATGGCAGAGGCGGCGGCCTCCAACTTTTTGGTCGGCGACTCCATATGGGCGGCGCCGGACCTGGCTTGCGTACTGCCGCTTTGGGCGGCGTCGGTGCCCGTGCTGACGGGTGAGGCCGAGTAGCCAGCGCGGTCGACGGCGGTGCAGATATCGTCGGGGGAGACCTGCGCAGGGTCGTAGTCCACCAGCATAGAGCCGGCGAGCAGATTGACCGCGACGCTCTCGACGCCGTCGAGCTTGCTCACGGCGCGGTCTACGTGCGCCTGGCAGGCGGCGCACGTCATGCCACCCACATCGAATTTATCTTGAGCCATGGCTTCTCCTTTCTGTAGTTTAGTGTTGGAATTGTTAACCAACCGATACTATACACCCATACCCCCTGGGGGTGTCTAGTAATAGTTGGAATGTATGACTTTTCATTACAGATGAGGGCGGCTGCTCAATCGTTGGCAGTCCCTGCCAAACATCTCAATCTGTAACATCTAGCAGGGAAAATGACCTCTAATTGTTATAGATCGAGATTTTGTTTTGCGAGGTTTGAGTTTGTCTCGATCTATAACAGCTGGACCGGTTTTTGCTGAGTATCTGTTACAGATTGAGACAATTGGCCCAGGTCCGCCCCGTCCGCCTCGTCATCTGTGGTTTACGTGGGGGCATACGGAGTGCGGGTATACTAACCGGCGGCGAATCTGCTCCATCGCTTAGAGCTGCTGCGTCTGGACGGCGCGTGATAGGGCTGCCAAAGCGATCGCCAGCGTGCTGAGCAACGTCCTCTCTGTGCGCACCTGTTTTGTATGTATTAGCGCACTACCAAGCACGCCCGCGCGGCCGCATGCCGTGTCCATTGCGCGTGCAGATAAGGAACAACAACATATGCGTAATTCTGTATCCGACGTCACCGACGCCGAGATTCTGGACGAGACCCGCGAGGCCATGACTCAGGCTGCCTTCGACGCGGCCGACGAGGCCAATGCCGCCGAGGCCGTTGAGTCCGCTACCGAGAGCCTGCCCGCCTTTGACGAGCTGGGCCTTTCCGACGAGATGCTTCGTGCCATCGAGAACCTGGGTTACACGGCGCCCACGCCCGTGCAGGCCGGTTCGATTCCCGTGGTGCTCGAGGGTCGCGACCTGCTTGCCGCCGCTCAGACCGGCACCGGCAAGACGGCTGCCTTTTTGCTGCCGACCATGAACAACCTGGAGCACATCGCTCCTCCCAAACCCGTACGCGAGCGCGGCGGCCGCAACCGTCGTCGCGGTGCTAAAAAGCCCGAGGGCAACGGCCGCGGTCCCGTGATGCTCGTCATCACCCCCACGCGCGAGCTCGCACAGCAGATCGACGAGGTCGCCGGCAAGATTGCCGACGTCACCGGCCATGTCGCCGTGACCGTCGTGGGCGGCGTGAGCTACAAGCCCCAGACCGCGGCCCTCAAGTACGGCTGCGACATCCTTGTCGCCACGCCGGGCCGTCTGGTCGATCTGATTGAGCAGGGCGCTTGCCACCTGAACGAGGTCAAGGTGCTGGTGCTCGACGAGGCCGACCGCATGCTCGACATGGGCTTTTTGCCCGCCGTTCGCCGTATTGTGCGCGAGACGCCGGTCGAGCGCCAGACGCTGCTATTCTCGGCGACCCTCGACGAGGAGGCCGTGGGCGAGATCACCGACCTGGTGAGCGATCCGGCCCGCGTGGAGATCGCGCCTGCCACGTCGACCGCCGACACCGTCGACCAGTTTGTGTTCCCGGTGTCCATCGAGGCCAAGAACAACCTGCTGCCCGAGTTCCTCAAGAAGGAGGGTCCGGAGCGCACCATCGTCTTTATGCGTACCAAGCACCGCGCCGACAGCTGCTGCCGTCGTCTGGAGCGTAAGGGCATCAAGGCCGCCGCGATTCACGGCAACCGTAGCCAGGCCCAGCGCGAGCGCGCGCTCTCGGCCTTCCGCGACGGTACCGTCGACGTGCTGGTGGCAACCGACGTTCTCGCTCGCGGCATCGACATCAGCGACGTGCGCTATGTCGTGAACTTTGACGTGCCGGCCGAGCCGACCGATTACATCCACCGCATCGGCCGCACGGGCCGTGCCGGTGAGCTGGGCTGGGCCATCACGTTTGTGACCGAGCAGGACGTCGATGAGTTCTATGAGATCGAGAAGCTCATGGACAAGACCGCCGACATCTACGAGGCCGGCGACCTGCATGTGGGTCCCAACCCGCCCGCGGTTGATCCCGAGCGCGACCCTGCGGCCTTTAAGGTGAAGAAGAAGACCAAGCGCGGCAAGTCCAAGAGCAAGAAGAAGCTCGAGCAGGCACGTCGCGACGGCAAGCGCAACGGCGACGATTACGGCGATGTTGCCGGTCGTTCCAACCGCGGTCGCGATGAGCGTCGCGGCGACGGCGAGCGTCCGAGCCGTCCCAAGCGCGGCGGCAAGACCCGCGTGCGCGAGGGCGTTCAGGCTCGCGTGGACGAGGCTGTGGAGAGCGTGGCTCGCGAGGTGGCTGCCGAGGAGCGCGGGGGTGCTGCTGCTGTCGAGCAGACCCCGCGCGGGAACCGTGCCG
>CABRBD010000016.1:0-91147 GCA_902469185.1 uncultured Collinsella sp. | reverse complement strand
GGGGCATGGGGCACGGGCGGGCGCTCAAGGCCGTCGCGAGGAAGCGGCTCAGGGCGATATACGCCGTGATGCGCGACCGGGTGCCCTACCGGGAGTAGCGTCGAAGGTTGACAAAACTATAGGAACACCCAATGAGTACCCAATGAGTAAACAAAGAGTGCGACGGAATGGCTCCCCTTGGCAGCTTAAAGCCGTCATGCAGGAACCATTCCGTCGCAGCCTAATGAAAGGGACTGGGTTGTAAATGTTGGAGAAGAGCCGTTAGCGCCCGGGGGCCAGGATCACCAGCGCGTCGTGCTCAAAGGGATGCTGCGCCACGCGCACGGTGCCGTCACCGTTGTCACGGACGGGCAGCTTTGCGATGCGCTTGTCCTCCATGTCGAGGACCGTCGCCGTCCAGCCACGCGCGCCGTCGAGCTTAAACTTGAGCGCCGTGGTGCGCGGCAGGTACGTGACGACGCGATCGCCAACGCGCGCCACACGGATGGCCTCGCGCGCGTCGTCGAGGAGCTCCTGCGCCGGAACCACGGCAAGTGCATCGTCGGCAGCCGTAGCGCCCAGGGCGGCAAGCACGTGCTCGATCGCGCCAAAGTCCCACACACCCGCAAACTGCAGGCACTCTTGCCAGCGGAACGGCATGTCAAAGCCCTCGCCCAGCACCGAACCTTGGCTGCGCGATGTCTGCCAGTTCCAAACGCCGTGTGCGCCGTAAGTTACGCCGGCACTGGCGCCGGCAAGAATCGACGACCATACGCTCGCGCGGCAATCCTGCGCGGTGAAGCGCCAGTACACATTGCGCGACGCACCCATCTGCTCGTAACAAGGCTCAGAGTTGACCATCGGCTTTTTAGGGTAGTTGGCGATAAAGTCCTGCGGCAGACGCCATGCCTCGGGCTGGCCCTCGTAGTTGTGGCCGGGCTGGAACATATAAAAGTCCAGACGGTCCAGATACTGCGCCGGAATGGTGCGATTGGCGCGGTTGATATGCATGGTGCGCAGCGCCTCGGGCGCGCGCTTGACGACCTCGTCGAGCGCGTCCTCGTAATAGGCGATCGCCTCGTCGCCGGCAAAGTCGGTATCGCCCGTCACCACGTAGACGGGGTTGAACTCGCCCAGGTTCTCGACGACGCGGGCAACGTGGGCACGGACCTCCTCACGCGGCATAACCTCGGCGCCGCAACGCTCGGCGATCTTGGCACCCCAGGTACCGGGCACGTAGTTGCACCACATAAGCACGAGCGCCGGACGGATGCCGTGCTCGACGGCAGCACGGCACATGGCGGCGGCGCGGTCCCAATATGCCTGGTTGGGACGGGACCAATCAAAGTGCACGCCGTCCTCGCTGGCATAGGGCCAAATGCCCAGGTCGGGGCAGCAGCGGTCCCACTGCGGCAGCGTGTTGATCTGCAGCACATTCATGCCCTGCTCGGCACGGCGGGTCAGGTAGTAGTTCCAGTCATCCTCGGCAATGCTCGTAAATGCGCTCCAGCACGTATCGGCAAACCAGAAGAACGGTTTGCCCTCGCACAAAAAGCCGTCCTGGCGACCGTTGACGGTCAGCTTTCCCAAACTCATCTGCATGTCCTTTCGTTTGATAAAGGATTTGCGAACCGCCGGGGGCTTTCGCGGTAACCCCGTGCGAAAGCCCCTGCCGCTTGGCAAACCCTCGCGGGCGAATCCCGTCCGCCCCATCAGTCTACCTTGCAAGAAGGGCCCCGCCGGGCTTACGCCTGACGGGGCCCCGTCGTGTAGGTGAGGTCATATGTGACCGAACGGTTTGGCCTTAGGCCTCCATCTCGGCGAGTTCCTCCTTGGAGAAGCCGCAGGCAAAGACGACGGCAGCGGCGATGACAAAGGAGATTGCCATACCAACGATAGCCCAGACGGTGTTCATCTGGCCACCCTGCAGGTAGTTGGTGAAGACCAGGAAGTTGGACGCACCGCCTGCGAGGTAGTAGGTAACACCCATGAGGCCGGAGAACACAGCGCCGATGGCACCGCCGATGAACATGCCGAGCATGGTGCGGCGGAAGCGCATGAGGATACCGAAGAGCGCAGGCTCGGTAACGCCGCCGGCGATGGCGGAGATGACGTAACCGATGGCAAGGGACTTCTCGTCGGGGTTCTTCATCTTGAGGAAGGCACCGAAGGCGCAGCCCCAGACAGCGGCCATAGCGCAGTTGGTGGAAACGAAGACGAAGGGATCGTAGCCGGCGGCGATGATCTGAACCTGAGCGAGCAGGATGACGGGCATGTGCATGCCGCAGACCACGAAGAGCTGCCAGAAGGCACCGAGGACGGCCATGACGATCAGGATACCGATGCCGCCAAGGTCAGCAAGGCCGAAGAGGGCGTTAGCGATCAGCGTACCGATCTCGTTGCCGATCGGGGCGAGGACGATGAAGGCGATGGGGATGGTGACGATCATGGTGCAGAACGGCGTGAAGACCGTGGAGAGCACGTCGGGCATGACCTTCTTAAAGAACTTCTCGATGAAGTAGAGGACGGGCACCGAAAGGATGATCGGCAGGACGGACTGCTGATAGTTGGCAGCGGCGATCTGGATGCCGTAGACGGAGATGATTCCGCCGCCCTCCTGGGTGGCGACGCTCACCACGGAAGGAGCCATGAGGGCGCCACCGAGCAGCATGCCGAGCACGGGGCTGGCGCCGAGCTTCTTAGCCGCGGCATAACCCAGGTAGATGGGGATAAAGGTGAACGTGGCCTCGTACAGCGTGGTGTAGAGGAACGTATAGGTCGGGTCGTCGGCCGAGAGCACACCGAGCATGGTGGGGCCGAGGACGGCCGCGATGGTACGGAACAGACCGCCGGCCATGAGCAGCGGGATGAGCTGGGTCATGGAGCCCGACAGATAGTCGAGGATGATATTGGGCAGGTTCTTGAGCTCGAACTTCTCCTTGGGAGCATCGAGGTTCTCGTTGACGGCCTCACCCTGCTTGACACCGGAGATGGCGACGAACTCGGCGAGCACCTTGGGCACGTTCTGGCCGATGATGACCTGGAGCTGGCTGCCGGCAAACTGGCAACCCAGAACACCCTTGACCTTCTTGATCTTCTCCACGTCGGCCTTGCTGTTATCCTTGAGCGTCAGACGCAGGCGCGTCATGCAGTTGGTGGCAACGGAAACATTCTCCGCACCGCCCACGAGCTCGAGGACATCGGTGGCAATCTGCTTGTTATCTACTGCCATGGGACCCCTCCCCATATCTTCGTGTGCCAGCCCCCTTGGGCTTAGGCACGCCTTTGGCCCGGCGACTATAACCCCTTACGGTTGCCGGACCCTTGGATACGCTTTTGTAAACAAGGTGTTTACTGAACGTTTACGGGCTTTAGTTTACACGGAGCGCCGAATTTATGGCAATTTTGCCGTCTACAGTCCGGTGAACGGTAGGAAATCGGGGGTGAACGTATTTGAATGGCGGGAGATGGTCTCTTTGACTGTCTATTGATATATGGCTCTTTACGTGGGCTTTTATTTTGATAAACACCTCTATGACCTGTTAGCTCATCAACAGAAGCCCTGCTAGAAGCTAGTAAACATATGTTTAGTAGTTCATGGCGTGTTCAATTTTGCCGTTTACCGAGTTCATCTGCTCGTTCTGCAATTCTGCATTAAACTAAACATGTTTAGATTGTATTGCCGCTTTTGTTTCGTATTGGCGGCGCAAAGGAGCAGCTCATGGAACTCAAATTGTGTACCTACGCAACCGTCACCACCTTGGGCGACTTTGGCCCCTGGATCAGCAAGGTCGTACTCGACCTGCCCTGCACCGTGCGCGCCAACGACATCGACGCGAACACCTTCCATATATATGTAGAGCGTCACGAGCGCTCGGGCGATGTTCTGATGCGCAAGGAACGCGGCGCCGACCATGCCGCGCCCTCCGTGGGTTACATCGACATTCTCGCCGCATATCCGTGCGACGAGAACGGACGTAAGCTCGCCGTGGGCACCCATGTGGCGCTCGAGGTCGCCGAGCAGCGCCTGACCAAGACCATCGAAGGCGGCGTCATGGGTTCGCGCATGCTCGATGACCAGCTGCACATCACGCAGCTCACAGCTCTTCCCGGCAACGACGGCGACGATCCCACCTGCGGCCTGGTCTTCGACACCTGCCGTGGCGATATCTGCCCTGCGCTCAAAGGCTGGAGCAACGCCACGCAAAAGACCGCCGTCGACGGCATCGCGCTCGAATACGGCTTCTTTGAGCCCAGCTTTAAAGCCGAGGACTCGGCATGCTTCAACCCCTTTGCGCCCGAGGCGACGGTCGTGCCCCAAAAGGCGCCGCTCGTGGTGTATCTGCACGGCGCCGGCGAGGGCAAGGGCGCCACGCAGGGCGAAGGCGCCACGCGCGCCTATATCGGCAACCGCGTGACGGCCATTAGCCAGGCGCAGATCCAGCGCTACTTTGGCGGCTTTGCCTGGGTGCTCGTGCCGCAGTCGCCCACGTTTTGGATGGACAACGGCGTCGAGCAGCTTGGCCACTCCAACCAGAGCATCTACTCCCCCGTGCTCAAGGCACTTATCGATGAGTTTGTCGCCGAGCATGCCGACCGCATCGACACCGACCGCATCGTGGTCGCCGGCCTTTCCAACGGTGGCTTTATGACCCTGCGCCTGTGCGCCGACTACCCCGATTTCTTCGCCGCCGGCCTTCCCTGCTGCGCCCCGTGGTACAACGCCACGGACGAGGACGTAGCCGCGCTCGCCAAGACGCCGCTGTGGTTTACGCACTCCAAGGGCGACGAGCTCGTGTCGCCGCAACAGACCGTGCTGCCGCTCACGGCACGCCTGCGCGATGCCGGCGCCAACGTGCACCTCACCTACTTTAGCCATGTCGAGGACCTGACCGGCGTGTATCGCGAGGCCGACGGCTCGGCCAAGAAGACGTTCAACCACGGCGTGTGGATCCACCAATTCAACGACCTGTGTTATCAAGACTTCGACGGGGGCAACGTACTCATCGACGGCGAGCCGGTGGGCTGCTGGGAGTGGTCGGCCAGGGTCGACCGCTAAGCCCTCCCATCGCGGGGACCGGGGTTTAGTCTTGCAAACGTCCTCGGGCATGCATGGGCTGGCGCTTTGCGCTTCGCGCTGCGCCTGCCCATGCCCCCTGCGGAGTGTTTGCAAGACTAAACCCCGGTCCCCGCTGCGTTGACGTTGCTGTGACCCTGGCCGGCCGCTTCTAGCGGGCCGCCGGGTCGGTGGCGATGGGGGCATGGGTCCCGTCTTGCCTTGCGCGTAACTGGCTGAATTGATTTTGATTGGAGCTGTTCCTATGTCCCAGAAGTTGACTCGGGTGATTGTTACTACCGATATGGAAGTCGACGATATGAACTCGCTCGTTCATTTGGCTCTGTATCTTAATTTGCTTGATGTTGAGGCTGTGGTGTATACGGCTTCGCAGTATCACTTTCTTGGGGATGGGGTTCATACGCTCGGCGAGGTGAATTCGCATTGGCGGACCAAAGGGCGGCGCTCTTATGAGTGGGCTGTTGTGCCTCATGAGCCCGATCCGCTAGCCGGCGAGCTTCGTGAGTATCGGCCGTTTCCCGAGCATTGGATTGAGAGTCTCTGGAGTAATGAATATGCCCAGGCTTGGCCGCAGTTGCAAGCAAATGCCGCCGCTGCCGGTGAGCCGCCGTTTCCCACGCCCGCCCAGATGATCGAGCGCACCTTTGTGGGAAATGTTGCCTTTGAGGGTGATGTGACTGAGGAAACTGAGGGGTCTCGCGTAATTGCGCTGGCGATTCTGGATGATGATCCGCGTACGTTATGGCTGCTCAGCTGGGGTGGTATGAATACGATCGTTCGCGCCCTCATGAGTATTGCCGAGCGCTATCGCGCCACGCCCGAGTGGCCCGCCGTACAGCAGCGGGTCTATCAGAAGGTGCGCGTGATGGGCGTTGCCGATGGTGTGGGGCAGGATAACTCGTGGCTCGACCATGGGCGCGAGCTCTTTCCCGAGCTCATCTTTTGGCGTACGCCCTATATGTATGGCAACTATTTCGACGCCAAAACAGCTCAGCCCGATACGCTGCCGCTGTTTAAGGCTCCTTGGCCCGAGCAGAATCTCACGCAGGGCAACGGCCCCCTCATGGCGCGCTATATGTTCTATGGCGATGGTAAGGTCTACGAAAACGAGCCCGAGCGCTTTCAGTTTGGCAAGCATGCCCGTCTGGATTGGGGCCTGGAAGGCATGCCCGCGGTGCAGTTTGAGCGCGGCGATTTTATGGCCGAAGGCGACAGCATGACCTATATTCCGCTGCTGCCGTTTGGCCTGCGCGGTATTGACGACCGCGACTTCGATACGCTACTCGGCCGCATGTTTCTTGATGGACACCCCGATGCGAAGGCGCCCGCCGATTTTGCCTCCATCAGCACGCCCGCAGACGACAATCTCAATCCCTACCTGCGTGCCTATCAGGAAGACTTTGCCGCCCGCGCGCAATGGTGTGCCCATGATCCGGCAGCCTGCTCGCATCCGGCGCATGTTGTCGAGGTCACGGCCGACCGCAGCGCCGCAGCCGGCGAGCGCATCGACCTTGCGGCGACCATCGTCGACCCCGACGGCAGGGGCTTCGATGCGCATTGGGATGTCGCCGTAGACCCGTCGAGCTATGCAGGCGTCCAGGATCTGTCGCTATGGCAAGAATGCACGGAGGATGCCACTTTCATCGTGCCCGCCGACGCACGACCCGGCGACCGCTTTGTGCTCACCCTCACCGTGCAGACGCGCGCCGAGTGCTCCTGCACCCGCTACACCCAGGTCGCCGTGACTGTGGCATAGCAAGGGCGACGCCCACATTCGACAAAGAGTGTCCCCAGGCGCCAAACGAGCGGGGATTTTTGGACACCCAAATGACGAGAGTGGATAATCTCCCACTTTGAGCCTGCACACAGGCCAAAAACGGGAGATTATCCACTCTCATTCTGCGGGTACTCATTGGGGACGTACTTAAATGAGTAGTTTCACTCATTTAAGTACGTCCCCAATGACTAGTCAAAAATGGGCCATGTGTCCCAGTTGTGGAGACTCGTTGAGCCGTCTGGGTATCGTGAAAGGCTGCGCACTCCCCCATCATCAAAAGTGACACACGCTACCAGTTGATGGGAGGCAGCCATGGGCTTCTTTGACAAGATGTTCGAGAAGAAAGAGTGCGCGATCTGCGGTACCGAGCTGGGACTTCTCGGCAAGACCAAGATCAACGAGGGCTACCTGTGCAAAGAGTGCGTCGGCAAGCTCTCCCCCTACTTCCACGGCTATCGCTCCAGCACCGCGGACGATATCCGCGAGCAACTCGCCTACCGCGAGGCCAACGCCGAGCGCCTGGCGTCGTTCAATCCCACGCGCACGCTTTCTGCCGGACGCACCAACATCATGCTCGACGAAGACGCGGGCCTGCTGATCATCACCTCGCAGAGCCGCTGGCGCGACGCCAATCCCGACATCATCGAGTTCTCGCAGGTACTCGGCTGCGATATGGATATCGACGAGCATCGCACCGAGATCTATCGCGAGACCAAGGACGGCGAGCGCGAGAGCTACAACCCGCCGCGCTACGACCTGGATTACGACTTTAATCTGACCATTCACGTCAACACGCCGTACTTTACCGAGATCAACCTGCGCGTAAACGACTTCACCATCGATCAGCGCGGCTCCATCGAGTACCGCGAGGCCAAGCGCCAGGCAACCGAGGTCCGCGACGCGCTGGTGCAGCTGCGCCAGGAGACGCGCGACAGCGTTGTTGCCGCCAAGGCCCCCAAGGCGGCGGTGACCTGCCCCTTCTGCGGTGCGACCACCATTCCCGATGCCAGCGGGCGCTGCGAATACTGCGGCGGCGCCATCGGCGCATAGCCTCCGGCACGGAAAGGACCGATCATGGCCTTCGAGAGCGTTAACTATCAGTGCCCTGCCTGCGGTGGCCCCCTGCATTTTGCCAGCGCCGAGCAAAAGCTCGTCTGCGACTACTGTGACTCACGCTTTGAAGTCGAAGAAGTCGAGGCCCTCCATCGCGAGCGCCAGGACAAGGCCGACGCCAAAGCCGATGCGGCAGCCGCAACGCCCAAGCCCGTCGCCGACGACGCCGTGCAGGAGCTGGCCCAAAACGCCGGCTACATCTGCTCGTCGTGCGGCGCCGAGCTGGTCTCGGACGGCACCGTCGCCGTTACCACCTGCCCATACTGCGGCAACTCCGCCGTAGCACCCGGCCAGCTCTCGGGCGACTTCTCACCCGACCTGGTGATTCCGTTTAAGCTCGGGCGCGATGATGTCATGGCCGCGCTCAAAGACCACTACAAGGGCAAGATCCTGCTGCCCAAGAGCTTTGTCACCGGCAACCACATCGACGAGGTCCAAGGCGTCTACGTGCCGTTTTGGCTCTACGGCGCCCGCGTTGACGGCGAAGTGTACTTTGACGCGACCAACGAGACCGTGACCGAGGAATCCGACCGCACCGTCACGACCACCGACCACTACGACGCCTACCGTAAGGGCAATATCTCGTTTGAGCGCGTGCCCGTCGACGGATCGTCCAAGATGCCCGACGGCCACATGGATGCCATCGAGCCGTTTGACTACGACGCGCTGCGCCCGTTTTCGGTCGCTTATATGCCCGGCTACATCGCCAACCGCTATGACGAAGATTGCGAAACCTGCAAGGCGCGTGCCGAGCGCCGCATGGAGGAGAGCACGATCTCGGCCCTGCGCGAGACCGTCGTCGACGAATATGACGATGCCACGGTCGAAAGCAAGCAGCTCGACTACACCTGGGGAGAAAACGATTATGCCCTGTTCCCCGTGTGGATGCTTTCCACCTCGTGGAACGGCAAGAGTTATCTGTTTGCCATGAACGGCCAAACCGGTCGCATGGTCGGCGAGCTTCCCTGCTCCAAGCCCAAGCTCGCCATCGCCTCGGTGCTGTTCTTTGTGATCGGGTTTGTCCTCTCCCAGATTCTCTTTATGGGAGAGAACGCCTTCGATCCGGACTACCTCACCTTTGATGTCGAGGGCATCCTCATCAACATCGTCGCGCCGCTGATCATCGTGGTCATCGCAGACGTGCTGCTGGTGGGCCAGCTCAAGACGGCCAACGAGGCCACCCACGCCGATTGCTACTGTGGCGAGCTCGATCTGACCGAGAAGCACGACACCTTCAGCCATACCGAGACCTCGGTCGTCATGAAGGACAACAAGGACGATTAGCCATTCTGACCAATACCACCCGGCCTTTGACGAGAAAGGAAGATCACCATGGGACTCTTGAAAGCTGGATTGGGTGCTGCCGGCGGCGTCATGGCCGACCAGTGGAAGGAATTTATCTATTGCGAATCGATGCCCGCTGATGTCTTGGCCTGCAAGGGCAGCAAGCGTACCGGCGGCCGCAGCTCCAACACACGCGGCGAGGACAACGTCATCTCAAACGGATCCGTCATCGCCGTCAACGACGGCCAGGGCATGCTCGTGGTGCAAAACGGCAAGATCATCGAGGTCGCACTGGAGCCCGGCGAGTTTGTCTTTGACACCGGCAGCGAGCCGAGCGTCTTTAGCGGCAACCTGGGCGATTCCATCAAGGAGACCTTCGCCAATATCGGCAGCCGCTTTACCTTTGGCGGCGACGCGGGCAAGGACCAGCGTGTCTACTTCATCAACACCAAGGAGATCATCGGCAACAAGTACGGCACCGCCTCGCCTGTGCCCTTCCGCGTGGTCGATAACAACATTGGCCTGGACGTCGACATCTCCGTGCGTTGCAACGGCGAGTATTCGTACCGCATCACCAACCCGCTGCTGTTCTACACCAACGTATGCGGCAACGTGACCGATAGCTACACGCGCGACAAGATCGACAGCCAGCTTAAGTCCGAGCTTCTCACCGCCCTGCAGCCCGCCTTCGCCAAGATCTCGGAGATGGGCATCCGCTACAGCGCCATCCCCGGCCACACCACCGAGCTCGCTCGTGCGCTCAACGAGGTCCTCTCTGCCGACTGGCGCGACCTGCGTGGTGTCGAGATCGTGAGCTTTGGCGTCAACTCCATCGCAGCCTCGCAAGAAGACGAGCAGATGATCAAGGACCTGCAGAAGGCCGCAGTCATGCGCGATCCCACCATGGCGGCAGCCAACATTGCCAGCGCCCAGAGCGACGCAATGCGCGCGGCAGCCGCCAATCCCAACGGCGCGATGGCAGGCTTTATGGGCATGGGCATGGCAGGTGGCATGGGCGGCATGAACGCCAGCCAGCTGTTCGCCGCCGGCCAGGCACAGCAGCAGGCCGCCCCGCAGCCGGCTCCGGCACCCGCTCCCGCACCGGCTCCTGCCGCTGCTCCCGCGGCCGGCACATGGACCTGCAGCTGCGGCGCCACCAACACCGGCAAGTTCTGCTCCGAGTGCGGTAGTCCCGCACCCGCCCCGGCACCGGCCAAGTGGTTCTGCCCCAACTGCGGCAGCGAAAACGGCGGCAAGTTCTGCAGCAACTGCGGAACGCCCAGGCCCTAGCCCCTCTATCTGGTAATTGGCGGGGGATCCGCCACCCCCGCATTTGCTTCTATGGGTTTTTATACAAGAAGGAGGACACCATGAAGACAACGTTCAAAAAGTCCGTACTCGCATTTTTGACATGCGTCCTGGCGCTCGCCTTTGCCCTCACGGGCTGCAGCGGCGGCAAAGACCCCAAGGCCAACTTTGTCGGCAGCTGGAAGCTCTCGGGTGGAACCACGGAGGGCGAAGAGCTGACCGATGAGTATATGGATATGTTCGAGGAATGGGGCATCAGCTGCATCTTGGTCCTGGACGAAGACGGCACGGGCAGCCTCGATTTGTTCTCCGAAGTTTCCGACCTAAAGTGGGAGGCCAAGGACGCTACCACCGCGAGTATCACCGTCGACAAGGAGACGACCGACGTGAAGCTCGAGGACGGCAAGCTTGTCCTTGAGGACGGCGAGGACAAGCTCATCTTTAGCAAGTCCGATAAGGACCTATCCGGTACCGTGAAGAAGGATCGCGAGGCCGCCGAGAAGGAAGAGGAAGTCGAGGAGGCCGTCGAAGACGGCGATGTCCAGAGCGTCGAAATCTCCCCCGCCGTCACCGTCGCCGATGACGATCTGTGCACCATCACCATCACCGAGAAGTTCCAGGACGACTGGGGCGACATCGGCTTTGTCGTCAACATCACCAACAAGAGCGACAAGGACCTGACCTTCTACGCTCCCACCGGCAAGACAAACGTCAACGGCACCATGAAGGAAGCCTGGTTCTCGGCCCACCTGATGCCCGGCACCAACGCCACCGAAGAGTTCACCTTCTCGAAGGGCACGCTTGACAGCTTCGACAGCCTGGTCAACACGACCATCGGCATCGACGCCTACCTGACCGATTCCTACGAGGACGTCGCCTCCTACAGCGCAACCATCGCGTAGCGGTAGACCACGACAGCCGCGGATTGGCGGACACATCCGCGCACACCAGACGGGGCCGCAGGAGTTGATCCTGCGGCCCCGTCGCTTTTATGCCGACAGCACTGCCCATACAAGCAGGCCGCCCGCCGTTTTTAGATGCGAAACGGTGGGCGGCCTATCTTTGCGGCGCCGGAACACGGGTGAGCGCGTCGATTACGGGCGCTCCATGTTGGGAACGATGCTGCCCTCGGTCACCGCGCGCACGGCCAGGCGCATGATGTTGTCGTAGCCGGTCTTATTGAGAATCTCCGAGATGCGGCGTTTGATGGTGCCCTCGCTCATAAACAGCTCGGCCGCAATCTCGCGGCGGCTTTTACCCTCGCAGGCAAGGCGCAAGATCGACAGCTCGACATCGTCGAGGGCTGCCGTGCCCGAAAAAATGCTCTCGGGCGGCTTGGGAAACGTGCAGTAACCCGCCAGCGTGGAGCGCATCACGGCGAACAGCTCGTCGATACCGACGTTCTTGTACACAAAGCTGTCGACGCCCGCCTCGCGCGCCTGGTCCACAAAGGTGATCTAGGGCATACCCGTCATGATGATGACGCGACACTCGGGCAGTTGTTCTTTGATGCGCGCCGCCGCCACGATGCCGTTGGAATCGTGCTCGGTGCACACATCCATCAGTATCATGTCCGGACGCTCCTTGAGCACAACGTCCAAGGCATCCGAGGCGTCGGCGATCGCGGCGATAACGGTCATGTCGGGCTGGTCGCCCACGGAACGCGCCAGGCTCTCGCGCAAGATAGCCTGGTCTTCGACGATTAACACGCGGATCATGAGCTTCTCCTTTGGACCGTGGCGTTGGAGGCGAGCGGGATGGACACCGCAAGCGTAAAGGGCGGGGCGGCGTGGACTTCCAGGCTGCCGCCCAGATTCTGTGCGACATGCCTCATACCAGGGATACCCGTTCCCTCGCGATACGATACGGGTGCAGGCGCGCCGTCGTTAGAAACGGTCATCCGCGCAACAGCGCCGTCTTCCGACATCTCCTGCCACAAGCGCACATGGACCCGATGCGCCTGCGCATGCTTGGTGGCATTGGTCGAGGCTTCGCGGATAATCTGCAGAAAGGCTGCCGCGACACGCACGTCCTCGGGCAGCGCGCCCTCAACATCGACCTGCACACTCACCAGGCCAAAAGCATGGACGATATCGCCCAGTTGCTCTGTCGGTTCAGCGTCGCCCCCGCTGCGCAGATCGGCGGCGATCGAGCGCAACAACGGGTCGATCTGCTCGAGCGACTCGTCGTCCAAGCGCCCTTCCTCCAAATAGCGATGAAGGATTGACAGGCGCTGGCCGATCACATCGTGAACGCGGGCACGCATGCGCAGATAGGCCGCGTTGTCAGCAACTTTTTTGACTTCTTCGATCTGGGCTTGGAGCTCTTGGCCCGCAAGCTCAAGCAGGTGGTTGGCTTGCGCCAGGCGATCGTGAGCATGCGCATACTCTGTTACATCCAGACCGATAATGCGCTCGAAGAGGCGGCCCGAAACCATAACGTCATCGTGCGCAAACAAGCGAATCTCGGCGGGAGAAACCTCGACCACAACGCGCGCCTCACCAAAGCGGTCCAGATTAATGCGCACGCGGTTCTGGCTGCTTTCGGGCATTTGCATGCTGAGTTTACGCAGGTCGTTCCATGTACCGCTCATATCGTCTAGGTCGGTGGGCATGTGAAGCTCAGCGAGGTTTTTGCGCATGCAGCGGTTCATGAGCAGCGGACGGCCCCTCGGGTCCAGATACAGGATGCCCACGGGAATCACGTTGATGGTTTCAATCGTCGAGAACGCAGTGATATCTTCCTGGCGGTTACGGACGTCCATCAAGAGCGCCGCGATGGAGCGGAACAGGAAGAACGCTCCCTCTGCGATAAGGACAACGGTCCACGCCGAGCCCATGGCAAAAACCACCGGCGGTGTCACGGCGGCAACGAGCAACAGTTCGGGCAGCATGACGGGGCGACGATAGTGCACCATAAGCGTCACGCCATAGGCAAAGATCGCGGCATTGAGCCACAGCACTCCGCCCATTGCCCTGGCGCAAACGTCAAGCGGCGCCACCAGATACGAGCCAGACGACGCGAATAAGATGAGCGCCGAAATCATCAGGTGAAGCACAAGGCTCGTCTCGTAGGCGCAAATCACCTTACGGTTATAGGACGAGCGGCGCGATGCGATGAGCGGGACGTGGATCATCTGCAGACACGCAGCCAGGGCAAAGATAACATCGAGCGCAACGATTTGGGGAAGGATGAACGAAATCTGCATCGTCACTCACCCGCCCTCGGCATCAAGACGATCATGCGCAGCTGGCCGGGCTCGCCCTCAAGGCGGTATGCCACGTTGCGCCCTTGCAGAGCGCTTTCGAGCTCTTGCGCAGCGGGCGTCTGCGAAAGATCTTCATCATCGTTGGAAAAAAGCGTGGCGCGCAGCTCGACACTGCACCGGTCATGGTCGCCCAAGTGATACATAAGCGCCGGATGGTCGGTGGTGTAGGCAAAAAACGCAAAGTCATACACGCAGTCGTACAGGGCGCTTACCGTACTGGCGTGCATCGGGCGCCGTATGGCGATAATCGAAGCGCAATCGACATCGATGGTGCGCAGGTCGCTTGCGAGCTCATTGGCAATGAGTTGAATGCGGTCGCGATCAAAACCGCTCTCCCCGTGCTGCGCCAACGTGAGCGACCCTTTGCGCTTGCAATAGGCGATGAGCATCTTGGCGCGCTGCAGCATGCGGTAACGCTCGTGTGAAGACGCCTCGTCGGTCAACGGTGGCAGCGAGCTCAGCAGGTCGTACATCTCTTCGAACGCGCGGGCAAGCGCCTGGTCCACGTCTTGGACTAGCAAGGTCTCGGCCTCTTGATCTGCCAGATGCGTCTTAAGATCGTAGTCGGCCGTGAGCAGCTCATTTTGGCGCTGCAGCTCCATGCGACGATGTGCCAGTTCACGGTTAAGCTCGTTGAGCTCCGACACGTCTTGGGCAAGCAGGGCCGATCCGCCCAGCAGTGGAAAGGCTCGGTACATCACATCGGGATCGGACGCCGCGGCAAAGGCATGGGCATGCCCGTGTTCCTGGGCCCGCAGCTCTTCGCACACGCCCGCCGGCATTGGCTTTGACACCGGTGTGGCATAGACTTCCTGCAGGTCGCGCGTTAGAACTTTGAGGTCGAGCGGCAAGGTATCGAAGATGCCAGCAATGTCGTGATATGACGGAATGACACCGCAATCGAGACAGATTTCCATCGCCACCACGCACAAGACGCAATAGACGAGCGAGAAGTTGAGCCTCCATGCCCAGGGCACGCGCAGAGCATACGAGATGGCAAAGAACGCACCACCCAACAAAACAAGCGCCGCCGTGCCCGAGAAACGTTGGATGCGAAAGGACGAGGACCGGCCCACCAGGATAAAAAAGGCCACGAAGTTAAAGGCCGTCCACACTAAGACGGCGAAATAGCCCCAGCCGTACGTGTAATCGTTGCTCCAGGTGTCGCTTGCACGGTCAAAGTGGAATACCTGCCGGTGGAAATCGTTGGTGAGCACAAAACCGATAAGTAGGATGGCCACGACCCACAAGATGCTGCGATAGCGACGGCCCGCACGGTGTTGTTCCAGCCCCGCAAGGCGCAGGCCGCACAGCTGGTAGAGCAGCGGAATGAGCGTCATGGGCACGTAGTACAGGTACCACAGCACGGTGGCATAGAACGGTGTGAACGACTTGTATTTGAGGATGACCTCAATCATCCAGAGGGCGCAGATGGTGGCGACGGCAACAAGGCGGCGGCGCAACACATAGTCCAAACAGCGCAGATAGACCGATACACCCCAGATCGAAAATATAATTGCGGCGACAAGCAACGGGAGAGAGCTCGAGTGGACGAGCGCATCCACGACCTCTTCGGACACCTCGCTATAGGCGGGCACGGCGTTGGAAAGCTTGGGGTCGGAGGCAAACAGCGCCGGCAAGACTGCCAAAAGCATGAGGAACAGCACGGTGATGGCGCCGGCGATAGCAAAGACGCGGTGACGGTACACCTGATGTGTTATACCAACAAGGAATCGCGGCATGGCGAAGAGCCTGCCGCCCCTGGGATCCGCCACGGGTGCGGATCGGGCGGTCGCGTGGCCGATATGTCGCTCGCGGGTACCCATAGTGCCTTTAGTGTACCGACAGGCAGGCCCAAAAAGCGGGCCACATGTCCCAAAATCCGCCGACGGCAAAGGGTGTCCCCAGCTGCCACTCATTTAAGTGCGTCCCCAACGAGTGCAAATGACGAGAGTGGATAATCTCCCACTTTGAGCCCACAAACAAGCCAAAAACGGGAGATTATCCACTCTCATTCTGCGGGCACTCATTTAAGTACGTCCCCAATGAGTGCTTTCGCTTCTTTTAACAAAACGCCTGGCGGGCATTAACTGCTCGCCGGGCGCCTTGGTTAGGAGGCTATAGTTGTTGGGAAAGCTTAGGCCAGGTCCTCGCCATTCGTCTCGATGACGTGTTTGTACCAGTCAAAGCTCTTCTTCTTGGAGCGCTTGAGGGTGCCGTTGCCCGCGTCGTCGCGGTCGACGTAGATAAAGCCGTAGCGCTTGGACATCTCGCCCGTACCGGCAGAGACGAGGTCAATCGGGCCCCAGGTGGTGTAGCCCAGCAGGTCAACGCCGTCCTCGGTCACCGCGTCGCGCATGGTCTGAATGTGCTGACGCAGGTAGTCGATACGGTAGTCGTCGTTGATGGAGCCGTCCTCCTCGACAACGTCCTTGGCGCCCAGGCCGTTCTCGACCACAAACAGCGGCTTCTGATAACGGTCGTACAGGTCGTTGAGCGTAATACGGAAGCCCAGCGGATCGATGGCCCAGCCCCACTGGCTCTCCTGCAGGTAGGGATTCTTGGCGCCGGCGAAGGCGTTGCCCTGGGTGCGCTCGACATCGGGGTTATCGGCACCGGCGGAGCAACGGGTGCTGTAATAGCTAAAGCTGATGAAGTCGACGGTGTTGGCGGCCAGGATCTCGCGGTCCTCGTCCGTCATACCCACATCGATGCCCAAACGCTCGAGCTTCTTGACGGCATAGGCCGGATAGTAGCCGCGGCTCTGGACGTCGACAAAGAAATAGTTGCTCTGGTTGTCAATCTGCGCCTGGCGCACATCGCCCGGACGGCAGCTGTAGGGGTAGTAGCTACCTGCGGCGAGCATGCAGCCGATCTTGACCTCAGGGTCGATTTCGTGGGCGATCTTGGTTGCCCAAGCGCTGGCGACGAGCTCGTTGTGGGCGGCCAGGTACTCGACGGCCTCCTTGTTCTCGCCCTCCTCAAAGACCAGACCGGCACCCATAAACGGCAGGTGCAAGATCATATTGATCTCGTTAAAGGTGAGCCAGTACTTTACCAGGCCCTTGTAGCGGGTGAAGATCGTGGTCGCGAGGTTCTTGTAGAAGTCGATGAGCTTGCGGTTGCGCCAGCCGCCGTACTCCTTGATAAGGTGGATCGGGCAGTCGAAGTGCGTGATAGTCACGAGCGGCTCAATGCCGTGCGCCTGACACTCGCGGAACACGTCCTCGTAGAAGGCCAGGCCGGCCTCGTTGGGCTCAGTCTCGTCGCCGTTGGGGAAGATGCGGGTCCAGGCCAGGCTCATGCGGAAGGTCTTAAAGCCCATCTCGGCAAAGAGGGCGATGTCCTCCTTGTAGTGGTGATAGAAATCGATGCCGGTCTGCGCGGGGTAGTAATAGCCGTCCTCGAAGTCGAGCATCTTGCGCTGGCCGGAGACCACCGCATAGCGCTCGGGGCCGTGCGGGGCCACATCCACGTTGGCCAGGCCGCGGCCGTCCACGTCGTAGGCACCCTCGCACTGGTTGGCAGCCGTTGCGCCGCCCCACAGGAAGTCTTTACGGAAAGCCATACATCGATCCTTTCACACGCTGTTTGTCGTGGTTTCAGTATCCCCGTAAGCAGCGCGCTACTCAACGGCAACGACGCAGGCCGACACTTCTTTTCGCACACGGCGGCCCGGCAGCCGCCCCTGCCTGACACTTTCTGATACCGCCGCCCCAAGCCACCACAAAGGGGACAGGCACCTTTGTGGTGGTTTGGGGCGGTTTGTCTCGATCTGTAACAGGTAGGCAACCAAAACCGGGCTTGGTGTTACAGATCGAGATTTTCGGGCAGCCCCCCGCAGTTTGTCTAAATCTGTAACAGGTAGAGACGATTTAGCCCGCTAGATGTTACAAATCGAGACGGAAGATGCTAGCCACAGGCGATGTCGAGGTTCTTGCCGACGAGGCCCACGTAGCCGCCCTCGGCAGCCTTGGGACTATCTGCGTGGCAGAGAACCCACTTGTCGGCCTTCCAGTAGCAGTAGCTGTCACCGGCGGCAGGCATGTCGGCTGCGGCCTCGGGGCGCGGGCCATTGGTGCCCGCCGGCAGCGCCACCATCACCTGGAAGCCGCCGTCGTCGACCATGCAGGGCGTGTAGTGGAGCGTGGTGTTGAAGACTTCGACGACCGTACCCGCCGGCACGCGGAACGCCTTGACCTGAGCGGTGTCGAGCTTGCCGTCCTCGATCTCCCAGCGATGCGCCACGAGCAGGATAAAGTCGCGGGCGCCCAGGTTAAACTCGCTGGCGCGGTGATACTCCAGGCAGTTGAGCTGCGTGTTGTGGCCGTTGCACCAGCCCAGCTGGAAAGGACGGCCGCCAAACATGAGAAAGCCCAATTTGTCGGCATCCTTGACGCCCTCGAGCTCCGGCGCGCTTGCTACGTACTTGCTGCCCTCGGGGATGGGCGTAGCCGCGAGCGCCTCGATGAGCGGAGCGGTCAGGTTGGACGGAACGTCGTTCCACACGCAGCCATAAGATTTGAACTCGTGATCTGATACAGAGTAGATATGCATGTTCGCTCCTGTTCGTTTATGTGACAGTACGAACATTCTAGAACATCATTCATCCACGACCACGATCAATACCGAAAACATTGCATGACGAAATCACCCGCTCAAAAAGCGACATGCAGTTTCCTAGTCGAGATAATCTTTAAGAAACTCAATAACGCTCATACACCAGTAGTCGGTCTCCGGCGCATGGGGCTTCATCAATGCGTGCCCCCCTTCTGAATACATGACTCCCTCATGGTGTACTCCAGCTGCATCCAGAGCATCGACCATCTTTTCATAATTGTCGGGCGATACAATATCATCGTCAGCGCATTGCCAAAGATATGTCGGAGGATACTGCTCCCACACATGCTGATTAATACAGAAATCATCGAGCGAGTCGCGACCAGCCCCGCCGCACACCGAATCAAGAAATCTATTGTCTGATGCGTTCTCAAAGCCATGAAGATCAATCGGTGCATAACACAGGGCCAAGGCTTTTGGCGCCTCGCATCCGTAGGACGCAAATCCCTTGTTGTCCGTCCCCCACTCGGCAGTTAAATGCGCACCAGCAGAAAAGCCGATAACTGCATAACTTTTTGCGACATTAAATTTCGCTGAATTCTCCAGGACAAAACGGACGGCTCGATTTAAATCGTCGATTGGGCGCGGCATCAAAGGCTCGACCCTCACCCTGTATGACAGCACGAACACGTTATAGCCCGCATCGTTGAGCTCGGGGGCAACGGGAAAGCCTTCCACTTGATGACAAACGCTCTGATAACCTCCGCCCGAAACCGCAATGATAAAGGGAGCCCTAGGTCTCCCGGGAAAGAAGAACAGTTTCGTATTGCGCCGAGTCGGATCACGGATGCAGTCGGCTTCATCCCAAATATCGTAGGCAACCTGCCTCCCGTCATCCACGAGCTCGACAATTCGATTCAATCCACGCAAAACGCGAGCAGTTTCATATGGATTAGCATCAGAATTCATATGAGACACAATGGGTTTATTCCACATGCGCTCCCAAGTTGAAGGCCGGCAAAGCATAAGGTGCTCGCCAAAGCCAGCGAACTCAGGAAGGAGCGCGATTTCGCCAAACGTCATATCGGCAGTAATTGTCATAGCTAGTCACTCCAAAAATGAGGGTGGGCTCGCGTGAATCAACGGCAAGCCCACCACATGCAATCTGCCGCGGGGTTTTCGGCAGCTTACATCCCGAATAATTGTCTACTCCACTACCGCCTCTTCATCAGGGCGATACAGGATGTAAACGAGAACGAAGTTAAGAATTAAACCGACGACATTGCAAAGAATTGCGCCGATGAGGCTGCTCATATCACCAGAAGGATCCATATAACCGGGGAAGCTAAAAATGCCGCTCGACGTCATAACGAACGTACAGGTGTTGAAAATCGCCGGGATAACAGCACTGATTGCTCCGGCGACCATGGAAGCGATAAAGATCTTCTTGTGCTCCAAGATGATGCCGTACAGCGCCGGTTCCGTAATCCCGAAAAAGCCCGTAATGGCACAGCTGAACCCAAGACTCTTTTCACTCGGGTCCTTCGAGCGGAGGGCAAACGCCAAACAAGCGCCGACAACACCCATGCTGCAGCAGAGAAGTCCAAGGATAGGATCGGAGCCGACGGTCATAATATTGTTGATGGAAAGCACGATCAGGGCCCAATGGAGTCCAAGGGGGATCATAACGAGACCGAATATCGGCCCGAGAATAACGCCGCAAAGGACGGGGCTGAACTGATAGACCGCCAGCACTGCAGCCGCAAGCAAAGAGCTCGCTTGCTGAATAACGGGGCCGATCACAAGGAGCGAGACGGGGGCGGCAACAGCAACCGTCAGGAACGGGACGAGCGCAAATGCCACAACATCGGGAAGAACCGCCCGCAGCCACTTATTAAGAACGGATGCGAACCAAGCCGCCACGATAGCAGGAAACACCGTGGAGGAATAGCTCACCATTGTGAACTTCATGCCGAGCAAATCCAGCGCATCGCCCGCTCCGGCCGCAGCAACGAAAGTCGGATAAACCAGGATTGCGCCGAGTACCGCACCGATATATCGATCGGTTCCAAAGAACTGAGCAGCAGATGATCCGACAAGAACGGGCAGGAAATACATGCAGGCATTTCCCATGCCGTACAGCAGAGTGTATATTCCGCTCTCGGCGGAAACAGCACCCGCCGTCGTCAGAATGCTAAGGATGGCGTTTATCATTCCGCATGCGATCAAGGCAGGAAGAACGGGCATCATGATGCCGCTGATGAACTTCATTAGCTTTCCCAGAAAGCCCTTAGTCTCTCCTTCGCTTGCCTCGGAATCTCCGGCGTCAATCCCGGTTTCCTTGGCAACGATTTCATAGACCTTATCGACCTTAGGTCCCACAATCACCTGATATTGCCCCGCGGAATGGCGAATGTCGATCACGCCATCAATCGCCTTGACTTTTGCATCGTCTACGATGCTTTCGTCCTTAAGGTTGAACCTTAAACGAGTCATGCAGTGAGCTACAAATGTAACGTTGTCTGCGCCGCCCACCATCTCAAGAATCTCGGCAGCGAGCTTGGTTGTATCTGCCATAAATACCATTTCTCCCATGTTGAGTTTTATATGTAACCATCAGCAAAGCGCGCGCCTTTGCCAACTAATTACCTTGTTTTCGATGCAATTCGATTGATGTGCATCATGAGGTAGAGTCTTTCTTCGTCTATAAGTTCCCGCCCCGTCAGTCGGCTGAGAACAGAAGCAATATCATCGGCGCACATTGATGCCACCGGATATTCTTTTTTGAGCGAGAGGTACATCTTGCGGTTGTCGCTCACGATGCTTTCGCCAGAGTTCAACCTATTGAATAAGTACTGAAGATGGGTTGCGAACCTTGCGTAATCGAAACCTTCCCGATCAACTTGAATGCCAAGCCGATTTTCAACAGCAACGGTTGACTCCTCCAGAACACGATCGTAGATATCCGCGCTAAACTCTTTAACTACTTCGCATGAGTCCGAATCGGCCATGTTATTGATAAACGCCATGGCAATTCCAACTGCCTCATGAGCTGGAAGCCTAACGTTAAGACGTTTCCTGATTATCCTAAGTGCATACTCGCCGATTTTAAATTCGACGGGATATTGTTGGCGGACATCAAACGATAAAGGCATGCGGACAACGATATTTTGCTCTTTGCGCTTAACCGCATACGCGATATGGTCCGCAAGGATAAACGGCAAATTAGGGCTCACCTCATAAGGCAGCAAACCTGTCGACATATCAATAACATCCGAGGTAAGCTCAAGAAGCTCGTCGGGGACCTCGTCAACGAGAGCGATGTAGCGAGAGCTAACGTTATAAAACGTTCGTTGAATCTCCGAAAGAGGGACCTCGTCTCCGACATTCTTAAACCCCAGACCACGGCCGAATGCAACCAACTGTCTGCCATTTCCATCGACGCAGAGGACAGCGCTGGTATTAATTCGTTTAACAATTTCCATGTGCCCCCCCTAAACAGAACAAGGCTCCCGAAGCAGAATCCGACAATCAATGTCAACAGATGCTGCTTCAGGAGCCTTGCCTGAATATCACTCTGAGAACTAGTTTAAGCGAGCTAGTGCTAATGACCTCGAATAAACACTTCTAAACAGTTAAACGGTCGATATCTCCGTGTGAACGGTTTGGAGGCAGAGGGCGGCCCTATGCCTGCTGATAGTGCAGGTGCTTCTCGTCGATATCGGCCAGATCGCGGTCGAGATAACGGCGCGCAAGCCAGTTTGCCATGGGGAGGTTCTGGTCCAGGTAGTTACCGCACTCCTCGGGAGCGGCACCGGGAACATCGCCCTCAAAGCCCGCGACAAACGCGAACAGCTCACGCACGAGCGGCAAGATCTCCTCGCTCGTCACCTCGCCAAATACGACGAGGTAAAAGCCCGTGCGGCAGCCCATGGGGCCAAAGTAGACAATGCGGCTCGACCACTCGGCATGATTGCGAAGGAACGTCGCACCCAGATGCTCGATGGTGTGGCACTCGGCCGTGTTCATGACCGGCTCCTTGTTGGGCGTGGTCAGGCGCAGGTCAAACGTGGTGACGGCGGCGCCGGTCGCCGGATCGCGGTCGATGCGGCTCACGTATACGCCGGGCTCAAGCAGCAGATGGTCAACGGAAAAACTCGCGATACGCTCCATGGCAGATCCTCTCGATAGTCAATTTAGGACGGGGCTCTTTTAGCTGGTTGGAATGGTCGCACCAATCATACCAGTCATAAAAGCCCCGTCCCAAATGAGCTGCCAAGGACGGGGATCAATGAGTTTTTAATCCCCGTCCCAGAAAAATCCTTGGGCGCCGCGCAGCCGCCTAGGCAGTGTAGGCGATAGTCGCGTCGACAGCATGGCGCCAGCCGGCGATCTTTTTGACTCGCTCGTCGGCGGGCATCGACGGCTCCACGATGCCGCGGGCGCCGTAGACGTCGACGACATCGCGCGTGTACATGTCCAGCGCAATGCCGCAGGCCCAGGCCGCACCCAGGCCGCTCATCTCGTCGTTGCTCGCGATGCGGATGGGCGAGCCAACCAGGTCGCTCTCAAACTGCATCAGGTACGCATCGCGCGTGGGACCGCCGTCAACACGAAGTTCGGCCAGCGCCGCGCCCGAATCCTCGACCATCGCATCAATCACGTCAAAGATCTGATAGGCGATCGACTCGTCGGCGGCCTTCACGAACTCCGCGCGACCCGTGGTGCGCGTCATGCCAAAGACGCAGCCCTCGGCATCGCTCGCCCAGTGCGGCGCGCCCAGACCGGTAAACGCCGGCACAAAGTAGACGCGGCTCGCCGGATTGGCGGCGTAGCACAGGTCGGTAACTTCCTCGGGGTTATTGATGAGCTCCAGATCGTCGCGCAGCCACGTCTTGACGGCGCCGGCGTAGCTCACGTTGCCCTCGAGCACGTACTCGGTCACGCCGTCCATGCGCCATGCGAGCGAGCTCGAAAGCCCGTGCGAGCTGGCGACGAACTCGTCGCCGACGTTCATCATGACCGAGCTGCCGGTGCCATAGGTCGCCTTGGCCATGCCGCGGCTATGGCAGCCCTGCGCAAACAAGGCGGCATGGCTGTCGCCGAGCACGCCGTGAATGGGCACGGGTGCCGGCAAAAAGCCGCCCAGGTCCGTCATGCCAAACAGGCCATCGGAATCGGTCACCTGTGGCAGGCAGGCCACGTCAACGCCAAAGGCCTCGCACACCGGCTCGCTCCAGCAGCCACGGCGCAGGTCAAAGAGTTGCGTGCGGCTGGCGTTGGACCAGTCGCAGCGGAACTCCGCGCCGCCCGTGAGCGTCCAGACCACCCAGGCATCGATGGTGCCCAGGCACAGCTCGCCCGCTGCAGCGGCCTCGGCAGCCGCGGGAACGTTCGCGAGGATCCAGGCCATCTTGCCCGCCGGGTAGTAGGGCGAGAGCACTAGACCCGTCGTGTCGCGCACCAGCTCGGCCACGCCCTCGCGCGCGGCCAGCTCGTCGCACAGCTCGCGGGCGCGGGCGCACTGCCACACCACGGCGTCGCACAGCGGCTCGCCCGTCGTGCGCCTCCAGGCAACGGTAGTCTCGCGCTGGTTGGAGATGCCGATGCCGGCGACGTCGGCCGGATCGACCCCGGTCTCCTCCACCACGGCGCGCGCCACGGCCAGCACGTTGGCGGCGATCTCGGCTGGATCATGGCTCACCCAGCCGGCCTCGTTGACAATCTGGCGATGCGAGCGATCGGCACGATGAATCAAATGGCCGCCCTCGTCCACCAGCAGCGCCTTGGTGCCCTGCGTGGATTGATCGATTCCGATGATGTAGCGGCCCATGGCCACCCCTTTCAAAACGAATGTGACAAAGGGGCGGTCCCTTTGTCACATTCCAGTTACTCTGCGGGCAAGAACTCGGCGACGGTCTGCGCGATTCCCTCGCCCGTCAGGCCGTAGTGCGCAAAGACCTCGGGGCTCGTACCGGTGATGACCGGCGCATCGGGCAGGCTCAGGCACTTGACCGGACGCGGGCAGTGCTCACCTACGACCTGCGCGACCATGGAACCCAGGCCACCGAAGGGACTGTGCTCCTCGACGGTCACGACGGCGCGCGTGGCACCGGCGGCCTCGATCACGGCCTCGGCATCAAGCGGCTTGACGCAGTACATATCGAGCACCGTTGCCGAGATGCCCTGCTCGGCCAGCAGATCGGCGGCGTCCACGGCATGGCGGACCATCTCGCCGGTGGCGACGATCGTCACATCGGTGCCGCGACGCACCCAGGTGGCGCGATCCATCTGGAACGGGCACTCGTCCTCGGTGTACACGTCCTCCACCGGGTTGCGGCCCACGCGGATGTAGGCCGGCTTGTTGTCGGCGACCAGGGCACGCACGAGCTCGGCGGTCTGGAATCGATCGCTCGGCAGATACACGCGCATGTTGGGAATCGCGCTCATGGCGGCGATATCCTGTGCGGAGTGATGGCTCATGCCCAAGGCGCCATAGGACACGCCGCCCGAGATGCCGATGAGCTTGACGTTGGTGTTGGAGTACGAAACGTCGACCTTGCACTGCTCATACGAGCGCGTGGTCACAAAGGACGCCGGCGAGGCGGCCCAGGCCTTCTTGCCGCACGAGGCCATACCGGCGGCGATGCTCACCAGGTCCTGCTCGGCGATGCCGACCTCGACGGACTGCTGGGGATACTGATCGAAGAACGGCGTGAGCGATGCGGAGCCGCGGGAGTCGGAGCACAGGACGACGATGTCCTTATCGGTCTTGGCGGCCTCGAGCAGCGTGTCGCAGATAACCTTGCGGTTGGCGATCTTGTTAGCCATTGATGGCCTCCTTATGGGCAGCGAAATCGGCGATGATCTGGGCATATTCCTCGTCGTTGGGCAGGTGATGATGCCAGGCGGCCTTGTCCTCCATAACGGGCGAGCCATAGCCCTTCACTGTGTTGAGGATGATGACCGTGGGCTTACCCTTGGTCTCGGCGGCCAGCGTCAGCGCGGCGTCGATGGCCTGGACGTCGTTGCCCGGAATGGACAGCACGTTCCAACCGAAGGCGGCCCAGCGCTCCTCCTGCGAATCCTGCTTCATGACGTCCTCGGTGCTGCCGCTGATCTGCAGGCGGTTGCGGTCCACGAGCGCGCACAGGTTATCGAGCTGGTAGTTGCCGCCGCTCATGGCGCCCTCCCAGACCGAGCCCTCGGCAAGCTCGCCGTCGCCCATGATGGTGTAGACGCGGTAGTCGCGGCCATCCATCTTGCCGGCAAGCGCCATCCCGACGGCCACGGGCAGGCCATGACCCAGCGAGCCCGAGTTCATCTCGATGCCCTTGAGCTTGTTGTTGGGGTGGCCGATGTAGGGGCTGCCGAACTTAGAGAAGCGGGCCTTGACGTCGTCGAGGTCCAGATAGCCCTCGTGGCAGAGCACCGCGTAGTAGGCCTCCATGGCGTGGCCCTTGGAGAGTACGAAGCGATCGCGGTTGGGATCGTCGACGGTCTCGGGAGAAATGTTGAGGTGGTTGGCATAGAGGGTCATCAGCGCATCGATGACCGACATGTCGCCGCCGATGTGCCCGCCAGCGCCAGCCATGATGATATCGACGCAATCGCGGCGAAGGTCCCAACGCAGGGATTCAAGCTCTTCGATAGTTGCCATTTCTACTCTCCTCGCAGGTAAGCTTTGACGTCTTCTTCGATGGGATCGTACAGGTCGGGGACAATGCCGATGTACTTGCACGCCTCGTAGAGCACCGGCACCACGTTGGCGTGGATGGCGACACAGTGGTGGATGTAGGGACCCTCGACGATCTTGGCCTCGAGGCGCTTGAGGTTTTCGACCTCGACCCACAGGTAGGTGCCCATGCCGGCCGGGCCGTCGATGCCGCGGGCGTTGCCCAGCAGCAGCGAGTACTCGCCGTTGTCGCCGTCAAAGCGGGCAAGGGTGAGGTCGCCGTGCTTGGCCTCGGCCGTCAGCGCGCCGGGGTGATTGAAAGCCAGCGGGTAAGTGAGCTTGGGCTTGACGGCCGCGCAGCTGCAGGGCCAGGGGCCGCAGTGCTGCAGCAGCTCGCCGTTCTCGTTGTCGGGATGACGCACGGTCCAGTCGGCAAACATGCCGCGGTGACGGCCCAGGTCGGCGGCCTCGACCATCAGCGCGGTGATGGCGCCGTGGATATCGGTCTCGCATACGATAGGAATGCCCATCTCGTTGAGGATTGCGTTGGCGGCGCAGGGCATAATGCCCAACTCGTCCTGCAGGGCGTTCCAGCACTGGATGGCGCCGGCGTTGCAGCCGTACTTCTCGACCAGGCGCTTCATGGCAATGGCGAGTCCTGCGACCGCAGGAACCTTGTCCTCGGGGATGCAGATCTCAAAGCTGTCACCAATGTGGGCGAGCATGGTTGCCATGGCCTGCTCGTCAGCCTGGGCGTCGCGCACGGCCTGGACAAGCTCGGTCATGGGGATGGGCGAAAGCTGGATGTTGAACTTCTCGAGCAGCTCGCCCTCGTTGCACATGGTCGACCAGAAATCGAACGGACGGGTGGCCATCTGCAGGATGCGGGTGTGCTTGAAAGTCTTGACCACGTTGCACACGGCCAAAAAGTCCCAGACACCGCGCTCGAACTCGGGATCGGTCAGACGGCAGTTGGTCATGTAGGTGAAGGGAACCTGGAAGCGACGCAGGACCTTGCCGGTGGCGAACAGGCCGCACTGGCTATCGCGCAGACGGGTGCCGTCGGGCTCGGGGCGCTCGTCGCGCGGACCCCACAGCAGCACGGGCAAGCCGAGCTCGCGGGCAAGGCGGGCGCAGACATACTCGGTACCAAAGTTGGCGTGGCAGAGCATGATGCCGTCGACGCCCTCGGCGCGGAACTTCTCGACGATAGGCGCGATATGGCTGTCGTCGAACAGCAGGCCCTCGTCGTTGATGTCGTCGATATCCACAATCTCGACGCCGATCTCGCGCAGGCGATCAGCCGTAAGGCCGCGATACTTGATCGCGTCCGGCGCGCTAAAGATGCTACGGCGCGTGGGCACAAAACCGAGCTTGATCTTATCCATGTACGTCCTCCCCTAGTCACATGTTCAGTAAACAGACGCATGTTTCGTTTTGTTCTGTTTACTAAATGTTTTACTCTTTTGTTTAAAAGTTTAGCGCGAAAGTCTCGTAAACGGTAGAGAAATCAGCCTAAACGGTATGTAAACAATCTGAACATACAAGGGCAACAAAAAGAGGGCCCCGAAGGACCCTCTCTATCCGCGCATGTATGTAAACGAATCAACACTGCCCTGTTACCGCGAGTACACCGCCCGCGGTGATAACCTGGCAGCAAAGTCCGTGGCTACGCGCCCATCTTGCGATAGACGTCCACGAACTCCTTGGCAAGGATGCCAAAGCCCTCGGCGCTCATCAGCTGATCCTCGGCATGGACGACCAAAAGATCGATGCTCAAGTCCTCGCCGGCGGCAGTCTGCTGGACAAGGCCACCGTGAGCAGCGTGGCCCTCGGCATAGTGCTGCTGGCCTTCCGCGATCTTTGCCTCGGCCTCTTCGAACTTGCCGTCACGAGCTAGATGAATCGCATCGATATAGCAGCTGCGCGCGCAACCGACGCCTGCAATGATCTGAAAACTCTGAAGCTGAATCTCTTCTGACGTCATACTTACAGCCCCATCAGTTCTTTTGCCTGGGCCAGAGCCTTGACGCCGTCCATCATGCCGTAGGTGGTCATGGGGATTACGCCGACCGGAACCTCGGGGCATGCGGCGCAGACCTCATCCTTGGCATAGCCAACCTGCGGCCCAAGCAGAATGCAGTCGGCATTGCGGCCAATGGCGGCAGCCTCGTTGACGGCGTGAGCGGAGACCTCGCACTCCAGGCCCTCGGCGTCGGCGGCCTTCTTGATGTTCTTCATGATGATGCTCGTGGACATACCGCCAGCGCACATAAGAACGATGTTTTTCATTGCAGTTCCTTTCCTGTAACCCCTTACAGGGACTTATATGATTCGAAGATCAACGTAATCGATTGAGCATGCGAACTTATAGCCAATGTCTTACTCGGCAGAAGCCTTTGCAGCGGCCTCGGCCTCGAGGGCCTCCTTGTCGGCCATCTTGACAAACGGGATGAACAGCAGGGCAACGGCGAGAATCGCAACACAAACGATGGCAACCAGGCCGAGACCACCGACAAAGAAGTCGGTGATGGGCAGCGGCACTACAAACGGCATGCTGATCGTCGGATTAAACGCGTTGCCAAATCCCAGCAGCAGACCAATGGCGGCAACGGCGCATGCGACCGGTTTGAGCAGGATGTAGGGGATGAACATATAGGGATTCATGGCAATGGGCGTACCAAAGATAATGGGCTCGGAGATGTTGAAGATGGCGGGAACCAAAGCAACCTTGGAAAGCGTCTTGTAGCGCTCGGACTTAGCCGTGAGCAGCGCAAGCTCCATACCCAAGGCGTCGACAGAGCCCACGGAGAACAGCACGATGAACGCCAGATACGGAAGCGGCTCACCGGCAAGGTATGCCTCGATGTTGGCAAGACCACAGGCTTGGATGACCGGCATGTACACGCCCATCAGGACACTGGGGTGAATACCAAAGAAGAACAGCAGATTGCACAGCACAAAGTAAGCGACAACTGCCCACGGGCTCGAGCCAAGGAACATAACGGGCACCGCGACGGTGGAGTTGATGAGATTGAAGACATCGCCATAGCTCGTCAGGCCCATACCCCACTTAAGCAGCGCGGCCGTGGTGAAGATAACGATGGCGCAGAACATCGGGGATAGCGAATCGTTAACGAACTGAGGGACGGAATCGGGCATGGGGATGGCGATATGCTTCATAAGGAAGTTAAGCGCCTTCGGCACGATCAACGCCACGAGCAGCGCAACGAACAGACCCGAGCTGCCCAGATAACGGGTCGCGATAAACGTCGAGCCGTCCTCGGCATGGCCAAGAGGAATCAGCAGGAGCAAAACGCCAATAGCCGCAACCGTCGACGTAAGGCCTTTGTTCTCGAGCACCTTGCCGTAGGAGTACGAGACCGAGGCGCACATGTAGATGGCGCCGAGGTTCATGGTAACGACCAGTACGTCTGTAATCGTCGCCGACATGCCGGTGCTGGTAAGGAACGCCTGCAACGGCGGGATCGGCAGCCCGTTGATAATGGAGAGCAGCGCCACGCCCAGCGTAACGGGCATGGTCGCCATCATGCCGGACATAAGGCCCTTTACGACCTTAAAACTACTCACTTTGTGGGCAATGGGACCCACGTGCTTCTCGAGGAAGCCCTGCATCGAATCGAGAACGCTCATTTTTGTGTTCACTGATCCTCTCTAAACGATTCATCTAGCTGTCAAACGGGAAATTGCGGCCGACTCTTTCCCGCCTATGACCAAGGGAAATATGGTTACGCCTTGAGCTCGAGGACGAGGAGCCAATCCCCAACCCCGGGTTTGTCAGGCAGGATGATGCTGCCCGTGGCGGCAAGGGCGTCCTCGCCGTCACGGTATGCGCCCGTGCGAGGGTTAAACCATCGGCTTGCATAGGCAGCGCCCGTCGGCACGCCCTCGATAGCAAGCTTTTGGCGCACGGTATCGCCAAAGTACGCGACGATGCGCGAAAGGTCCTGGTTGGCGGTTGCCAGCGGAGCCTTGTTGGCAAACAGGTTGCCCGCATCGGTCGTTTCGTAGGGAGCGAGCTCCCAGAAGTGATTGTCTTCGTAGAAGGAGCGCATGTAGCCCATCTGGACCGCACCTTCTCCGTCTACCGCCTGGGCCCAAGTAATGCCAAAGCGGTTGAAGATCGCCATAAAGGGGTCAAGCTCCTCAGGGCTTTCCCATACGTTGTCCCAGATTCCCTGGGCTCCGTAGGTATAGCCGGCGCCGCCGGCCTGCATGCAGATATACGCCACACGGCGCAGCATGTCTGCGGTGCACAGGCGCGTACCCATCTCCTCGAGCGTCGAGCAAAACTCGTAGAGCGCCTCGCCCTCAACGAAGGGCTTGTCGTCATGAGCTGACAGATAGTCAAAGTAGTCGCTTGCCTTGATTATGTAATCGCCGTGACCGGCTTGGTTGAGCGTAAAGTCCATCCAGGGCTCATCCTGGTAGTAATCGGCAAAGGGGCGCTCGTTGGTATAGTGCGCTGTCGCCAGATGACCATAGCCGTCGCGTGCCTCAATCTCCAAGGCGACCTCACGCCAGCCGTCAATCATGGCGGCTCGACCTTCTTTGTGGTAACCGGCAACCTCGCCGGCAAGCGTCCACACCATCGGATACGCACCATAGCGCGCCACCAGGTAGCGGGCGAGGTGCTTTTGGTGCTCCACGGCATGCTCGCCGCGAATGGAATGTGCCCACGCTTGCCCAAGTGCATTCACTAAGCCCGCATCGGCGATATAGGCAATACGGCGGTCGAGCTCCTGCTGGTAGAAGGCCACATTAGGCACATCTTCCACACCCTTGGCCATGCCATCGCCAATCCAATAGCGACCATCTGCGCCCATGTCAGAGCGCAGGTTGGTCTGATAGACGGTAAAGCCCTGCTTGGCACGTAGGTCGACCATGCCGCGAAATTGGCTCGTCATGCCGGGATGGTTCGACGCATCCCAGCTCTCACGGTAGGCAAACTCCCAATGGGTATCGCCCAGCCAAAAGAACGGCGTACCATCTGAATAGGCAAACATGCGCGAATCGTCTGCAACGCGGATAAAACCGTGGCGATACAGATCGAGGTCGCCCGCGTACGGCACGGCCTCGACGCGGCCCGTGCAGCCATTAAGACCGGTCTGCTCGGGAGCCTCGATAACATAGTTCCAGGCACCCAGCTCGGTCGGGGCAAACGACACGCAGTAGGTGCGTCCACCATCCCAGTAGGCCTCGCGGCGAATTGCTCTGCCACTCGAGCCAGTGAACTCCGCCCAAATCTCAACATCCAAAAACGGGTTATCGAACGAACAGGCGCTCTCAAACGTCAGAACAACCGGTCGCCAAATCTCGGCAACGGCATCTTGATTCAACGTCATATCCATTGCAGACCCCTCTCTGGTCTTAGTCTTGCTAGTTCAGTCCTCGCTCACGGGCGGATGCCATGGCAAAGTCAACAATCGCCTGGGCATCTTCGGCACAAATAAAGCCTTGTGACACCTCGATCGCCGTATCGCGCTCACATAGAGCGCGATAGTTTTCGAGCGACCCGTACAGCTCTTTGAGCATCGATGCCGAAAACGACTCCATGTGGCCAAACAGCCCGTCCTTATCGCTCGTCTTATCGACCGTGCCCTGCCCCGGCTCCACCAAGCTCGTGTTGGAGTAGCGGGCAAACGGATGCTCGAGCAGACAGGTGCGAAGTCCGCCCTTGGTATTTCCCAGGGCATCCTTTACGTTCTCGCCGTTCGCGTCCAGCTCAATGCGTGGACAGGTTGCCGGAGCCGAACCCGTACGTATCCAGCGGAACAGGTTACGGAATGCAGCATGGAACAGATACTGCGACGGATAGGCGTTTGCCTCGGCATGCTTACCGACATACACCGGCAGATGGTCGATACGCTTAAGATCCTCGTCGTCTTGGTAATAGTCGACGTAGCTCCACTGCGTATCGTGGGAAGCACCCGTCACCTCGTACAGCCGGTACTTAAAATCGGGATCGTCGCTATCGGGCATAAGCGTGCGCCAACTCTCAAAGCGACCGTTCTCGCTTTCGGTCTGAAGGGCGATAAACGGCTCCTCGACGTGCTCCACACGCAGTAGATGGTGTGCGTATTCCCGGCAGCATTCATACTGGTTGACAGGAATGCACATCGAATGGATGCCGCCGCCAGACAGGTATCCGTCAAACACGCGGCCGTCACGGCGCACCTCCTCGCGATAGGCAAAACTGTTAAGGTAGCGGAACAGATAGGCGCCGGACTGAGACCATCCTGTAAGGCAAATTGCCTGGCGAGGATAGTCGCGAATCGGGTTAAGGTCGGAGTCTCCGCGCAAGAGCCACGCAAGATCGGTCAACATGTCCCAAAACAGGCCAGTCTCGTAAGAGATGTCCATGTCGGGAAGCGCGCCGTCGCGTTCGAGCTGTTCCGGATCAAAGTCAAAGGGCCGCTCGGGAGTTGGGTTTGCCCAGCTCATGAAGGCATAGCGATCGGGATTGAATTCCTTGAGCTTAGCGATGGTGTTGGGCTTGCTGGTAATGCCCACATAGATATCGCCAGAGCGCACGAACTCGCCGTGACCCAGAATCCACATGCGCTCGATTTCCATAAACGATGTGGGATTGATGATCTCCACGACCACATTGCCACTCGCTTGCGCCGGATCTTTCGGAGCACGAACAACGATCCGATTGGAATAAGGAGCATCGGCAGTCATGACCTCCACGCCGCCGTCTTCGTCGGCGGTGCGATACACGTTGGCGGTACCGTCAACGCGATACTCGCGCTCGACGTAATCCTTTGCGCTCAGATGACAGTAGCGCTCAGCGCTCGAAAACGGATAACTCTCATCCGTAATGGGCATTTCGAAAATACCGCTGATCATCTCGTCCCCCTTGTTGTTGCGTTTGCTGAGACAAACTCTACTGGGGGCGCTACTTAACTTCTATTGATTCTTAAGTTGAATTACTAATTATTTAGCTTAATAAACAGCCTGGTGTTAAGCTCATGGTAAGTTCACAAACGTTAGGAAACACCATGGCCGTTACTGCAAAACAGATCGCTGACCAGCTGGGAATTTCGGCAGCGGCCGTTTCCCTTGCACTTAACAATCGACGCGGCGTAAGCGAAAAAACACGGCAGCTGGTACTTAGCACCGCCGAAGCTCTAGGTTACGACTTTAGCAAGATTAAGTTCGAGCGCCAAAAGAGCGGAACCGTTGCCTTGGTTGCCTTTAACCGGCGCCGCATCTTTGCGCGCCCCTTCTTCGCCGATATGCTCGCCGGAGTCGAAGGCGCCCTTAGACACGCGGGATTCTCGTTTTCGCTGGTGAACTACTCACCGTTCGAAAACACTCAGCAGCAGATCGCCGACATCGCCGAAGCGCAATATGATGGTGTCATCATCCTTGCAACTGAGATGTTCGAATCGGATTTTATGCCGTTTGCATCGCTGGACTGCCCTCTGCTGCTGTTGGACTCATGCATGAGCGCTGGGGTCGATACGGTCAAGATCGACAACGCCGCCAGCATGATGCTAGCCGTGCAGTACCTGCATTCAAAGTATGGATCTGTCCCCGGGCTGTTAACGACGTCCGTTACCGTGGGCAACTTCACCGAACGACGCTTCGCCTACGAACACACCATCGGTCAGCTATCGGGCTCGGAAAAGTGCGGCATCATCCACGAACTCGCCGTCGCTCCAGATGAGGCATACGCCGACATGCTCGACATTATTGATTCGGGCGAACCCCTCGCCCAAAACTACGTCGCTGTCTTTGACGATATAGCTATTGGGGCCATGAAAGCCTTTATCGAGCGTGGTTATCGCGTGCCCGATGACGTAAGCATCGTCGGCTTCGACAACAACGCCGGCGGCACCTACGTGCAACCACAGCTGACCACGCTCAATGTTCCTTCGGAGTATATGGGCGCCGTCGCCGCACGGCGCCTCGTCGAGGTTATCGACGAGGCCGAGCACCACCCGCTCAAGATCGAGCTGGGGGCATCGCTCATCAAGCGCCGTTCTGCCTAGAGCTCGCGCACGCTCTGGCGCTCGACAAAATAGGTCGAGACGGCCGTTTTGCAGGTATAGCTCTTGGGATTGCGGATGTTGCCCACCAGACGGCGCACCGCGATCTCGCCCACCTCGTGCTTGGGAACATGCACCGTGGTGAGCGGCGGATTGGAGAAGGCGCCCAAAGACAGATCGTCAAAGCCGATGATTGAGACGTCCTCGGGGACACGTATGCCGTGCTCGTTCAGCGCGCGCATGGCGCCTACGGCGAGCACGTCGTTTTCGGCAAAGAAAGCCGTCGGCAGGTCGTCGCGCGAGACGCTGTCGAGCCATGCGCCCATGTCGCGATAAGCACCTTCGAGCGTGGTGCCCAGTGTGACGCGCCATGTCGGGTTGGCCTCAAGGCCCGCATCCTCAAGCGCTTGGCGATAGCCGCGCTCGCGATCCTTAAAGTTGCGGATGCGAAGGTCGCCTGCCAGATAGCCGATTTGCTTGTGACCCTTCTCGATAAGGTAGTCCACGGCGCGCAGCACCGAGTCGGTGTTGGCAATGACTACGGCATCGAAGTACTGACGATCGCTCCAGCCATCGAGCACGATCAAGTGGGCGGCAGCGTTGGCGAACAAGGCATAGTCTTCCTCACCCAGCTCGGTACCCATCAGCACGATAGCGGCGGATGGATCGGCGATCAGGCCCTCGACCTGCGGACGCACGGCGTCCAAGTCGCTAAAGTCGAGCGAGACAAAGCTCGTGCTCATACCGTGACGACGCGCCTGGCGCTCCACGCCCTCAATAACCGCGGGATGGAAGGTGCTCTCGTCCAAAATGGCGCCCGTCTTGCGCGCGAGCACAAACTGAATGCTCTCGAGCTGCGTCGACTGCTGATAGCCAAGCGATTGCGCGCACTCCAGGATGACCTTGGCGGTCTCTTCGCTCACGCTGCGCTTGCGGTTGAGCGCGTTGGACACGGTCGCAGGCGAAAAACCGGTGATGCGGCTGATCTCGCGAACACTTGCTTTGGCCATTGTTCCCCCTAGCAACGGCCGTGGCGGAGCATCGCAACTCGATGGCTCGGCAAATAAACGACCGCAAATTCAATCTAAACAGAGTAGTAAACGTTTATGAGCTAGTTTAGCCTGTTGTCAAGTAAAGTGGCCCGACTATTCCCCCAACGGGCACATTTACTCGGTAGCTAAAAAAGCCCCGTCCCAAATTGACTACATGGGGCGGGGCACGGAAATCATTTAGCCAAGGACACGGGTCATGCGTGTCTTGAACTCGGACAGGAAGCGCGGGGCATCCACGGTCAGCGCCACAAGCGCGCTCTTGTCCGGATCGGACAGGCGGTGCTCATCGCAAATGGTGCGACCGCGATACTCGCCCAGCAGATCAACACGCAGATTGCAGCCGAGCGCACCTACGAGCGTGGGGTCAATCGCCACGGCAACGGCTAGCGGATCGTGCAGCGCACAACCACCCAGGTAGGGTGCGTTCATCTCGTACGAGCCAATGTAGTGCTCGACCATGCTCGCAAATGCGCAGCCCGCCATGGTGCCCGAGCCCGTCCAGCCGGCAACGTCGCGACGCGTAAGCACCACGCGATGCGTCACATCCAGACCCACCATGGTGAGCTTACGGCCCGAGCGCAGCACGGCATCGGCCGCCTCGGGATCGCTTGCCATGTTGGCCTCGGCACCTGCGCTCACGTTACCGGGCACGGTCAGGGCGCCGCCCATCACCACCACGCGGCCGATAGACATCACCGCCGCCGCATCACGCTCTAGGGCAAGCGCCAGGTTGGAGAGCGGGCCGGTCGCCACGTAAACCAGATCGGGACCATAGGTGCGCGCGGCATCGATCAGATAATCGACCGCAGCGTTGCCATCAGCCGATGTCGCCCCCACCGGCTCGTAGGGCGACGCGGGCACGCTCGCGCCGCCGATGCCGTTCTTACCGTGAATGAGCGCGGTGGACGCCGGCGGCGTATAAGGCTCAGTCGCCTGCAGAGGACGGTCGGCACCCAGGTACACCGGCACCTCGGGACGGCCCAACAGGTCGAGCACCGCCAGGCAGTTATGCGCCGACTGGTCGACGCGCACGTTGCCAAAACATGTGGTAATGCCCACGAGTTCCACCTCGGGGCTCGCGATGGCATAGGCAAGCGCCATCGCATCGTCCACACCCATATCCAGATCAAGGATCAGCTTCTTGATTGCCATTGTTCTACTCCGCTTCTCCGTCTTGTACCAAATCGTCTAAATCAAACACGCGATCAACTTCGGCGCGCGTGGGAATCGACTGCTGTGCGCCCAGGCGCGACACCGTCACCGCCGAGGCGCGTGCACCCGCCGCCATGCACTCAAAGAGCGGCAGGCCCTCCAGACGAGCCGCGGCAAGCGCACCGATAAATGTATCGCCCGCGGCCGTCGTATCGACCAACGTGCTCGAGAGCGCCGGCATGCGCAGCGGCTCGCCGTCATCGCCGAGCGTAACCGACCCGGCGCCGCCCAACGTGATGACCGCAGCTCCGGCACCCTTGGCGAGCAGGGCATTGAGCGCCGCGACGCAGCTCGCATCATCCGCGGGCAAGATGCCCGTCAGCACCTGGCACTCAGTCTCGTTGGGACAGACCAGGTCGACCGCAGGCCAGGCCTCCGCAGGCAACTCGCAGGCAGGAGCTGGATTAAAGACCGTATAGAACCCCAGCTCGTGAGCGCAAACGAGCGCCTCGGCCGTCGCTGCAAGGTCACATTCGCCCTGGGCGATAAAGACACTTCCGACAGCCGGGGCAATATCGCTGGCGTCTCCGTCGAGTCCATCGGCTACCAGACGCCTCAGCGCGCGGGCAACATCCTCGCCCGCGAGCGCATGGTTGGCGCCCGGTGATAGCACGATGCGGTTGTCGCCCTCGCAGCGAATGATGGTCGCCGTTCCCGTCTCCACGTCATCGCGACGCGCTACAAAGGCACAGTCCACGCCGGCGTCTTGGAGCCCCGCCACGAGCGACGTGCCAAATGCGTCGCAGCCGACCGCGCCGATCATATGCGTGTGCGCGCCCATGCGCGCAGCAGCTACGGCCTGGTTGGCGCCTTTGCCGCCGGCGTTGGTGATAAAACCGCTGCCACCGACGGTCTCGCCCGCGCGCGGCATGCGCTCGCACGCCACCGAAAGGTCCATGTTCATGCTGCCGAACACCGCAACGATGCTGTGATCCGCCATGGAAACCTCCTCGTCTTCAGGCTTTACGCCCACCGTCGACCAACGATTGTGCACTCTCGCACCCCCTATAACTTTAGTTCACTTTGATGTGGACGCGCGCTTGAGCTTGCGCCAGCAGCAAGCATTCACAGGGGCAGGCAGCTACAATGAATACGTGCTGATTATTCTCGTCATTGGATGATGTTTTATGGAACAATTCCCGCGATCGAGTTCGCGCAGCTCACGCCACGCGAGCGATCAACAAGCGCCGCACGAACGTTCGCGCGCTAACCGACAAGCCACCGAGCCGCGCCACGCCGCAGGCTCTCGTCGCGCGCCCGCCAACAAGGATGCCCACACCAACAGCGCCGCAAATGAACAGGCGCCCACTCGCCCCAAATCTCGCTATATCCCCGCCCTCGACGGTCTGCGCACGCTCGCCGTCGTCGCGGTGGTGCTCTATCACCTCAACCTCACGTGGGCTCAGGGCGGCCTGCTCGGCGTCACGATCTTCTTTGTGCTTTCGGGCTATCTGATCACGCGCTTGCTGCTCAACGAAGTCGCTAAGACCGGCCGCATCGACCTTAAGAGCTTCTGGATTCGCCGCATCCGTCGCCTGGTCCCTGCCGTGGTAACGGTAGTGTTCGTGACCTGCGCGCTGTGCACCATCTTTAACCACGTGATGCTCACCAAGATGCGCCCCGACATCCTGCCGTCGCTGCTGTTCTTCAACAACTGGTGGCAGATTGCCCAAAACGTCTCGTACTTCAATGCTCTGGGCGACCCCTCGCCGCTCACGCACTTTTGGTCGCTTGCCATCGAGGAACAGTTCTACCTGATTTGGCCGCCACTGCTGTTTGCCATGGTATCCATGCATGTGAGCAAGCCCAACACGCGCCGCGTGGTTCTGGGCCTTGCCGCGGCATCTGCCCTCGCCATGATGGTGCTTTACAACCCTGCCGCCGACCCCAGCCGCGTGTACTACGGCACCGACACCCGCGTGTTCTCGCTGCTGCTGGGTGCCTGGATGGCCTTTATCCCCGATCGCGACCTGGCGCCGGTGCGTCTCGCACATCGTTTGGGGATCAATCGCCTGGTTGGCGCCGCCAAGCACGGCAAGAACGCCGAGGGCAAGTCTGGCGAGAAGGCCGACGAAGCAGCCGAGACCGCTCCGGCACAGCCGAGCGCCCTCGTGCGCTTTTGGTCCTCGCCCGCATCTATCGATGTGTTGGGCGTCGTGGGCCTGGTTGGCCTTGCCGCCATGGTCGCGCTCACCAACGGCTACACCGCGTTCCAGTATCGCGGCGGCACGCTGTTATGCTCCATCCTCACGCTCATGGTCATCGCGGCCTGCGTGCAGCCCCAGGGAATGGTTGCCCGCGCACTGTCCGCCGAGCCGCTCGTGTGGGTTGGCAAGCGCTCGTACAGCATCTACCTGTGGCACTATCCGCTACTGTTGCTCATGAACCCGGTCGCCAACATCAACGATACGCCGTGGTGGCAGTACATTTTGCAGGTGTTGTTGGTGGTCGCCGTAGCCGAATGTTCATATCGCTTTATCGAGACGCCGTTTAGAAAGGGCGCCTTTGGGCGCACCGTATCCGAGTTCCGCGACGGCACCACCACGCCCGCCAACTGGGTGCGCGCGCATATTCCCGTGTGCGCCACTTGCGGGATCGTGCTTGTTATCGCGCTGGGCGGCCTGATCTTTGTGCCGGAGACCTCCGCACTGAGCGGTGAGGGCGCCGAAGTCCTCAACAAGGAAGCCAAAAACACCGCGCCCACCGACCAGCAGGCGGCCGACGACACCGACAAGGACAACGACGGCTTCCCCGATGGCTCCTACGACCTGTTGATGATCGGTGACTCCGTGTCGCTGCGCGCCGTTGATTCCTTTGACGGCGTGTTCCCGCACAGCCATATCGATGCCGAAAAGGGCCGCCAGTTTGATGCGGGCCGCGCGACATTTGAGGGCTATCTCCAACAGAACCTTGCCGGCAAGATCGTGGTCTTTGCACTGGGCACCAACGGCTTGGTAACCGACGACCAGATCGACGCCATCATGACCGATGCAGGAGATAAGCGTATTGTGGTGTTTGTGAACACGCGCAGCCCGCAGCCGTGGGTTGGCTCTACCAACCAGGCCATCGCCAACGCTGCTACGCGCTACAAGAACGTGCGCGTTATCGACTGGTACGGATACAGTGCCAATCGCAACGACCTGTTCGATGGCGATGGCACGCACCTGTCGACCACTGGCGTGACTGAGTACCTCAACTTGATCCACGATGCGGTCAAGAAGGACCTGCCCGTGCATCCCGAGGATCACGTCAACGATCCGCAGCCGGCGGCCGTCAAGTCTGCCACCGACGCACTCGTCAATGCGCTCGCTCTCAAGCCGCACAAGCTGGGCACCGACAAGTAACCCGCAGCAAACAACCCAAAATCACTCTTTTAGAGTCGGCCCCAAGAGGTCGCGGGCAAAAAACAGGCCGCGGCCCATGGCAGCGGCCGCTCGAAACCCAAAAGAGGCGCTAAGCGCTGTAACCCATCGCCTGCAGAACAAACATGACGACCGTCAGCACCGTAATCACACCGATAGTCGCCCAAGTGAGCACATTCCACACGCGGCCGTTGCGGTTAGTGCCCATAATGTGACGGTCAGCGGCAATAACCACCTGGAACACCAGAACCACGGGCAGCAGCACGCCATTGATGACCTGCGAGGTCATCATAATCTGGAACAGATCGACGCCGGGCATAAGCACCAGCACGGCAGAGATGCCGATGATGGCCGTAATGATGCCGCGATAGACCGGGGCCTCGTCCCAGCTGCGATCGGCACCGCGCTCCCAGCCAAATGCCTCGCAGATAGCGCTCGACGTAACGCCCGGCAGCACGCAGGCAGCCAAGAAACTCGCCGCGACCAGGCCCGAGGCAAACAGTACCGTAGACCACTGACCCGCAATAGGCTCCAGCGCGCGGGCAGCATCGGCAGCATCGCTAATCTGAATACCCGCCGGGAACAGCACCGCACCGGTCGTAATGATAATAAAGCCGGCAATGACATCAGCGGCAAGCGAGCCGCTCACGGTATCGATGCGCTGCAGCACGATATCGTCCTCGCCCGCGTTCTTATCGACCACGTTGTTCTGCGCCAAGAAAATCATCCACGGCGCGATGGTGGTACCGATCGTTGCGACCACGAGCGACACGTAGCTGGGGTCATTTTGAATGTTAGGCACGACCAGGTCGACCGCGACCTCACCCCAGTTGGGGCCAGCCATAAACGCGGCGACGATATAGGTCACGAACACGCAGCTCACCAGCAGTAGAATCTTCTCGATGCGCTGGAAACTACCCGACATGGTAAGCATCCATACCAGCAGCGCCACCAACGGCACCGAGATGCTCGCCGGCACGCCAAAGAGAGCAAGACCGCTGGCGATGCCCGCAAACTCCGAAATGGTCACAGCCGTGTTGGCGATCAACAGCGCCGCCATAGCAAGTACACTCTTGCGCACGCCAAAGCGCTCGCGAATGAGCGATGCCAGGCCCTTACCCGTGACGCAGCCGCAGCGCGCCGCGGTCTCCTGCGTCACGATGAGCAGCACAGTCATGACGGGAAGCATCCAGAGCATCTTGTAGCCATAGCTGGCGCCCGCACTGGAATACGTTGCAATGCCGCCGGCGTCATTGCCCGAAAGCGCCGCCAGCAGACCGGGACCCATAGCGCCAAAGATGGCCGCGATGGTCAGCTTTTGCTTGGTGCCCGACTTTTGCTTGGTATTTTGCACGCGACCACCTAACCCATGACTGACATGGCGAGCAGCACCGCGGCGATGCAATACGCCACACACGAGATCATGACGGCAATGACGTTCATGGCGGTGCCCGACGTGTTGAGGTCATGCTCGTCACGCCAGAACAGCACCATCAGGTAAATCACGGCGCTCATGTTGCCAACCAGGCAAATAATGGCAGCGATATTAAAGCACCCGGTAAAGAGCTGCTCCTCAAACATGGGCGCATCGAGGAACGCAGCGGTGCGCACCAGCTGGGCGCACAGGTAGGTCACGAGTGACAGAATCAGGCCCATGCCCGTGCTCTGGAAGAAGAACCCCAGATACGGCTTGGGCTCGTCGTCGTGACCGTCATACTCCAGGAAGTAGTTCTTGACGAACGACACCATGCGCGAGGCCGCCAGCAGCACGAGCGGCATGGCGCACATGGGGAACACCACCAGATGCGCGGAGCCGAGCGCCGTCCCCAGCACGGTCGCCATGATGCACGACGCGATGCCCCATACAACAACCCAGTACTGGCGATGCACGAACCAGCTGAGCACGTTCGTCGAGTCGTCCGACGCGCTGTCGCCCGAGCCGACACCGGCGATCTGCAGGTCCTCCTGATGCTCCTCGGCGATAACGTCCATGGCGTCGTCGAAGGTTACGATACCCAGGATATGACGGTTCTCGTCGCAGACGGGGATAGCGACCAGGTCATACTTGGTCATCTCGTCCGTCACGTCTTCCTGGTCCTCGTCGGGCGACACATAGACCAGGTCGCGATAGGCCAGCTGACCCAGCGTGGCGTCGCGGTCGGCTACGATCAGCGTGCGCAGCGAAAGCACGCCGGTCAGCATGCCGCTCGGATCCTCGGTATAGACGTAGTAGACGCTCTCGAAGTCCTCGTCGAGCTCGCGAATCGCCTCGATGGCGTCACCGACCGTTGCCGTGGCGGGCAGGGAGACAAACTCCGAGGTCATGATGCGGCCGGCGGTGTTGTCCTCATACCCCAGCAGGTTACGAATCGCTTTCTCTTCCTTGACGCCCATCAGGCGCAGGAGCTTCTCGGCCTTCTCGTAATCGAGCTCGTCGATCAGATCGGCGGCGTCGTCCGGGTCCATCATGGCCAGCATCGACGATGCGTCGGTGTCGGACAGGCCCTCGAGCATCTCGGTCATAAGCTCGTCGTCATCGAACTCCGAGATGGCCTCGGCGGCCTGGGCGGTATCGAGCTGCGCAAACACCTGCGCACGTAGGCGCGGGTCGAGCTGCTCGATAATGTCGGCGATGTCGGCAGGGTGCAGCTCGCCGAGCGTCTTGTGCGACACCGAGAGTTGAATGTTCTTGGTCGAGCGGTCGAGCAGGTCCATGTAGGACCAGGCGATGATGTCCTCACTGAGCGGCTTGCCCAGGTGCTTCATAAAGCCTTCGACGATATGCTCGAGCGCGGGGCTGATGGCGCGTAGCAGACCGCGGGCGCCGACCTCGGCGCCCAGCAGGCGCAGCTGATTTTCGCCCGACATGGAAAACTTGATGTCGTTGACGCGCACGACCTTCATGCCCTGCGTGTCGACGATCTGCTTATTGAGAACATCGCGCGCCAGCAGGAGCTCGGTCGGCTGCAGGTACGAGAAGCGAATATTGGTGGCAGACGTGTTGAGATACACGCCTGTCTCATCGATACGGTCGACCCATTTGCGCCAGCTGATCATAAACGGCGTCTTGCCGGGACCGCGGAACGCGAGCGACGTCACGTGCGGAAAAACTTCGCCGGTAGCAATGCCAAAATCGTTGACCACGCCGAGCTTTTCGCCGTCGACGTCCAAGACCGGCAATTTGAGCATCTCACTCAGATAATTCAATGGTGCTCCCCATCATTATTCCTCCGGACGCGGCCGCGCGTGCGGCGTCCGGGGGCTTCTGGATATGTATACGCATGCGCGGGCGGCACGCCGCTCGACGCTTACACCCCGTGCATGCGCAAAAAGCACCTGCATGGGGTCATCGACTGTATGGTCGAGGTTTGGATTTCACCTGTAACCTTTCTCTTGACCCTCATTAACCGCAGTAACTATAGCATCAGCATCGCCCTGCGGCATCGAATTTATGCGCTGCACATTGCAGGCATACCAAACGCTGACGTATCCGTGACATAGCCATTGGGGACGTTCTTAAACGACTACCCAATGGCTACTCTGTGGTGTCATCGTCCTCGGCAAGTTGGGGGAACACGGCGTCCTTGGGCATGGTGACCTTCGTCAGCGAGGTGAGCTTTTTGCTCAATGCCGTGTCCGTCTTAACCAGGTCGCTGAGCGTCACGATCTTGTAGCCCCCGGCGACAAGGCCGTCGATGATCTGCGGCAGCGCCTCGAGCGTCTGCTCGGCGCATTCGTCTCTATCGGTGAGCAGCACGATATTGCCCGGCGTCACCGAATCGAGCACCGTTGAGACCTGCTCGTCGGCACCGTTGAGCAGCCAGTCGCCCGAGTCGATATTCCACGAGACCACGGCGGAGACCAGGTCCATCGCATCAATCCAGTTTTGCTCGTCAAAGGCAGCGTAGGGAGCACGCAGCAGCATCGTCTTCACGCCGGTCGCCGACTTAATCGCATCGGTGCCTTTCGTGATCTGCTCGCGTACCGCCTCACGGTCCTGACCCTTGAGCGAATCGTCGCTGTAGCTGTTGGATCCGATTTCGCACCCGGCATCGACAATCGCCTTGGCCGTGGCAGGCGAGGCCACGGCCGCATCGCCCGACAGGAAGAACGTCGCGGTGACGCCCTTTTCCTTGAGTACCTGCAAAATCTGCTTGGTCGCACCGCTCGGACCCTCGTCAAACGTCAGCGCCACGTACTTTTCGTTGCCCTTGGGCGCCACGCTGGCGCACGCAACGACGCAATCGGTGGCGGGCACAACCTCGCCGCGGTCCTGCGTCTTGCCCGACTGCTCACCAACCCACACCTCGGAGCGGCCCTGAACGCCCCACGTCTGCACATACTCGATAGTGCCCGTGCCCTCGACCTTGAGCTTGGGCTCGATAACCGTAGCCTGAACCTCATGCTTCTCGTAGGTGTTACGGCCATCCTTGACCGTCACCTTCTCGCCACCCTCAAGTTCGCGGCTATCCCATTTGCCCTGTTTTATGCGCTTGCCGTCCACCTTAACCGACAGCTTTTCACCGCCATGGCGCTTGAGCACGCTGTCATCGACGGCCAGCAGGTCGCCTGCGTCGCAGGTGTCAGTCAACTCCTGGTCGTCGATGAGATTCTGCAGCGTAGAGCCCACGCGCACCGCGGTCTTTTGCCCGTTGAGTTCCACGTCCACGCTGCGGTTGACGTAGCCCACGACGGCAGCGATAAACAGTACGAGCGCACAGCCCACGGCAATGAGCGCATAGGGCAGACGGGACGGTCGGCGCGGCGAGCGCCCGTTGCCGATGCGCGCGCTGCGGTCGCTAAACCCGCGGCTATGGTTGAGGTACATCGCGCCGGGCTTACGGCGGCGACGGCGCTGACCGCTGGGCAGCTGCCCCAGGTCGCGGCGCGCCGTCGGACGCGCACCCGAACGCCCGTTTAAGTTGGATCCGTTTTGGCGCATGTGCCCTCCCCCATAAACACAGCAAGCCGGAGCAACAGGTCTCCGGCTTGCCTCCCATCATTTGGTACGTCGCTATTTTGTAGCTTTAGACGAGCCTCCGCTCGCCTTTTGGTATTCGTCCTTAAAGGCCTTGAACATGCCGCGCGTCTTGCCGAGCTGCTTGCCCAGTGCGCGACTGCCCTTGTCCACGGCAACCGACCCCTTGTCGTCGAGCACCTTGGCGCCCTTTTTGACCTTGTCGCCCACCACGACGCTGGCCTCGGCGGCCTTGGCGGCCGCACCGCCCGAATACCCGAGCGACTTGACCTCGTCCGAGACGACCATCGCGCCGTTCTCGTAGCCGCGCAGCATCGTCGGCGGCACCTGCGTGTCACCAACCAAAACACTCGAAGCAGCACCGGCGGTCACATAGAATGCCTGCACGATGCCCGAGCGCGGCTTGAACTCAACGTCCGAGCAATAGCCCACGACGTCGCCCGATTCCGTGCGCACGTCCATACCGACCCAGATGATGCAATCGTCCAGGTTGATGTCGAGGCGCTTGGCGGCGGCGGCATCGTACGTGTCCTTGACGTCATCGACCGCAATGGCGCCCTCGTAGACACCAATGGCGTCGAGCGCTACGAATCGATCGGGACGCTCGATCATGCCCGCGATATCGGACTGGCGGACCATAAAGCCGACCACGCGCGTACCGCCCGGGGTAAAGACCGGAAAGTGAATCTTTCCGAGCTTTTTAGGGCTGCGCGGTGTGCCGTCCTTTTTGGTGCGCTTGTCCTCGGTAGGCTTGCGATAGATCTTGGCGCCGACAAAATCCCCAGCGCGCATTATGCCTCGGTCGAGGGCTCCGCAGCCTCGGTATCAGCCTCGACGGCGTTCTCGACCACGACGTCGGCGGCAGGCGTCACGTTGCCGCCCGAAATGGCGTCGTTGAGCTGCTCGCGCAGCTGGTCCATGCGCTCGCGGGCCAGGTCGACCTTGGCGCGCAGGTCGTCGGTCTTGGCGTCGACCATCGGGCCAAAGTCATTCACCGCGGCACGGGCCTCCTCGGCGCTGTGCTCGTAGGTGTCGCGCATATTGTCCCAGGCGTCATTGGCGATATCGGCAGCCATGGCGCGGGTCTCGGCGCCCGAGCGCGGGGCCAGAGCAACGCCGACAATAGCGCCGGCAGCGGCACCAAAAAGTGCGCCGGAGACAAAGCTGAAAGTCTTACCCATGATCATTCCTCTCCTGCGGGCACGTCGGTGCCCACCGTTTGAATGCTGTCCATTATACCCGCAGCGCATCACTTGCCGCTCCGCTCATCTGTGTACGGCAAAGACGCAGGTACGTGATGGTGATAAACGCGTAGGCCTACTCCTGAGGCATAGCCGGCATGGCCACCGTGGCGCCCGGGTCCTCGCCGGCGCCGTCCACGAGCGGCAGGCCGCCCTCATGCGCAGGTCCTGCCGGAACCGTCGCCGCACCGCCAAAGACGGCAGCGGAGGCCTCGTGGTTCTCGGCAACCGCGCCCTCGGTATCAATCGCCACCTGGGGCTCGTCGTCAAAGTTGGGGACGCCCTGGGGCTCGGTGGGAACGGGCTCGGCGGTCGCATCGGCAACGGGCTCGGCGTCGACCGGCACATCGCCCTCGTCAGCACCCTCGTCCTCGGCAGCATCTTCGCCGTTCACAGCAGCGACGGCCTCGTGAGGATCCTTGCCCTCGGCCTCGGCGCGCATGCCCAGCACCAGGTTGCGCAGGCCCGCGACCGTGCCTTCCACGTCGGGGGCAGGCTGGTCGGCGTGCAGGTACGCCCAGTCCATCATAAAGGTGGCCGACGACAGCGCGCCGATGGCCAGTGCGTCGTCGGGACACGAAAGCTCGACCTCAAAGACACGCTCGTCATGCTCGCTTACGCGCGTGCGGCCGCACGAGATGCTACCGGCAAGACCGGTCTCGTTCATGAGCTCGACCGTCACGTGCTCCAGCAGGTGGCAGAGCTCGGTCTGACCCATGCAGTCCTGGAACTCGCGGCCGGAATCGCCCAGGCACAGGTGCTTGGCAATCGCCGGTACCAGGTAGTACACGCGCGCCGTGGCCTCGATGTCCTCCGAGGTCATGAGCGGCATGCCGGGGTTCACCAGCACATGCGCGCAGATCTTGTCCTCGCTGACGGTGACCTTAAGGATGTTGAACAGGCCTGCCATAACTCTCCCCTACTCTTCCTTGCCCTACTCGTCGCCGTCGTGCGGATTCGCGGAACCCGCACCCGACGTCGTCGGCTCGTCTACCGAAGACTCGGAATCCTTCTTATCGGTTTCGGCCGGAGCGATCACGCGAATGAGCGAGATGCGCTGGCCACGCATCGACTGCACTTTAAACTTGTACCCCGCGGCCTCAAACACCTCTCCGATGTCGGGCACCGAGTCACAAAGCTCCAAAATCCAGCCGGCGATGGTCTCATAATCATCGCTTTCCTCGAGCGGCCAACCAAGCTCAATCGCGTCATCGCACGAAAAACGCCCATCAACGAGCCACTCGCGGCGCGAAAGGCGCGTGAGATACTTGTTGTCGGGGTCGAACTCGTCCTCGATCTCGCCAACGATCTCCTCGACGATGTCCTCGATGGTGATGATGCCGGCCGTGCCGCCGTACTCGTCCACGACCACCACGATCTGGTCGTGCGAGGTCTGCATCTCGGACAGCAGCGGCAGGATGTCCTTGGTGTCGGGCACAAAGGTGGCGTCGCGCAAAAAGCCGGCGATGGGCTGGTCGCCCTTGCCATCGAGCGCGGGCTGGATCAGGTCTTTGATGTGCGCGATGCCCGCGACGTTGTCGGGGTCCTCGTGATAGACGGGGATGCGGCTGAAGCCGGTCTGGCGCATGGTGGACAACACGTCGGCGACCGTCTCGTCGTCCTCGCACATGGTGGTGTCCACGCGCGGCACCATGACCTCGCGGGCAACGGTGTCGCCCAGGTCAAAGATCTCGTGGATCATACGCTTTTCCTCGTCGAGCAGGTCGTCCTGCTCCGAGACCATGTACTTGATCTCTTCTTCCGAGACATTCTGACGGTCGTCGGCACTCTTGATGCGCAGGATGCGGGCCAGGCCATCGGAGCAAGCGCCAGTCAGCCACACGAGCGGACGGGCGATCTTTTGGAAAAACGACAACGGTCCCACGACCTGCTTGGACACGCCCTCGGCATTGGCCAGGCCGATGCGCTTGGGGACGAGCTCGCCGATCACGATGGATACGAAGGCGACCGCGACGGTGATGATGACCGGCGCCAGGCCGCGCGCGATGGCGGAGAGCGGCGCGATGCCAAAGCTCATGAGCCACGTGGCGAGCGGGTCGGACAGACTCGTCGAGGCGACGGCGGACGAGGCGAAGCCCACGAGCGTAATGGCAACCTGGATGGTGGCGAGCAGCTGGTCGGAGTCGGCAGCCAGCTTAATGGCACGCTCGGCGCGCCTGTCGCCTTCCTCGGCCTCGTGCTCCAGCACGGCGCGCTTGGCCGTGGTGAGCGCCATCTCAGACATAGAGAAGTAGCCGTTGATGAGGGTCAAAACGAGGGTGGTGATAAGGGAGATGGTTATGTCCATCGGGAGTTTCTCGAACCTCCAAGATTCGGGACGTTAGGTAGTAAGCGTAAGTGACGGATAGGGCAGTTGCGCCCGGCGGCCGCTCGGATGGGCCCGCGGGCACAGACGCGATCGCTAGATTACGAAGAGGATCACCGCCATGAACTGGAAGATACTGCCGGCGAGCACCCACAAGTGAAACACACTGTGCAGGTAACGCACGTTTTTGGCGATGTAGAACGGCACGCCCACGGTGTAGCACACGCCGCCGACAGCGAGCAGGGCAAGTGCCACGGGGTTGAGCAGCGACACGAGCTCGGGCAGCTTAAAGACGACGAGCCAGCCCATCAGCAGATAGACCAGGCCGCTTACCCAATGCGGCTGGCGCTCGCGCAAAAAACACTCGAGGGCGATCCCGACGATGGCGATGGCCCATACGGCAAAAAACAGCACGGGACCACCGTCGTTTGCCAGCGTAATGAGGCAAAACGGCGTATAGCTGCCGGCAATGAGCAGATAGATACAGCTGTGGTCGATAATGCGGAACACGCGCTTAGCGCCCGCGGGCTGAATCGCATGGTAGAGCGTGGAGGCAAGGTATTCGAGAATAATACTGGCGCCGTAGACGATTGCCGCGGCCATGTGGGCCGGGCCACCGCCGCGCAGTGCAGCGAATACGATCAGGAGCACCAGACCCGCGATACCCAGCAAGCAGCCGACACCATGGGTGACGGAGTTCATAATCTCCTCGCCCACCGTGTAGTGCGGAACGGCCGCGGCCTTGGGTCGCGGCTTGGAACTGTCGCTCGAATCGGACATGCCGGTTACATCCTCCAACGTAAAGAGTTCTCAACACTATATCAAAGCGTCTGGGTGCGTGCGAAATTTGCACCATACGTGTCCCTTTGTTTACCCATTCTTTGCTTGTTGACGCATCAACGGCGAACATCCATAATGCGCTTGTTTTAAATGTTGATGTATTAACATCTATAAGGAGAACCGTAAATGCCTCAAAGCGCACACCCCCATCGGAAGCTCAAGATAGCCGGCGTTGTTGCGTTGGTGCTCGTCGTCGCGCTGCTTGGATTTGCCGGCAACTTTTTGTTTGACTTTGCCCTGAACCCCCAAGCGCCGTACACCATGAAGATGATGCAGGATAGCAAGAACGACAAAGAAGGTGAGCAGCCGGATGCCGAGGACACCGAGGCGCGGGCATGGTTTAAGGAAAACCGCAAGAGCAGCAGCCTCACCGCAGATGACGGAACCGAGCTCGCCGCTTGGTATTTCGCCGCCTCGGAGAACACCCACGATTACGCTGTCTGCCTACACGGATACACCGATGAGCCCATCGGTATGGCCCGATACGTCAAGCGCTTCCACGACCGCGGCATGAACGTACTCGCACCCGCCGCCCGCGCCCACGAGCGCTCCGGCGGCGACTATATCGGCATGGGCTGGCCCGAGCGCCTCGACATCGTCGCATGGATCGAGCAAATCGTTCAGGCTGACCCCGAGGCGCGCATCCTGGTCTTTGGTGAGTCGATGGGTGCGGCAACCGCTATGAACGTCGCGGGGGAATCGTTGCCCTCTAATGTTAGGTGCATCATCGAAGATTGCGGCTACACAAGCGTCTGGGACGAGTTTTCTTTGCAGCTCAAGGACGTGTTCGGCCTGCCCAGTTTTCCTTTGCTCGATGTGGCCAACCTGGTGTGCAACGTGCGTGCAGGCTACGACTTTCATACGGCGAGCAGCGTGGAGCAACTCAAACACGCGATGGTTCCCATGCTGTTTATCCACGGCGACCAGGACACCTTTGTGCCGTACAGTATGCTCGACCAAAACTACGACGCGTGCGCCAGCAAGATCAAGCAAAAGCTCACCATCCATGGCGCCACGCACGCCAAGAGCGCGCAGGTCGATCCCGAGCTCTACTGGAACACGGTCGACGACTTCCTCGGAAAGAATTTTTAGGCAAAAAGCAACGTCCGGGGCTTTATCTGACCCCCTATTATCGGAAGTATGCGGCAAAATCTGGAACTGCCGACCAGACCGCAGTTTTATCAACAATTTATCAGGGGTTTTGTTGCCAAAAAACGTCGTGTGCTCGGCGGTCTCGAAATTTGCCGCATACTTCCGGAAAACCGCCCGCGAGCGCTGTGCTCGCGGGCGGCTTTTGCTCGACTTACGCCACAAAGTCACTTGATATGTTCAATAGCTAGGTGCTACTTGACCTCGATGAGCTCATACTCGCTCGTGCCCAGGCCGATCTTCTCGGCGTGTGCGATGCAGGAGCGCCAGTCGGTGTCGGGATGTGTGATGCAGAAGGGGTCCTTGGCCTGCTCGCCCTCCAGATGCTCGTGGTCGTGCTCCATTTTGGCCGCGCTGTCGGTGAGCACGGTGTTGGGCAACGGCTCGGATGCTAGGACGGCGTCGGCGCAGGCTTGATCGATGGCGACCGGGTCGAAGCTCGCAAACATGCCGATGTCGTTGACGATGGGCGTGTCGTTCTCGGCGTGGCAGTCGCAGTTGGGGCTGATGTCCATGGCGAGCGAGATGTGGAAGCTCGGGCGGCCCTCGACGATGGCCTTGGTGTACTCGGCAATCTTGCAGTTGAGCACGTCGGCCGCGGCGTCATAGTCGGGGTTGATGGCGTCCTGGTTGCACACGCCGATGCAGCGGCCGCAGCCCAGGCAGCGGTCGTGGTCGATGGCGGCCACGTGCACCTCGACGGTCTTGCCACTCGCCAGCTCGCGCTCGCGGGTGCCGTCGAACGAGATGGCGTTGTGCGCGCAGATCTTTTCGCAGGCACGGCAGCCAACGCAGTGCTCGGTCGCGACGCTTGGCTTGCCGGCAGCATGCTGCTCCATCTTGCCGGCACGGCTGCCGCCTCCCATGCCCAGGTTCTTCATGGCGCCGCCAAAACCGGCCTGCTCATGACCCTTAAAGTGCGTGAGGCTGATCACGATGTCGGCATCCATGAGTGCCTGACCAATCTTTGCCTCGCGCACGTACTCACCGCCCTCGACCGGGACGAGCGCCTCGTCGGTACCCTTGAGGCCGTCGGCGATGATGACCTGGCAGCCCGTGGCGTACGGGGTAAAGCCGTTCTGGTAGGCGGTGTCGATGTGCTCGAGCGCGTTTTTGCGGCTACCGACGTAGAGCGTGTTGCAGTCGGTGAGGAAGGGCTTGCCGCCCAGCTCCTTGACGACATCTGCGACGGCGCGGGCATAGTTGGGGCGCAAAAAGCTCAGGTTGCCCAGCTCGCCAAAGTGGATCTTGATGGCGACGAACTTGTTCTCGAAGTCGATCTGCTCAATGCCGGCGCGACGGATGAGGCGCTTAAGCTTGTCGAGCTGGCTCTCGCGGCCGTGCGTGCGCAGGTTGGTGAAGTACACCTTTGCTGGTGCGACGGGTGCAGTTGCGGTCATAGATATTTCCCCTCGGTCTATATGGCGTTACAGACATAGAGGATGGTACCCGTTGAAGTGGGGTTGAAGTCAAGCACAGGCACTCATTGGGGACAGACTTAAATGAGTGCTTGCCGCCCGGCCGGCGAGCCGGCGATCCGGCAAAGACTGTCCCCAACGACTAGTCGTTTAAGAACGTCCCCAATGACTACTCCTGCACCTTGAGGGCTTCGGCCAGGCTGACGCGCTTGATAGAGCGCGTGTGTAGCAGCGCCACGACCAGGTAGGTCGCAAAGCCAATGCCGACGCATGCAGCCATGGACCAAGCGGGCACGTAGATCTCGATATTGCCGTTGTAGGCGAGCAGCATCGAGCGGAAGATGGCCGTGAGCGAGCCAATAATGACCGGCAGGCTCAGCACGAGCGACGCCGCCACGCACAGCGTGATCGAGCGGATGTACAGATGCGAGATCTCACTATCGCGATAGCCAAAGACTTTCATGTAGCTGATCGAACGGGCGCTGTGGTCGATCACCGCTTTGGTCAGCAGGTACATAAACAGCAGGAAGATAAACACCGCGAGCCCGATCATCATTCCGATCATTTTGCTCATCATGCCGATGAACTGGTCACCCACGGCGCGCATGTCGTCGGGCGTGGTGTCGCCGGCAAAGTAGCGCGCGTCGAGGTCGAGCTTCTCGTTGCTCACATAGCCGTTAAAGTAGGCGGCATCGTTGTCGAACAGCTCGTTAAAGTCATCGATGCTCATATAGATGTTCATGTCCGACTTGGAGCCCCAGGCACAGTCCTTGCCCGCGTACTCAAAGGAATAATGCTCGCCCTCGTACTTGTCGCCGAGCGTGACCTTCTGGCCCTCGCTCCAGCCAAACTTATCGAGCAGACCGCCGCCAAAGACGACGCGCCCATCGCCGACGTCGAGGTCTTTCCAATAACGCGAATCGGATGAAATGCCGTAGACGGAAATCGTCTCCTCGCCATTACCATCGCCACGGTCGTATTGCAGCTGGTAAACGGCGTATTTCCCGGCCTGCGCGATTGCGCCCGCGCCGTTGTCGGTCGTATTGACCGGGTGGATATCGTCGTTGTCAGTGTCGATCTTAGAGGCCTTGTCGATCAGGTCGATAGCCTCATCGCGGTCGCAGCCGAGGGCATCGGCAAGATCGTCAAGGCGCGCGTAGAGCGCATCCTTCTTGTCCTGGACCTTGGCAAGCGCATCCTGCGCTGCGGCCAGGCTCTCGGCAGACGGAGATGCGGCCGCGGCATCGGCTGCCGCCTGCGCCGCATCGGCCGCGTCGTCAAGCTCGTCATCGGCATCCTGGGCGGCAGAAAGCAGTGCGCCGTCAACCGACTGCAAGCGCTCGAGTGCCGACCACTGCTCGCGCTCCTCGGCAGTGCCCTCGAGCTCCAGCGGCGCCTTGAGCGTGTACTGGTGCTCAGCGACCAGGCTCGTCTCGAGGTTGTCCGCATAGTGCGTCATCGTGGGCAGAATCGCCAGGCCAAAGAGCAGCAGCAGCGAGGCAAACGCAATGCCCACGAAGAGCGTGGCGAAGTTGCCTAGGTTGCGCAGGAAGATACGAAGGCGGAAGCGCGAGACAAAGCCCATGCGCTCCGGCAGCTGCAAGCCGCGCTTGGTGCCCGATTTGCCGCTCGCCTCGTGACGAAGGAACTGCAACGGCGTCTTGCCCATTTTGCGAAGCAGGCCCACCAGCGTGATGAGGATGAGCGCAGCGGCGGGGACCACGGCGCACTTCACAAAGATCTCCCAGCTCCAGTACACCTGGAAGGGCGGCAGGCTGTACGAACCGTAATAGAGGCTGCGCATGGGCTCGGTAAAGAACACAATGCCGAGCGCAGTGCCCAAAAGCGCCGCGACCACGCCCACGATGGCGGGAAGCGCAAGGTAGTGCAGCACGATCTCGCGTCGACGATAGCCGCTGGCGAGCAGCGTGCCGATGATGGCGCTCTCCTCCTCGATGGTGGCGTCGGTAAGGACCACAAAGACGAACGCCATGATCACGATGATGATGTCGAGCAGCGTCATCCACATCATAGAGTCGCCGTCCACGTCATCGCGCGCATAGCCAATGCCCTGATTGGAATCGGCGTCGATCAGATCGTCCACGCGCGCATCGGCATCCGCCAGCGCCTCGACCATATCCTGTTCGACATCGATGCGGTCCGCGGTGGAGAGGTCGCGGTCGTTAAAGGTAAAGGAGTACGTATAGGCGGGCGCGCCGCCGGCATCCTCGAGCGCGGCAAAACCGGCGTCGGTGACCTCGGCGACACCATACGTAATGGTGTTCACCGTAAAGTCCGAATTGTCGAGGAACAACGCCTGGCTATCGGGCTGCGTCATGATGCCGCAGATGGTGTAGGTGCGCCCCTCGAGCTCGACCTTATCGCCGATGGCGAGGTCGTTGTTGGTGGCGAAGACACGGTCGATTGCCACCTCATCGTCCGCCCTGGGCTGTTTGCCTTCGCAGTAGGACGCGATATCGACCTTGGTGCGGTGCGCATAGGTGCGCAGGGTGCGCTTGGTGCCGTCGTCGCCGGACGCCTTTTTGATGATGGCGTCGATGGAGAAATTCTTGTAGAGCGTGACGCCGCCGACGTCACCGGCTGCGTCCTCGGCGGCCTTGAGTTGATCGTCGGTAGCCTCGAAGGAGGTGGTCACGCGGCCGTCCTCGATCGTGTACGCATCGCGCATGTCGTCGATAAGGCAGCCGATGGAGTGGGCCGCGAGCAAAAAGCCCGAGGTAAGGGCGATGCTTCCGCACATAAGCAAAAAGATGCCCAGGTACTTGCCGATATTGCGGCGCAGCTCGCGCGGGAGACGTTTTGCGAGAGGTGTCATGGCGCCGCCTACCAATCGAGCTCGGCGGCCGCGACGGGCGACTCGTTGAGCACATCTTCGACGATGCGCCCGTCGCGCAGGCGCAGCACGCGATTGGCCATGCGCGCGATGGCGGCATTGTGGGTAACAATGATGATGGTGCAGCCGTAGGTGCGGTTGACATCCTCCATGAGCTGCAAGATTTCCTTGGACGTCTTGTAGTCAAGCGCGCCCGTGGGCTCGTCGCACAGCAGCAGGCCCGGGTTTTTGACAAGCGCACGGCCGATGGCGCAGCGCTGCTGTTGGCCGCCCGAGACCTGGCGCGGGAACTTGTTGCGGTGCTCGTAGAGACCCAGCGAACGCAGCAGGTCGTCGATGTTGAGCGGGTTTTTGGACAGGTGCGCCGTGACCTCGATGTTCTCCTTGATGGTGAGATCGGGCACCAGGTTGTAGAACTGGAAGACAAAGCCCAGTTCGCGGCGTCGGTATTCGCCCAGGTCTCCGGCCTTGAGCACGGTAAGATCGCAGCCGTCCACCAGAATAGAGCCGGCGTCGGCATCCTCCAGGCCGCCGATCAGGTTAAGAAACGTGGACTTGCCCGAACCCGAAGGCCCCAGCATGACGCAGATCTCGCCGCGGTTGATAGACGTGTTGATGCCGTCGAGCACCGTCAGGCGTGCATCTCCATCGCCGTAGTGCTTTTTGAGATCCTTAACCTGGACGTAGGCCTTCTGCGTCGCCATGGTATCCCCCATTGTTAGCCTCGTACTACTTTATGAGCGTTATAGTAAACCTTGGCGAACTATTTTGGGGCGAGGCCTGAAATTTATTTCAGACTAGTCATTGGGGACGTACTTAAATGACTAGCCGTTTAAGAACGCCCCCAATGACCAATGACTAGGTGGCTAGGCGCGGGATTTGGTGCGCGAGAGTGCGAGGCCTACGGCGGCGATGGCCGCGGCAAAGAGCACCGTGACGCCTAGGTCGCAGGCGATGTCGCCCAGCACGGCAGACGTCAGATCCGAGGCAAGCGCCTTGCCGATCGCGTCGTTCACCCAATATGTCGGCACAAAATGCGCCACGGTCTGCACGGCCGAGCCCATCAGCGACAGCGGCATCCAGGCGCCGCCCAAAAACGTCATGAGCATGCCGAGCAGGTTGCCCACACCGTTGAGCAGTTCCTCGCGCGCACCCAGGCTCGAAAGCGCAAAGCCAACGGCCAGCGGCGTGCACGCAAGGGCAAACGTCGCCGACAGCGCCAGGCATACACGGCCCACGCCGACCTCGGCGACTGCGCCGGCAAAGCCCACGACGCCCATCATGCTCGACACAAACCAGATGCAGACGGTGATCACGGCGGCGGCCGCAAACACGGCAAGCGAGCGCTGGCGCTCGGAGATTGGGCCGGCATCCATACGACGCACGCGCTCGGGCTCGTTCATGCCCGAGAACACCAGCCCCACCGACACGATGACCGACGAGATAATCGCGTACGCGCCAAAGTTGAAGTACGACTCGAGCGTGGCGGCGGCGGTCGAGTCAACCTTGACCTGCTCGATCTCGACCTTGGCACGCTTCGCGGCCGCATGATCGGCAGCCTTGGCGACGTCACCGTTGGAGGCAGTGGGCTCAAGCGCCGCCGCAGCGCCCGCGAGCGAGATCCAGCGCGAGGCCTCGGCAGACGAAAGCGCCGCCGCCATGGTGCCGGCACCGTAGGTCACATCGAGCTTGGGCAGGGACTCCCCCGCGCGGGCAGCTGCAACGAGGTCGCCCTCAAACCCCTCCGGGATAAAGAACACGCAGTCGGCACTGCCCTTGGCGCTGTTGCTCTTGGAAAGCGCGTCCGCAAGGTCGTAGGTGTCGTCGCCGATGCCCGTGACCAGGTCAAAGCGCGAACCCAGGTGCTTGGTAAGCGCACGCGAAAGGTCACTGTCGTCGCGGTCGACCACGACCACGTTGGCATCGTAAGGCTTGTAGTCGGTGAGCTGCGACGAGTTCGAGCTCACCGATGCCGCGATAAACACACCCAACAGTGAAATAAACACCGTATAGATGAGCAGGTAGAGCGGGTGCGCGAGCGCCATGCGAAGCGCAGTCTTAAAGGTGCTCATAGCGGCTCCTTCCAAAGATCAGCGTGGCGGCGGCAACGAACAGCAGCGCCATCAGGACGAGCGCGCCGGCGCGGACGGCGAAGGGCCCCAGGTCCTCAAAGAAATACAGGCGATTGAACATGTCGCAGATGAGCTTGACGGGGTTGAGCCAGCACTCGGCCGGGCAGGCGCGGGCGACGTCGTCGGCAAGTGCCATCGCCGGCTCACCGTAGAGGCCGGCGAACAGGGCACACGTGGTGGCAAAGCCCGTGAGGATGCCCGACTTGGACGCCTTGCCGCCCTTAACGGGAAGCGTGCCCACAAAGAGTCCCAAGCCCGTGGCGGCTAGCGCGGAAGCGGCGCCGCCCGCCAGACACAGCCCCTCGCGCCCGCCAAAGTCGATGCCCACGACCAGGCGCACGTAGCCGATTGCGATCGCCATCGAGGCAAAGGAGACCAGCCACGAGCCCACAAAGATACCGGCTAGCGATGCCGTCTTGGAAAGGCCGCCCACGCAGCGACGCGCGCCGAGGCCAGACAGATTGGGTTGCAAATCGACGACGCTCAAGGCGGCAAACTCGGCAGACATCATCGCGACCAGACCAAAGAGCGCGTAATAGTAGATGACCGTGCCATCGGGCGTGATGCGTGTCAGGCTCACACGGCGGGTTCCGCCCTCGAGCGACAGGGCGCGCGCAACCACCTCCGGGTCGGCGAGTGCCGCCGGGTTGTTCTGGGCAATCTGGGACATGAGCTCGGCATTTTGCGTATACGAGCTTGCCACCGTCTCCAAAATGCTACGGTCGGTGAGCACCGATGAGGCACGCGAGCTGTCGTAGCTCGATAGCAGCGTGAGCTTGGGTGCGCCTTCGGCGTCAACCGTATAGATGCCCGCGACCTCGCCGGCCTTAAGCGCACGGTTCGCATCGGCTGCGTCGTCGCACTCATGGATCTCGAGCAGTTGGTCGTCGCCCTCCTCGTCGAGCGACGTCGCCACGCTCTTAAAGGTCGAAGCGTCCCAGGCCTCGTCCGCCACGACGGCAACCGGCACCGGATCGACCGTGCCGTCGGAGCTGAGGTTCGCAAACATAAACATGAACATCGTGGAAAGCGCAATGGGAAAGAGAGCACCCCAGACCCACGTGCTCGGCCGGCGCAGCAGCGTCTTGACCGTGATAATAATGGTGTTGAACATGGCTGCCCCCTAGTCGCGCAGCTCGCGGCCGGTGATCTCGAGGAACACGTCGTTGAGGGTCGGCGGCTCACTCCACACGCGGCCGAGCGCCACGTCGGCGGCGCGCAGCGTGTCGAGGATGTCGACCAGATTGTGCGGACTCGCTTCGCAGGTGCAGACGAGCTCACCGCCGGACAGCTCAACCGAAAGCACATGCTCGAGGGCGCGCAGTCGCTCGACCGTGGCGGGCTCGACGGCGCCGACCTCGACGGTCACACGCTCGCCCATCTGAATCATGCGCTTGAGCTCGTCGTTGGTGCCCTGCGCCAGCACGCGCCCGCCGTCCATGATCATGATGCGGCTGCAGATTTGCTCGATTTCCTCCATGTAATGGCTGGTATACACCACCGTGGCACCCTCGTCGCGCAGGCGGCAAATGCCCTCCAGGATGGCGTTGCGGCTCTGGGGGTCGACCGCCACCGTGGGCTCGTCGAAGAAGATGAGCTCGGGCTTGTGCGCGATGCCGCAGGCAATGTTGAGCCGGCGCGCCAGGCCGCCCGAGAGCTTACCGGGGCGGAACTTGGCAAAGTCGCCCAGACCGACAAAGTCGATCGCCTCGTCCACGAGCGCACGGCGGCGCTTGCGGTCGTTGACGTAAAGACTGCAGAAATAGTCGATGTTCTCACGCACGGTAAGCTCGTCGAACACCGCCACCTGCTGCGGCACCACGCCTATGCGGCGCTTGAGGTCGTAGCGGGCGGGCGTCATGGGCTCGCCGAACAGCTCGATGGTGCCTTTGTCGTAGGCAAGCAGCTGCAGAATGCAGTTGATGGACGTGGTCTTGCCCGAGCCGTTGGGGCCGAGCAGTCCAAAGATTTCGCCGGGGGCGATGCTCAGGTTAAAGTGGTCGAGCGCGATAAGATCGTCATAGCGCTTGACGAGGTTTTCGACGTGGACGATGTCTGTCATGAGGCGGCCCTTCTGTTGATCGTGGCCCGGTACGATTGCATCATCGCAGGAGTGGGCGGCGCGCACCAGTGAGCTTTGTCACGAGTACGAGGGGGCGGAGGCGAAACCCCCGCTCGCGCGAGCGATCGACGCCGCTTTGCCGCGCGGGAGGAATGTCACGGTTGCCCCGGGCGGCGCCTCCCCCGCGCGCAGCATCGCGTACAATACCCGTATGAACAGGCTTTTCGACAAATCGATTGTGCTGGCGTGCTGTATTGCGGCCGCCATGGGTCTTGCCGTGGACGCTCGTCTGGTTGTGGCGTTTTGCCTTGGCGTTATAGCCACCTCGGCGTCGGAAGTCGCACGAGAAGAACACGCCCATCGCGCGAGCGAGGCCGCGAGCTACGCTTACATCATCGCTGCCGTCTTCGTGCCGCCATTTATGCCGTTCGCACCCCTTGCCTTCTATGACATCGCGCGACGCGTGCGCCGTGAACGCATCTGGCCCGCGCTGGCGATTGGCGCCGTGTTTGTCTGCGCGCTTGTCGCGGACCTTCGTGGCGGCGTGCTCACCACCCGAACGCTGTTGCTAACCGCCATCCTTTCGATCGCTGCCACGTTGCTGTCGCTGCGCACTGCGCAGCTGGAGCGCGAACAGGAACGCATGCGTCGCACCCGCGACAAGCTGCAAGAACGCGCCCTGGCACTCGAGGCACGCAACCGCGACCTCGCCGACCGCCAGGACTACGAAGTCGAGCTCGCAACGCTCGCCGAACGCGCCCGCATCGCGCGCGAAATCCACGATAACGTGGGCCACCAGCTCACGCGCGCTTCGCTCCAAACCGAAGCCTTGCGCGTGGTCCACGCCAACGAGCCCGGCGTCGCCGCCGATTTCGCCGATGTCAAACGCACGGTTGACGAGGCGCTCCAGCTCGTGCGCGCCAGCGTCCACGCGCTCAACGACAACGCCGTCGACCTTTCCGTGCAGCTCGAACGCATCGTTGAAGGCGCGCGCTCGGACGGCGGCCCGCAGATTGAGCTTGAAGTTATGACTGAACATACGCCCGCAAATGTCGCCAACTGCTTTGCGGCGGTCCTGCGCGAGGCGCTCTCCAACACCATGCGCCACGCTTGCGCCCATGCTGTCACTGTACGATGCATGGAACATCCGTCATTTTACCAGCTCATCGTTGCCGACGATGGCACTGGCGGGACCCGGACGGGTGGTCGCGGCGTCGCAGAAGGCATGGGGCTCGTCTCCATGCGCGAGCGCGTCGAGGCGCTTGGCGGAACCTTCACCGCCGGCCTGCGCGCCGGCGCCCCCGGCTGGCGCGTGTTTGCCACCGTCCCCAAACAGCAAGGAGATGACGCCCGATGAGGCTCATAGTTGTCGACGACGACCGCTTGGTAGTCGATTCGCTCAAGATTATCCTGGGCGCCCAGCCGCAGATCGAAGTGGTTGGCACCGGAGCCGACGGCAACGACGCGGTGGCACTTTACGCCGAGCACGCGCCCGATATCGCGCTGCTCGACATTCAGATGCCGGGGCGCGACGGCCTTTCGGCGGCGCGCGAGATCCTTGAGCACGACCCCGCGGCACGCGTGGTGTTTCTGACGACATTCTCGGATGACGAGTACATTGTGTCGGCGCTCAAGCTGGGCGCCCGCGGTTACCTGATCAAGACCGATGTCGCCGCCATTCCGCCAGCGTTGGCGCAGGTCATGGATGGCAAACGCGTGCTCGAGGGCAAGGCGATCGAAGATGTCGATTTTGATGGGGCGAACGCTGAGGCCGGTGCGACTCGCCGGCCCGCGGCCTTTGCCGGTCTGACCGACCGCGAGTTCGAAGTCGCCGAGCTCATCGCCCGCGGCCTCGATAACAAGGGGATTGCCGCCACGGCTTATATGGGAGAAGGCACGGTGCGCAACCACATCAGCTCGATCCTGGCCAAAATGGGCCTGCGCAACCGCACCCAAATCGCCATCGCCTACCTGCGAGGGTAATTACCCAACGGCCGACCGCTCCGGCATAGCAAAATGGATGCTACCGATTTAATGCCATATCAAAACTATGCCGGTTTACTACGATGAATCGCCCACCTTCGACCACGGTAAATTGTGCGCTTGCAAAACCGCAGGTAGAACGCTTGTAATATTTAGAAAAATGCAGTCATGGTCGGAAATGTCGAATTCATCGTAGTAAACCGGCATAGTTTTGTTCGGTCGGCCCTGCACGAGCGCCTCCGCAAGGCTCGCGGGACCAAAATGATCCGTTTTCTTCCGCCCGCGGAGATCGGCTGACGGCGCCCGCCACGAAATGGGCCCATCTACTACGTTTGACCCGATACCCCTGACCATAGCCGCGTTTCATGAAAAATCGCAGGCGTTCTACCTGCGGTTTTCATTTCACATTACTTGCCGTGGTCGAGGGCTGCCGTCTAAACGTAGTAGATGGGCCCATTTCGTGGCAGACGGGTCACGCGGCAGCCCTCGCAAGGCCAAAATGATCCGTTTCCCTCTGTCCACGGGAGATCAAAGGCTGTTACGGATATGGTGCCATTCCAAAACTACGCCGGATTACGGAGCTAAAGTCGGAGCCCTCATCCATACCCCCTATTTTTGAAAAACAGCAAGCAGTCTACCTGCGGTTTTATTATCTTGGTTTTCGATATGGTCGGAGGTTCGCTATCCAGCCCCGTAATCCGGCATAGTTTTGTTCGCGACGGCCCAACCGCGCGTTTAAGCGCGGGGCCGGTGGGGCAATTTTGCCCCACCGGCCCCTATTCCAGCTCAATTCCAGCGCTATTCCGGCTTGGTTTCTACCGTGGGGGTCTTGTCCGCCGCGACCGGAGTGCGCGCGGTGTCCATAGTCAGGCAGTGTTTGGGGCAGCTCTCGATGCACTCGCCGCATACCACGCAGGCATACGGGTCAATCGACCACGTTCCTCCCTTGCGATCGACCGCGAGCGCGCCCGCCGGGCAGCGGCGCGCGCACATGCCGCAGCAAATGCACACGTCCATGTCGTTAACGATGTGCCCACGCAGGCGCTCGGGTGCCGCGAGCTTCTCCTGCGGATAGCACACCGTTACCGGCTGCTTGACCATAGAACCCAAGGCCGTCTTGGCAAATGTCAGCAAACTCATGCCGCGCCTACCTTTCCGTGCAGCTAATGCAGGGGTCGATGGTCAGGATAATCATGGGCACGTTGGCAATGAGCACGCCCTGCAGCGCATGCGTCAGACCCGCCAGATTTTGCGACGTCGGCGTGCGCACGCGAAAACGGTCCAGATTCTTGGTGCCGTTGCCGCGCACATAGTAATACGCCTCGCCGCGCGGTTGCTCAATCACAACCTCGCCGCGTGCGCCGTCGGCCGGCGTAAGCTTGGTGCGCCCGCCGATCCCGTCGTGCGGAATCTTGCCCACAAGCTCCTTGATGATGTCCATGGCCTGCGTGACCTCGGCGCAACGCACTTGGCAGCGGGCATAGCAGTCGCCATCGGTAGCGACAACCGGCTCAAACGCAGCCAGGTCCGCATAGGCACCGTCGCCAAACATGCGCACGTCGTAGTCCACGCCCGAGGCGCGCCCAAACGGACCGACCATCGAAAGCTCCAGCGCGTCTTTCTTGCTAATCACGCCCACGCCATGCAGGCGCTCGCCGCAGCTGTCATCGTCCAAAAACGTATGCACCAGAGCCTCGTAGTCAGGACGCATGGCATCGAGTGTCTGGACAATGCCTGCCAGCTCGGAGTCCTCGATATCATGCTTAAGGCCGCCGATCTCGTTAATCGACAGAATCACGCGCCCGCCGCAAGTGCTCTCAAAGATCTTGAGAATCTGCTCGCGCAGGGTCCACGAACGATAGAACAGCGCCTCAAAGCCAAAGGCGTCGGCAAGCAGGCCCAGCCACAGCAAATGCGAGTGAACGCGCGAAAGCTCGTGCAGAATGGTGCGAATATACTGCACGCGGCCGGGCACCTCGATGTCAAGCATGCGTTCGCAGGCGCTGGCATAGCCGCAGCTGTGGCCCACGGCGCAAATGCCGCAGATGCGCTCGGCGATGTAGCCAAACTGATGCATGTCGCGCTTTTCGGTGAGCTTCTCGAGCCCGCGGTGCACAAAGCCGATCTGCGGAATTGCCTCGATGACGCGGTCGTCCTCAATCACCAGGTCTAGATGAAGCGGCTCGGGCAGCACCGGGTGCTGCGGGCCAAACGGAATAACGGAGCGATGTGCCATGGGCCTTACGCCTCCTTTTTCTGCTTGTCGCGGGCGGCCTTGGCGGCAAGCGCCGCGCGGACCTTGGCTGCTTTCTCGGGATCCATGGCGGCGAGCTTTGCCTCCATCTCGGCGGCCTTGAGCGCGGCCTTCGCAGCGGCTTCATCGTGCTGAGCATCGGAGCCGGCAGCCGCAGCGGGCTGTGCAGCGGCGCCCGTGGCGTCGCCGGCGCCCGCAACGCCCTCCCCTGCAGCAGCCGCAGCAGCGGCGGCCTTTTCGGCCGCGGCCTTGCGCGCCTTGGCCTCGGCGGCCGCGCGGACCTTCATGGCCTTCTCGCGCGCGGCCTTCACCTCGGGCGTGATAACGCTCATGGGTTCAGCGGTCGAGACCTGGTAGAAAAAGCCCTTAAAGTCGATCTGCATATCGGTAATGGCAAGACCAAACAGATCGTGCGCCTCGTTCTCAAACGGGAACACGGCTGGATAGTACGAGCTGATGGACGGAATCTCCTGGTACTGATCGATGCCCTCGACCACCAGGTTCTCGATCGCATAGCTGCCGTCCTGCGCAATATGCTCCTGAGCAGCTCGAACGTTGATAAACGTATAGACCAAGCGATACGAGCCGTCGTCGACGTTGCGCTCGGCGTGCATTTGCACAAAGCGCGCGCCGACGCCCTTGAGCGCCTGGACATGCGACAAGAGCTCGTCGATCCCGACGATGGTATAGATAGCCTTTTGCATTACACGGCCTCCTTTGCAGCGGCGGGCGCGACGGGCGTCCCAGCGGCCGTGTCGCCGGCCCCCGCAGCCACAAACCCGTCCTCGCCCAGCTCAACGCCACCATCCCAAGTAGCAGCGCCGCCCACGGTGAGCGGATCGCCGCCGGCGCGCATCACGGCCTCCTTCTGGTCCAAGATGCCGCACGCCTCCACAATGGCATCGATCACGGTCTCGGGGCGAATGGCGCACCCGGGCGCGTACACGTCCACGGGAATCGCGCGGCCCACGCCGCCGATCACGTTATAGGCATCGCGGAACACGCCGCCCGAACACGCGCAGATGCCGCACGCCACCACGCACTTGGGCTCGAGCATCTGGTTGTAGATCTGGCGCACGACGGGCAGGTTCTGGGCATTGACCGACCCCGTCACCAAAAAGATATCCGCATGCTTGGGGTTGCCGGTGTTGACCACGCCAAAGCGCTCCGCATCGAACAGCGGCGTGAGCGAGGCCAGCACCTCGATATCGCATCCGTTGCAGCTCGAGCCGTCGTAATGAATAACCCACGGCGAGCGCGACATTTTATGATCCATGGATGCCGCCTCCTAAATAAACACGTCGACGAGGATGGGCATAAGGTTGAGCAGGCCAAACACCAGCGCCACGCCCCAGCCGAGCTTAAAGCAGCTGCGCCAGGTGCTACGGGCGAAGGTGTTATCGATCAGAACCTCGACAAAGTACGTCGCGGCCATAACGACCAGGGCGACCACCCAGCTCACCGGGTTGTCCCAGACAAAGAACATGCCCACCCACATCAAAAACAGCACGGTCTCGCACCAGTGCATAAGGGTCATCTTGGCCAGCGTGCCGCCGCTCATCTCGGTGGCGACACCCTGGACAATCTCCTGATGCGCGTGATGCGAGTACGAAAGGTCAAACGGCGACTTGCGTAGCTTGATGGTGAGCACCGCAAGCAGCGCCAGGAAAATGGGCGCGCTGTACACGATGATGGGCGCCGACTGCCCGGTCACGGCGATGGAATCGAAGCTATCGGTGGCAAGATACAGGCCCACGCTCATCAGCAGAACGGCGGGCTCGTAGCTCATAACCTGCAGCAGCTCGCGATCGGCGCCGACCTGCGCAAACGGGCTTTGCGTCGAGGCGGACGCCAGCACCACAAAGATCGCGGCGAGCGTCACCATAAAAGCGCACAGCAGCGTGTTGGAGCCCGACACAAAGATGCCGCCGCCCACGACGGTAAAGATGAGCGCGCACGCCATATAGGTATCGTCCATGGTGTTTACGCTGGCGGGGGCCTTGCGCAGCAGCTTGGCAACGTCGTAGAAGGGCTGCAGCAGGCGCGGGCCCACGCGGCCCTGCATGCGGGCGGACAGCTTGCGGTCGATGCCGTCGATCAGGCCGCCCACAAGCGGCGCCAGCAAGGCAAACACCACGGTACCAATAAAGATGCCCACGACGCCCGAACCTTCGAAATACTTGCCGCGCAACACCGAGGGCGCGCTCATGGCAAGCCGCTCGGGCCCAATCCACGCGCAACACAACAGCGCAAACAAGATAATGCTGCAGCACACGACGCTACCCGCGGGACCAATACGCTTCTCGCCAAGGGCGTCCACCGAGTACCAATTGCGCTTTTCGGCCTTCACCTCGTGTCCCATCGAGCCGCGGAAATGGCGGTAATTGTCGGTTCCCACGCCCGAAAGGTACACGTTGACGTGCGGTTTGTTGCTCACGCGGAATGACGTCAGCAGCACCACGGCGATAAAAGCCACGATAACCACCATCAGATACATGGCGTCCTTGCCGATAACGTACGGCACGCGGCCAAACACCATGGCCAAGTAAGGCGACACCAGACCGCTCGAGATAACCGGAAACGCCACGCAGCAAAGAATCAGCAGCGCGGCGATGGTGTTGAGGGCCATCCATTCGGTCTTATGGACATTGACCTCAACGTTTTGAGCCGTGGGGTCGACGCCCGAAAGCTTGGCAAGCCACTTGCCCCAGAAGAAGAACGTCGCGGCCGAGCCAAAGGCCAGCACCATGATCATGAGCACGTTGCCGGTCTGCGCAAACGCCACCAGGGCGCCCCACTTGGACACGAGCATGCCAAACGGCGCCACAAACATGCCCATAATGCCCAGCATCATCAGACGCGTCAGGTGCGGCATGCGGCTGAACATACCGTCCATGTCCTCGATATCGCGGCTGCCGATATGATGCTCGGCCGTGCCCACGCACAGGAACAGCAGCGACTTTGCCACCGTGTGGAACAGGATCAGGAAGATGGCGGCCCACACGGCCTCGGGCGCGCCGACACCCAGGCAGGCGCTGATGAGGCCCAGGTTGGAAATGGTGGAGTACGCGAGCACGCGTTTGGCGTTGCTCTGCGAGATCGCCATAAGGGCTGCCAGCAAAAACGTGATGGCGCCCACACTTGTGACCATAAAGCCAGTCACGGGATAGATGGCATAGAGCGGGCTGAGCTTGACCATCAGGAACACGCCGGCTTTGACCATGGTTGACGAGTGCAGCAGGGCGCTCGTGGGCGTGGGGGCAACCATGGCACCCAATAGCCAAGTGTGGAACGGCATCTGCGCGGCCTTGGTGAGTGCGGCGAGCGACAGCAGAACGACCGGCATCACCAGCAGCGCGGATTGCGCGGTTCCGGCGCCGGAAAGCTCGATCATGCCCGAGATGGTCAGCGGCATGCCGTTAACGTGCAGGTACATGAGCCCGGCCAAAAACGCGATGCCGCCCAGCATGTTGAGGATGATCTGGGTGAAAGCGTTTTTTATGGCCTCGGGCGTGCGCGTGTAGCCAATCATGAGGAACGAGCACACGGTGGTGATTTCCCAGCCACAGAACAGCCACTCAAGGTTGTCGCTTGTCACGATGACGAACATGGCCGAGAGGAACAGGAACATAAGCGCCAGGAACTGCGGGCGTCGGTCAGGCGCCGTCTGCCCGCGCAGCGCTGCCTCGTGCTCGTCGTGGGCCTGGAAGTCCTTCATGTAGCCCAGGGCGTACACGCAGATAAGGCTGCCGACAATGCCGACGGCAAGCACCATGATCACGCTCATGTAGTCAAGGTAGAGTGGCGTTGCCGTGACGGCTTCGGTCGCGGGCAGCGTCATAGCTGCAAAGGTGAGCGAGCCCACCAGCTGCACCACGCCGAGCACCGTGGTGAGCGTGCTCTTATATTTACGCGCGTTGTACAGGATGACGGCGCACAGGATCACGTCGATGACGGAGCTGATGATCGAGAGCACATGCGAGGTGCCGGGGGCAACCTCGAAGCTCTGCGGGCCCGTGCCAAAAAACATGACGGCGACTACAACCGTCACCGCCATAATAATGCCGGAGCCTACAAGCCCTACCGCATCGCGGGCGCGGTCACCGCGCGCGAGCAGCATGCCCAGCGCCGGTACCAGCGGAAACAGGGTAAGGAAATACAGTAGCGTCATACCATCACTCCCCCATGCAAAAACGCTGCAATTGTTTAACGTTATAGCTCAGTTGAGGAGTAGCGGCGGCGGGTTTTCGGTCAACTGGGGAGTTTTAGGCGTACGGGGTAACGAGTCTGTCCGCTTTGGAGCAGAGAGGCGACGCTCCCCCTATCGCGGCGGCGGGCGCACGGGCCACTGCGCGCGGTTTATTAACCACTTTGGAGGATGTTCCAGTAGGCTCACGACGGTCCAAAAAGTTGGCGCGGCAAGAAAAATGCGCCCCTGTGGGCGCACCATCCCGTTCGCTATTCCGCCTTTTTAACGCGCGGCTTGCGACCGCGCGGCTTATCAACCAGCGCGGACTCACCGCTCTCGCGATACTGGCGGCACCAAGCCTTGACCGAAGACTCGCTGGGAATCTTGTGCTTGATCATGGCCTCGCGAACCGTTAAGCCGTTTTCCAAGCGGTCCTTGACCACGGCGAGCTTAACTTCGTACGAATAGGTGTGATGATGCGAACCGGCGTTGAGAACGGCGTCGGCACCGCCTACGGCATACGCGCGGGCCCACTGACGAGCCGTGGCCTGGGGAATGCCAAGCTCCGCGGCGAGGGCGCGATGACCGACCCCCTCTTGGAGGATCTCGACGGCGCGCTGCCTAACCTCGGGCGCATGCGTGCGAGTCCTAGTTGCTTCCGACATACCTGCCACTTCTTAGCCTTAACCGTTAATCTGCTTTCTTACGTGCAAGTTAGATAGTAGCATTTTACTGTTTGCTCAAAGCAGTTAATTAAAATAGACGCGGCGTTATCTGGGCATTTGCCATTTATTTGCGACAGTTCTTTACATTTAATTTACGCAGCTAGTTAGCTCGCAGCTCATTGAGCGTGTTTTACCAACCAGATTGGTATCTTTTTGTTTCGCTTGGTATGGTCTTCATAATTATTAACCCCTCTAGCCTCTGGGCTAGCATGTCAGTCTTCCGCGTACTTTCCAGCTTTCCACTTAACATTCCAGCTTTCCACTTAACTTTCCAGCTTTCTACCCAGCTTTCCACCTTAAGTGTTAAGTTAAGTGGGAAGTTGGAAAGCCTGGTGGAGGGGTCGGGAGAGCTAAAACACCTTTCTCCAACGGCGGCTGGACAGTTAGTTCAGATACGTATTTTTCTATGCTGATAAAGCTGCGCTATGGTCCCCGGAGAGGGTTCTTTGGCGACTCATTGCACGCAAATCGAGCCCAGATAGCTACCGAATCCTAGTTTTGAGCCCCTTTCTTCCCCAAAACGAGCGCCGGATGCGCCTGCTGCGGTCTGGAATTATACGTATCTGAACTAACTGTCCAGCGGAGTCCAAGACTGGGATCGCGCAGACTAGAAAGGGGGCGGCAACCGGGTGGTTGCCGCCCCCTTTGCGAAGCCAGTTGGCTTCGGAACTAGTGGTCGATGCCGTTGAGGTTCACCCTCGTGAGCGTGTAGGTCACATAGTCGGGCGATTGAGGCTTTGCGCTCGCCACGTCACCCTTGACCAAGCTCGCTGTCATCACCAGACGATAGTTCGCGTAGAACTGCTCACGCTGTTCAACCTGCGTGTTGACCTTAACGGTAAAGGGCAGGCTAAACGTCGTATTACCGTTCTTCGTTTTGAACTTGCCGTTCTCCTTCGAGTCAGTGAAGGTGATCGTGCTACCGGAGGGAGCGACCGCGGCAAGCTTACTCTCCGTCACTGTTACGTAGTTGGAGATATCATCCGTTACGCTCTCATACGTGCCGTCGGTTCCGCGGCGCTGAAGCGCGAGCGTGTACACAACAGAGTCTGCGTTCGCAATTGCCTCGGCGGCGTTGCTGAGTCCACCCAGTTCATACGTGGCACCCAGACCAATCGTGCCATTCGCGATCGGACGCAGGTCGTCCACGTTAATACCAAGCTGCGACTTATCTGGCGCAGAAAGCGTAATGGTCGTATCACCCGTGTCCATGCGATAGTACCCGACGTTACCGCGCTTCGTCTGCGTCAGGCTCGAGGTATTAAGGCCTTCCTTACGCGTCGAAAGCTTGGCGGTATAGGACATCTTGGTACAGGCGTCCTCGCCAGACTGCTTGGACAGGGAGATGACCTTGTTGCAGCCGTCCGGCGTAAGGCGAATCTCTTCCACAGCCGTGCGCACGGTAAAGGATCCGCCCGTTGCACGCTTGCGGATTCTGGCGAGGTCACAATCGAGCTTGAGCTTCAGCGAGTCATCGCCCGTATCCGTCACGGTCTGCGTGAACGCAGGCGTCGAAGAATCACACTTCGCCCAATCTTCGCCATCCCACTTATAGTTCTGATTGTCGATGGCAACATAGAATTTAGCGATCGCCGAGGTTCCGCTCGGGAAACTACTCACCCCCGTCAGGGTATTGTTGGCGCCATACTTGCACAGTGACGTATCGAGCTGATAGAACAAAGAGTCCGAGTCAGCATAGCTCTGACTTGGGTTAAACGTAATCGTGTCGGTAACGTCAAGAGAAAGAACGTAGGCGGCGCCGTCCGTCGACTTCGAAACCGGAGTGCGCGCCTCCGGCTTCCCGTCGTTAACTTCCTGCCCGTAATTGGACAAGATGCTGTATGTCGATGCCGTACCGTTTTGATTATCGTCGCCACCGGTGCGCAAGACGTGATGCAGATTCCAAGATATGCGGCCACCCGAAGAATTCGAGTCAATAGACGAAGCCGTAAAACCGTTGATACTAGCTTGCGTCACGCCGTCGCCCGACTTGGGCACGTTGACAACTAGGTAGACGCTCTCCGATGCACGCTTCTCTCTGCCGGTATCCTTCTCCTTAGGTACCTTTAGCGTATAGCGGCTGTTGCTGGGAACGTCAGCACCCGCAACCTTAAACAGCGTCCACTTGCCATCGAGTTTCGCTTTAGCGGTCGCCTCTGCCTCGTTATCACACACGGTCCATGTGCCGGCGCCATCCTGTGTGGCCGACACATCCAAAATCTCGCTCAGCCATCGCTCCTGATATGGATTGCCCGCAGAATCCTTAAAGCCGTCGTTTCCGCTCAGGGAAACGCTCGTTGCTCCGCCTTCGCCCACCGTATAGTGATACTCTCTGCCACCGGCCCGGCCGTCAACGTTCGCATCGATGAGCGTAAGCTGGGTGCCCTGGGGCAACCTTCCGTCGGCACCATTGAAGAGGATGCTCTTACCGAGCCCCTTCATCGAGCCGCCAGCAGCCATATAGCTGTCCCAGCCAAAGTCGACTTCCTTCCCATTGGCAGAATTGTATGTCCAGGTAAGCAGACCCGTCATCGGCTCGCCAAAGCTCGTAAGCACGTGTGCATCTTTTCCAAGGTTAGCGTAGTCTTTTTCTTTAAATTTGATGCCGTAATCATACGTTGCAGCGAAATCAATCTCGAGCTTGCGCTTAACGACGATCGGCACCTGAACGTTGTAGCTCTGACCCGCCTCGGTAAAGGTAACGGTCAGGAGCGTAAAGCGGCCCTTGCCGTTGTCCCAATCGGAGCTTGGGCTAAACGACATATTGTTCTTGCCGTTGTTCACTACGCGAAGCGTGGGATTGTTCGACGCGTCATCGTCCTTAACGAACACACCATCCTTGAGTTGGAAAACATCTGCTTTGGCCGTCACGTGCGGATTGGTGCCATTCTCGTTATTCAATCTGCAAGCGTCAGAGAAGCCGCCGTTCGTGATGATGTTTAGATAGCTCTTGGCCGTCGTATTATCGGTACCCGAGATCACCAAAACGGGAAAATCCGTTGCAACCTTGCTGTCGCTTGCATCGTTATTCGCATTGAACATGCTCGCCACGGATTTGGCGTTATAGCTCGACGTATTTTGATAGGCGCCATCGTCATTGATGCCGCCGATGTTGGTGTAGGTATAACGGTTGGCAACGCCGGGGCTCGACGGATTCTGGATGGCCGTGGCAAGGCCAACGTTCATGCCGTCGCCGAACAGATAACGGCCGGCCGTGTCAGCATCGGAGGCGCGCACAACAAGGCCACTCGTCGGACTCGTCGTGACGTAGGGCGAAACGGCCACCGTCACATTGCCGTTCGCAGCATCGTTGCCATACAGTGTCGCGCCCTTGGCATCGGAAAGCTTGTCTTCATAGGCAGCAAATGCGATGTATGACTTTTTGTTCACTTTTTTAAGGTCGTCGGTGCCGGAAGAATTGCGCATCAGCTTGAGCGATTCACTCGCACTGTTTGGTCTAATGGCAATTCCTGCGACAAAAACGTTGACGAGATCAGCGGATGAACTATTTCCGAACAAATAGCCCTGGCTAGTTTGCGCCCCAAAGATATTGCGATCCATGAGCACATTTACGAGCCTAAATGAGCCACGGCCATCGCCAGACACGCCACCAGAACAACTTCCCAGCGATGAGTTCCATGCAGCGTTCTTGCTACCGGTAAAGTTATTCTCGCCAATGGTCGAGTTCAAAAGCGTGACAGAGTTCGCCGTGTTACCGATCGAGCCAACAACACCACCAGAATACGAACCATCGACGACCAGTCCAGTGATAGTTGAATTCTTGACCTCGAGGGCACACCCACCTTTCAGATCACCGATTAAACCGGCAGAGCACTCACGAGCACCAAGATAGATGTCTTTTATTACACAGCTATCGAACTTAAATGCACCGCCCGAAGCTGCTTCGCCGACTGCACCAGCAACGTACTTAAGATTATTCGATCCTCTAACACCAAATACCGTTTTATTCTGCACGTCGCCATGGATGCACAGATTGTAGACAGACACGATTCCATTTTCGGACCTTCCGATAAGGCCGCCGGTCCCCTCGGTCGCGCTCGATGCTGCCGGCTGAAGCGTGACATTGCTGATCTCCGCCTTTCCGGCACCCTGCGAAGGCGTTCCAGCGTCATCGGTGTTCACCAGGAAACCACCTCCGGCAAGACCCACGATACCGCCGGTCCTTGCGCTGGCAGCAGTTGACATAATTGTGGAACTCTCGGCAATAGGCATATTCGTTTTTGCCCAAACGCCACCAGCGGAATTTTGGTTCAGCTTGCCGACGAAGCCGCCGACGTTTTGCACGCCAGAAATGTCCATGTTGCTATAAGAGCAATCGTAAAGCTTGACCGGAGAATAGCGCGTGTTCGAATTTGAGGTGTCGTTACGATTCACCAGCAAAGTTGTATCTTTATCAGTCCTGCGGCTACCATAGCCGGATGCGCCGAGCAATCCGCCAACGTTATTGGGGCCATTCACCCTGCAGCTATTCGTGGTAATTCCTGCATATTTGCCGTAATCTGCCAGCGAGCTCGCGTTCGCCGTAGTACCCGCAAGCAGACCGACGCCAACCTGCTCATTACCCGCACCACTGGAGGCGCCGGCTGCATTGATATACGTAAGAGAAATATTGCAGTCATCGAACTTTAGGTTCTGGACGGTATAGCCGCCGTTGCCCGTAGCAGCAGCGCCGTCCGTTGCCGGAGTGCCGATGCTATCCAACACGTTGGTCGAGGTATACGTTACGGTACCAAAGAGAGCGCCCACTCCGGTGAGTTTGTAATTATCATCGGCGTACTCCGTGACCCCATATACCTTGCTGGCCTCTTTGCTACCGACCTTAATTGTTGCACCGTTACCGTTGATGCACGCAACAAGCGGCACGATGCGATCGCGGTCGGCGCCCTTACCGGATGCGCATGCGTTTGAGTAGTAGCGGCCCGAAAGACCCGTGTAACCCGTGCCATAAGTAGTCATGTCGTAGGTTTCACCCGCTTTGAACTGCAAATCCATTCCCGAGACCTGCGCGGCGCAGATGTTACCCGTCTGCCACGTTGCGTATTTCTTTACTAGGTAGGGGGAGTTAACGCCCGAGCCATCGCCTGCGTAGCCAAGCGCGTTACCCTCTAACTGGATACCGGGGCTTTTCATGTCATCGCTTATCGCATTAGCAAAGTCTTCAGCGGCACTCGCCGGCCTTCCAACATGTGTATAGCTCGCGTTGCGAACTTTGCCGTATTGCTTGTTGCCGAATTGGTACACTCCCTTTGCGTTGTTGCCGCCCATGTAGGCACGCGAGCCCGCATACGTTCCATACGCATCGTTCGTGGTATTCGTATTCGCCGAACCACCGGCCGCACCGCTGCTGATGATGGCCGAGAGTACGAGCAGTCCCTGCGAGTCATTGACGGTTGTGGTTATCGCAGAGCTATTGGCGTCGTCTCCCCTATAGCGGCCCTGCGTCGCATCCGTCTTGATGCACCCCGTCTTCGAAGTATCCAGATTGTTCACCTTGTAGTTACGATCAGTGTTGTCGAGACTCTTATCATCGGTAAGCTCGCTGAACGCATAGCCGTCGATCACGCGGCCAACATATGGGTTGTCGTAGAGAGAAGCGCCAGCGCTATGCCAGTCGTTAAGGGCACCGTCGCCGCGGGAAGAGTTGCGGAAGATGACGCCGCCACCCGCAACAGCACCAACGTAGCCGCCAACGGGCACAAGGTGCGCGCCGCCATTATCGCCTGCTGCCCCAGCAACGCTAAAGCCGCCAGACGCTTTCACCGACACGCCATCGATGATATTGTCACCGCCCATGATGCAACCGATCACGCCGCCAAAAAACGCGCCCGGCACGCCAGAGGCGTCTTTATTCTTATGTGCAATAGAGGCCGCCTTGCCCGAGTATTCAATGTTCAGATTACTCACAACGCTACCGTAGCTATACGGGATCAACCCAGAAAGCGCACCTGTGTCCTTGGAGTTGTGGATCTTGATAGTCGCCTGCGTAGCTGCCTGCGACGAGCCCCTCAGATTACCAACGATAACGCCACGGAACGGGTAATCTTTATTACCCAAGCCCTGAAAAACGGCAGCGTCCAGCTCAAGCGTGTCAGTGCTTTCCCCCTTGTCGTTCTCCGGCTCGATGCTGTAGTAGGCACTCTGGAGATAGCCGTGCATCGTCGTATCGTCAAGCGTGTCATTGGGGTCGATGTCGTTCCCGATCATTCTCACCCATGTTTTGCTCGCCTGCTTGTAGACGTACGTCACTTCATTACTAGCATCCTTGCTGGACGAGCGGCGCTGGCATAGCGTTTCCTGATCGGCCGCAATCGTAACTTCCCAGCCGTCGCTTGGATTCTGAGTATTGATGTACTCAGCAACCGTGTTGAGCTCCGTTGCCTTGGTTATGGTATAGGGATCACCATAGGTGCCGCAGCCTGTCGTAAGCTTGGGCACGCGCTGGTTAACTTTGATTTCATGGTATTGGACTTTGTTTTCGTTGACATTGCCCTTTTTCACATACGGGAGATAACCACCGAATTGCGGAGTATCCGCATTTGCCTCTTTGTTGTCAACGGTGACGAGGCCAGCGCGGGTCCCATAGGTGCTCTCGTTGTAGTACCAGAGTTGCTTACCAGAGTATTCGCCCTTCGAGTCGATCTCGCTGCCGAATGTGACCTTATCGTTTGTCTGGTCATCCTTTATAAAGGTATACACCGCCGAGCCGGTCTTCCCCTCGCCGTAGCCAAAGCTCTCAAGCAAGCTTGCACGGGTAAAGATGGCGTTGTTCGTAGCACTCGGCACGTTGATGGTACCAAACGTCGCCGTAACCTGGTCGGCACTCGAACCCACGCCCAGTCTTCCAAAAAGTGAGGTTGCCACCTTGGTGTTGCGGCCGTATCCCGTAGCCGTGATGTTCTTCGCGCTCAGGTTCACGTACGTCTGCATCTCGTTTATAAGCAGAGGCATATAAGCATCAGCGCCCGTGGCCTCACTAGCGCCATCGACGGTCAAATTGTTGAGCGTAAGGCCATCAATCGAGATTTTTCTAATAGTGGTGGTCGTGCCATTGTTAGACCCATACACGTAGCGACACACCAGCGCGCCCGAAGAGCTTCCACCCGCGGCGGCAATATCATTCTTGCTTCTCCCGTCATTGACAACGGGCCCAACAGTGCCACCCAAAGTGACGGCATTCACCGTAAGATCGCCATTTGCCACCGTTCGGAAAAGACCGCAGTGCATGTTCTCGTGCTGGGTAGCAGCAGAGTTCAGCTTGTTGCTTTTCTGCTCGGCCTTGATGTCGGAGTAATGGAAGGTGATGGTCGCATTACCAACCGTCACCTTTCCGTTCGGCTGGGTGGGATAGTAACTATAGCCCGTCAAATCAATTTCGACGCTTCTGCCGCTTTCGCCGCCGATGGCCACGGCGTCGTTGAACGCTTGCGGCACAATCATCGAGCGAATTGCGGCTGGAGCATAGCGATAAGCAGACCATAAGAGCAGCTTTTCCGCCGTATCGATTTTGCTAATTTTGGAGCTGCCTTGCCCAAGTGCCGCATAGGCTTTGTCGAGGTTGTAGTAATACCTCGTCCAGGCATTCGTGTTGTGGTTCTTGCCGAAATCGGAACGGTTGCGATAGCTGTTGTCGTTTCCCGGCTCTCCGCTCATGTCGAGCTTGCCGTCATTAACGCCGTCTTTGGTATGAAGCGAAACGACGACATTCCATTCGCCGTCCATGAGTTTGCTGGCGTCTTTATTTCCATAGGCAGGCCTCGTGCTGTTGCCGACCCATTCATCAAACGAAGTAGCATTGTCGTTGCTTTTGATTGCCGTGTTGTTGATTTTCACGCCATTGCCCGCAGCAACACCATTGACCTTATATGCAGTGTCCCAACCCGCCTTGTTCTCCAGATACAAGCCGCTATAAGTTTCCACTCCATATGTTGTGGAATTCTCCGTCCTACCGCCTCGACCGATGAGCAGACCAAGCGTTGTAGCGCTCTCGGCATTGATGGTTGCACCAGAAAGATCGATGGCATAGTTGTTGATAACCCAGTGACCGCTGGCTGCATATACGAGCCCGCCGAGTTCACCTGAGCTGTTTGCTGTTATGGAAGCGTTGTTCGTCTTGAGAGCATACGTGCTGTCGCTGGTGTTTGCGCTATCCCCGATGGTGACAACCGTATTGCCCCAGCTGTAGCCCAAAAGACCGCCAGCGCCGTTCTTCGCGTCACCGTTCTTGCCAACGGTCATGCTGAACGAATTGAACGTAAGTCCTGTGATGTTGACGTTGGTCGTATTCGCCGCGGTGCCCTGAGTGATGCAGCCGATAAGGCCGCCAATCTGGGATTTCTTATTGCTCGCGCTGTCGCCCGCGGTAATCGCATTTTCGCTCGCGGTCGCGTCACCGACCTCGAGACTCGTCACGTTGACGATAGCGACAACGTCCGCCACATAACCGATAGCGCCGCCAATGCGCGTGTTGCCGTTGAGGGTAGCGCCCGTTTTGACGGTCGCTTGCGCCTTCGTGCTGCCACTTATGTTGCTGCTGCCGAAAGTAACGGTTCCACCACCCCTCACGCTACCAGCAATGCCGCCAATGTTGACATCGTTGCCGAACGTATCATCGCAGGTGATTTTCGGCTTGCACGTAACGCCGCTGAGCGTTGTCTTGCCAGTGATAGTTGCCGCAAGCGAGCCAGCGTCGACGCCTAAGCCGTTATCGAACTTCATAACGCCATCGACGGTGAGGTTATTCACCGTCGCGCCACCGCCGATAGCGGCAAAGAGGCCCAGACGGCTGTGCCGGTAAATCTTGCCGTTGCCTTCAGTCGAATCGTTTGCGCCAAGCGCATTGCCGTTGCGCGTACCGTAAGGTTCGCCAATCGCCAAGGTAACGGTATGATGGTTGCCCTCGACAGCCCCTACGAAGGCATTAACTTGCCCGGACCCATCACATGCAAGACCTTCAAGGCCTGTACCTCGCAGGTCAATGTCGGAAGTAATTGAGATAGCATTCCCACTATTACCATACCAGCTCGTAATATTAGCCGTGCCGATGCCGAATACACCGCCAAAGTAGCCGTTCGTTTGGACCGTCATGGCAATGCATGCGAATGTATCCGCATCATTAATGAGGTATGTACCCGACTTCCCGTCACCATTTTGGGACCGTAGCTGATAACCCCAAGAGTAGCCAGCACTGCTGCCAGCATCTGGAGCACCACTCAGATTGCACAACGGCTGATAAAAGGTGCTTTCATCAAGTTTAATAAGATCCTTGCTGAGCTTGCCCTCCTCTCCGGTCAGGCGGATAACCTGGTTATAGGTCAGGTCATCGATCCTCGCCGCAGCAGGACGTTTGTAAAGCCAATAATTATCGTTCGTTGCCTCAGCATCCGAGCCTGAACCTAGAGCAAACACCAATGGGGCGCATCCATCCAAGGATCTAAGAATTTGGCTGGTATTACCGTTGGCCTCGAGCTTGCAATCGGATAAATCGGTAGTCCCACGCAAGCGCAAGACGCCGTTCCATGCCGAACCCACAATTCCGGCACCACATGCGATTGATTCGTTTTTATCAGTTTCAACGCGAACGTCCCCGCAGTCCAGAATTCCAAAACGCGAACGCCCGCCCACGCTATAGCCGCTATCCAAGGCGCCAACAACACCGCCAAACCCGCAGTTCTTTCCATTGGCTTTTGGAGAATGGCACGTGACGTCCGCGCCGTCAACGATTACAACGCCTCCAGTATTGTTGCTCTTTGCCACCCAGCCGACCAGGCCTCCTGCCAGTCGCGGCGCGACGCTGCATGTAGTATCAACCGAACAGCGGTTGCCCGCGGCACCCGTCTTTATATGAAGGGTGTTGTTCGACTTCTCTGTGTTGGTCACATCCTGAACTCTACCGACCAGACCGCCATAGATGGAGCTGGAGCCCGTCACCAGTTTGCTAGTATACGAGCCACCTGATATTGCGACATCGCCGTTCGTTGTGTCCAGGAGACCGAACACGCCGCCCGCGCCCGTGTCCCCACTTTGGCCAAGATTCACGCCCTCGCCCGTATCGATTTGGTCGTTGTTGGCAAACTCGACCGGGCCGGCAAAACTAACGTCGCCGATGAAGCCGCCGGAACTTTTGCTGTTCGCATCGCCGACGTTGGCGGGACAGGTGAACTTCTTGTTGTCCGCGCCCAGCGCGAGCCTGGTCGCCTTACCGATGAAGCCGCCACTGGCGGTGGTGCCCTTGACGGTGAGCATGTGCAGGTCGAGAGCCTCCGTGACGTTGACTGTGGCGCCTGTGTTCGAACCGACGAGACCTGCGACACCACCGGCGGAACCGCTTGCAGACTGAACGGTAGCAGCGGGAACATTAAGGGTGCCGACGTTCAAAGTCGCGCCATCCTCGACCGTGCCTACGAGCAGACCGGCATTACCGGAGCTCGTCTCGACGACACCGCCCGCGGCAAGGCTAGCGGGAAACTTAACAGACCCCACCGTAAAGGTTCCGCTCTTGACTGTATTCGCTAAAAGACCGATGTTTCCCGCTGCATTTACGTTGAGCTTCTCGAGAGAACCGGCAGGGCCATAGGTGACCTCTGTAGTAAGGTCACCCATCGCCTCACCCAAAAGGGGCGCCGTCAGAGCGGAAGTCGTATCCGTCCCGCCGGTACCTACGGGATCTGCGATGTTGACCACAGCGTTGAGCGTCTTGCCCCCACCGCTGACCTTCGTAGCGACCATCGGCGCGCTATAGGTAGTTGCGCCTATCCACTTTATCTTGACCGTATTGTTTTGGTCAGTCAGTTTGAAGTTATTGAAAACCGTCCGGTTAGACGTAAGCTCAACAGGGCTATCAACGCCATTCAACGACCTATAGATTTTGCCTTCAAACGGATGCTCATCACTGCCAAGGCCCTGGAAAGACATGCCGTTCTTAGCCGACTCGGTGAGCTTCGCATCGCCCGTGATGATAACCTTGATCTGCGCATCATAGTAAAGCGAAGCGTCGGCGTTAGACAGGACGGCGAACGCCTCCGACGACTTGACATCAAGGCTTCGGATTCCGCTCCTGTCGTCTTTGCGTACGATGTTTTCCGCGCCGTTCGCCTCGAGCAGCTCGACAAGCTCATCGAGATTTGTAATCGTCGCACCCGCCTGGTCCTCAGCGTCCTCCGAAGTCGCATCATCGGCATCTTGCTCGGCGTCGTCAGCGGCGGCATCGTCAGCGGCATCGTCGCCTTCCGTCTGGTCGCCCGTGGAATCGGAACCCGTAGCGTTATCGGTGGTATCGCCTGCTGCAGCGTCATCCTTCGCCGCGTCATCCTTCGCCGCGTCATCCCCAGCACTGTCGCTTTCGGCGCCGGTATCACTCGACCCAGACCCGGTCGTGACATCGCTCTTGGTCTCGCCGCTCTCGGCTGCGTCCGATGCCTCCGCAGCCGCGGTGGCAATCTCGCTCGAGATGTTCTGCCAGCCTGCCGCCACGGCGGCGACCGTGGGCGAACATGCCTGGAGCACCATGACCACCGTCATGAACTCTGCGAGTATGCGCTTTGCCGTTCTCATCGATTCCGTACCTCTTATCCTAAAAACTCTGCTTCCAGAGTTATTGAGTCTCCGTCGTGCCCGTCAGGGTAGTTCCGCTCACCCTAATGCCCAGGTCACCCCAGTCACCGGGCGTCTTGCCGTCCGCTCGGTAAAAGTTGACGATCATCGAGCCAGGCTCCATGGTGAACGTAACCGTGTGATTTGTTTTATCCGCCGTCACACCATGGTTGGTCTCGAAGAACGGATCGATCTCCACGTTCTCCCCCCACGTGAGCGTGACGTTTGCCGGTGCGCCCGTAACCGTCACACGGTAGTTGTACGCAGCGTAATCAGCAAACTTGCCAGCCTCATCAACCAGCGCGCCCTCAACCGCAGCGGTTTTGACCTCGGCCTTCTTTGACGGCACGACTTTCGCCGCCAGACAGGTGAGCTCGGTGCCGGGGCTCTCCTTCGAAACAACCATGGCCTTAATCACAAAGTAGGCATGTCCCAACTTGTCCTCAGGAAAGGTCACGGTGTAATCGTTCTTGGTAGGCTGATTCTCCGGAAGCTTGACGTTTCCGGCGGGTTGGGGCGCATAGCTCCACGTGGCACCATCGAGCCCATACCCCTCGACCGTCAAGGTATACGTCACGTTTTTATCGTTGCAGAAGTTGCTGTTGCTCAGCAAATAGTTATAGATGCTAAAGGTGAAGCTGCACTGCTTGTTGTTGGGATATACCGTAACGGAGCGCTGGGCGCGGTCGAGCTCGTCGTTGCCAGGCGCACTCATATAGCCCGTGAGCAGGTCGCTCGCAAACAGGCTCTGCGCGGTGCCCGTTGCGGCGACGGACTTTAGAAATCCGTTGGCGGTGTAGGCGGAATAGGTAAAGTAACCACCCGTCACGAGCGCCACGGCGCAAGCAAGTGCGATTGCTGCCACAACCAGCTTATTCTTGGCTAGGCTCTTGCTTTTTGCCAGCTGCTCGCGCTCGGCATCCTGCTGCTTCTCTCGCTTCTCCATGTGCGCCCCCTCTCCTACTTACCGCTCGTGTTGCGCGCGATCAGGTAGATCACATCGGTCTCTTTGGCGCTCTCGTCCCACGAAAGCTTGATGATAAAGTTGAGCGTGTCATTGTCAGTCGAGCCGTCGAGCGTCTTAGCGTTGAGTTCGCTCTTGCCGAATTTCTTGTATCGGTAGAGCGGGCGCGCGTTGCGCTGGACGTTTTGATAGTCCTTGAACGTAGGGTCGCTTGCGCCCTCGCCCGGCACGGCTGCCAGACCGTCGTTCTCCTTGTTGATATATTCGAAGCTCGTAAGCAGGTTCTCTCCGGTTGCTTTCCAGCTATAAGATTTGCCGTCTGCGGTACCGCTCACGTCGGGCGTCTGGAGCGCAGACGTGTTCTCGGCTCTGTACAGCTCAATAGTGAGACCTGTAATGTTGGTCGTATTCGCGAGTTGCAGCTCAAAACCGTCACCGCCCGTTTGCACGCAAAACGCGCGCTTGAGCGTCACCGTGTTGCCAGTCTTGGTATCGCCGTATTCGGGGTTGTAGCTCAGGTCGATCTGCTCTGTTGCCGTAGCGTTGGGGCCCAGCACTTTGAGCTCTGCCGGCTCCTTGATCTTGCCGACGGTGGAGCCGCGATTGGCATCGACGAACCATCCGAGCGTCAATCCCAGCAACACGAGAAGCACGGTAAGCAAGCCCATGATGGCAAGGGATTCGCGACGGTGGCCGCTCACCCAAGCCTTGATACGCTCGATGCGGCCAGCCGGACGCGCTTCGCCGTGCGAGCCGAACCCGTTGCCGCCGGGGTTTGCCGCTCCTTCGTTGTGTTTGATATCGCCCTGCTCGCGGGCATTAAGCTGCTCGTCCATTTATTTATCCGCCTCCTTGGCGGTAAAGCGCACGCGAATGTACTTGACGTTCTTGCCGATAATCTCGTCGGCGTTGTTGTAATAATTGGCGCAGGTTTCCACATCCGCAGAGGACATGCCGGCTCCGACAGGCGGAACCGCGCTAGGCGCCTGACCTGGCACGCTCGTGCTATCGGCGCGGAAATAGCACGCGTGGTTATTGTTGATGTCGCCGACGAGGGTCGTGTATCCCCCCTCGTCGCCTGTGTTAGCGAAAAGGTTGCCACCGTAGCCGGCGTTGCCCGTGCGAACATAGCTCTTGAACTGCTCCGGCCAAATCCAGTAGAGGGTTTTGGTGACGGTTTCGGTCGTATTGTTTGAGCCCTCAGCACGAAAGCTCTTCGCCGGAATGGTAAAGCTCTGTGTGATGACGGTGACGCTCGCTCCGTCCTGGGTCACCGTGGTTGTCGTGGGAACCAGCGGATTGGAGTAAAAGCCAGAGGTGTCTTTGCCCTGGAAAACCAAGATATGGCCGCGCACCAGATTTTTAAGCGAGTTGATGATCTCTTCATTTTTCGATGCGTCCGTAGCAGTGCCGTCCGTGCCCGCAACGCTCGTCTGGACAGAAATCTCCCAGGTCATCTCCACCGTAATATCGTGCAGGTCGTTGCAGAGCGGCTTGACGTTGAGCTGAAGCTGGCCCGCCGACCCCGGAGAAAGACTGCCATCGGCACTCATGTTATTGAGGTTGAAAAGATTGTTCACGGCAAGGCTTGTACTGTCCGACGCGTAGTTGTCCTGGGCGTCGTACTTACCTGCTGTGCCGCCCTGCGTTCCCGAGAGCACAAACCGTGGGCCCTTCGCCCCGATCGTACTCCCCGTGGCACTCACTCGGTTATTCGCGGCAAACCAGGCCAGGCATGCAAAGATGGCAACGATGGCGGCCAGCACAAACAGACCGCTCACCAGGAAATCCTTCCAGAAATCCTTGAGGGTCCGCACATGCTCGTCGGCAGCTTGGCGGTACTCGGCCGCCGTCTTGTGCTGCTGGAGCTCGCTATGTCGGTCCATGCCACTCATCGTTTGCGTTTGCCCTGCTAGCGGGCGTGCCATCCTTTCCGCTCGGTCGCGTTTATCCGTTGTTCGCAGGTAGAGAATTCAGGCAGAATACAACACCGTACGATAAGGTAAAAGAATAGCATTGACCTGCGGCTTGCTCCACAACGCAAGCCTTAATGATGTCTTAAAGATTACGAACAGCAGCCACGCCCATATGCCAAGGACTTGGTGCAAACTAATCTGCCCCCTGCACCAAAACCGGGGTGGGGCCCGCTGTTCTTGCAGGCCCCACCCCGGTTGATGGTCTATGTGCGCAGGGACGCAGTCGGGCGGGGCGGATCCGTGCTACCGCCCCGCCTGGCCGCGAAGTTAACTACAGCTCGTTGGCCGCGTGATACGCCGTGCGAATGGCGCTCGCGATGTCGGCGGTGCGCTCGCCCGAGCAGTCGCCCACGCAGGTCACGGGCACCGTTACGCCGTCCAGGTCAAACGCGTTGGCCTTGGAGCCCACGGCCATCACCACGTAATCGCAGGCGATCCTCACCGGCTCCTCAGTGCCGTCCTCGGTGGTGTGAATGGCCTCCACGCCCTCGTCGGTAATGGCGGTCAGGCGGGTCTTCACGTGCTGCTCCACGTTGTGCTCGGCAAGGTCGCTCATGATCAGCGGCAGAATGGTCTCGGACTCGCCCGCGGCAATCTTGTCGAGCATCTCGACAATCGCCACCTCGCAGCCGTGCTGCAGCAGGTACTCGGCAGTCTCGGTGCCCACCAGGCCGCCGCCGATGACGGCGACGCGGCCCGTAAGCTCCACCTTGCCGGCCAGCACGTCCCAGCTCGAGACGACCTTGTCCGAGTCGGCACCCGGAACGGGGATGACCACGTCGTGCGCACCCACGGCCACAATCGCGGCGTCGGCGGCGTTGAGGTCCGCGGGGCTAGCGGCGTGGTTGAGCTCAACCTTCACGCCCAGGCCGGGCAGAATCTTCTCGTAATACTCAACCGAGCGCATGATCTCGTCCTTGCGCGGAGGCGCGGCCGCCAGCACAATCTGGCCGCCCAAGTGATCGCTCGCCTCGTAGATGGTCACATCGTAGCCGCGCTTGGCCGCCACGCGCGCGGCCTCCAGGCCGGCGATACCGCCGCCCACCACGGCGATCTTCTTGTCGCCTTCGCCCGGCTTGATGGCGATGGTCGCCTCGTCGCCGTTCTCGGCATTGAGCACGCACGAGATGTACTTGCGGTTTTGAATCGCATCGACGCAGCCCTTGTTGCAGTTGAGGCACTCGCGGATGGGCTCACCCGTGGCAGCCTTCAGCGCAATGTCGGGGTCGCACATGAGCGAGCGGCCATAGGCGATGATGTCGGCCGCGCCGTCTTCCAGAATCTTCTCGCCGGCCTCGACCGAGACCACGCGGCCGACGGTTGCCACCGGCACGGAGACCAGGGCCTTGACGCGCTCGGCCACGGGCAGCGTCCAGTTGTAGGGCATGGCGCCCATGGGCGGAATGGTGTCGCCCATGTTGCCGGTGTGGTTGGCCTGCGCGACCTGGATCATATCGATGCCCGCGCCCTCGAGCAGCTTGGCGAACTCGCAGGCCTCGTCGGGCTGCAGGCCGCCCTTGCCGCGCGGCGTGCCGTCGGGGTTCTCCATAATCACGGGGAGCTTGTACTCCACCATCAGCTGCGGCGCGGCCTCCTTAATGGCAGCGACGACCTCGAGCGCGTAGCGGACGCGGTTCTCGAACGAGCCGCCGTACTCGTCGGTGCGCTGGTTGAGGATGGCCGAGCACAGCGAACCCACCAGGCGGTCGCCGTGGACCTCGATGGCATCGATCCCGGCCTGCTGCGCGCGAGCGGCCGAGGCAGCGATGGCTTCCTTGATCTGGGTGAGCTGCTCTACGCTCGCCTCGTTCACAAAGTGCTGCATGTCGTGGTGCAGCTTGGCGTAGGCCTGCTTGCGGATCTCGTTGGACTCGGCCATCTTGGCGGCAAAGGTCTCCTCGTCGCCGGCGGCCTTTGCCTCCTGCGCAGCTTTCGCAGCGGCCATGGAGCCCATGACCATGCGGCCGACGCCGGGGACGTCGTACTCGGGGTGGAACAGCTGCAGCGCGACCTTGGCGCCGTGCTTGTGGACGGCGTCGGCCAGGGCCTTAAACGTGGGGATCTGAGCGTCGGTCGCCAGCTTGGGCGTGGGGCTTGCGGTCATAACGGGAGCGACGTCGCCGATGACGATGTAGCTCACGCCGCCACGGGCCAGGCGCTCGTAAAAAGCCAGGCTGCGCTCGCCGATGGAACCGTCGCGCTCCTCGTAGCCGGTGGTCAGCGGCGGGAACATAATGCGGTTCTTGAGCTCAAGGGGGCCAACCGTAATGGGCTGGAGCAGCTTGGATGCAGGTGCGGTCATGGACATTCCTCTCTTGTAGGCGCGGCGGCGATGGTGCCGCGTAGTTGTCTAGAGGATATGGCATGGGAGCACAGTGGCGCAACGGAAATCGGCAGACAGCAGGTAGCGGCAGGTGGATGGGGCGGGGCCGGCTGCCGGTTTGTCTCGATCTGTAACAGTAAGACCCTATTTTGCCGAGCAACTGTTACAGATCGAGACAAACCGAAACCGTCCCGGCGGAAAATCTCAATCTGTAACATCTACAGGCCAAAAACGACCCTAGATGTTACAGATCGAGACATTCCTCTCGACCCATCCTCAACAATCTAGATCTGTAACATCTGGACCCACTTTTGCCCCTTTACTGTTACAGATCGAGACAAACCAATCTAGCCTGCCGAAAGATCTAGATCTGTAACGGTTACTCGGCAAAATGGGCCCCAGATGTTACAAATCAAGACAAACGGGACCCGCCTGCAAGAAAATCTCAATCTGTAGCAACAACTCGGCAAAATCCGTCCCTCATGTTACAGATTTAGACAAACCGTCCAGGCGGGGACTCAACATCTCAATCTGTAACACCTAGCCGCCCAAATCGGGTCTAGATGTTACAGATCGAGATTTTGTTTGAGAGGCCGAGAATTGGACCGAAAATACGGTCCCGGAATAACAAAAAAGCTCGCCGGCTAGGCCGACGAGCTGCAATTTCTTGGTCGCGGGGGCAGGATTTGAACCTACGACCTCCGGGTTATGAGCCCGGCGAGCTACCAGACTGCTCCACCCCGCAATGTCTGGGCGCCTCATGTGCGCAAGAAAGAATATTACGCGGGGGTTCGGTAAACGGCAAGAAAAATCTCGTAGAGCATAATTCCTTCATATTTAAACCCCTCAGTCCATATCACCGTAAACGAATCGCAGCCGAGCGCCGTCGACGGCGCGTATACAATGGTGCGCGTCCTTTTATGCCAACACTGGGAGTAGACATGCTGCTCGCTATCGATATGGGAAACACGCAGACGGCCATGGGCCTGTTTGACGGAGACGAGCTGGTGCAGTCGTGGCGCATGCCCACCGACCGCTCCTATACCGCCGACGAGATCCATGTGCGCCTGATGGGCTTCTTTAAGATGTACGACCTCTCGCTCGGCGCGGTCGACGCGATCGCCTTTGCCGGCGTGGTGCCACAGCTCTCGCGCGAGTGGCACGCCGTGGCCGACCGCATCGCGGCAGACGCCATCGTTATCGGGCCGCAGACGGCCGCGGTGACCAAGCTGCGCGCGGCGCGTCCCCAGGCCGTAGGTGCCGACCGCGTCGCCAACGCCGTTGCGGCCGAGACTTTCTACGGCGCGCCGGCGATCGTGGTGGACTTTGGCACCGCGACCAATATCGACGTTATCGACGAGGACGGCTATTACATTGGCGGAGCGATCGCGCCGGGCATCCGCATCTCCATGGACGCGCTTGCCGCCCGAGCCGCCAAGCTCGCCAGCGTTCCGCTCGAGGCGCCCGAGCACGCCATCGGCCGCGATACCGAGGAGTGCATCAAAGTCGGCGCCGTGGTGGGTGCCGCTGCCATGGCCGAGGGCTTGGTCGCGCGCATGAAGCGCGAGCTGGGCCGCGAAGACGCCACCGTTATCGCCACGGGCGGTCTCGCCGGCATCGTCGCCGATTCGACCGATGCCTTCGACGTGGTCGACGGGCAGCTCACCATCAAGGGCATCTGCGAAATCTACCGCCGCATGCGGGAGCTGGGGTAAGACAGGGGCCTTAGCCGAGCGCGACACAAGCGCGAGCAGCGGACCAGGCAACGCGGCAGCCCTATTCCTCAAAATCGAAAATTTTCAGTTTTGAGGAATAGGGCTTTCTGCTACGCCTCGCCGCAAAGCCACCTCGCCAGGTCCACTATCTGCACCCCATCGCGATCCGTAGTCTCGTGATGCGTGCGGGCGAGAATCATCTTGGGATACGCGTCGGCAATGCTCAAGAGCGGCGAGATTTCCCGCTCAAACGTCTTGTCCGAGCTAATGTCATCGCTCACCTGGATATAGAGCTTCTCGCTTCGCCTGATAGCTACAAAGTCAATTTCCTTTTTATAAAGCACGCCGACGTACACTTCGTATCCGCGCCGCAGCAGCTCGATTGCCACCATGTTCTCGTATACGCGTCCCCAATCCATATCGCGCGTACCAAGCAGCGCATATTTAAACGCATGGTCCGCCAGATAGTACTTCTCGCCGCTCTTGAGGTATTTCTTGCCGCGAATGTCATACCGTCGAACCTTATAGAAGGCAAATGCGTCGCACAGATACCCCATATATGTGCCCACCGTCTTGTTCGTGATCTTTAGCCCATCTGCATTCAGGCTATCCGTTATATTGCGAGCCGACGTAATGTTGGAGACGTTGTCCATCATGTAGTCAGCAATACGCAGCAGCGCCGATTCGTTTCTGACGTTATGCCGCTGCACGATATCCCTCACGATCAACGTTTTAAAAACGTTGGAGAGATATTGATAGCGTTGCTCCTGCGTTCGGTAAGGATACGAACCGGACATGCCGCCGGCATGTGCGTATTCATCAAAATCATGGTCGACCTCGCCCTTACCGTCGTAAGAGCGATACTCCTCAAACGAGAACGGGAACACCTCGATTTCGAACGTGCGCCCCGTAAAGAGCGTCGATAGGTCGCTCGATAACAAAAATGCATTTGACCCCGTAATAAAGATGTCATACCGCTCGGATGCGTGAAGGCTGTTGATTGCGCGCTCAAAGCCGCTACACATCTGAACCTCATCGATAAGCAGAAAGTTTTGCGTGCCGGACACCCGACGCTCTTTTACATAAGCAAGCAAAGCGTGATATTCGAGCAGGTCCTCGAACTCATCGAGGTTGTAGTTGATATGAATGACATTTGAATCAGGCAGGTTGGTCTCCACGTAATCGCGGAGGGACTCGAGCAGCTTGGATTTTCCGCTGCGCCGGATGCCCGTGATGACCTTGATGTCGGGCACACCGATAAGACTCGTCAGCGTATCCATATACGACGTCCTATTGATGAGCTTCATTGGCATCCTCCCTACACCCGATGTTTGCTATTCCTCAAAATCGAAAAATTTTCAGTTTTGAGGAATAGCGCTTACATCGAATATACCTTGCCAAATAACAATCTGCTTTGGTCCTATTCCTCAAAACCGAAAATTTTTCGGTTTTGAGGAATAGGCTGCTGGCGGTTCATCCCCCAAACAGGCGAAAACCCTCCCCGGCGCGTGTGAACTGCCTCCCATTTCTTGGACATGAGAAATGGGAGGCTTTTTATGCGTGTCGACTTGAGGGTGAAGCACGGCATCGAGGCCAGGAAGGCGGCGATCGAGCTCTTCGAGCGAGGCCACGGCTACAAATCGGCGGCGAAGGCGCTGTCGGTCCCGCGCGACACCGTGAGACAATGGCTCTACGTATACCGGTCGTTCGGAAGCGAGGTGCTGCTATCCATGGACGGAAAGCAGGGCAGGTACACATACGAGCAGAAGGTCGCCGCCGCCTCCGCCGTCGTCGACGGCGGCATGACGAAGACCGAGGCGATGGCGGCGTTCGGCATAATGTCGATGTCGCCGCTCAAGAAGTGGTGCGCGCTATACCGCCGGGGCGGCGCGGAGGCCCTGCGCCCGAGGCCCAAGGGCCGGCCGAGCGGTTCCAAGGCGAGGCCGCGCACCCGCGAGCAGGAGCTCGAGGAGCGCTGCCGAAGGCTCGAGACCGAGGTGGCCTACCTAAAAAAATTGCGTGCCCTGGTCGAGAGGGACGGGCTCTGACCAGGGCGAAGGTCGAGGCCGTGAGCGCCCTGCGCGAAGAGGGGTACGAGCTGGGGCGCCTGCTGGAGTGCGCCGGCCTGGCCCGGTCCAGCTACTACTACGCGCTGTCGCACCCGGGCAGGCCGACGCGCCCGGAGCTGCGGGGCGCGGTGGCGGAGATCTTCTCGCGCACGGCCAACGGGTGCGGCCACCGCCAGGTCGCCATGTGCCTGCGCGCCGAGCTGGGCGCGCGCATAGCCTACAAGACCGTGCTCAAGATGATGCGGGAGATGGGGGTCCGCTGCGGCATCCGCCGCGAGACCGACTACCATAGGTACAACTCGTACAGGGGCGTCGTGGGCGAGACGTTCGAGAACGTCATCGGGCGCGACTTCGCCGCCGACGGGCCGTGGCAGAAGATGGGCACCGACGTCACCGAGTTCAAGCAGCCCTGGGGCAAGGCCTACTTCGCGCCGGTGTACGACTTCGGCAGCAAGGAGATAGTCGCGTGGTCGACGTCGACCAGCCCGGGCATGGCGCAGCAGGCCGAGCTGCTCGACCGGCTGCTGGCGAAGATGCCCGAGGGCGCGAAACCGGTGCTCCACAGCGACATGGGCTGGCAGTACCAGCACGCCGCACGGTGCGGGAGGCTGAGGGACGCCGGGATCGTCCAGAGCATGTCCAGAAAGGGCAACTGCATCGACAACGGCGCCACCGAGCAGGTCTTCGGCCACATGAAGGACGAGTTCTTCCGTGGAAGGACGTGGCCGGACTTCGAGTCCTTCAAGGCGGACCTCGACGACTTCGTGGTCCATTGGAACACGAGGAGGCGCCAGGTTAAACTGAAGGGACTGACCCCGGAGGAGTTCCGGAGCCAGTCCCTTGCGGCGTAGTTCTTATTTAAGCCGTCCAAGTTTTGGGGTGCAGTTCAGTGCCGAGGAGAGCTTCTGTTGTCATCGTTATCTTTGAGCGCGGGCGCCTCGCGTTACAGTCCGCGAATCCGTACGGCCTCGGGCGGAAACTCCTGCTCGCCGGCATCGGTCTTGATGGTCGCGCGGCCCCAGATGTCTAGACCCGCAAACACACCGACCGCAAGCGGCAAACCGTTGGGCGACACCGCCGCAACCTGACGACCCAGCAGCGGCACCATATCGAAGTACTCACCCAGCACCGGAGCCAGCGGGCCGGCAGCGCCCTGCGGCGTGTTGGCGGCAACCGCCCAGGCGTCAACGCGGGCCAGCACAGCGGCGGCCAATGCCTCGATCAGCGCCTCATCTGCCATATCCACGCCAAGCTCACCCAACGCCGCACGCTCAATATCAACCGTCACCGCGGCAAACATGCCCGCAGCACCGGCACCGCCGTTCACGGCAACACGCGCGAGCGACGCCTCAAACGCAGGCGCACCGCACACGATATCGCTCGGCCACTGGATACCCACTTTACCGGCAAGGCCCAACCCCGGCGTCGAAGCCGTGCCCACGAGCGCGTCCATCATGCCCATCGCGGCCACAAACGGCAGGCCGTGGAAGGCATGCATGTTCACATCGGGGCGCACAACCAGCGAAAACGTCAGCGAAGCATCGCCCACGCTCCACGCGCACCAGCCCGCGGACACGCCCTCGCGGCCCGCGTCACGCGCCGCGTCGAGCTCGGTGCCAGCGGCAACAGCATTCATCTCGATCATCTACATACGCCCCAATTCGCCCACGATATGGCCCACGCGATCCTCGGGCTCCTTGACCTCGACGCCGTTGTAGCGGAAGAACCGCGCCGGGTCGTGCATCAGATCCTCGAGCGGCACCAGCACAAAGTCACGCTCGCCGATCAGCGGATGCGGCAGGCGCAGCTTTTTGCCGCCGTGGGTCTCGCCGTCCATCCACAGCAGGTCCAAGTCGATGGTGCGCGGACCGTTGGCCTTGGCCTTTTTGGAGCGGTCGCGACCCAGCTCGGCCTCGATCTTCATGAGCTCGTCGAGCAGCACCAACGGCGCCAGCTCGGTCTTAATCTCGATGACGGCGTTGGCAAACGCGTCCTGGCGCGTCTCGTAGGCCGGCTCGCTCTCGTAGATCTTGGAGGAGTTGGACACGCAGGTGAGTGGAATCTCGGCGATCATGTCGCGTGCGGCGCGGATGTTGTCACAGCGATGCCCCAGGTTGGAGCCCACGGCCACAAACGCGCGGCGCGGCTGCGGCTTGGCAACCGCCCAGTAGCCGTTCAGGAACTGCGCAAAGCCCGCGGCGTCGTGCACGCGCACGATGTTGGCACCGGCCTGGATGGCGCCCAGGCACACGCCAAACGTAGCGGCATCGCGCTCGGCGGCCTCGGTCACGCCCGAGACGGCGCCCACAAAGCGCTTGCGCGATACGGCGCACATGAGCGGATAGCCCAGTGACGCCATCTTGGCAGTCTCGCGCTGGATGACGATGTCCTCGTTGGCCGTCTTGCCAAAGCCCGGACCGGGATCGATGCAGATGCGGTCGCGCGACACGCCGGCATGGATGAGCGCGCGGGCCTGGTCGGACAGAAAGCCCATGACGCGGCGCATGATGGGCGCCGAATCGGGCAGGGTGAAGCGGCGGAGCTGCGAGGTGGGCACGTAGGCTTCCTCGCGGCGGGCGCTGCGGCGCATCATGGCGGCCAGGCGGTCATTGGGCTCCGATGCGGCCTCGGTGGCCTCGGGCGCGGCCTCGGGC